>DDKS01000046.1 GCA_002340095.1 Betaproteobacteria bacterium UBA2592
TTTGTAAACACCCTCTTAGCAGGCTGTTGAAAAACTAATGCGGTGGGCTATCTGCGGCCTTGCGCGGTGCTCGCTTCCTTGCCTATCGATTTGATAGGCTGCGGTCGCTGCGCTCCGTGCGCCTTGCATCTGGCCATCCTCGCCACGCTTTTCAACGGCCTGTTAGCTTTCGTCGGTGGTGGAGAAGCGGACTGCCCGGGAGGTGGCGGCCTCTTCCTCCCGTTGCTGTTCGGCGGCCAGCATTTCCCGATGCAGGGCCCGCTGCCGGCGGACCTTTGTGCCGGCGAAATAGAGCATCAGGGTGCAGGGAATGCCGCCATACAGGGTGAAGGTGAGGAGGCCGGCGATGAAGCTGGTCTCCGTCGCTGCCATGAGCAGCGTGACATAGAGCCAGCCGATGAGAACGATGGGAAGGACCATCACGGCATTATAGCGGGGCCGGCAACATTCCCATGCGAATTGACAGTCCGGGAACGGGCATGGAGAATCGGAAAGCTGTGAAGTTTGATGCCAATTGCCCACAGGAGTCCTTGCATGTCGCAGGCAGAGGGAAGCAACGACGCGCTTCATCCCATGTTCCAGCATTTCATTCAGGCCGGCCAGTCCATGGCTCAGGGCTTCATGTCCATGCTTGGAAAAATGCCCCGGCAGGAAGCTTCGTTTCCGTCTCCGGCGCAGCCTGCCCTCCAGACCGAGGAGTGGAAGGCCTTGCAGCAGGAGTTCATGTCTCAGCAGGCCAGGCTCTGGCAGTCCATGCTGGCCCGCAGCCAGGGCAGGCAGGCTGATTTCGAAGTGCTGCCAGAGCCTGGGGACCGGCGTTTTGCCGCTCCGGAATGGTCGGAGAGTCCGGTTTTCGATTTCATCCGCCAGAGCTATCTGCTCAATGTCCGTTATCTGAAGAAGATGGTGGAGACACTGCCCGTGGAGGATGAACGGGCCCGGGAAAAGCTGCGCTTTGCCGCACGCCAGTACGCCGATGCCCTGGCACCCTCCAATTTTGCTGCCACCAATCCCGAATTCATCAAGTTGGCCGTCGAAACCAAGGGCAAGAGCATCACCGACGGCATCAACAACCTGATCGAGGACTTGAAAAAGGGGCGGATCTCCATGACCGACGAGTCGGTCTTCGAGGTGGGCAGGAACCTTGCCAGCACAGAAGGGGCCGTGATTTTCGAGAATGAGCTGATACAGCTCATCCAGTACCGTCCACTGACGCAGAAAGTCGCCAAGCGCCCATTGCTGGTGGTGCCGCCCTGCATCAACAAGTTCTACATCATGGACTTGCAGCCGGAGAACTCCCTGATCCGCTTCATGGTGGAGCAGGGGCACACGGTGTTCCTCGTGTCCTGGCGCAATCCCAAGGCCGAGCAGGGGCATTGGGGCTGGGATGATTATCTCCAGCAAGGGCCCATCACCGCCATCCGGGTGGTGCAGGAGATCAGCCGCCAGAAGGAGATAAACACCCTGGGCTTTTGTGTCGGCGGCACCCTGCTGACCTCGGCCCTGGCCGTGCTGGCGGCCCGGGGCGAGAAGCCCGCCGCCTCGCTCACCCTGCTCACCACCCTGCTGGATTTTTCCGACACCGGCGAGATCGGCCTGTTCATCGACGAACAGTCCCTGGCGGCCCGGGAGGCCACCATCGGCAAGGGCGGGCTGCTCCAGGCCAGGGAGCTGCAGAATACCTTCTCGGCCCTGCGCCCCAACGACCTGATCTGGAACTACGTCACCAGTAACTACCTGAAGGGCCAGAAACCCCAGCCCTTCGACCTGCTTTACTGGAATTCCGATTCCACCAATCTGCCGGGGCCCTTTGCCTGCTGGTACATGCGCAACCTCTATCACGACAACAGCCTGCGCATCCCGGGCAAGCTGGAGATGTGCGGCGTCAGGGTCGACCTGGGGCAGCTCGACATGCCCGTGTATTTGCTGGCTACCCGGGAAGACCATATCGTGCCCTGGCACTCGGCCTATCTGAGCACCCGCCTGCTGTCCGGCAACATCCGCTTCGTGCTGGGTGCCTCCGGCCACATCGCCGGGGTCATCAATCCGGCCTCGAAGAACAAGCGTAGCTACTGGGTGAATGAGGATCTTAAGTCCGATGCAGAGTCCTGGCTTGCGGCGGCCGAAGAAAAGAAGGGCAGTTGGTGGAACGACTGGGCCTTGTGGCTCAAGGCGCACGGGGGCGGGGAGAAGGCTGCTCCCAGGAATCCGGGCAACGCCAGGTACAAGCCTATCGAGCCGGCTCCGGGGCGTTATGTGAAGGAAAGGGCGGTTTAGCAGGCAGCTTTCTTTTGCGTGTAATCCCGGGCTGAAACAATAACTCCAAGGAGAGAGACAGGAATGACAAGGGTTGCACTGGTTACTGGTGGCATGGGGGGGCTGGGCGAGGCAGTCTGCATCAAGCTCGCCGGCCTCGGTTACAGGGTGGTTACCACCTATTCCCCAGGCAACGCCAAGGCGGGGGAGTGGATTGTCCGCATGAACAGCATGGGCTACGGCTTCCGGGCCTATCCCTGCGACGTGACCGATTTCGACGCCTGCAAGGCCTGCGTGGCCCAGGTGGAGCAGGAGGTCGGACCGGTGGATGTGCTGGTGAACAATGCCGGCATCACCCGGGATATGACCTTCAGGAAGATGACCAAGGCCGACTGGGATGCGGTCATGCACACCAACCTGGATTCCGTCTTTAACATGACCAAGCAGGTCATGGACGGGATGCTGGCCCGGGGCTGGGGCCGGGTCATCAACGTTTCCTCCGTCAATGGCCAGAAGGGCGCCTTCGGTCAGACCAATTATTCCGCCGCCAAGGCCGGCATGCATGGCTTCACCAAGGCATTGGCCCTGGAAGTAGCCAAGGGCGGTGTCACGGTCAACACCATTTCCCCGGGCTACATCGGCACCAAGATGGTGATGGCCATTCCCCAGGACATCCTGGATACGAAGATCCTGCCCCAGATTCCCGTCGGGCGCCTGGGGAAGCCGGAGGAAATCGCCGGCCTGGTAGCCTATCTCGCTTCCGATGAGGCCGCTTTCGTCACGGGCGCCAACATTTCCATCAACGGGGGCCAGCACATGTTCTGAACTGGAACCGTGCGTTCTCTGTTAATTTGTCGCAGCAACAACTCAACCAACAAGGGAAGGAAAGTCTATGACCCAACGCGTAGCTCTCGTAACCGGCGCCATGGGCGGCCTCGGCACCGCCATCTGTCAGGAACTGGCCAAGGCCGGCCACAAGGTGGTGGCCGCTTACCACCCCCAGTTCGACAACAAGGACGAGTGGATGAAGGAAATGGAAGCCGCCGGCTTCAAGGATTTCATCCCGGTTGCTGGCGATGTGGCTGATCTGGCCTCGGTCCAGGCCATGGTCGCCGAAGCGGAAGCCAAGGCCGGCCCCATCGACATCCTGGTGAACAACGCCGGCATCACCCGGGACAAGATGTTCGCCAAGATGGAGAAGGAGCAGTGGGATGCCGTCATCGCCACCAACCTGACCAGCCTGTTCAACGTCACCAAGCAGTGCTCTGCCAAGATGGCCGAGCGTGGCTGGGGCCGCATCATCAACATCTCTTCCGTCAACGGCGTCAAGGGCCAGGCCGGCCAGACCAACTACTCCGCCGCCAAGGCCGGCGTCATCGGCTTCACCAAGGCTCTGGCCCAGGAACTGGCCGCCAAGGGCGTCACCGTAAACGCCATCGCCCCCGGCTATGTGGCCACCAAGATGGTCATGGCCATCAAGCCCGAAATCCTGCAAAGCATCGTGGATTCCGTGCCCATGAAGCGTCTGGCCAAGCCCGAGGAAATCGGTTTTGCCTGCGCCTTCCTGGCTTCCGAACTGTCCGGCTTCACCACCGGCGCCACCCTGAACATCAACGGCGGCCTCTACTACCAATAAACCCTGTTGCAGTGCAAGGTCATGGCGGGCCCCTCCGGGGCCCGCTTTTTTCATTTATAATGCTGCGCTGCACATAAACCGTTTCCAGGAATTTCCCATGACTGAACAGGTCAGGCTGATCAAGAAATATCCCAACCGCCGTCTCTATGACACCAAGACCAGTGCCTACATCACCCTGGGAGATGTGAAGGAACTGGTTCTGAAGTACGAGAGCTTCAAGGTGGTGGACGCCAAGACCCATGAGGACCTGACCCGCAGCATCCTGTTGCAGATCATCCTGGAAGAGGAAACGGGTGGCGTGCCCATCTTCTCCGCCGAACTGCTCGGGCAGATGATCCGTTTCTACGGCAACGCCATGCAGGGCATGTTGGGCAAATACCTGGAAAACAACATCAAGATCTTCGTCGAGTTCCAGCAGAAGCTGCAGGACCAATCCCGCTCCCTCTACGGTGAGAATCCCCAGATGCAGACGGATTTCTGGTCCCAGTTCCTCAATTTCCAGCAGCCGGCCATGCAGAGCATGATGTCCACCTACATGGACCAGAGCAAGAAGATGTTTCAGCAGATGCAGGAGCAGATCCAGCAGCAGACCCGAAGCATCTTCACCGGCGCTCCCGGTGCCACCGAGAAGTAAGCCGTGACGGCCGCCGCCAGAGTCGGATTCGTCAGCCTTGGCTGTCCCAAGGCTGCCTCGGATTCCGAGCAGATCCTCACCCGTCTGCGTGCCGAGGGCTACCTGATCTCTCCCTCCTATGACGAAGCCGATCTGGTGATCGTCAATACCTGCGGCTTCATCGACGCGGCGGTGGCCGAATCCCTGGATGCCATCGGCGAGGCCCTGGCCGAGAACGGCAAGGTGATCGTCACCGGCTGCCTGGGTGCCCGGGAAAACGTGGTGCTGGACGCCCATCCCCAGGTGCTGGCCGTCACGGGGCCCCATGCCACCGACGAGGTGATGGCGGTCGTGCACGAGCACCTGCCGCCCAGCCATGATCCCTTCACCTCCCTGGTGCCGCCCCAGGGTATCCGCCTGACCCCGGATCATTTCGCCTATCTCAAGATTTCCGAGGGCTGCAACCATAGCTGCACCTTCTGCATCATTCCCTCCCTGCGCGGTCCCCTGGTGTCGCGTCCGGTGGGCGACGTGCTGGAGGAAGCCCGCCGGCTGGTCGAGGCCGGGGTGAAGGAGCTGCTGGTGATCTCCCAGGACACCAGCGCCTACGGCGTCGATCTCAAGTACCGTACCGGCTTTTGGGGCGGCAAACCGGTCAAGACCCGCCTCAAGGAACTCTGCGAAGCCCTGGCCCAGTTCGGCATCTGGGTGCGGCTGCACTACGTTTATCCTTACCCTTCGGTGGATGACCTGATTCCCCTGATGGCTGAAGGGAAGTTGCTGCCTTATCTGGACGTGCCCTTCCAACACGCCAACCCGCGCATTCTCAAGGCCATGAAGCGACCGGCCCATACGGAAAACACCCTGGCGCGCATCCGCCGCTGGCGGGAAATCTGCCCGGACATCACCCTCCGCTCCACCTTCATCACCGGCTTTCCCGGCGAGACCGAAGCGGAGTTCCAGGAACTGCTCGACTTCCTCAAGGAAGCCCGTCTGGACCGGGTCGGTGCCTTCGCCTACTCTCCCGTGGAGGGGGCCACCGCCAACGAGATTCCCGGTCTGCTCCCCGAGGAAGAGCGGGAAGACCGCCGCCGTCGCCTGATGGAGTTGCAGGAGGACATCAGTGCCGGGAAGCTGGCCGAGAAGATCGGCCGGGAAATCACGGTGCTGGTGGACGCGGTGGATGAAGAGGGCGTCATGGCCCGCACCCCCGGCGATGCCCCCGAGATCGACGGCCTGGTGTATGTGGACGGCTTCTTCGACGCCGAACCCGGCGATTTCATCCAGGTCAGGATCGTAGACGCCGATGCCCACGACCTCTACGCCGAACCCCTCTGAACTTTCCCGGTTTCTCGAGAAAATCGCGGCCATCGTCGGTCCCGGCCATCTGCTGACCGAGCCGGCCGAACTGGCGCCGGCTCTCACTGACTGGCGTGGCCGCTATCAGGGCCGGGCCCTGGGTCTGGTCCGGCCCGGCAGCACGGCGGAAGTCCAGGCCCTGGTCCGGGCCTGTGTTGCGGCAGGCGTGCCCATGGTGCCCCAGGGGGGCAACACCGGCCTCTGTGGAGGGGCTACGCCCGACACTTCCGGCCGGGCCCTGATCATCCAGTTGAGCCGCCTCGACCGCATCCGCAGTCTGGATGCCTGCAATCACACCCTGGTGGCCGAAGCCGGCTGCTCCCTGGCCCGGATTCAGGCGGCCGCCCGGGAAGCGGGGCTGCTCTTTCCCCTTTCCCTGGCTGCTGAAGGCAGTTGCCAGATCGGCGGCAACCTGTCCACCAACGCGGGCGGGGTGCAGGTGCTGCGCTACGGCACCTGCCGCGACCTGGTGCTCGGCATCGAGGCGGTGCTACCCAACGGCGAATGCTGGGACGGTCTGCGGGCCCTGAGGAAGAACAACACCGGCTACGACCTGCGCCACTTGCTGATCGGCGCCGAGGGCACCCTGGGCATCATCACCGCCGCCGTCCTCAAGCTCTTTCCCCAGCCGCGCACCCGAGTCACCGGCTGGCTTGGCGTTGCTTCCCCGGCGGCCGCCATCACCTTGCTGAATCGCTTCCAGCAGCGTTTCGACGCCCATCTGACCGCCTTCGAGCTGGTCTGTCCCCTGTCCCTGGAACTGGTGCGCCGCCACATCAGCGGCATTCCCCCGGTGCCGGATGCTCCCTGGCACGTGCTCTGCGAACTGGGGGACAGCGATGGGGACGGGGATCTGCAGGGCAGGGTGGAGGCCTTCCTGGCCCAAGGCCTAGAGGATGGCAGCCTGCTCGACGGGCTGCTGGCCCAGTCGGAGAGTCAGCGCCAGGGCCTCTGGCGTATCCGGGAGAACATTTCAGAAGCCCAGAAGCAGGAAGGACTCAGCATCAAGCACGACATTGCCCTTCCGATTTCCCGCATCGCCGAATTCCTGGACCGGGTAGTCCTGCCGTTGCAGCAAGCGTTTCCCGGCATCCGCCATGTTTCCTTCGGGCATCTCGGGGATGGGAACCTGCATTTCAACCTGTCCATGGCGGATGCGCGAGCCAATCGTGCCCTGCTGGCGCGTCAGGCGGAAGCCAACCGCATCGTCCACGATCTGGTACATGAACTCGGAGGCAGCATTTCCGCCGAACATGGCATCGGGCAGTTGAAGCGGGAGGAAATCCAGCGCTACAAGTCGCCGGTGGAATTGGCAGCCATGCAGGCCATCAAGCAGGCCCTGGACCCGGCGGGCCTGATGAATCCCGGCAAGGTCCTGCCGTAGTCCGTTTCTTTCCGAGGCGCCGTCCTTGCCCCGCTGGCCTCGCCTGATTCTATTGGCATATCAGCGTTTTTTCTTCGCGCCCATTCCGAAGTCATTGTCCTGTCATCTGACCTCCTGATAATCTTCCTCGTGGCCGGCAAATCCGGTCCGGATCAGAACAGGGAGGTCCCATGAAGAACGCTGCCAGCGAGAAACAAAGAGGAATCCTTGCCGATGTTCCCGGTGTGTCCCATGGGGGACTGACGGGATTGGTCGAACTGCCTGCCAGGGAAGTCGAGTTCGTGGAGCGCGCCTACCGCTCCAGCCTCATCTGGCTTGGCTGCACCCTGGTGGGCACCATGAGCATCCTGGGCGTCGGCCTCATTTCCTGAGACTCCCGAAGGGGCCGGGGCGGCCAGCCCCCCGGGTCAGTGCAGGGGTTTGCGGGAAAACAGCTTGTCCACCTCCGCAGCGGTGAAGCGATACTCGCGGTTGCAGATATCGTCCTTCACCAGGATTTCCCCATGCTCGGCCAGGATGGCTTCGGCCTCCTCGCGTCCCAGGGCCAATAGCATGCCTTCCACCTTTTCCCAATCCTCGGGGCAATGGTGAGTGACCGGGCGGGGGTCGTAAACCCGCACGCCCTTGCCACCCTGGTCCCCCTGGAGGATTTCTTGGTGAAACAGGCGGTTGAGCAGGGTGGGAGCGTCCAGTTCCAGCAGTTCCGCTTCTTTCACCGTGGCGGCCAGATGGGTGATCCGGTTCCAGCCATCCGGGTCCAGGGCGTCGGCACCGGGCAGCTTCTGCAGGAACAGGCAGCAGGCCGCCTGGTCGCTGGCGGCCAGGAAGAGGCGGGCGGCCTGCTGTTCCGACTGTTCCAGATAGTGTTCGAAGATGCTGGCGATGGAGTCGCCTTCCAGGGGTACGAAGCTCTGGTAGGGCTGGCGCGCCACGGGGAAATCCAGGTTGAGCATCAGCTGGCCGCCCTGGTCCGCGCCCAGCAGTTGCGGCACCGGGGCCGGTGCCAGATCGGGCACGGCCCGGGCCATGCCACGCAGGCGCAGCTGTTCGTCGCAGTCCATGATCAGCAGGGAGATGGGGCCGCCGCCCCGCAGCTGGAAGGTCAGCCTGCCGGGCTGCTTGAGCTGGGCGGCGATGAGCACGGTGACAGCCGCCATCTCGCCCAGTAGCCGCGCCTCCACGGGGCCGTAGCCCCGGCCTTTCTGCAGGCTCTGCCAGCAGGGGCCCAGGTGCACCAGGGCGCCGCGGATGTCCAGGCCCTCGAACAGGAAACGGGTGACGGTATCCAGGCTCACAGCAGCTCCTTGGCGTATTTTTCCGGGTCGAAGCCCACCAGCAGGGTCTTGCCTGTATCCAGGACCGGGCGCTTGATCAGGGCCGGGTATTGGGCCATCAGGGCCAGGGCCTTGGCGGCGTCCACATCGGCCCGTTCTGCTTCCGTGAGTTTCTTCCACATCAGGCCCCGGGTGTTGAGCAGCACCTTCCAGTCGGCCCGTGCCATCCAGTCGGGCAACTGGCTTTCGGCCACGCCGGCCTTCTTGTAGTCGATGAATTCGTAGGGGACACCGTGTTCGTCCAGCCAGTGCATGGCCTTTTTCATGGTGTCGCAGTTCTTGATGCCGTAGATCTTCAACATGGGAACTCCAGAATGCATTGCGGCCCGGTCTGGCGGGCCGCATCGGGGGCGAATGATAGCAGGGCGGGCCCGCTCCGGCATCCGGAGCGGTGTTTTACAAGAAGCGCATCAGGAACTTGCGGCTCTGACGGTCCAGGGCTTGGCGGTCCCGGATCAGGTACTGGAGGCCATGATGGTCGGCGATGATCAGGGCGTTTGCGCCCAGGCGGCGGATGTCTTCCTCCCCCTTCAGCACCAGCCGGGTGGGGCCCCGGTCCGTGTCCACGTCCCAGGTGCTGGGGGTGGCAAAGCTGCTGACGTGCCGGATGGAGCGGATTTCCGGCATGAACTCGCGTTCTTCGAGTTCTTCCCGGAGTAGGCGGGCCACGGGTTCCGGCAGGTCTTCCAGGCACTCGATCCAGAGCAGTTCGTGGCCTTCCGGACTCATCAGGGCCAGGCCCCGGTCCGGGGCGTTGATGGGGAAGGCGCGCACGGGCACCACGCCCGTGTGTCGCAGGCCGGCGGCATCGGTGAAAACCAGCTGGCCGAAGGGATTGCGTTCCAGGTGATGGGCTTGCATGAGCGTCTCCTCAGGCTTCGGCGGGCACCGGGGCCGATACTACGCCCAGCACTTCGTCCAGCTGCTTGGTCTGGGCCTGGTAGAGGCGGTAGTAGTGGTCTTTTCGTGCCATCAGTTCGTCGTGGTTGCCGATTTCCACGATCTGGCCCCGGTCCATCACCACCAGCCGGTCGGCCTTCCGCAGGGTGGAGAGGCGGTGGGCGATGGCGATGGTGGTGCGGCCCTTGATCAGGTTATCCAGGGCGGCCTGGATTTCCAGTTCGGTTTCCGTATCCACGGCGGAGGTGGCTTCGTCCATGATCAGGATCTTCGGATCGATCAGCAGCGCCCGGGCGATGGAGATGCGCTGGCGCTCGCCGCCGGAGAGGGCCTGGCCCCGTTCTCCCACCAGGGAATCGTAGCCATGCGGCAGGCGCAGGATGAATTCGTGGGCGTGGGCGGCCCGGGCGGCGGCGACGATTTCCTCGCGGGTGGCGTCCGGCTTGCCGTAAGCGATGTTCTCGGCGATGGTGCCGAAGAACAGGAAGGGTTCCTGCAGCACCAGGCCGATGTGCTTGCGGTATTCGGCCACGGGCAGGCTGCGAACGTCGATGCCGTCGATGAAGATGCTGCCCTCGGTCACGTCGTAGAAGCGGCAGATCAGGTTCACCAGGGTGCTTTTGCCGGAGCCGGAGTGGCCCACCAGGCCGATCATCTCGCCGGGGCGGATGTCCAGGTCCACGCCCCGGAGCACCGTGCGGCTGCCGTAGCGGAAGCCGACGCGCTGGATGCTGATCCGGCCCTCCACCCGTTCCAGGTGCTGGGGCCGGGTGGGTTCGGGAACGCTGGAGACATGGTCGAGGATGTCGAAGATGCGCTTGGCGGCGGATGCGGCCTTCTGGGTGACCGAGACGATGCGGCTCATCGAATCGAGCCGGGTGTAGAAGCGGCCGATGTAGGCCAGGAAGGCGGCCAGCACGCCGACGGTGATCTCGTCGTGGGCCACGAGCCAGATACCGAAGCCCCAGACGATCAGGAGGCCCACTTCGGTAAGTAGCGTGACCGTGGGGGAGAACAGGGACCACACGTAATTCACCCGGTCATTGACCGCGAGGTTGCGCCGGTTCGCTTCCCGGAAGCGGGCCGCCTCGCGCTTTTCCTGGGCGAAGGCCTTGACCACCCGGATGCCCGGGATGGTATCGGCCAGGACGCTGGTGACGTCGGCCCAGACCCGGTCCACCTGCTCGAAACCGTGCCGCAGCTTGTCGCGCACGAAGTGGATCATCCAGGCAATGAAGGGCAGGGGCAGGAGCGTCACCAGGGCAAGCCAGGGATTGATGGAGATCAGGATGGCTGCGGTCATGGCGATCATCAGCACGTCGGTGGCGAAATCCAGCAGGTGCAGGGACAGGAAAACACAGATCCGGTCCGACTCGCTGCCGATCCGGGCCATCAGGTCGCCGGTGCGCTTGCCGCCGAAATACTCCAGGGAGAGGCCCTGCAGGTGCTCATAGGTGGTGGTGCGCAGGTCGGCGCCGATGCGCTCCGAGACCAGGGCCAGGATGTAGGTCTTGGCCCAGCCCAGGCCCCAGGCCAGCAGTGCCGCTCCCAGCAGCCCTCCCAGGTAGAGGATCACCTTGCCGTGGTCGATGGCCTGACCGTTCTGGTAGGGGATCAACACCTCGTCCATGAGCGGCATGGTCAGATAGGGGGGCACCAGGGTGAAGGCGGTGGCGGCCAGGGTCAGCAGGAAGCCGGCCAGCAGCCGTCCCTGGTAGGGTCTGGCGAAGCGCCAGAGGCGCAGCAGGGTCCAGGTGGAGGGGGGCTGCAACAGGGCCTTGGCGCAGGTGGGGCATTCTTCCTGGCCGGGCACCATGGGGGTATGGCAGCGTTCGCAAAGGATTTCTTCCTGAGCCTCGGGGGGGAGGCCGGTTTCCAGCTCACGGATGCGGGCGGTAAAGGCATCCATCAGGCGCCGGGCCTGCACGTCCTGCCCCAGGGTGTAGTGCCAGCGGGCCAGGCGCTGGTGGTGGTCCGTCAGTTCCAGCGTCACCACCCCGGCATGATCGCGGCGGCGCAGCTCCAGCCCCGGCTGGCAGGCCCATGTCTGCGTTTCTCCCCGGGCATTGCGGCTGACCAGGCGGCTGGGGGTGAGCAGCAGGATGCCGCAGGCGAAGTGGAGTTGCTCATCCAGATCGGTTTCCAGCCAGGCCAGGGGTTCTTCCCCGGAAGAAAGCAGGGATTCCAGATTGGAACGGGAGGGATCGATGGGCATGGGTGTGAGGTGAGCGGAAGAGGGCGGCATTATCCGCAAAATGCGGTTGCAGGGTTAACTGTCGTCGAAAGTTACGGTTGACCCGGAACGTGAAACAATCGGGAATATTTTCCAGGAAGGTAAACCGGGATGGGCGTGGCGCGTTTATCCGGGCACCGACCTGGTCGGGAACCCTGGACCTGCACAAACTCGAGACGACATGACCCATAAGCGCATCGAATTCCGCCGCATTCAGTATCTGCGCGGCCCCAATATCTGGACCTATCGCCCGGTGCTGGAAGCCCTGGTGGATATTGGCGAGCTGGAGGATTTTCCCTCCAACAAAATTCCCGGTTTCTACGAACGCCTGTCCGCCTGGCTGCCTTCCCTGATCGAACACCGTTGCAGCTACGAGGAGCGGGGGGGGTTTCTGCGCCGGGTGCAGGAAGGCACCTGGCCCGGACATATTCTCGAACACGTCACCCTCGAGTTGCAGAATCTGGCCGGCATGCCCGGTGGCTTCGGCAAGGCCCGGGAAGTCTCCGAACGGGGCGTCTACAAGGTGGTGGTGCGGGCCTGGAACGAGCACGTCACCCGAGCCGCCCTGCAGCATGGACGCGACCTGGTGATGGCCGCCATCGAGGACAGGCCCTTTGACGTGGCGGCCTGCATCGAGCACCTCAAGGACCTGGTCGATACCCACTGCCTGGGACCCAGCACCGCCTGCATCGTGGATGCGGCCGATGATCGGGACATCCCAGCCATCCGCCTCACCGACGGCAATCTGGTGCAACTGGGCTACGGCTGCCGCCAGCGCCGCATCTGGACGGCGGAAACCGACCGTACCAGTGCCATTGCCGAAAGCATCTCCCGGGACAAGGACCTGACCAAGACCCTGCTCCAGTCCTGCGGCCTGCCGGTGCCCGAAGGGCAGCTGGTGGACAGCCCCGAGGCCGCCTGGGAAGCCGCCCAGGACATCGGCCTGCCGGTGGTGGTCAAGCCCGATGACGGCAACCACGGCCGAGGCGTTTTTCTCAACCTCAATACCCGGGACGAGGTGGAGGCCGCCTACCGGGTCGCCAGCGAAGAGGGCAGCAATGTCATTGTCGAGCGCTACATCCCCGGCATCGAGCACCGCCTGCTGGTGGTGGGCAGCAAGGTGGTGGCTGCGGCCCGGGGCGAGATCGCCCAGGTGGTGGGTGACGGCAAGCACACCATCCGCGAACTGATCGACTTGCAGATCAATGCCGATCCACGCCGGGGCAGCAGCGAAGAGCACCCCCTCAACTTCATCGGCCTGGATTCCGCCGCCCTGCTGGAAATCCGGCGCCAGGGCTTTGCTCCCGAGGACGTGCCGGCGGAAGGCAAGGTGGTGGTGATCCAGCGGATTGGCAACCTGGCCATCGATTGCACCGACGAGGTCCATCCCGACACGGCCCGCGCCGTGGTCCTGGCTGCCCGTGTCGTGGGGCTGGACATTGCCGGGGTGGATCTGGTGGCGCAGGACATTTCCAGGCCCCTGGAAGCCCAGGGGGGGGCCATTGTCGAGGTCAACGCCGGCCCCGGCCTGCTGATGCACCTCAAGCCGGCCGAGGGTAAGCCCCGGCCCGTGGGGCAGGCCATCGTCGAACTGCTGTTTCCGGATGGGGACAGTGGCCGCATCCCCGTGGTAGGCATCACCGGCGCCCGGGGCAAGACCGTGACGGCCCGGCTGCTGACCCATTTTCTCAACCTCACTGGCCAGTACATCGGCCTGGCCTGTAGCGACGGCATCTTCCTGAATCGCCGCCAGGTGGAAACCGGGGCCCAGACGGCCAAGGTCCAGTGGGAGGCGGCCCGCCGGGTGTTGATGAACCGCCAGGTCCAGGCCGCCGTGATCGAAAACGGTGCCGAGGCCATCCTGCAGGACGGCCTGGCCTATGACCGCTGCCAGGTGGGTATCGTCCTCAACAGCGCTCCCATGGCTGATCTGAGCCGCCATTACATCGAGACGCCCGAGCAGATCTACAACGTGCTGCGCACCCAGGTGGACGTGGTGCTGGCCGGTGGCGCCGCCGTGCTCAACGCGGCCGATCCCCTGGTGGCCGACATGGCACGCCTCTCGGACGGGGAGGTGATCTTCTTCGCCCGGGACGGGGAACTCCCGGTGCTACGCGAACATTGTGTCCAGGGGGGCAGGGCGGTTTTCATCCGTGAGGGGCAACTGGTACTGGCCCAGGAGGGGCACGAAACTTCCTTCCTGGACATGGCCAGCCTGGTACTGCCTGTAGAGGACGGGATCACGGAAAGCCTGCTCGCCGCCGTGGCTGCCGCCTGGGCTCTGGGCCTGGGCACCGACGTGATCCGCGCCGGCCTGGAAACCTTTCCCGCCATTGCCTGATTCGCCAGACACTTAGAAAAAAGAAGATCCAGAGGATTCCCGTCATGGAAATTTCCCGCATCCGCGCCCTGCGCGGTCCCAATCTGTGGAGCCGGCACACCTCCATCGAGGCCGTCGTCAGCTGCAACGAGGCTGAGCGCCAGCTAAGCCGCCACTTTCCCGAGTTCGAGACCCGCCTGCGGGCCCGCTTTCCCGAGATCGGCCTGGTTGCCCTGGCCGATACCGCCCAGGCTTTCTCCCTGGCCCATGCCCTGCAGCTTTCCGCCCTTGGCTTGCAGGTGAGCGCCGGCTGCCCGGTCACCTTCGGCCGCACCCAGCAGACGGTGGAGCCTGGCATCTACCAGGTGGTGGTGGAGTACACCGAAGAGGCGGTGGGGCGCCGCGCCATGGCCTTGGCCGAGGCCCTGTGCCGCGCCGCCCTGGATGACACCCCCTTCGACCTCGACCAGGCGCTGGCCGAGCTGCGCGAGCTGGACGAGGACGAGCGCCTCGGGCCCAGCACCGGCTCCATCGTCGATGCCGCCCTTTCCCGCAATATTCCCTTCCGCCGTCTGACGACCGGCAGCCTCGTCCAGTTCGGCTGGGGCAGCCGTCAGCGCCGCATCCAGGCGGCTGAAATCGACTGCACCAGCGCCATCGCCGAATCCATCGCCCAGGACAAGGAACTGACCAAGGACCTGCTGCGTGCTGCCGGCGTGCCCGTGCCCCTGGGCCGTACCGTCCAGGATGCCGAGGATGCCTGGGCCGCCGCCCAGGAAATCGGGGGGGCCGTGGTGGTCAAGCCCCAGGACGGCAACCAGGGCAAGGGGGTGGCAGTCAACCTCACGACCCGCGAGGAAGTCCTGGCTGCCTACGCCGTGGCGTCCGAGATCAGTTCCAAGGTGCTGGTGGAACGTTATCTGCCGGGCCAGGACTTCCGCCTGCTGGTGGTCGGCAACCAGATGGTGGCCGCCGCCCGGCGTGATCCGCCCCAGGTGATCGGCGACGGGGTGCACACCATTCGCCAGCTGGTGGAGCAGGTCAACAGCGACCCACGCCGCGGTGAGGGCCACGGCACGGCGCTCACCAAGATCCGCTTCGACGACATCGCCCTGGCCACCCTGGAAAAGCAAGGGTACAACGCCGAGAGCATCCCCCCCAAGGGTGCCCTGGTGGCCTTGCGCAACAACGCCAACCTTTCCACCGGCGGTACTGCTACCGACGTGACCGACGACGTACATCCCGAACTGGCCGCCCGGGCCGTGGATGCGGCCCAGATGGTGGGCCTCGACATCTGCGGCGTGGACGTGGTCTGCCAGACCGTGCTCAAACCGCTGGAAGAGCAGGGCGGCGGCATCGTCGAAGTGAATGCCGCACCCGGCCTGCGCATGCATCTGCAGCCGTCTTTCGGCCGCGGCAGGGCGGTGGGCGAGGCCATCATCTCCACCCTGTTCGGTGATGGGAGCAATGGCCGAATTCCCGTGGTGGCGGTGGCCGGCACCAACGGCAAGACCACCACCGTGCGCCTGATCGCCCACATGCTTACCGGCGACAACCTGCGTGTCGGCATGACTACCACCGACGGGGTCTACATCCATGGCCGGCGCATCGATACCGGCGACTGCAGCGGCCCCAGGAGCGCCCGCAATGTGCTCCTGCACCCGGAAGTCGATGCCGCCGTGCTGGAAACCGCCCGGGGCGGCGTGCTGCGCGAAGGGCTGGGGTTCGACCGCTGCAACGTGGCTGTGGTGACCAATATCGGCCAGGGCGACCACCTGGGTCTGGCCTTCATCAACAGTGTCGAGGATCTGGCCGTGGTCAAAAGGGTCATCGTCGAGAACGTGGCGCCGGACGGCATGGCCGTGCTGAACGCCGCCGACCCCGTGGTGGCGAAAATGGCCGAGCACTGCCCCGGTGCCGTCACCTATTTTGCCCAGGATCCCCATCATCCGGTGCTCTCAACCCATCTGGCCCAGGGCAAGCGCGGCCTGTACGTGAGTGACGGCCACATCGTCTGCTTCGCCCAGGGCGAGGAGCAGCAGCGCTTCTCCCTGGCACGGGTGCCCCTCACCCGGGGTGGCAGCATTGGCTTCCAGGTGGATAACGTATTGGCTTCCGTGGGCGCCGCCTGGGCCCTGGGGCTGGACTGGCTCACCATCCGTCGCCAGTTGGCCAGTTTCGTCAGCGATGCCAGCACTGCGCCCGGTCGCTTCAACCTGTTCGACTACAAGGGGGCCACCCTGATCGCCGACTACGGCCACAACCCGGATGCCATTCAGGCCCTGGTCCAGGCCATCGAGACCATGCCCTCCCGGCGCCGGGTCGTGGTGATCAGCGGGGCTGGCGACCGGCGTGACGAGGACATCCGTCAGCAGACCCAGATCCTTGGCGCCGCCTTCGACGACGTGATCCTTTACCAGGATCAGTGCCAGCGGGGTCGGGCCGACGGCGAGGTGCTGGCGCTGCTGCGCCAGGGGCTGGAAGGGGCGAGCCGCACCGCCTACGTGGAAGAAATCCGCGGCGAGTTCCTGGCCATCGACCGGGCCCTGGAACGACTCGAGACCGGTGATATCTGCCTGATCCTGGTGGACCAGGTGGAAGAGGCCCTGGCCCATATCCACCAGCGCGTGCAGCAGGCCGGATGAGTGGGGCAGGCCGGCGCCTGGCTTTCGTCGACCTGCTCAAGGCCGTCGCGGCCCAGCTGGTGGTGCTGCACCACCTGGCCTTCTACGGGCCACTTTCGGATTCAGCGGCGGCCCTGCTGCCGGGGTTGATCGAGTGGCTGTCCCAGCAGGCCCGTATCGCGGTGCAGGTATTCCTCGTGGTGGGCGGCTTCCTGGCGGCCCGCAGCCTCGCGCCGGAAGGGTGCTGGGTGCCGGATCGCCAGCTGTTGCCGGTTGTCTGGCAACGTTACCGGCGCCTGGCGGGGCCCTATGTGGTCGCCCTGCTGGTGGCCATCATGGGCTCGGCCCTGGCCAGCCGGTGGATGGTGCATGACTCCATCTCGGCGCCCCCGGGTCCAGGGCAGTTCCTGGCCCATGTGCTGCTGCTCCACGATCTGCTCGGCTACGAAGCCTTGTCCGCCGGAGTCTGGTATGTGGCCATCGATTTCCAGCTCTACTGCCTGCTCGCCCTGCTGCTCTGGCTCGGGGGACAGCGTCGCCTCGCCGGGCTGGATCTCGGCGTGGGGCTGGTGGTGCTGCTCCTGCTGGCCTCCCTGTTCCACTTCAACCTGGACAGGGGCTGGGACGTCTGGGCCTTGTATTTCTTCGGCTCCTACGGCTTGGGGGCCCTGGCCTGGTGGAGCGCCCGGCCCGGGGGGTGCCACCGCCTGGGCGGTCTGATCCTGCTCCTGGCCTCTGTTGCCCTGGCCATGGAATTCCGCGACCGCATCGCGGTGGCCACCTTCACCGCCGCCAGCATCGCCCTGATCCAGTCTGGCAACCTGATGCCAGACTGGCAGGCCAGGCCGCTCGCCGCCTTCCTGTCCCGCATTTCCTACGGGGTTTTCCTCATCCATTTCCCCGTTTGCCTGGTGGTCAATGCCGCCTTCACCCGCTTCGTACCCCTGACGCCGGAACTCGCCCTGCTGGGCATGGGGCTCGCCTGGGGCATGAGCATCCTGGCCGGGGCGGTATTTCACTACTGGGTGGAGCAGGGGGTCACCGGCAAGGCCTGGTGGCGGCTGCGACCGGCCGGCTGAATTTCCGTGACGGTCGGCTTGTTGGCGTAATATGCTTCAGCCTCCCGGCGCCGGCCATCCACGGGCCCGGCCACTTCAAACATAGCCTCGGGGCTCTCATCCAGGACCTGGGGAACCGTCAAGAGGGATTGCGATGCGATTGTCCAGCCATGCCAGCCTGATCCTGGCTACGCTGCTCTTTCTTTCCCCGGCCCATGCCGGGGAAGCGGTCGGGGATGACACGGTTGCGGCGGCTCCCGACAGCCAGTTTCTGGAAAGGGAACTGCAATCCCTGGACTGGGAGCAGTTCCGTCATGTGATTCATGCCGTGCCGAGGTTGCGGGCCGAGGTGGATGCTTATGGTCCCCTGGGTTGGCAATACGTGGAGCGTCATTACCGCAGCTATCGCTGGAGCCGTTCCATCCGGAAGCTCGACGAGGCCCAGCGGCGGGAACTGGCGGCCTTGATCGCCCGTGCCAGGACCGGGGCCAACTGAGGGGGAGTCGTTCCATGCGTCTCGACAAGTGGCTCTGGGTCGCCCGCTTCTTCAAGACCCGTAGCCTGGCCAGCGCGGCGGTGGAGGGCGGCAAGGTGCGCCTCAATGGCCTGGCCGTAAAGCCAGCCAGGGAGGTGAAGCTGGGGGATGAACTGCAGATTCGTGCCGGAGAACAGGTCTGGACCGTGGTGGTCGAGGGACTCCATGAACAGCGCCGGCCGGCGCCCGAAGCCCGCCTGCTGTACCGGGAGACTCCGGAGAGCCGGCAGGAACGAAAGCGGCAAGCCGAATTGCGCCGACTGTCACCTGTTCCTGGGGCCGACCACAAGGGCCGCCCCACCAAGCGGGACCGGCGCCAGCTCAACGTTTTCCGGGGAGGCTGAAGGCCGCTCGCGCCGCTGCCCAACTTCCTTCTGATGGTCGGTGCAGTCGCTGATATCGGTGATGCCCTGCACAGCTATGCGCGGACGACCGCCCCGGTTTTGTCAGCCGCTGTTTCTCAATCCCGCTGCAATCCCGTTGATGGTGATGTGGATGCCCCGGGCGATGCGCTCGTCCTCGGCTCCGGCCCGGTGCCGGCGCAGGAGTTCCACCTGCAGGTGGTTCAAGGGGTCCATGTAGGGGAAGCGGTTGCGGATCGAGCGCTTCAAGAGCGGGTTGTCGGCCAGGAAATCCTGCTGTTCCTCGATGGCGAGCAGGTGCTGGCGGGTCAGTTCCCATTCGGCCTGGATGCGGCCAAAGACCTGCTGGCGCAGGGTCGGGTCCGTGACCAGTTCGGCGTAGCGGGAGGCGATGGCGAGGTCAGTCTTGGCCAGCACCATGTCCATGTTGGAGAGCAGGGTGCGGAAGAAAGGCCAGTGGCGGTACATGCGCTGCAATACGGGCAGGCCTTCCGGGTTTTCTTCCAGCCAGCCGTTCACGGCAGTGCCGAAGCCGTACCAGCCGGGCAGCATCAGGCGGCACTGGGCCCAGGAAAACACCCAGGGAATGGCGCGCAGGTCCTCGAT
Organism: Betaproteobacteria bacterium UBA2592; assembly: GCA_002340095.1. Taxonomy (GTDB): domain Bacteria; phylum Pseudomonadota; class Gammaproteobacteria; order Burkholderiales; family Rhodocyclaceae; genus Azovibrio. The sequence continues at coordinate 19,221 of DDKS01000046.1, forward strand.
GGCATCGGACTTCTTCCTGGAGGCGGGGCGGCTGCCGATGTTGAGCTTGGCGATTTCGGACAGCGGTGTGGATTCCCGGAAGTAAGTGGCGAAGCCCGGGGTTTCGTACACCAGGCTCCGATAGGCGGCGAAGGCCCGGCGGGAGAGTTCGTCCATCACCGGGTGGAAGGCCTCGGCCCGTTCCACCTGATTTTCGTGGTCGGTGAGGGTGGCTTCCAGGGTGGCGGCCACGAGGATTTCCAGGTTGCGCCGGCCCACTTCCGGGTTGGCGTACTTGGAGGCGATGACCTCGCCCTGTTCGGTGATGCGGATCTGGCCCGAGACGGCACCGGCGGGCTGGGCCAGGATGGCCTGGTAGCTGGGGCCGCCGCCCCGGCCCACGGAGCCGCCGCGGCCGTGGAAGAGGCGCAGGCGCACCCCGTGGCGGGCGAACACCCGGGTGAGCTGCACTTCGGCCTGGTACAGCTCCCAGCCGGAGGTGAGGAAGCCACCATCCTTGTTGCTGTCCGAGTAGCCCAGCATGACTTCCTGTTCGTCGCCGCGGCTCTTCAGGAGTTGCCGGTAGAGAGGCAGCTGGAAGATGGCATCCATCACCGGGCCGGCCTGGCGCAGGTCGCCGATGGTTTCGAACAGGGGGATGATGTTCATGGCCAGTTGCGGTTCCGCCCCGGGCAGCAGCAGACCGGATTCCTTCAGGAGCAAGGCGACCTCTAAAAGGTCGGACACCCCGTCGGTCTTGGAGATGATGCAGTTGGGCAGTGCCGCTTCGCCGTAGCGTTGGCGCAGTTCCCGGGCGGCAAAGAAGATCGCCAGCTCCCCCTTCGTTTCTTCGCTGTAATCGAGCCAGGGGGAATGGAGGGGCCGGGGGGTGGCCAGTTCTTCGCAGAGCAGGGCGATGCGGGCGCTCTCATCCAGAGCTGCATAGTCAGGACAGCGGCCTGCCCGGGCCAGCAGTTCGGCGACGCTTCTGGCGTGCACGTCCGAGTTCTGGCGCAGGTCCACGGGCGCCAGGTGGAAGCCGAACACCTGCACGGCCCGGACCAGCCGGCGCAGGCGACCTCGGGCCAGGCGGGCGGCGCCGTTCTTCCTCAGGGATTCGGCCAGGATGGCGAGATCGGCGGCCAGGGCGTCGGCGCTCGGGTAAGGCTGAGCCGGAGCCACCGGATGGCGCAGGGCATGTTCGTGGTCCAGGGCCTGGATGGTGGCCGCCAGGCGGGCATAGATGCCGGACAGGGCGCGCCGGTAAGGCTCGTCGGCCCGCTGGGGCGATGTGTCGGGGGAGGCGTCCGAGAGCGCGGCCAGCTCCGGGGTGATGCGCACCAATAGTTGAGAAAGGGGGAGTTCCTGGCCAAGGGCGTGGATTTCTTCCAGGTAGAAGTTGAAAACGGCGGCCGATTGCAGGCGCAGGGTTTCATGGAGGATTTCCGCCGTCACGAACGGATTGCCGTCCCGGTCGCCGCCAATCCACGAGCCGATGCGGAAGAAGGCCGGCAGAGACTCCAGGGTTTCGTTAGCGATGCCTTCGGCGCTGAGCAGGGCCTCGACCTGGCCGTAGAGCCTTGGCAGTTCGGTGAAGAAGGTGTCGTCGAAATAGCTGATGCCGTTTTTGACCTCGTCGATGACCTTCAGGCGGTTGGGGCGCATCAGGCGGGTCTGCCAGAGGGTAAGAACCAGCCGGGCCAGATCCCGATCATTCTCCACCTGTTCCTCGGGGGTGAGACGCAGCCGGTCGCGCTGATCGAGCAGGCGGGCGATGGCGTGCTGGCATTGCAGGATGCTCTTTCTCTGCACTTCGGTGGGGTGTGCGGTGAGCACCGGCACGATCAGGGCGTTCTGCAAAGCCAAGGCCAGCGTGGCTGGACTGACCCCCGCAGCGCGAATGGCCTCGAAGGCCCGTGCCAGGCTGCCCTCCCGGGCGGGCGAGCCGGCCAGCTCGTGGGCCCGGCGACGGCGGATATGGTGCTGATCTTCGGCGATGTTCGCCAGTTGCAGGAAGTAGCTGAACGCACGGATCACGCTCATGGTCTCGTCTTTGCTCAGACCGTTGAGCAGTCCGGTGAGCTCGGTACGTACCCGGTCATCGCCTTCCCGGGCGAAGCGCACGGCGGTTTGGCGTATGCGTTCGACCAGGTCGAAGATGGCCTGCCCCTCCTGCTCCCTTACGGTATCTCCCAGCAAGCGGCCGAGAAGGCGGATGTCCTGACGCAGGGGTTCATCCTTGTCGAATTCAAGTGTGCTCATGGGTGCCTCGCGGGGGTCAGTTAAGGGTGAGATACAGGGCCAAGGGCAGGAAGAACAGGGCGGCCAGGTTGCCGATCAGCACGATGGAGGCGACCCGGTCCGGTTCCTGGCGGTAGCGTTCGGCAAAGAGGAAATTGAGCACCGCCGGGGGCAGGGCGCCAAAGACGATCAGCATTTCCCGGTCGCGGCCGTCGAGGCCGAGGGCCCAGGCGCTGGCAGCGGCGAGCAGCAGGCCGCTCAAGGGGCAGAACAGGGCGCCGGCGACGCCGATCTTCCACTCGCCCAGGTGGGTGGTGGCCAGGCGCACGCCCAGGGAAAACAGCATCAGGGGCACGGCGATGTCGCCCAGCATCTTGATGGACATCAGCAGGGGGTCCCAAAGCTGGATGCCCCCCAGGTTGAAGGCCAGGCCCAGGAGGGCGGCAGCCACCACCGGCACCCGCCAGAGCCGGGCCAGGGCCGCGTGAGGGTCGAGCCAGCGGGCCCCCAGGGAGAAATGCAGGGTGTTTTCCACCATGAACAGCACAATGGCCGCCGGCAGGGCCGCCTCGCCCCAGGCCAGCACCGCCAGGGGCAGGCCGATGTTGCCCGAGTTGTTGAACATCATGGGCGGGATGAAGGTCTTGTTCTGGTAGCCCAGCAGCTTCGCCACCGGCCAGGCCAGCAGGCCGCTGCCCAGTACCACCACCAGGGCCCCCAGGGCCAGGGGGCCGTAGCTGCCCAGGTCCAGGGGCTTGCCCGCGAGGGCGTAGAACACCAGGGCCGGCACGAACACGTCCATGTTCAGGTGGTTGGCCGCCCCCATGTCTGGCTTGAAACGGCGGGCGTAGAAATAGCCGATGGCGACGATGGCGAAGATGGGCAGCAGGATGGAGACGATGCGCAACAGCATGGGCGGTCAGCTCACATGGCTCTTGTAAAAGTAGATCAGGGTGAGGCCGGCGCCCACGGCGATCACCAGCCGCTTCAGCCAGAGGCCGGGCAGGCGTTTGGCCAGCAGGGCCCCGGCATAGCCCCCCAGGGTGGCGGTGAGCAGCATTACCAGAGTGTGCGGCCAGGAAATCGCCCCGGCGATGATGAAGGTGAGGGCGGAAACCGAGTAGGTGACAGCGGCAATCCAGTTTTTCAGGCCATTCAGCTCCTGCACGTTGGTGATTCCCTGGATCGACAGGGCGGCCAGGGTGAGGATGCCTTGCCCGGCACCGAAGAAGCCTCCGTAGACGGCCACGATGAACTGGAACAGCAACCCGCCGAAACCGCCCGGGGTGCTCTTTTCCGTCTGCTGGCCGAGGCAGCCCTTAATCCGTTTCACCAGGCTGCCCACCTGGTTACTGAAAGCGAAAAGGGCGGTGGCGATCAGCAGCAGCCAGGGAATCATCTTGGCAAAAGCATCGTTGGACGTGGCCAGCAGCAGGAGCCCGCCGCCGATGCCGCCAAAGAAGGAAACCACCGTGAGGCCGATGACCCAGGTCTTGTGCCGGGCCAGTTCCTGCCGGTAAGCCCAGGCGCTCGACAGGCTGGCAGGCCAGAGGGCCACGGTATTGCTGGCGTTGGCGGTGACAGGAGGAACCCCGGCGGCCAGCAGGGCGGGGAAGGAGAAGAAGGTGCCGCCACCGGCCATGGCATTCATGGCGCCGGCCAGGAAAGCCCCGCCGGCAACGAGGAGCATGGGAAGGAGTTCAGTCATTGGGATTCAACCTAAATACCTCACCACAGAGGCACAGAGACGCGGAGAAAACCGTGAAAACAGCTTCTTGTAGGTTCAAAGAGAGTATGGAAGCAAAAATCTCAAGCTTTCCTCGCTTTTGAGCTTCTCTGTGCCTTTGTGTCTCTGTGGTGGGTTCTAAAAATTTCACTTGGCGCACCCATCCAGCAGATAGGCAATGGAGCGGTAGGGTATCCCGGTATGGTCGGAAAGTCCCAGTTCGCAGGTGCGGTTGCTGGAGTAACCCTGGCGGCAGTTGGCGGGCAGGCTTAGGTCCCTGAGGGCGTGGTCGTTCAGTTCCGGCACGGCAAAGCCCCGGTCGCCGCCGAAGCCGCAGCACTTCACCTCGGCAGGGACGATCACCTGGGGCGAGCAGGCCCGGGCCAGGGCCAGCAGTTTGTCGGCTTCGCCCAGGCGGCGGGCGCTGCAATTGACGTGCAGGGCCACGGGCTCGGCCAGCGGGGACAGCCTCAGGCGGGGGAGCAGGGTGTCGTGGGCGAATTCGCCGAAATCCTGCACGGCCAGGCGGTTTTGAAGGTGCTGGCGCATCCGGAGGGTGCAGGGGCTGGCGTCGAAGAGGATGGGCAGCCGTCCCCCTTCGCTGGCGTCGAGCAGGGCAGCTTCCAGTTCCCTGGCCTTGGCCGTGGCTGTGTCGAACAGGCCCTTGCTGTGGAAGGGCTGGCCGCAGCAAAGGCCGTTCATTTCTTTGGGCAGGCGCACCTCCAGGCCGGCCTTGCCGAGCAGACGGGTGATGACCGTGGGCAGGTCGTCGCTGCCATCGGCCTCCCCGAACATGCGCCCGGCGCAGCCCGAGAAATAGACCACCGTTTCGGGCCGTCTGGTCAGATGGGTGGCGGACTGCGGAGCGGGGGCGGCGACATGGCGGGCCGGGGCCAGGGAGGGCTTCCAGACGCCACCGCTGAGCTTGCCCAGGGCGCCGTGACCCAGGAGCGCCGCGCCCAGCTTGCCGGCCCCCAGGCTCCAGCGGGCCAGGGCGGTGGTGGCGGCGTAGTGCTGGGCGGCCTGCCGGCCCAGGAAGCGGGCGATGCGGCCGATGTTGCCGGCCCGCTGTTCCCGGATCAGGGCGCCGGTCTCGATGCCCACCGGGCAGACCGTGGCGCACAGGCCACAGCCGGCACAGGTATCCATGCCCTGGTACTGGTAGGTGGGCAGCAGGGCATCCACGTTCTCGCCGGCGGCCTGGCGCTGGGCCTGCAGTTGGCCGAGATGCCGCGAGGCGACGATGCGCTGGCGGGGCGAGAAGCTGAGCCCCGCCGAGGGGCACTGGGGCTCGCAGAAGCCGCATTCGATGCAGCGGTCCACGAGATCGTGCACCGCCGGCATGGGTTTCAGGTGCTTGAGGTGGGCCTCCGGGTCCCGGTCCAGGACCACCCCGGGGTTGAGGATGCCGGCCGGGTCGAGCAGGGCCTTGATGCGCCACATCAGTTCAGTGGCTTCCTTGCCCCATTCCAGTTCGACGAAGGGCGCCATGTTGCGGCCCGTGCCGTGTTCGGCCTTGAGGGAGCCGTCGTACTTGTCCACCACCAGGTGGCAGACCTCGTCCATGAAGCGGGCGTAGCGCTCCACCTCGGCGGCGGTGGAAAAGTCCTGGGTGAAGACGAAGTGCAGGTTGCCTTCCAGGGCATGGCCGAAAATGATGGCCTCGTGGTAGCCGTGCTTTGCGAACAGGGCCTGTAGATCCAGGGTGGCGGCCGCAAGCGAGGCGATGGGAAAGGCCACGTCCTCGATGATGACCGTGGTGCCCGGGGGGCGGATGGCGCCCACGGCCGGGAAGGTACCCTTGCGGATCTTCCACAGGGCCTCGCAGGCCCTGGCATCGCGCTGGAATGCCACCGGCAGCAGGGTGGCGTGTTCAGCCAGCAGGGTCTCGATGGCGGCAATCTGGCTCTCCAGGGCGGCGGCGCTGCCGGCCCGGGTCTCGATCAGGAGTGCCGTGGCGCCCCCGGGCAGCCCGGCCAGGGGGAAGGGCAGGCCCGGCTGGTTTTCCACGGAGCGCAGCGCCGCCCGGTCCATCAGCTCCACGGCGGCAACCGGCGCGGGCTTGAGGGCGATCACCGCCTGGCAGGCGCTTTCCATGGTGGCGAAGATCACCAGGGCGCTCGACTTGTGGGCGTGTTCCTCCACCGTGTGGTAGCTGACCCGGGCGAGAAATCCCAGGGTGCCCTCGGAGCCCACCATCAGGTGGGTGAGGATGTCGATGGGTTCGTCGAAGTCGATCAGGGCATTGAGGCTGTAGCCGGTGGTGTTCTTGATCTGGAATTTCTTTTTAATGCGCCCGGCCAGTTCCGGTTTGTCGCGCACTTCGATGGCCAGGGCGGCCAGGTCGTCCAGCAGCCTGCCATGGCTGGTCCGGAAGGCGGCCCGGCTGGCCGGGTCGGCGCTGTCGAGCACCGTACCATCGGCCAGGATCAGGCGCAGGCCGGCCAGGGTCTGGTAGGTGTTCTGGGCGGTGCCGCAGCACATGCCGCTGGCGTTGTTGGCGGCGATGCCGCCGATCTTGCAGGTGGCGATGGAAGCCGGGTCCGGGCCGATCTTGCGGCCCAGGGGAGCGAGCAGACGATTGGCGTCAGCCCCCACCACGGCGGGACCCAGGTGGATCAGACGGCCATCCTCGGCGATTTCCACCGTGCGCCAGCTATCACCCAGTACGGCCAGGATGCCGTCGGTGACGGCCTGGCCCGAGAGGCTGGTGCCGGCGGCCCGGAAGGTGACGGGCTTGCCCAGTTCATGGGCCAGGGCCAGCAGGGCCTGAACCTCGGCCTCGCTGTCGACGATCACCACGACCTCGGGCACCAGCCGGTAGAAACTGGCATCGGTGCCATAGGCCAAGCGGCGCAGTTCGTCGGTGACGATGCGCTGGGGGGGGAGGAAGCGGGCGAGGCCGGCGAGCAGGGGGTTCATGGTAATCAGAAAAACATGGGGAGGCCCCGCAGGGCCTCCCCGCAAGGCATCACTTCTTGCCGAACTGCTTGCCGAAGGTGAATTGGGCGTAGGCCTGCTCGGCGACCCGGAACCACTGGAATTCGTCGTTGCGGAAGCGCTTCCAGGGTTCGTAGATCTTCTTGAAGTCCGGGTTCTTGCCGGCGGTTTCCTCCATCACCTCGTTGGCGGCCTTGAAGCAGGCCTCCATGATGTCCTTCGAAAAAGCCGAGAGCTTGGCGCCGGACTTGATCAAGCGACCCAGAGCCTGGGGATTCTTGGCGTCGTAGTCGGCCAGGATGCGCACATTGGTTTCGGCAGCGGCGGTTTCAAACGCAGCCTGATAGCTCTTGGGCAGCTTGTCCCACTGGGCCTTGTTCACCAGGAAGGAGAACGCGGTGCTGCCTTCCCACCAGCCCGGGTAGTAGTAGTGGGGAGCCACCTTGTTGAGGCCCAGCTTTTCGTCATCGAAGGGCCCGATCCACTCGGCGGCGTCGATGGTGCCCTTTTCCAGGGAGGGGTAGATGTCTCCGGCAGCGATCTGCTGGGGGACAAGGCCCAGGCGCTCCATCACCCGGCCGGCGAAGCCGCCGATGCGCATCTTCAAACCCTTGAGGTCGGCCACGGAATTGATGGGCTTTCTGAACCAGCCACCCATCTGGCAGCCCGAGTTGCCGGCCAGGAAGTTCACCACACCGTAGTTGGCGTAGAAGGCGCGCAGGGCTTCCATGCCACCGCCGTAGTACATCCAGGCGTTGTGAGCCCGGGCGGTCATGCCGAAGGGCACGGCGCAGTCAAAGGCGAAAGCCTCGTTCTTGCCGAAGAAGTAGTAGGGGGCGGTATGGCACAGTTCCACGGTGCCGGCCTGGACCGCATCCAGCACCTGCAGGCCGGGCACGATCTCTCCGGCCGGGAAGGGGCGGATGTCGAACTTCCCGTTGGTGAGCTGGCGCAGGCGGTTGCAGAAATCCTCGGTGCCACCGAACAGGGTGTCCAGGGTTTTGGGGAAGCTGGAAGCCAGGCGCCATTTGATGCTGGGTTCGCTCTGGGCGATGGCGGGGGCGGCAACGACAGAAGCGGCACCGGCTGCGGCACCGATGCTGGCTTTTTTCAGAAAATCACGGCGTTCCATGTAGTGTCTCCTCGATGGAATGGATCAATGACAGGGTTTGAGCCTTGGGCTTACTGCTTTTCACCGGGCTCATCGGTGGAAAACTGGATCTTGCCGGGATCGAAGGCGGCACCTTCCTGCTCCGGCTCCTGGCCGGGCAACTGCAAGGGCGGGGCTTCCGTATCGCCGTTGCCCGCTTCCTGGCCCATGCCCTCGGTAGGCAGCAGGATTTCCAGGGGGGTGTCCTCCATCACCTCCCGTTTTTCCACGGAAACCAGCTGGGGGAAGGCGATGATCAGGGCCACCATCAGGATCTGGATGCAGACGAAGGGAATGGCGCCCCAGTAGATCTGGCTGGTGGTGACAGGCTCCATCTCCCTGCCCGTGACCGCATCCCGGTAGCGTTTTGCGGGGGCCACCGAGCGCAGATAAAACAGGGCGAAGCCAAAGGGCGGATGCATGAAGGAGGTCTGCATGTTCACCGCCAGCAGCACGCCGAACCAGACCAGGTCGATGCCCAGACTGTCGGCCACCGGGGCCACCAGGGGTACCAGGATGAAGGCCAGCTCGAAGAAGTCGAGGAAGAAGGCGAGCACGAAGAACAGGATGTTGACCGCGACCAGGAAGCCCGTCTGGCCCCCCGGCAGGGAGGTGAGCAGGTGTTCCACCCAGAGATCTCCATCCACTCCCCGGAACACCAGGCCGAACACGGTGGCGCCGATCAGGATGAACATGACGAAGGAAGAGAGCTTGGCCGTGGATTCGATGGCCTGGCGCAACAGGGTGAAGTCCAGCTTCTTCTTGGCCAGAGCCAGCAGCAGGGCGCCGGAGGCTCCCATGGCGCCGCCTTCGGTGGGAGTGGCGATGCCCAGGAAGATGGTGCCCAGCACCAGGAAGATCAGGAACAGGGGCGGCACCAACACCACCAGGCACTTCACCAGCAGCGGAATGCCGCTGATGGAGCGGGCCGAGAGCGGCAGGGCCGGGGCATGTTCGGGCTTGAACAGGGACACGAGCACCACATAGGCCACGTAGAAGCCGGTGAGTACCAGGCCGGGAATCATGGCGCCCATGTACATTTCACCCACGGAGCGGCCCACCTGGTCGGCCATGATGATGAGGACCAGGGAGGGCGGGATGATCTGCGCCAAGGTGCCGGAGGCGGCGATAGCTCCGGTGGCCAGACGCCGGTCGTAGCCGTAGCGCAGCATGATGGGCAGCGAAATCAGGCCCATGGAGATCACCGAAGCCGCCACCACGCCGGTGGTAGCCGCCAGCAGGGCGCCGACGAAGATGACCGCAATGGCCAGGCCGCCCCGGATCGGGCCGAACAGCTGGCCGATGGTGTCGAGCAGGTCCTCGGCCATGCCCGAGCGTTCCAGGATCAAGCCCATGAAGGTGAAGAAGGGGATGGCCAGCAGGGTGTCGTTGGCCATGATGCCGAAGATGCGGTTCGGCAGTGCCTGGAGGAATTCCGGCGTAAACAGGCCCATGCCGATGCCCAGCACGGCGAAAATGAGGCCGTTGGCGGCCAGGGCGAAGGCGACGGGGTAGCCGGAGAGCAGGAAGATCACCAGGCAGGTAAACATGATCGGGGCCAGGTAATCCCCGATGATGGGTACGAGAAATTCGAGTGGCATGGTTTTTCCCTCTCAGCGCGCGGTGGCCGAATTGTTTTCCATGGCGGACGCCGTTTCCTGGTGGCTGCCCTTCTCGAATTCGCTGGCCTCGATGAGGCCGGCCAGGAAGGCGAAGCGCTTGATGATTTCGGAACAACCCTGGGCCAGCAGCAGGAAGAAGGCCACGGGGATCAGCAGGCGGGCGGGCCAGAGGATCAGGCCGCCGGCATTGGAGGACACCTCGCCGGAGCGGATCGCATCCAGGGCAAAGGGTACGCCGGCCCAGAGGATCAGGCCGCACAAGGGCAACAGGAAGAAGACTCCCCCCAGGATGTCGATCCAGGCATGAACCCGGGGAGAGAAACGGCCCACCACCACATCGATGCGGATGTGTTCGTTACGGCGCAGGGTCCAGGCAGCCCCGAGCAGGAAAACCGCTGAATAGAGATACCACTGCAGTTCCAGGAAGGCGTTGGAGCCCACATGCAGGGCATAGCGCGCCAGGGCGTTCAAGGTGCTCACCAGCACCGCCACCAGGACCAGCCAGGCAGCCGCCTTGCCAATCCCTTCATTGAGCCGGTCGATTGACCTGGCCAGAGCTAGAAGTTGTCTCACGAAGCCATCTCCTTCAATAGTGTGTGGGGGGTCAAGGTTTTTGTGGGGAACGGGAAAGCTCCCGTTGCCGCACCAGTTCGTGCAGGCTCCGGGGCGCTGGAACGAGCGGGGTGCGGCTGTCGGTCCAGGCCCCCTGCCTGCCGGGGGTGAGGCGGCGGAAGCGGGTGGCCAGGAAGGAAAACAGGCGATACAGGGCAGGGGAGCGGTAGAGCCGGCTCCAGAGTTTGAAGGACAGGGCCAAGAGGGGTTTCCTGCCTTCCCCTTCCCCTGCCAGCGGGGGGGTATGGGGGTCCGGGCCGCCGGCCTGGCTGCGAGCGCGCAGGTCGATCAGCAGCTGCGGGATGGGGATCTTCACCGGGCAGACCTCGCCGCAGGCGCCGCACAGGCTCGACGCCGTCACCAGGTCGCTGGTGCCTTTGAGGCCCAGCATGTGGGGCGAGATGATCTTGCCGATGGGGCCCGGGTAGGTGGTGCCGTAGGCCAGCCCGCCGATGCGGGTGTAGACCGGGCAGTGGTTCATGCAGGCGCCACAGCGGATGCATTGCAAGGTGGCGCGGAAGTCCGGGCGGGCGTAGGCCTGGGTACGGCCGTTGTCCACCAGCACCAGGTGCATTTCCCTGGGGCCATCCAGCTCCCCGGGCCGGCGCGGGCCGGTGATCCAGTTGAAATAGGTGGTGACCGCCTGGCCGGTGGCGGAGCGGGTCAGGAGTGCCAGGAGCGGCGGCACGTGTTCGAGCTTTTCCACCACCTTCTCGATGCCGGTGATGGCGATGTGGATGTCGGGCACCGTGGTGCACATGCGGCCGTTGCCCTCGTTTTCCACGAGACAGATGGTGCCGGTTTCGGCCACGGCGAAATTCACCCCGGAAAGCCCCACCTTGGTGGCGCGGAATTTCTCCCGCAGTACCTGGCGGCCGATCTGGATCAGCTCATCCACCGAATCGGTGTAATCGACACCGGGCACCTTCTCGGCGAACAGGCGGGCGATTTCTTCCTTGGTCTTGTGGATGGCCGGCATGATGATGTGGGAGGGGCGCTCTCCGGCCAACTGGACGATGTATTCGCCCATGTCCGACTCCAGGGCGGCGATGCCCCGGGCTTCGAGGGCGTGGTTGAGCTCGATTTCCTCGCTCACCATGGACTTGCCCTTGACGATCATCTCCGCATCGGCCCGGGCCATGATGCCGGCGATGATCTCCTGGGCCTGGACCGGGGTTTCGGCCCAGTGCACCTGGACCCCGTTTTTCTTCAGGTTGGCTTCCAGTTGCTCCAGCAGTTCGGGCAGGCGGGAAAGGCTGTACTGGCGGATCGCCTCCCCCTGGCGGCGCAGGGCTTCCAGCCTGGCCGGGTCGGGAAACTGGGCGGCCCGCTTCTGCATGAGGAAGTCCATGGCACCGCGAAAGCTCTTCCTCAGGGCCGGGTTGTCCAGGACCTCCTGGCTGCGCTTGCGGAAACTGGCCTGAGGCATGGGATGCAGGGTGTGGGTGCTCATTGGATTTCTCCATGCACCAAAATCACGACCAGGGCCTTGGGGCCGTGGGCGCCGTAGGCCAGGGTCTGCTGGATGTCGGCGGTCTTGGAGGGACCGGAGACGAAGATCAGGTTGGTGGGCATGGCCGCCGACCACTGCTCTTGCTTCAGGGCCGTGGGCATGTCCGGATAGAGGCGGGTGGCGTCCAGCAGGCAGATGTGGATGGGCGGCACCAGGGAGAGGCTGCGCGGCTGTTCGGGGGAGGAGAGGATCACCAGGGTGCCGGTATCGGCGATGGCGCACTCGGCCAGGGTCAGGCCGGCGTCGATGCGGTCGAACAGGGTTGCCTTGAGCGCCTCCATGGGTTGGTCGAACCGGATCAGGTCCGGGCCGCCCTCCCAGCTGGTGAGCAGATCGGGCAGATTGGGCAGCATCAGGGAGCGGATCTGGTAACGGTTGCAGACTTCCTCCACCGTCCGGCGCCAGCCCTCGGGATGGGCGTGGATCACTTCCGCATGGGCGGTGCTGAGCTGGGTTTCCAGGCTGTGCAGATAATCGGCCTGGCTCAGTTGGCGGGTCCAGGCATCGAGGCTGGGTTCAGGCAAGGAAACGACGGGACTCTGGCGCAGGCGGGCGAGGATGTTCTGGCGGGCGGAGGCAGTCATGCTTGGGGCTCCAGACGGGACTTGAGGAAGGTGGCGATGTGCTGACCCTTGAGTGACTTGCCGGATTTGGCCAGGGTACCGTTGATGTTGGCCAGGCAGCCACAATCGGCAGACACCAGCTGTTCGGCGCCGGAGGCCAGCAGGGCCTGGGCCTTGTCACCGGCCATGGCGGCGGAAAGTTCAGGGTGGCGCACCGAGAAGGCGCCGCCAAAACCGCAACATTCGGCTTCCCGTTCCTGCTGCACCACTTCCACCTGGGCCAACTGGCCGAGCAGGGCCTTCGAGGTGAGGTGCACGCCCATCTCCCGACGAGCCGAGCAAGAGGTGTGCAGCACGACCTTGGTGGGTTGTCCCTTGTCTTCCAGTTTGACGTTCAGGATCTTCACCAGAAATTCGGTGAATTCGTAGACACGCGTGGCCACCGCTGCCACCTGGGAGGCCAGGGGATGATCGGCGCCAAAAAGGCGGGGCCAGTGGTGCTTCATCATCCCGGCGCAGGAGCCGGAGGGCACCACGATGGGCCAGTCTTCCGTGAAAAGCCGCACCTGCTGTTCCGCCACGGCCAGGGCCTCGGCCGGGTAGCCGCTGGTGTAGGCGGGCTGGCCGCAGCAGGATTGCGCCTCGGGAAATACGACCCGGACGCCTTCTTGTTCCAGAATGTCCATGGCGGAAATGCCGGCCCGGGGATCGAACAGGTCGATCAGACAGGTGCCGAAAAAGTAAACCGTGTGTGGCCGTGCGGCGGGGCAGGGGTTGCCATGCTCCGGGGAAAGGTTCATCCAGGTCTCCTCCAGAGGGGGCTTCGGGTGCGGGAGGAACCAAGCCCCTCTGGTCTTTATGGTTAATTGGTCATACCAATGTTTCGGTGATGCAGAAAGTTACATGAATGCAGGTATTTGGTCAAACAAAATCACTTATGGCGGGACTTGTCAGGTCGATGAATGATGATTAGAATTTGGTGGTCTTACCAATCAGGGATGCCCGAACTCCCATGCCCCAGAGCAAGCTTTCCGTGCCCCGGATTTCCGACGCCATTGCCGAAACACTGGAGCGGCGCATCCTGGAAGGCTCCCTGAAACCCGGTGATCGCCTGCCGCCGGAGCGGGAGCTGGCCGCGGACCTGGGGGTTTCCCGCCCCTCCTTGCGTGAGGCGATCCAGAAACTGGCCTCCAAGGGGATGCTGCAAAGCCGTCAGGGCGGCGGAACCTTCGTCACCGACCGCCTCAACTCCACCTTCTTCGATCCCTGGCGGGAAATGCTGGGAGTTCACCCGAATCTGCGCGAGGACCTGCTCGAATTCCGCCGCATGCTCGAAGGGCAGGCGGCCGAGTGGGCGGCCGAACGGCGCACCGAGGAGGACATGATCCGCCTTGCCCAGACCTTCGAGCAGCTCCAGGCCATCTTCGACAGTGACGACCGGCAGCGCCAGGCCGCTTGCGACATGGCCTTCCATCAAGCCATCGCCGAGGCGTCCCACAATGCCCTGCTGGGCCACCTGACCTCCACCATGTTGCGGCTGATGGAAGAGAACATCTGCCTTAACCTCACCGAGCTGGGGGGTGTGAGTCGGGCCTTCTCCTTGCTCAAGGCCCAGCACGCAGCTCTCTACGAGGCCATTCGTGACGGCAAGCCGGCCGCAGCCCGGGCGGCTGCCGAAGTGCACATCGACTTCGTGCATGAGAGCCTGGCCCAGTCCCTGCGTTCTGCGGCCCGGCGCGAAACCGCCGCCCGGCGCCTCAAGGGCAACGACTTTTCCAGCGGTTCCAGCCATTTCTCGTCATCTTCCAATTGATTCCTGAAAGGATCTTCTGATGGACAACCTCGTCATTCCCTTTGAACGCCTGCGCATGAGCGATGTGGACCAGGTGGGCGGCAAGAACGCCTCCCTGGGCGAGATGATCAGCCAGCTGGCCGATTCCGGCGTGCGGGTTCCGGGCGGCTTTGCCACCACCGCCCATGCCTACCGGGTGTTCCTGGCTCAGAGCGGTCTGGACAGGAAGATTGCCGATACCCTCGAACATCTGGATGTGGACGATGTAAACGCCCTGGTCGCCACCGGGGCGAAAATTCGTCAGTGGATCATCGATACCCCCTTCCCGATGGATCTGACGATTGCCATAACAGAGCAATATCAAAGACTTGTTGCCGAATCCTCAAGTGATGTGTCATTCGCGGTGCGTTCCTCCGCCACCGCCGAGGACCTGCCCGATGCGTCGTTCGCCGGCCAGCAGGAAACCTTCCTCAACATCGTCGGCCTGGATAACATCCTGCATGCCATCAAGGAGGTGTTCGCCTCCCTCTACAACGACCGGGCCATCGCCTACCGGGTGCACAAGGGCTTCGTCCATGCCGACGTGGCGCTGTCCGCCGGGGTGCAGCGCATGGTGCGTTCCGACAAGGGCGCGGCCGGGGTGATGTTCACCCTGGATACCGAATCCGGCTTCCGCGATGCCGTGTTCGTCACCGCCAGCTACGGCCTGGGCGAAACCGTGGTCCAGGGCGCCGTGAATCCGGACGAGTTCTACGTGCACAAGCCCATGCTGGCCGCCGGTAAAAAGGCCGTGGTGCGTCGCAACCTGGGCTCCAAGATGATCAAGATGGTCTTTGCCGCCGAGAAGGTGGCAGGCAAGTCCACCGTCACCGAGGAGGTGCCCGAGGCCGACCGGCACCGTTTCTCCATCACCGACGCCGAGGTGGAGGAACTGGCCCGCTACGCCATGATCATCGAGCAGCACTACCAGCGGCCCATGGACATCGAGTGGGGCAAGGATGGCTTGGATGGGCGGCTCTACATCCTGCAGGCTCGGCCCGAGACCGTGAAGTCCCAGGAGAGCCACAACCGCCTGGAGAAGTTCAAGCTCAAGTCCTTCTCCAAGGTGCTCGCCTCCGGCCGCGCCATCGGCCAGAAGATCGGCGTGGGTCCGGTGCGCATCGTTCATGACCCCAGGGAAATGGACAAGGTCCAGCCCGGCGACGTGCTGGTGGCCGACATGACCGACCCCAACTGGGAACCCGTGATGAAGCGGGCCTCCGCCATCGTCACCAACCGGGGCGGCCGCACCTGCCACGCCGCCATCATCGCCCGGGAACTGGGCGTGCCCGCCATCGTGGGCTGCGGCGATGCCACCGAAACCCTCACCGAAGGCGAGATCGTCACCGTGTCCTGCGCCGAGGGCGACACTGGCCACATCTACCGCGGCAAGCTGGATTTCGAGGTGATCTCCAAGGACATCTCCGCCATGCCCGACATCCCCGTCAAGGTGATGATGAACGTGGGCAACCCGGAACTGGCCTTCGAATTCGCCCAGCTACCCAACGCCGGCGTGGGGCTGGCCCGGGTGGAATTCGTCATCAACAACGTGATCGGCATTCACCCCAAGGCCATCCTGGACGTGGAACGCCTGCCCGCCTCCAAGCGCGAGGAAATCCAGCGCCGGGCCCGGGGCTACGCCAGCCCCGTGGACTTCTTCGTGGAAAAGCTGGCCGAGGGCGTGGCCACCATTGCCGCCGCCTTCTGGCCCAAGCCCGTGATCGTGCGCCTCTCCGACTTCAAGTCGAATGAATACCGCAAGCTCCTGGGCGGCGAACTGTACGAGCCCGAGGAAGAAAACCCCATGTTGGGCTTCCGCGGCGCCTCCCGCTACATCGCCCAGTCCTTCCGCGACTGCTTCGAGATGGAATGCCGGGCCATGAAGAAGGTGCGCGAGGAAATGGGCCTCACCAACGTCTGGCTGATGGTGCCCTTCGTGCGCACCCTGGAAGAGGGCAAGGGCGTGGTGAGCCTGCTGGCCGAACACGGCCTCAAGCAGGGCGAGAACGATCTCAAGCTGATCATGATGTGCGAAATCCCCTCCAACGCCCTGCTGGCCGAGGAATTCCTCGACATCTTCGACGGCTTCTCCATCGGCTCCAACGACCTGACCCAGCTCACCCTGGGCCTGGATCGGGACTCCGGCCTGGTGGCCAACCTGTTCGACGAGCGCGACCCGGCCGTGAAGAAGCTCCTGGCCATGGCGATTGCCACCGCCAACAAGAAGGGCAAGTACGTGGGCATCTGCGGTCAGGGCCCCTCCGACCATCCCGACCTGGCCGAATGGCTGATGGATCAGGGCATCCAGAGCATGTCGCTCAACCCGGACACGGTGGTGGATACCTGGCAGCGTCTGGCGGCCCACCGGCAGTAAGCGCAGGCCGCAGCAAGCGCGCAGCAGGCGAAAGGCCGGGAGCGATCCCGGCCTTTTGCCATCAATCAGGCCGGGGTGCGCCGGTCGAGCGCGCCGGACCAGGTGCCGAAGGTTATGCCGATGTTCCACCGCATGGTCCGGAGGGAGCCGGCGTCGTCGACGATGAGGATTCGAGCCGCTTTGGGCATGGTCTGGATGACAATCAGGACAGGGAGTGCAGGAGCCAGGAGGAAAGGGCAGGAGTTCCCGGAAATTACAGCCTTCAGGATGACTGGCGCAGGATGTCCGTGAAGCCCAGGCCGGCCAGTTCCCGGGTGCTCCGGCTCAGGTAATAGAGTACCGCGATCATCATCAGGGTGGAGGGCAGGGCGATCATGGGATAGCTCAGCAGGGTCAGGCGGCCCAGTTCCTCGTTGAAGGCCTCGGTGCCTGCCGGGCTGACGACGATCCATTTGGCCAGCAGGTAGTTCATGGCGGCAGAGAAGAAGAAGGTGCAGCTCAGCAGGATGGTGCCGGTCTGCAGGCGGGCTTCAAAGGCTTCCACATTGCCGCGCAGGGCCAAGTGCTGCTGGACTTTATCCACATCAATGATGGTCGGGTTGAACAGCAGGGTCTTGACGAGCGGGTAGGGGGTGCGGATCGAGGCCAGCACCACCAGACCGATGATGCCGGGCACGGCGGCTTCCTTGACGGCCAGCCACTGGGTATCCAGTTCAAGCAGCCCGATGCCGCCGGTGAGCAGGATGTTCACCAGGCCCAGGGCCGAGAAGATGTTGAACTTGCGGCTTTTGACCAGGTCCATTGTGCCCCAGACCAGGGGAAAGGCCAGGGCCAGGAGCAGGGCGCCGACGCTGCCCAGATGTTGGGCCCCGCTGAGTTTCATCAGGATCAGGGAAGGAATGATGATGTTGATCAGCAGTTCGATCAGGGGATTGTTTTTCTGGGCGGGGACCATGGACGATCTCAAAGGCTAGAATGGGCGACTGTTTTGTTGGCAAGGATGGGGAATGGATCAGCGGCAATACACCTTTTACCAGACCAGAATTCCGGGTCCGGCCCCGGGGGGCAGCCTGTTGAGCCGCATCCTGCGGCTAATGGTACTCCTGGGCTTGCTGGTGCTGGGCTTCATGTTTTCCCTGGTGCTGTTTGCCGTGCTGGCGGTGGGCGGGATGCTGTTGTGGGGCTTTTTCTGGTGGAAAACCCGCAAGCTTCGACAGCAGATGCAGGAACAAGGTTTCCCGCCTCCCCCCTTTTCTTCTCCCACCGAAGGGCGGGTGATCGAGGGGCAGGTGATCCGGGCCGGCACCGACAAGGACATCATGTCGGAGGATTCCCCCCCGAGGTCAGGCGGGGCAGGGTGATCTTCCAGCGGATGGCCGCCAGGCGCACGGCAAAGACCACGCCCATGGCGATGAAACCAGCGCTCACAGGGTCCAGCCCCAGGGCCTGCAGGGCGATGAGCGCAAGGGCGCCAAGCCAAGCCGCGGTCGCGTAAAGCTCGCTGGTGAATACCAGGGGCACTTCATTGGTGAGCACATCCCGCAGGAGCCCCCCGAAGACGGCGGTGATCACGCCCATCAGGCTGGCCACCAGCCAGGGGGCGCCGAACTGCAGCCCGACCTGGGTGCCCACCACGGTGAACAGGGCCAGGCCGATGGCATCGGGAATCAGGAACAGCTTGCCGGGCACGGTCCAGCGGCGGGCCAGGAAGAAGGTGAAGATGGCGGCCAGGATGGTGGCGGTCAGGTAGGCCTGGTCGGCAATCCAGAACACCTGCCGGTCCAGCAGCAGGTCCCTGAGCGTTCCCCCTCCCAGGGAGGCGGCCACGCCCGCCGTGATGGCACCGAACAGGTCCACCTGCTTGCGCCCGGCTTCCAGCACGCCGGTGGCGCCACAGACCACCGAAGCGGCGATCCCGAGGCCATAGAGGAAGGCATCGACGGTCAGGGGTGTCATGATTCAGCGGCCCTTGACCCTTTCCCGCATGAGCCGCTGCTTTTCCCGGGCCCAGTCCCTTTCCTTGGCGTCTTCGCGCTTGTCGTGCTGTTTCTTGCCCTTGGCCAGCCCGATCTCGGCCTTGATGCGGCCCCGGGTGTAGTGCAGGTCCAGGGGCACGAGGGTGTAGCCGGCCCGTTCCACCTTGCCGATCAGCTTCATGATCTCGTTGCCGTGCAGGAGCAGCTTGCGGGTGCGCACCGGGTCCGGATGGATGTGGGTGGAAGCCGTGGGCAGGGGCGTGATGTGCATGCCCAGCAACCAGATCTCGCCGCGCTTGATGACCACGTAGGCTTCCTTGATCTGCACCCGGCCGGCCCGGATGGATTTCACCTCCCAGCCTTCCAGGGCGATGCCGGCCTCGTATTTTTCCTCGATGAAGTAATCGTGGAAGGCCTTTTTGTTGTTGGCGATACTCATGATGCGGCGTGATTCCTATAGAATCGCCGGATTCTAACAAGATTCGGAGCTTCTGGCGGACCATGGCCCTGGTCGAAAAATCGGTGCTGATCGAATACTCAGCCCAGCAGATGTTTGATCTGGTGGATCGTTGCGAGGACTATCCCCAATTCCTGCCCTGGTGCAGCAAGACCGAGTGTCTGTTCCGGGACGAGAAGAAGACGGTGGGGACCCTGCACATCAACTATCACAGCGTCAAATCCCACTTCACCACCGAGAACGAGAAGGAAATCCCGGTTTCCATGAAGATCCGCCTGGTGGATGGCCCCTTCCGGCACATGGAAGGCAGCTGGTGTTTCAAGGCCCTGGCCCCGAATGCCTGCAAGATCGAGTTCCGGCTGCAGTACGAATTTTCCAGCAAGTTGTTCGAGAAGGTCATCGGCCCGGTGTTCAGCCATATTGCCAACACTTTCGTGGATGCCTTCGTGAGGCGGGCCCGGCAGATTTATGGAGCGCAACATGGCTGACACGCAGATAGCGGTGGAGGTGATCTATGCCCTGCCGGATCGCCAGGACCTGGTACGACTCGTCCTGCCCTCGGGCAGCACCCTGCAGCAGGCCCTGGAAGCCTCGGGTTTGTTGCAGAAGCACCCGGAAATCGACCTGAAAAAGAACAAGTTCGGCATCTTTTCCAAGCTTTCCAAGCTCGACACCGTGCTGCGCGACCGGGACAGGGTGGAAATCTACCGCCCCCTGATTGCCGATCCCAAGGAAGTGCGCAAGCAGCGGGCGGCCGAGGGCAAGGTGATGAAAAAGGGCGCGGGGGAAGAGGGCGAATCCGCCTGAATCTTGCCGCCCTGCCCATGAAAAAGGGGCCCGCGGGCCCCTCTGCACGGATGCCGACCGGCTGGCTTACTTGCACCAGCTCTGGACCGACTGCCGGGCCCGTTCCACTTCCTGCTGGCGCTGCTGTTCGTCGAGATATTCCCGCTCGCCGTCCGGCTTCATGCGGCTGATGCGCTGGCCGGATTCCATCTCCTTCAGCTGGCTCTGGGCACGCAGGCAGTTTTCCTTCTGTCGCTCGGCTTCCGCTTTTTCCTTGGCGGCCTTTTCGGCGCTTTCCCGCTTTTGCTGCTGGCGCTGGCGGAATTCCAGATCCTTCTCGGCCCAGCTCTTGGGCGGGGCGCTCGCCCCGGTGTCACCGTTGCCAGTGTCGCTGCCGGTGGCGGCCGGGCGGCCTGCCACCGGCGCCTGCTTGCCAGCTCCCGGCTGGGGCGTGTCAGAAATCACGGTGCGTCCCTGGGCGTCCTTCCATTTGTAGACCTGAGCCTGCGCGGGCAGGGCAGTCAGCAGGGGGAGCAGAAGCAGGATGAGGCAACGATTGCGCATGGGAATCCTCGGGGATGATTCGATCAGGAGTGGGCTTGCTGTATAATACGTTTTTGTGACCTTGGAACAAAGGCCATGCGACTGCTGCAAAAAGCCCTGACTTTCGACGACGTACTGCTCGTTCCCGCTCACTCCCAGATTCTTCCCAAGGACGTGAGCCTCGCCACGAAACTTACCCGCAATATTACCCTGAATATGCCGCTGGTATCCGCCGCCATGGATACCGTGACCGAAGGCCGTCTGGCCATCGCCCTGGCCCAGGAAGGCGGGATCGGCATCATTCACAAGAACCTTCCCGCCCGGGCCCAGGCCGCCGAGGTGGCCAAGGTCAAGCGCCACGAATCCGGCATCCTGAAGGATCCGATCACCGTCAATCCCAACATGAGCGTGGGCGAGGTGATGGGGCTTTCCCGCCAGTACCGCATTTCCGGTTTCCCGGTGGTGGATAAGGGGGGCAAGGTGGTGGGCATCGTCACCAACCGCGACCTGCGCTTCGAGACCAATCTCGACCAGCCGGTGAAGGCCATCATGACGCCCAGGAAGCGCCTGGTGACCGTCAGGGAAGGGGCCAGCGTCGAGGACGCCAAGGAGCTGATCCGCCTGCACCGCCTGGAGCGGGTGCTGGTGGTCAATGACGACTTCCAGCTGCGCGGCCTGATCACCGTCAAGGACATCACCAAGGCCACCGAGCATCCCAATGCCAGCAAGGATGAATCCGGCCGCCTGCGTGCCGGCGCTGCCGTCGGCGTCGGGGCGGGCACCGAGGAGCGGGTCGAACTGCTGGTGGAGGCCGGCGTGGACGTGATCGTGGTGGATACGGCCCACGGCCATTCCCAGGGGGTGCTGGACCGGGTCGCCTGGGTCAAGAAGAATTTCCCCCAGGTGGAGGTGATTGGCGGCAACATCGCCACCGCCGATGCCGCCCGTGCCCTGCTGGATGTGGGCGCCGATGCTGTCAAGGTGGGCATCGGCCCCGGCTCCATCTGCACCACCCGCATCGTGGCCGGTGTGGGCGTGCCCCAGATCACCGCCATTCAGAATGTGTCCGAAGCCCTCAAGGGCACCGGCGTGCCGATGATCGCCGACGGCGGCATCCGCTACTCGGGCGATATCGCCAAGGCCATCGCCGCCGGGGCCAACACCGTGATGCTGGGCGGCTTGTTCGCCGGTACGGAAGAAGCGCCGGGCGAGGTCGAGCTGTTCCAGGGGCGCTCCTACAAATCCTATCGTGGCATGGGGTCGCTCGGCGCGATGCAGGCAGGGTCGTCGGATCGCTACTTCCAGGACAATACCGCCAATGTGGACAAGTTCGTGCCGGAAGGCATCGAAGGCCGGGTGCCCTACAAGGGTTCCGTGCTGGCCGTGATCCACCAGCTCATGGGCGGCCTGCGCTCCTCCATGGGCTACCTGGGGTGCGGCACCATTGCCGAAATGCACGACAGGGCCTGCTTCGTCGAGATCACTTCCGCCGGTATGCGCGAATCCCACGTCCATGACGTGCAGATCACCAAGGAAGCCCCGAACTACCATTTGGACTGATTGACCCTTCCCTTTCCAGGGCGGCTCCCGTAGCCGCCCTTTTCTTTACTGGCAGCGAACCATGTCCCATCAGAAAATCCTCATCCTCGATTTCGGTTCCCAAGTCACCCAGCTGATTGCCCGTCGCGTCCGTGAAGCCAAGGTCTTCTGCGAAATCCATCCGTATGACGTTTCCGAAGAGTTCATTCGCAACTACGGTGCTAAGGGCATCATCCTTTCCGGTGGCCCGAATTCCGTAACCGAAGGCGATACGCCGCGTGCGCCGAATATCGTCTTCGAACTGGGGATTCCCGTGCTTGGCATCTGCTACGGCATGCAGACCATGGCGCAGCAACTCGGTGGCAAGGTGATGACCGCAGAAGCGGCCGGCAAGGCCCGCGAATTCGGCTATTCGGAAGTTCGTGCCCACGGTCATACCGCACTGTTGAACGACATTGCCGATTTCTACAGCCCGGAGGGCCACGGCATCCTCAAGGTTTGGATGAGCCACGGCGATTCGGTCATGGAGTTGCCACCTGGCTTCATCAAGATGGCATCGACCGCCTCCTGCCCGATTGCCGCGATGGCGGACGAGAGCCGGAAGTTCTACGCGGTCCAGTTCCATCCCGAAGTCACGCACACGATTCAGGGGCGCGCCATTCTCGAACGTTTCGTCCATGGCATCTGTGGTTGCGGCACCGATTGGGTGATGGGCGACTACATTGCCGAGGCGGTCGATGCAATCCAGCGTCAGGTCGGTGACGAGGAAGTCATACTCGGCCTGTCCGGAGGTGTCGACTCCTCGGTCGCTGCGGCCCTGATCCACAAGGCAATCGGTGACCAGCTGACGTGCGTTTTCGTTGATCATGGCCTGCTGCGCCTGAACGAAGGCGACATGGTCATGGAGATGTTCGCCCGCAATCTCGGCGTCAAGGTCATTCGCGTCGATGCGGTCGAACAGTTCATGAGCAAGCTGGCAGGCGTTTCCGACCCCGAACAGAAGCGCAAGATCATCGGCAAGGAGTTTGTCGAGGTCTTCCAGGCGGAAGCGAAGAAACTGACCACCGCCAAGTGGCTGGCACAAGGCACCATCTATCCGGACGTGATCGAATCGGCCGGCAAGAACAAGAAAGGGGCCCACACCATCAAGAGCCACCATAACGTCGGCGGCCTGCCGGAAGACATGCACCTCAAGCTGCTTGAGCCGCTGCGCGAATTGTTCAAGGATGAGGTCCGCGAACTGGGCGTTGCCCTCGGCTTGCCGCGCGAGATGGTCTATCGCCATCCGTTCCCCGGCCCGGGTCTCGGCGTGCGCATCCTGGGGGAAGTCAGGCAGGAGTACGCCCAGTTGCTGCAACGTGCCGACGCCATTTTCATCGATGAACTGCGCGCCACCCATGCGACCGAGCGTGACGCTGCCGCCGGCCTGTGTTCCGAGAAAGACGTCGGCAAGAGCTGGTACGACCTGACCAGCCAGGCCTTTGCCGTCTTCCTGCCGGTGAAGAGCGTGGGCGTCATGGGCGACGGACGCACCTACGAAAATGTCGTGGCCTTGCGCGCGGTGGTCACCAGTGACTTCATGACCGCGCATTGGGCGCATCTGCCTTACGAACTGCTCGGCCGGGTCTCCAACCGCATCATCAACGAAGTGCGCGGCCTCAACCGGGTCGTGTACGACGTTTCCGGCAAACCACCTGCCACCATCGAGTGGGAGTGAGCAGAGGTCTGGCAGTGACTGGCGGGAACAAGCAACAAAGTCGCTATAGATCATTGATAGACAAGAAAAAATCTTAAATTTTTCTGGCAAGGTCTGGCAGCATCGAGCGGGGGTAAGCAGTCAATTTTTGCTGGTATATTTGCTGGCATCCCGCGATCTGATACCATGGTTTGCATCAGATACCATCAACCGCGCGCAGGACTCGTGATGGTATCGAAATCTACTAACATATTGATAAACAAAGAAAAAACGCCTGAATTCAGCGTTTGTTCGGTGATGGTATCGAGATGCTGTCCGACACCAAGCTTCGCAACCTCAAACCCAGGGAGAAACCGTACAAGGTCGCCGACCGTGATGGTCTGTATGTGGTCGTCACACCCACGGGGACGATCTCTTTCCGCTACAACTACCGGCTCAATGGTCGCCAGGAAACGCTGGTGCTCGGCCGTTATGGAACCGATGGCATCACGTTGGCCGAGGCGCGGGAAAGGCTCCTGGCCGCAAAAAAGCTCGTCAGCGAAGGCAAGTCACCGGCGCGCCAGAAGTCCAGGGAGATGCAGAAGATCAGAGATGCCGAAACGTTCGGCACGTGGGCTGAGCTGTGGCTCAAGCATTACCCGATGGCTGAGTCCACGAGAGACATGCGCCGGTCGGTCTATGAGCGTGACCTGAAGGAACCATTCGGCCGACTCAAGATGACGGAGATCAGTCACGAGGATCTCCGAGAACTGTGCGACAAGATCGTGGCACGTGGTGCCCCAGCGACTGCGGTTCACGCGCGGGAAGTCGTCCACATGGTGTATCGTTACGCGCTGGATCGCGGGCATCGTTATGAAAACCCCGCAGAACTCGTGCGGCCCACATCCATTGCACGCTTCGAACCAAAAGACCGAGCACTGTCTCCACAAGAGATCTGGCTGCTCTATCAATACTTGGAGCGCGTATCGACCGCGCCGACCATCCGCTTGGCGGTCAAATTGCTGCTGTTGACGATGGTCAGGAAGTCGGAATTGACCGAAGCGACGTGGGACGAAGTCAACTTTACTTTGGCGACCTGGACCATTCCAGCGGAACGGATGAAGAGGAAGCGTCCACACGTGGTGTACCTGTCCCGTCAGGCATTGGATATTTTCGTTGCCCTCAAGACGTGCGCGGGCGGGTCACGTTACGTCTTGCCGTCACGCTACGATCCTGACATTCCCATGAGCAAGGCCACGCTGAATCAAGTGACGACTCTTGCGTGGAAGGCGGCGCAGGAAGATGGGAAGCCGTTGGGAAAGTTCTGCGTCCACGACTTGCGGCGGACGGCCTCGACCCTGCTTCACGAGGCCGGCTACAACACGGATTGGATCGAGAAGTGCCTCGCCCATGAGCAAAAGGGAGTAAGAGCGATTTATAACAAGGCTGAATATGCCGAGCAGCGTCGCGTCATGCTTCAAGACTGGGCTGACATGATCGACCGCTGGGTAAAGGGCGACCCGGCGCTTTGGGCCGTTGTGCCGCCGCCTTCCTCGCCTCTATCCATGCTTCGACCTCCCTCAAGTCCCATGCCACTGATCGTGGAGTGAGGGTGAATCGTCTCGGAAATTCGCCGCGCTTTTCCATATCGAAAATCGTTCGATCCGATAACGGAACGATCTTTAGAAGCTGCTTGCGGTTGATGAGAACCCGCCCAAGGATTTTGAGTTCGTCTTCTTGAATGGTGCGCATATTGTTTCCCTTACATGCTGGTTCTTGCTAGAAAATCTAAACCACCCATCTAGCGTTTTGGTGGGGCAAAAGCGCACACTTTTGAATCATTTCAAGACAACCCGGCCTCCTCTAGAAAGCGTGACTCAAGACCTTCCTCGATGGCGCTGCTGAGGATGAGCCGATGCCTGGCGCGGGTCATGCCGACGTATAGCAAACGCCGCTCGTCTTCCTCGGTCGAGTCGGTATGCGGCAAATTCCCGTCCTCGCAGCCCATGATCCAGACATTGTCGAATTCGAGGCCTTTCGAAGCGTGCAGCGTCATGATCTGCACGGCGGGCTTCTGGCGATTCGTACTGGATCGCCCTAGGATCGAAAGCCGCTGGGCAAGCGAACCGGGCATCCTGGCAATGGATGCCTCCAGCTTTCTCAATAGATTCGCCTGGTTTGGCTTGCAGTAATCGAACAGGAAAGCGGCGACGCCATGGACGACGAGCGTCGGCCGCCCCTTCGCCACCTGGTCGCGCCACGAGGCAAGACCCATACGGAGGCGCAGAAGCGCCTTCCGGGTGCCGTCCTCTTCCGGGGCCTGTTCGATGGCGGATTCCAGACGAGCAGCGCAGCCTCCGAACGAACGCCGCGAATGCCCATTGACCCACTCAGCGTGGATGCCGCAGAAAGAGAGGGCGTTCGCCAGTCCAGTCCAGGAATCATCCACGACTGAACGTAACAGGCCGGAAAATACGCTGCCAATCGAGTGTTCCCAAACGCTCTTGCCACCGGAGCGGACGCATGGCCTGTCGATGTCGGACAAGGCCAGCTCGACTGCATCGAGGATCAGATTGGTTCGGGCGAGGATTGCCCATTCATCGTCCTGAGACCCATTCCTGATGGTCCTGACGATCTGATCGACCTCGGCCCAGCGGTCAGGGGCGCGGATTACCCGGATCTCGCCAGCATCTTCGCGGTGAGCGGTGATCTTTTTAGCGGCCCGGTTGCGGTTGTGGGCGATCAGCTTGGCGGCATGGCCAAGGATGTTTGGTGCGCACCGGTAATTGACCGGCAGGGTAGTCTCGGTCGCTGACAGCGCAAATGTGATTTCCTGCAACCCGGCGTATCCCAAAGCATGGCGGAAAGCGTACAGGCTTTGATCGTCGTCACCAACCAAAGTGATCTCGGCGCCGGCGCGGCCGTGGAGCAGAATCCACTCCATCTGCACTTCGTCCATGTCCTGCGCCTCGTCCACCAGCAGCCAGCGGATCGGAAGTGGTGGCATGTCCCCACGTGCCATTCGGCGTACCGAGAGCAGCAGCAGGTCCGCGAAGTCCATGGCCCCCTCGGATTCCATGAGTTCCTGGTAGCCGTTGAACACGGACTCGAGCGGCGGATCGGCGAACGGTACGGGGGTGAGCTTGGCCTTGCTCGCGTCGATGGCTTGCACGACGTCGTCGAATGAGATGTTCGGTGCGTGCTGCTTCCAGCAGCGGCGCAGTACGGACAGGCGTTCACCTTCAGACAGCAAGCGCGGCGGTTTGCTTCGGCTGAACCGCTTGATCTGGGCTAGCGCCAGCGAGTGGAAGGTGCCGACAGCCAAGCGCCGCGCATGGTCTTGACCGCACGTAGCAAGGATCCGCGATCGGAGTTCTTCGGCGGCGTCACGGGTGAAGGTAACCGCGCACAGCCGCCCCTTTGGGTGATTGGCCAGCAGCCTCGCCGCCCGTGCCGAGAGAACCCGGGTTTTGCCGGAGCCAGGGCAGGCGAGAATCGTGCAGTGGCCGGACGCCGTAACGGCGCGCTCTTGATAGGGGTTGAGTTCCACCAACTACGCGGTGGTCGTGGCCGCGGCCTCGGTAGCCTCCGCTTCCGGCGTCGCTTCGGGTGTGTCCGCTTGGGTCTCGACTTCGGCCCCGGCTCCATCCATAGCTTTTTCGGCGACCTGTCCGCCTTTCTTGCGTGCAGCAATCATGGCCCGGCCGGCAATCGACCGGATGCCGCCAGCCAGGCGGAGCAGACGGCGCTTCCATTCGTAGATACTGCGCGAGTAGTTGCCGTCAGGAACCACACCAGAAAGCCAGAGGGTGTCGAGCCTGGCCACCATGCTGTCGAACTCACGGATGAGCCCTAAGTAACGCACGGCACGGGGGGACGTGATCTTCGCCTCCACTTCCTTGGGGCGGGAATATTCGATGCCCTTGAACTCGATGCCGTTTGCTTCTGCCAGCTTTTCGAGACGCGCTGCCTCGCCGCGGATGTCCTCGAACGCCTTGTTCAGGCGCTCATCCACGATCCCTTCCACCTCACGGGCCTGCTGGTCGGTGCCGATGATCCTCAAGACGACGGAGAGAGAAAAGATGGCGCTCGCGCAAAGCTCGAAGCCGCGGTCGAATACCTGTTGAGCATGGAGCGAGTGGAGCTTGACCTTCTGGGTGAAGTAGGGGTGGCTCTTGGAGTTGTCTCGCGATGCAGTTGCCATGAAAATCTCCCGAAACGAAGGACAGGAGGCCATGCTACGAAGCAACAAACCGGAAACGAAGGCGAAAAGCGCACCAAAACGCACTGTTTAGCAGTTGCGTTCTTGAATCGGAGCCATACAATGGGCTCATTCACTCGAAGCGCGTAATGCCTTCGATGAGTCGTAGCTGGCGACTGGAAACAAACAGCATTCAATCCGCCGGCCGCGCGATGCGTGGCGGCGAGTCAAGAGAGGGGCGAAAAGCGCCCGACCCTGATCCACGGGGTAACGTGGTGATGTGGCTTGGGCGCTGACGCAAGACCTCGCCTTGTCTGTTATGAGCGGATAAGGCTTGAGGCAGCGCGCCCCGTGAACCTGCGTCAATGGATCGCCAGACCGAGAGGGTACCCCGGAAGGGTGCTCTCTCCCGCCCGCATCATGCGGGCCGGTTTTTCAACCCTGCGGGGGCTTTCACGCTCCCGGGTGGGTTCGTGGCGCCTCCGCATTTTTCTTCAAGGAGGCACCATGGAAAAGTTGTTGCTCGTCATGGCCCTGCTGGGGTCTGCCCATCTCGCGTTTCGCGGCTTGGGCAAAGCGGGGAAGCTGGTATTCGCACTTGCGATGCCGAAACCCGTGCCCCCCGGCACTGTCCGCGCCTCGGATGTGAGGCCGATGGCTATCCGCAAGGATGGCGAGGAAGACTGGTCGCGGTATGACATCCCGACGTTCATCCGGCGTGGCATTCCGATGCCGAAGCTGGAACCGATCTCGGCGAAATCGACCAAGACCCGCAAGCGTCGCAGCAAGGCGAAAGCCGAAGCCTCCGCGGCGCCGGCAACATCCAATACCGCGGCTTTTGAGGTCGTGGCGTAACTTCCTAGGAATCTGGCAAAGGAAAATCGTTCATGGACGGGGTACCCCGGTCGGCAAGCGTTAGCTGTTTGCCATGAACCAAGGTTCGAGCCAGGTTCCACCCATTTCTCAACCCTGCGGGGGTCATCGCGACCCCGCAAGGGGCTGTGGTGCCTCCGCGCTTTCTCATGGAGGTCATCATGGCACTCGTCATTGTCGCTTGCTGCATCACTGGTTGGGTCATCAGCCGTCCGGTCGTCCGGGCGCTCGGCCTCTAACCGGCAGCACGCTTGCCTGTGGGAATCCCCGCAGGCCAGAAACCTTTCTCCTGAGAGGTTTCCGGCCTGCGGGGTTGTCATGGGCGTGTATCGAGCCAGGCAACTCCTGCGGGGTCCGATCAACCCGTCCTGTCAGGAGCGTCGCCATGATCTACGTGATCCTCTCGATGTGTGTGTTCTCAGGCATCGTCATCAGCCGTCCCATCGTTCGCGCGATGGGGTTGCGCTAACAAGCAGGGGAATGCCATGTCGAATCCAACACTGAGCCGCATGTTTCGGTCAATCCCATTTCGCATGGCCTGCGAACTCCATCAGCGTCTTCGATCTGGCTGCAACGCCAGCGAAACGCGGGATATGTTGCGCAAGGCATTGCGGAGGGCGGGATTCGTTCAGCGTGCGGCAGCTTGATCACGCGCCCCGCTCAAGTAGCGGGGCTTTCCAGAGCGCATTCCTGAGAGTGCGTTCTGGAGAGAAAGAATTGTCGCTTCTGGTTGTCCAGGAGCTGCAAAGCGGTAGCTGGCCGCTCTAAACAAGCAGCATCGAGGCGCCGAGTCGGGTAACCGGATCGGCAATCATCAACCCCAGCCGGGGCATCTATCCCCGGCGTGGGGATAGGTGTCTCCGGCGAAAGGAGGCACTCATATGAAAATGGAAAACGTCGGCCTGCTTTCCATGCCGGCCGATCAGTACCACGCTCACCCAGCGGTGGGGCATTCGGGACTTGTGCGCATCATGCGCTCGCCCGCCCATTACCAGGAGTATGTGAGCAATCCGCCCGAGCCGACTCCGGCGATGCAGTTGGGCACGGCCTTCCATACGGCGCTGCTCGAACATGATCGGTTCAGCCAGACCTTCGTGGCAGCGCCGAAGTTCGACCGGCGCACCAAGGAAGGAAAGGCCGCAGCCGAGGCTTGGGAGGTCGAAAACGCGGGCAAGACCTCGCTGACCGTCGACCAGATGGTGGTCATCGAAGAGATGGTTGTCAGCGTGCGCTCTCATGCTGGGGCGGAGCGTCTCTTGGCCGAAGGAGTTGCCGAGATGTCGGCGTTCTGGATCGACCGGGAAACCGGCATCGAGTGCAAATGCCGGCCGGACTTTCTGTCCATGGCAGGGGAGACCGTCACCGGCATCGTGGACGTGAAGACCTGCTGCGACGCGAGCGCCGATGGCTTTGCTCGCGCTATCGCGACGCTGGGCTACGACGTGCAGGCGGCTTTCTACCAGGATGGCCTGAAGGCCGTGACTGGCAGAACCATCCCGTTCTACTTCATCGCCGTTGAGAAGGAGGCGCCGTTCGCGGTTGCGGCCTACAAGGCGAGCGACGAGGTGATCGAGGTTGGGCGCGCCAAGTATCGCGGCGCGCTCCAGCTGCTCCAGTGGTGCCGAACCAAGGGCAGTTGGCCTGGCTACCAGCCGAACGGGGAGGTCGAAACGATCAACCTGCCGCGCTGGGCGTCGAACTTCGATCTGGAGGGGTGAAGCATGACATCGAATCCGATCGAAGATGTCGTGCCTCATCTCCATGAGGTTGGCGAGGTTCTCCTGGTTGCCGCGATGTGCATCGAGGGGCAACAGGCTGCGCTGGAACGTGCCGAGGCTGAGGTGACCAGGCTTAGGCGCGAAATCGAGCAGGCTCGCAACCATCTTCTCGAACGTGTTCGCAAGAACTACGTCGACTCGGAGATCGAGGCGGCCGACGTGATGTGCTCACGGTGCAAGCCCACGAGGAGGAATGGCGAATGAGCATCTACACGGGATACCTGCTGACGCCGGGCGTCGAATTCGCCGATGGCGATTTCATCCCGAAGGCGTCCCCGGAAGAGGCCGACGAGGTTGTCGACCGGGAAGGCGATGCGGTCACCGCTTATGCGCTGATGGGTTTCGACCCTGAGGGCGACAGGTGGGAGGTTCTGATGGTGACGTACCGTCCGACGACGCTCGTGCGCCGGGTGCGGATGATGTTCGGACTCAGGCTCGAATGGGACGGTAGCGCACCCATGAATTTCGACCGCGGAGACGGCATCGAGATCGTCAAGTACGCCAGGAACTCTCTTGAGACCGCGATTGCCTTCGGCGGCCTGATGTCGGGGATGCCGGGAGCCCGGAAAGAATGGGAGTTCGCGCGGGCGCATGAACTGGCAGATCGGCTCGGGGTCGTCATCCGCGACGATAGCGGCAAGTAGTCAATTTTTTCAACCGGCGGGACCGCACCATGAGTCCCGCCGGGGCCCATGGTGCGCCGCCTTTACCCAATAGAGAAAGGAGGTGATAACCATGGAGCACGGCATACAGCATGGCGTGAGGGATGAGTTCGTTATGGCGGCATCTCCAGTGACGCGGTTGCTCGGACATTCTCTAGCAGTCGCTCTGGGATTTTGCGGTCTTGCGGCAATCTCCATGATCCCCATCGGCGCCATGAAAGTGTTGATTTGGCTTGGCATCGGGCATCTTGCCGAGCCGCTACATGCGCTCGAAACACTTCTGCTGGTTGTCGACATCTGCCTGTTTGGCATAGTATTCTTATCAGGCGTAGCGGTCTTTCTCGTGGAGACGCTGACGGCAACGAGACGACAGGTCATAATGGCATGGAGGAACCATGAATAAGCTCTCGAAAGAATTCCTGACGGGATTCGAGGAAGGATGGGGTTCGTTCTGGTCGCCGTTTACTGGCCTATGCAAGGCGCTGGCCGCAACATGGCGGCGCCACGTTTCTATGCCGCATGGGCGGAACTGTCGCCACGCTTGAGCGGCAGAGAGATGATCGACACCAGAACTCAAGCGGATCGAACAGGGATTCAAAGCGGCCTGACCGATTCGCGGTTTCAGTAGGTTATGCAGTAGCGGTAGCTGGCCGCTCTAAACAAGCAGCATCGAAGAGCACGGGCTGCCGTGCATTCAACAACCCAGGCGGGGTCGCCATGATCCCCGTCCGGGGCCATGGTGTAACCGCCTTTTTTCTTTTGAAGAAAGGAAACACCATGGCACTTCAAGCACTCAAGAACATCAATCGCTCGGCTCCCGCCGATGCCCCGAAGGACTTTCCGGCGATGCTGGAGAAGTTCAAGGGAGAGATCGCGCGGGCGCTGCCTCGACATATCAACCCTGACCGCATGGCGCGTATCGCCTTGACGGCATTCCGCATGACGCCGAAGCTGGGCGAATGCGATCCGCGCTCGGTCTTCGCGGCCGTCATCCAGTCCTCTCAGCTTGGCCTGGAGGTGGGCCTGATGGGCGAGGCGCATCTGGTGCCGTTCAAGGGCCAGTGCCAACTCATCCCCGGCTACACCGGGCTGATGAAGCTGGCGCGCCAGTCCGGTCTGGTCCAGGACATCTATGCGCACGAGGTCCGCGTGAAGGACAAGTTCACGCTGAAGCTCGGCATGGAGCGCTCCCTGGAGCATGAGCCGCTGACGGCCCCTGGCGGCTTCCCCGCCTCCGACGAGGAGCGGGGCGAGGTGGCCGGCTTCTACGCCGTCGCCGTCTTCAAGGATGGTTCGCGCACCTTCGTGGCGATGAGCCGCAAGGAGGTCGAGAAGATCCGCGATGGCAGCCGGGGCTACCAGTCGGCCAAGCAGTACAAGAAGGAGTCTGTCTGGGACACCGACTTCGTGGCGATGGGTCTCAAGACTGTCATCCGGCGGCTGTGCAAGTTCCTGCCGAAATCCCCTGAGCTGGCGACGGCGCTGGCGATGGACGCGGTGAGCGAGCAAGGTCAGGCGCAGAACCTGGATCTCAACGAGGTCATCGAGGGCAACTACGCCCCGGTGGTCGATGATGAGCAGGGAGATGCCCCGGATGCCGAGGCCGCGACTGCCGTCAAGCCGGAAGCAACGTCGCAGCAGGTGAAGGGCGGCAAACCCGAGACCGCGGCCGCGCAAGCCGCCAAGGCTGAGGGGCAGGGCGCCGGCAATGGCGCTTCGCTGCTCGATGCTGCGATCAAGTCCATGGAGAAAGCGAAGACGGTGGATGCGCTGGATGAAGCCTATATCCGCGCCGAAGCCGAGTTCACGGGCGTCGAGCTCGAAACCCTGATGCGGGAATACCGCCGTATCAAGGCCGATCTCGGCAGCCTGATCTAACTCCAATCCCCAACCCCGCGCTTCGGTGCGGGGTTTTCCGGAGCGCATTCTTCGGAGTGCGCCGCGGAAAGCCCGATTTCTCTTTCTGGCTCTGCCAGGAGAAAAGAAGGTAGCTGGCCTTCTGAAACAAACAGCATCATGGCGGCATCCGGGAAACCGGTTGTCAATGCACAACCCCGCCGGGGACGCATGTTCCCGGCAAGGGAAGAAGCGTCTTCGGCTGGCTCTTTCTATGGAGGCGAAGATGTTCTTTGAGCAAAAGGTCGACCTGCGATCCAAGCGGGCGATGGCCGATTTCCTGGCGGGCCACTACCGCTACTTCACGATGAACTCGTGGAACAAGGGAACCAGCTACGCCAACTGCATCAAGGTGAATCGGCTCGGGCTGTCGCGCGACCAGAACAGCCGTGTCTGGAACTACGACATCTTGGGCACGGATTACTGGGACGAGATCCGGTATCCGATCGACGATTTCACGGAGGAAACCGGTGGAAGCTACATGATCGGCACCAATGGGCGTTCCGGCGGCTATCTGGTTCTCTATCGCGGGGAGTATTACGACCCGGGATACAAGAGCCGGTGCCGCGCCTGCGGCCAACTGAACTACCAAGCCGTCTGCGGCGAGGTGGGAACGTGCGGCCGGTGCAACAAGGTCGATCGGGTCAATCTCCCCCGTCCGCTTCGTTGGCATCGTGTCATCGGCGGTGGGATCGACGACGAGCTCGGTTGGGACGATCTGATGGATCTCTCGGTTTCCGATCTGCGAGACAAGGTCGATCTGGTCTGCCGGTTCGACCGCGCCTGCGACGAGATCAGGGAGGCTTTCATCGACATCGTGGACAACTGCATGGTTGTCGAGGAAACGGTGATGGTTCCCAAGACCGTCCGTCGCATCGTCTTCGCTACGGCGTAGACGTCACTCATTCATTCAATTCGGCGGGAACGCCATGCTCCCGCCGGGGGCATGGTGCGGCCGCCTTTTCCGTCTCATGACAGAAAGGAGTTTAACCATGTTGAATAAAGTCCAACTGATCGGCTTTCTTGGGGCTGACCCGGATGTTCGCTACACCCAGGACCAGGAGGCCGTGGCGCGTGTGCGTATCGCTACCTCCGAGACCTGGAAGAAGAACGGCGAGAAGCATGAGAAAACCGAATGGCACAACGTCGTGTTCTTCGGAAAGCTCGGCGAGATCGTCGGCGAGCATCTGAAGAAGGGCTCCCTGGTGTACGTCGAGGGCCACCTTCAGACGCGCTCGTGGGAAAAGGATGGCGAGAACCGCTATACCACGGAGATCGTCGCTGAAGCGATGAAGATGCTCCCCGGCGGCAAGGCCAAGGCCGAGTCCCAGGGCAAGTCGCAACAGCCCAGTAACGATGGACCGTTCTGAAAGGAGGCATCATGTTGCTGACAGAGACTGATGCCGAGAGGAAGTGGTGTCCTTTCGCGGCATCCAATCCAGATAACACGTCGTGCATCGCTGATAGCTGCGCGATGTGGAACTGGGCCCCGATCACAAATCCTTCGAACGGGGCTCGACGGTTCCGGGAGGCAGACAACCCTGCCGCCGAAACCGAGCAGGAAGCCGGTACCAAGCCGGAACACTGCCATGGCTGGGAGTTCTGCCCCTGCGGGGAGGAACCAGCCGGATGGGTCGAGCCAGCAGCCGAAGCCGATAAGCGCCGCCTCGGCTATTGCGGCCTTGCCGGCAAGCCTGAGCTTTGATCGCGGGAGGCGGCGATGGAAATCATTACCGTCACCCTGCCCGCCTATTGGGCTTCGGCGCTCATCAACGGCGATTGGAGCGGGCTGGAGTACGCGGCTCCGGATGAAGCGGTCAAGGCGAAAGCCTGGCAGATGGAATCCGGGTTACGTGTTCTCTCGTGCGGCGAAGAGCAATTCGTTGCGCGATTCGATGGTCTCCTGACTGAGTGTCTGGAGTACCACTGCACGCGGCCCTGACGCCACTAAACCCCAGCCGGGGAGGGAATCCCCGGCTGGGGAGCCTCCTCGCGCTGGTTCCTTCTACACCCCGGACCGGGGCATCCCCAAGTGCCTCCCTTTCGGCGGTGCTTCGGGATGCCCCGACCGGGGCTTTCCAGGAGAAGACCATGACGAAAGAGGAGTTGGACCGCCTCAAGGAAGAGGTGCTACGCATGGCGCGTGGGAACTGGGGAGCGATCCTCGGGGCTCTCGCGCCGCAACTGCAGGCCGCGCTCGATCGGGCCGGTCGCCATGTGCCTTGTCCGGTGCATGGCGGCAAGGATGGGTTCCGCGTCTTCAAGGATGTGGACGACACCGGAGGCACTGTCTGCAATACCTGCGGGATCAATTCCGACGGTATTGCGACACTCATGTGGGTGAATGGCTGGCGCTACGCCGCCACCCTCAAGGCCGTGGCCGACTACTTGCGTGTGGGAATTCGCACGGCGAGACCCGCGCGGAAGGTGGCGAAGCCTGAGCCCCAGAAGGGCGATGAGGACGAGCGACTCAGACAATCACTCAACCGGGTGTGGAACGAGTCGATTTCGATCTCGGATCGTGACGCCGAACCGGCCAGGCTCTACCTGGCGCGCCGCGGAATATCGATCTCGCCCCCGGAAACCCTCCGGTTCCATCCGTCGCTGTCGTACTACGACGGCGACAAGAAGATCGGCGAATACCCGGCCATCATCGCAATGGTGACCGGCGCGCAGGGGAATCCGGTGACGATTCACCGGACTTACCTCACGCCAGACGGGAAGAAAGCCCCCGTCGAGTCGCCCAAGAAGCTGATGGCCTACCCGAAGGATCGCAAGATCGTCGGCGGGGCCATCCGGCTCACGGAGGCTGGCCTCCAGGTGATGGCGGTGGCCGAGGGACTGGAAACGTCTCTGGCGGTGATGGAAGGGACAGGATTGCCGGTGTGGTGTGCGGTCAACGCGCTTCTGCTGGAAAACTTCGTCCCGCCCGAGCCGGTAGAGCGCGTCCTCGTCTTCGCGGACAAGGATCGGCCAACCGAGCAACATCCCAAGGGTCACGGACAGGAAGCCGCCAAGCAACTCGTCCAGCGGCTCTGGGAGATGGGAATCAAGGCATCGGCCATCGTTCCGGCCGGGGACATCCAAGCGGGCCAGAAATCTCTGGACTGGCTGGACATCCTGAACCGGGACGGAAAGGCCGGCTTCCCCACCGTTCAATCCATCGAGGCGCATCTGATGCGCCGCGCAGCCTGAAGGAGATGATGCCATGTACGGGATCATCGACTTCACCCGGATCGACACCGAACCGGGCGCGGCCTCGGCGTTCGCGCCGCCCATGGGCTTCGATGGGGACTACCGCGAGTACATGCGGGAGCGCTGGAGGCAGGATCCCGGCGTTCGGCAGCATGTTGCGGTCGTGGGACGGATGCTCGCCAAGGGAGAGACCGTGACGTTCTGCGGTCCCTTCGCCGTCGAGGCGCGACGGATCGCGGAAGCGGTCCGGCCGTGACATTAGCGCCCCGCCGCAAGGCGGGGCTTTTCCCAGCGCATTGAGCAGTGCGCTGCGAAAAGCCAGCATTTCTCCTGTCGGTTCGACCGATGGGCGGATGGTCCTAGCTGGGGACCTGAAAGAAGCAGCAACAAATGGCCGACCGCTGTTTGCGGCGGCAATCGGTACGCCGACCGTGCCATGCGCGGCGGCGTGTTTCAACCCCTCGGGGGCATTCACTGCCCCGAGGGCGTGGTGTCTCCGAGCCGCTACCGGACGGTATCCGGTTTGGAGACGGTAAATGGAACCGATCAATGAAGGTGCAATTGTCATTGCTCCGTTCCGTTTCGGCGAAACGGAACAGAAAAAGCTCCGCCCATGCCTGGTGTGGCATGTAACTCCCGTTTGCGTTGTGCTGGTCTACATATCCAGCAAGCACGTATCGGAAACGGGAAGCCGACCAACCGAGGTGGCGCTTGGACTCAAAGAGGGAACAGCCGTTGGCTTGTCGAAGCCAAGCAGGATCGACTTCTCGAAGAGAGACAAGATCATGCCATGGCAGATCGTCAAGATCGTCGGTCACATCGATGCGCTTCCAAGAAGGAAGCTGGCGGAGTGTGCCGAGGCGGCGGATGCAGCTGGTCTGCTCAACGGTTGATGGCGGGATCACTCGGGCAGTGCTTGTTCTGCTTGATGAAACGCACGATGAGTTGCCGTTTCATGAGCGGGTCCAGTTCAGTCTTTACTCGATCCTGCTGCTCTGTCGTAAGTAACCGAAAGAGCAGATTACGTTCGAGGGTATCGTCGTCCTCGTGGGGAAGCGGAACGCCGTTGGCGATACGCTCCTCGATGCGGCGGATGGCGTCCTCGTCGTGGTTCAGGTAGGTCACTTTGCCTACCTTCCGTCCGTGGCGCTTGAATTCGAGTTCTTCGAGCATGTCTTCCTGTTCGGCAAGACTTTCCCAAGTCTTGTTGATTGCATAGGCAGCCGCCTTGTTTTGACTTACGCCGAGAAATTCGGCGATGTCCTTGAGGCGCTGCTGCGTAGTCTCGAACCGGGAGACCGATTCGGAGAAGCGAAAGACGAGAGAGCTCATGAAATCCTCCGTAGTATCACGTAGTATCAGAGTGATACTATAGAGTAAAATTCGTTCTGTTACAACCCCCAGCCGGGGAGAGACACCCCGGTCGGGGCTCTCCTTTGCGCTGGGTTTTCGCTCAACGCCCCTCGACAGGGCCTTCCATAGCGCCTGGTCGCGGGCGTTACGGCAGGCCCTGTCAGGGGTACCTGTCAACCAGCACGAAGGAGAAAGCAATGAAGATGGAAAACCTGGGACTCGGCGCCCGACCGGCGCTGCAAGAAGTCTCTTACGAGCAACTCATGAAGAAGTACGGGCGGGGTGAATCCTCACCAGAAGAAATCCTGGATCGTGTAGCACGCGGGCTTGCCCGCAACGAATCCGATCCTGGAAAGTGGGCCGGCATCTTCCGGGATGCGCTGGAGTACTGCATCCTGGGTGGACGGATCAACGCGAGCGCCGGAGTGGACCACGTGCAGACCACGTGGATCAACTGCTTCGTGCAACCCATCGCTGATTCCGTCTTCGATCCGGTGGATGGTGTGCCGGGTATCATGGAGGCAGCAAGGCAGGCGGCGCAGACGATGCGCCTGGGCGGCGGGGTCGGATACGACTTCAGCCCCATCCGGCCGAAGGGGGCTTGGATCGCCAAGACCAGGTCCCTTGCTTCTGGTCCGATCTCGTACATGGAGATTTTCAACTCCATGTGCTCGACGGTGATCTCCGCCGGCGCCCGGCGTGGCGCCCAAATGGGCATCCTGCGCTGCGATCATCCGGACATCGAGGACTTCATCGTCGCCAAGCGCGTCGATGATCCGAACATGCCCTGGGACCGGCGCCCGTTCCGGAACTTCAACCTCTCGGTTGGGGTGACGGATGCGCTGATGCAGGCCGTCGAGGTCGATGGCGAGTTCGAGTTGGCCCATGTGGCCGAACCCGGACCTGACATCAAGGCCCAAGGAGCCTATCAGCGTGAAGACGGGAAGTGGGTGTACCGCAAGGTTCGCGCCCGCGACCTCTACGACAAGATCATCCGTGCAACCTATGATCGCGCGGAGCCTGGGGTCGTTTTCCTGGATCGGATCAATCGGGATAACAACCTCCGGTATATCGAGACCATCGCAGCGACCAATCCGTATGCATGCGGCCTGCCGGCGGAATCCGGCATGGAAAACCCGCTCTGATCGACTCGGAAGCCCAGGCGTGGGCGACGAGGGGCAAGCAGGCGAATGCTG
The DNA here is from genome assembly GCA_002340095.1 of Betaproteobacteria bacterium UBA2592. Lineage (GTDB taxonomy): Bacteria > Pseudomonadota > Gammaproteobacteria > Burkholderiales > Rhodocyclaceae > Azovibrio. Next base: position 57,902 of record DDKS01000046.1, read on the forward strand.
TGCAGCCCGAACGACTGAGCGAGCGGGCGTCCACCTTGGACGGTGCAACAGTCTGAGCTCCCGTATGACGCGACAAAAGAAGCGGGAGAGGAAACCCGAAGCGGTTTCCCGCCAGCTGTATGGCTGGTCGGTAGGCGAATGCCGAAAGTAACAGAATGGTGGGGAGCAGCCTCTGCCTCCCTATGGTTGCTGCGATCTCGGGCACGTGAATCTGACCAAGCTCGTGCGTGAGCCTTTCACGCCGAGGTCCTGGTTCGACTTCGACAAGCTCGCGGAAATAATTCCGGTACTCGTCCGCATGCTGGACAACGTGCTGGATCTAACCACATGGCCGCTGCCGGAACAGCAACGCGAGGCACAAGCCAAGCGGCGCGTCGGCATCGGTATCACGGGTCTCGGTGATGCGCTCATCATGCTGGGCCTGAAATACAGCTCGGTGGAAGGGCGTGAATTCGCGAGGCGAGTCATGGAGCGGATACGCGACGTGGCTTACCTGGCATCGGTGGAGTTAGCGAAAGAGCGCGGGGCATTCCCCGTGTTCGACGCCGAGAAGTACCTGGCGTCAGGATTTGCCAAGCGTTTGCCAAAGGCGATTCGCGAGGCGATCAAAGAGCACGGCATCCGCAATAGTCACCTCTTGAGCTTGGCGCCCACCGGAACAGGGTCGCTCACATTCGGCAACAACTGCTCAAGCGGTTGTGAGCCGGTCTTCGATTTCGTCCAGATGCGCAAGATCAAGCAGGCGGATGGATCGGAGAAGGTTGAGGAAGGTCTGATGGACTACGCCTACCTCGTCTATCGCAAGATGGGCGGGGATGCGCAGCGTCTGCCGGATACCTTCGAGTCGGTGGCAACCCTCAAGGTTGCCGACCACCTGGAAATGCTCAAGGTGCTCGCGCCCTACGTCGATGCGGCGATCAGCAAGACGGTCAACGTCCCGGCCGATTACGGCTTCGACGACTTCAAGGGCATCTACCTCGATGCCTGGAAGGGCGGGCTCAAGGGCATTACGACCTACCGACCGAACAGCGAGATCGGCTCCGTGCTGATCTCGTCGAGCGAGGCAAAGAAACAGGCGGAAGACCTGGATTCGACCGACCCGGACCGCAGGTTCAGGCTGACGAAGTTGCCGGAAACGGTGATGAAGAGCCTGCGCTGGCTGGACCGGCCGTACATGCCGGACGGCAATCCGTCCTACACCTACATGGTGGAGCTGCCGGGAGGCGGCTTCTCCGTGCAGATCGGTCACTTCCACAACACGGGGGTGCATCCGTTCGAGGTGTGGATCAATGGCTCGGAGGCTCCGAGAGGGCTGGGAGCCATTGCCAAGACGCTGTCGGCCGATATGCGGGCCTTCGACAAAGGGTGGCTGCAACTGAAGCTGGACGCGTTGCTGAAATGCGACGGCGATCCGGTGGATGTGGCGACGCCGCCCACCGGAGAGGTCACACGCATGCGGTCTGTCGTGGCGGCGATGGCCAAGATCATCGGCTATCACGCTCACAAGATCGGCTGGCTTCCTGGGGACGACGGAGACCTGATGTCGGCCATGATGTTCCGCAAGGAACCGAAAACCGGTACAGGCGGCACTCTGTCGTGGACCGTGGATATCAAGAACCCGGCGACGGGCGATGATTTTGCGATGTTCCTGAAAGAGCTGGAGATGCCCGATGGCACACGCCGGCCTTATTCGGTGTGGCTGGCGGGCGACTATCCGAAGACTCTGGATGGACTCTGCAAGCTGCTGTCCATCGACATGCGGATCATCGATCCAGCCTGGATCGGCATGAAGCTGCGCAAGCTCACGAGCTACAAGGAACCGCAGGGGGATTTCCTCGCACGGGTGCCTGGTAGCGAGAAGCAAGCGAACTTCACATCCACGGCGGCCTACGTGGCGAGGCTGCTCATTCACCGCTATCACCAACTCGGCCTCCTGAATGAGGACGGGACGGTGGAGACCAAGAACTCCTTCCTGGGTTCCGAGGCGGGCGGGAGTGATGCGGCCGTCCGTGGCAGCCACGTCATCGCCGGGAAGAGGTGCCCTGAGTGTGGAGTCGATGCCGTCGTGAAATACAACGGCTGCGACAAATGCACGAATTGCGGGTACGTCGGCTCCTGCGGTTGATATACCCCCTGCGCCGCGAGGCGCGGGGGATTTTCAAAGGGGCGTCATGCGCTTCTTTGGAAATCCTCTGGGTTCCGTAATGGACGCAGGGATAAGCGGTAGCTGGCCGCGCTCGATGAGCGAAGCAGCACTCAATCAAGCGTTCGGCAAACCGGACGCTTTCAGAAACCCCGCCGGGGCGCTCGTTCCCGGCAGGGGACAAGTGCCCAGGCATCGCCGAATGGAGAGTGTTATGGGCATTTTGTTTGACATGGTCGCCTTCTACAGGTGGCTAGAGCAAGCATCGGAGCGAGAGCTTCTTGCTCGCCGTGACGAGGCGCTCAATATGGAAGCGCGACTGAGCGATGAAGACCTCAAGCGAGAGCTTCGTCGGCTGGTGCGGATGATCGAAGAGGAACTTGTGGCTCGAAAGTTTCGAGTCTGAAGTCATTGCGCCGTCCTCTTGCCAGGATGTCGGAAGCATTACCGCTTCCGCTGAAGACGGCAAGCAGGGCGGCGGCCTCATAGTTCGTCTTGGCCTTGTGTTCGACTCTCATCAACGCAAGGTCGAAGGCTTCCGCTCGCGACAGTTGGAAAGACTCACAGAGTTGGTCGAACTCGTCGTGATCGAAGACCCACGGCTGGCTGAACAGGAGATGCTTCTTGCGCTCCAGTTCGGCCTTGCCGCCCTCGATGACCGTGAAAGCCTTGGCGCATGACTTGCTCATGCGCCCAGTCTAGCACGGTCGATTTTCAACCCCAAGCGGGGACGCCCTCCGTCCCCGAAGGGGCGTGGTGTCTCCGCCTTTTGTTTCAAGGAGACCACCATGCCACAACAAAAGCGTGAACGCCCAGATTGGGGGAAGCTGTTTCAGTCCATCCTCACCGAACCTGGGAAGCTCGGTGAGTATTACAACCTCTTCCATCGTTACAGTCTGGGGAACCAGGCTTTGGCGATGTTTGAGATGACGCTGCGGGGTATTCCCATCGGACCCATCTCTAGCTTCAACGGATGGAAGAAGTTAGGACGAAAGGTCAAGAAGGGCGAAAAAGCCATCGCCCTTTGGATGCCCGTCGTCAAGAAGGAGACCATCCAGAAGGATGACGGGACGGAAGAGGAGGTGACCAAGCGGTTCTTCATCATGAAGAACAACTGGTTCGCCCTTGCACAGACCGAGCCGACCGATCCGGAAAACCCCGGCACCGTGTCTACTCCGGAAACCCCGGAGTGGGATCGGAGGATGGCCCTGGAAAACCTTGGAATCACCGAAGTGCCGTTCGACCATGTCGACGGCAATTGCCAAGGTTTTGCTCGGCCAAACAAAGGCGAGATTGCCATCAACCCGCTGGCGGCGCTGCCGTGGAAGACCACCTTCCACGAACTGGCGCACTGCTTGCTGCACAGCAAGCAGGCAGAGTCCGCTTTCATCGACGATGGCGTCGTCGACATCACCATTGAGGAAGCGGAGGCGGAGTCCGTGGCTTTCCTCTGCTGCGCGACCCTGGGATTGCCCGGTCTCGAAGAAGCCCGAGGCTACGTCCAGGCATGGCTGGGCTCGTCGGCAAAAGCCGAAGAGTTCGCCAAGAAGAGCGCGGCCAGGGTGTTCTCTGCGGCGGACAAGATCCTCAAGGCTGGTACAGGTGTCGCCAAAGAGGAGAGAGGGACTGAAGCCAACGCCTGCACAACGGGAGAATCGGCATGAACAAACGCAAACTGCTGTTCTCTACCTTCGAGCGCGATGGGCTGACTTACGTCAATCCGTTGCCGGCGTGCCATTCGGCCTGCATGTGGCGGGATGTTCTGGCGAAGATGGGTCGCTGCATCGACCGAATCTTGTGCTTGCGGCAAAGGGGGCTCCATGGACAAATTCCTGGTTCCCGCTGAGCGCTGGCAGCAGATCGCATCAGCCAACTCCTGTCACCTTGCGGTCGAACAGAAAGCCAGTAGGCCTGTTTCTGTTCGGACGGCGGAGTATGGGGGCTTTCTCTATACGGCCTTTGGAGCCCTCCACGGACCCTTCGGGGAGGCCAGGAAACCCTACGTGGACGCCTACCGGCTGTTGCCGGCATCGATGTACACGGGGGAAACCACGCTTGCGTACCACGACGAGGAAGCCATCCGGGCTGGACAGCGCGACCGTGGAGACCATTCTGGCCTGATCGTTTCCGTGAAAGGCAAGCTGATGGTGTGCGCGGAACGGGTGCGATTCCTCATGGATCTGCCCGGAACTCGCCCACTGTCGCTGGCCGAGGCCACGGCCTACGACGAGGGCGAGCGGATGATAGGCTGGCGTGCGCTCTGGTACGGCGGCAAAGAGCCGGAATGGTTCTCTCTGCGGGGCCATCCGGTCGCAGTATATCGGGGACACAAGACCCTCGACGATGACCGAGCCGTGCTGCTCTGGAAGCACGACGGAGCAATACATGAACTCGGAATCGACGACGATGTGCTCCTCGACGGAGTCGATCGAGAGCGAGTGCCGGTGGCAAGTAATGTCCAGTTGGCGCTCTTCTGATCAACCCTGAAACCCGGGAGCGGTCGTCCATGATGGACGGCCGTTTCCGGGATGTTTTCTGCTTAACAAAACGAGGATTTTTGGTATGCTTACCTTGGCGTGTCAGTAGCACGCCAAGGTAAGCAGAATTCCAGCCGCTGGATATTCCGGCGACTCGATCCTCCTAGCTGGGGAGGCGAAAGAAACAGCATCCAAGGCGATCAGGAAAATCTTGGTCGCGTCAATTTTCCCCACCGGGGCATCATGCCCCGAGTGGGGGCTGGTGCCCCTTTTTCATTCAAGGAGGCACCATGAAAGACCTTTCAAATGCTGACCTACTGGCCGTACTGGTGGGCAGCGCATCGGCCAAGGCACTGGCAGCCAAACCGCTCGCCGAGTTGTTCGGATTTTCGAAGCCGAGGCAGATGCAGTTGTGCGAGGAGTCGGCGGCTTACACCGTCCATCCGGCTCTCGCTGCAGCGAAGGAGCTTTTCGTTCGCTGTATCCGGGAACGCATGGAGGGTGAAGACCTATGCTTCTCTTCTCCGGAAACCGTCAAGACGTTTCTGTGCTCGAAAATCGGGCATCTGGAACATGAGTCGTTCTGGTGTCTGTGGCTCGATGCACAGAACCGTCTCATCGACGCAGGCGAGCTTTTCCGCGGCACGCTGACCCAAACCAGTGTCTATCCACGGGAGGTCGTGAAGAAGGCTCTTGCCGTCAACGCGGCGGCAGCGATCTTCGCTCACAATCATCCGTCCGGATCGCCGGAACCATCGAGAGCCGATGAGGTGATGACGAACACTCTCAAGTCTGCTCTTGCTTTGGTGGATGTCAGAGTGCTGGATCATTTCGTTGTCGCCGGCAAGCAGGCCACGTCGTTCGCAGCGAGAGGGCTGCTGTGATGGGCGAGTTCAAACCCTTCCGGCAGGAACTGACCCTGATCGTGGATATCGATGAGCGGGGCTGGTTCAAGGCCCACGTCGAGAACCAGAACGGCAAGACGATCTTCGAGTTCTCGAACGAGGACGAGGAGACCGGCTGGCCGAGCGAAGATGGGCTGTGGCTCATCGAAGACGGTTTCATGCGGCACGGGCGCGATACCGACGGGCTTCTGAGTTATCTGAAGTCTGCCGGGCTCGCAAAACCTGGCGCCGTCATGCGAGTGGAGGGGTGACCGATGATCGGCCATTATCTCTACGCAAGAGGCACCAAGGCCGAATGCATGCGGCTCGGCGAAGAGCTCGAACGCACGCAAGGGCTTAGATCATGGACGGTAGCGCCATTGGATGCCGGCAGAGGCATCTGGGGGCTGTTCGTCTGATGCATGTCGTGGAGTTTCTATGGCGATAATGACCCGGCCTTTGGTGGGAATGCCGACGACCGACCGTTGGGCGTCAATGGCCTGATCCTCGAACGCGGTTCAAGCGTCCCGCGTGCCGAGTTCAAGACCATCGAAGAAGCCCACGAAGTGGCCAAGGCCATCAAGAACCGGTGAATCGCCCCGGGTTTTGAGGAGGCTCTAATCTTTGAGAAGATAGGGCCATGATGAGTAAGAAGAACACCCCGAAGTATTCCCCCGAAGTCCGTGAACGAGCCGTTCGCATGGTGCAGGAGCACCGTGGCGAGTATCCCTCGCTGTGGGCGGCCATCGAATCGATTGCCCCGAAGATCGGCTGCGCTGCCCAGACGTTGCATGGCTGGGTGCGCAAGCACGAGATCGACACCGGCACGCGCGATGGCGTCACCAGCGACGAACGTGAACGCCTCAAGGCCCTGGAACGCGAGAACAAGGAACTGCGCCGCGCCAACGAGATTCTGAAGCTGGCGAGCGCGTTTTTCGCGCAGGCGGAGCTCGACCGCCGACTCAAGTCCTGAACGACTTCATCGACCGGCACCGGGATGCCTACGGGGTCGAGCCGATCTGCAAGGTCTTGCGGATTGCCCCGTCCGGGTATTGGCGCCATGTCGCCCAGCAGCGCGACCCCAGCCTGCTTTGTGCGCGTGCCCAGCGTGATGCCGTGTTGATACCCGAAATCCAGCGGGTATGGCACGCCAACCTGCAGGTCTATGGCGCCGACAAGGTTTGGCGCCAGCTGAACCGCGAAGGCATCCAGGTAGCCCGCTGCACGGTCGAGCGCCTGATGAAGCGTCTGGGGCTTGAAGGCGCGCGGCGCGGCAAGGTTGTGCGTACCACGATTCCCGACCACGCTGCCCCATGCCCGCTGGATCGGGTCAACCGGCAATTCAAGGCGGATCGCCCGAATCAGCTGTGGGTATCGGACTTCACCTACGTTTCGACTTGGCAGGGCTGGCTGTATGTGGCGTTCGTGATCGATGTGTTCGCGCGCCGGATTGTGGGCTGGCGGGTCAGCACGTCCATGCGCACGGACTTTGTGCTGGATGCGCTGGAGCAGGCCCTGTACGACCGGCAACCGGAGCGCTCGGATGCCTTGGTACATCATTCCGACCGAGGATCGCAGTATGTCTCGATCCGCTACACGGAACGCCTGGCTGAAGCCGGAATCGAGCCCTCGGTGGGTAGTCGTGGCGACAGCTACGACAACGCCCTGGCCGAGACCATCAACGGCTTGTACAAGGCGGAACTGATTCACCGTCGAGCACCTTGGAAGACCCGGGAGGCGGTCGAACTCGCCACCCTGGAATGGGTGGCCTGGTTCAATAACCACCGGCTGCTGGAATCCATCGGCTATATCCCTCCGGCTGAGGCTGAGGCAAACTACTACCGTCGGCTTGCTGACAACACCGTGGATGCAACTTAACTTAAACCAAACTGCCTCCACAGAACCCGGGGCGATTCACCGGAGACCCGGCTCCATCCTCGGCGTTCTGCCGTGGTGGCGCTGAGTCCCGATAGCAAACCATTCACCCCGCGCCATGGCGCGGGGCTTTCCAGAGCCGGTCTTCGGTGGCCGGCTGCGGAAAGCCAGATTCTTCCAATCGGGTAACCGAAAGGACGAAAGGTCGTAGCTGGCGACCATAAATAAGCAGCACTCAGCCGGTCATCGCGGGACGCCGCGGTGACTCATCAACCGCCCCTTGCGGGATGCTTCCATCCCGCAAGGGGCGAGGTGTCTCCAGGGGCTTTTTGTTTCCGGAGACATCATGAGACTCAAGGCAATCGCCGAGGCATGCCTATGGCTGCCCGGCTTCGCTCCCGACGAGGATCCGATCGTTACGCTCGGTACAGTCGGAGAGCACAAGGAAACGGGCGCAATCATTCCGTTTCCGCAAATCAGCGAGACCAAGGCGCAAGCTGCGGTCAAGGCCATCTGGCCGCGCCTTGATGCGTCCGTTCTCGCCGGCCTGTCCGGTGACGTGACGAAGTTCGAGGCCAATGTTGCCGCCATCGAACTCCTGCGCAAGCTGGAGTCGGAGGAGCGACAGCCGACCGACGACGAACGGGCCATCCTCAATCGCTATACCGGTTGGGGAGGTCTGCCGCAAGCGTTCAACCTAGAGCAGAAGGATCCCGCGTGGGTCGAACGCTCCGAACGTCTCAAGGCGTTGCTCAGCGAGGAGGAATATGAGTCCGCCAGACTGAGCACCCCGAATGCCCACTACACGTCGCTGGAAGTCATCGAGGCGATGTGGGCGATGGTGGAGCGTTTTGGCTTCAAAGGCGGGCGGGTTCTGGAACCTGCTGCCGGTGTGGGCTACTTCGTCGGGGCAATGCCAGAGCACCTTGCTCGAGAGAGCGTGGTGACGACAGTGGAACTCGACGAGTTGTCGGCCAGGATCACCAAAGCGCTCTATGAGCCCTTCGGCGTCCATGTCTACAACATGGGCTTCGAAGCGATGCACGTGCCGGCCGGGTTCTTCGATCTGGCCATCTCCAACGTGCCGTTTGGCAACTATCAGGTGCCGGAGCACAGAAACGTGCCCTACGCGGCCTTCTCGATCCACAACTACTTCTTCGCGAAAGCGTTGGAGGCGGTTAGGCCGGGAGGCCTGGTGGTCTTCGTTACGTCCAGTTTCACGATGGACGCGGCGGATCATCGGGTGCGTGCTTACCTGGCATCGCAGGCCGATCTGGTGGCTGCAATCCGGCTGCCAAACACGGCCTTCAAGCGCATCGCCAATACGGAGGTGACGACCGACATCGTCATTCTCCAAAAGCACCTGAGCGGCAAAACCGCGAAGGGTAGGTGGCTGGAGTCGGTATTTCTGGACGAGGCGTCCCCGATCTTTGGGGGTTACAAGTCCTACTACAACCGCGACCACATCCGTTGTAACCAGTGGTTTGCCGAAAACCCACAGTGGGTGATCGGCAAGCTGAAGTTGTGCGACAACGGGCACGGGAAGTCCACCGGCTGCGTCTTCGATGGCGACACCATCGACGCACTCAAGGAGCGGATCGACTGGCTGCCGGATGGCATCTACGCCTCGCGAGAGGAAGATGTCGAACGCGCTCACGTCGTGAAGCCGTCGCTCACTGAGCAGCATCGCCCGGGTTTTCTGGTGATCGATGGCAGGGTGTACGAGATCAACGGTGCGGAAGCAGCGCCATACAAGGCGCCGCAGAAGACCTTGGATCGTATCGCCGGCCTGGTGGGAGTCAGGGACGCGGCGCGCAAACTCATCAGGGCTCAGACAGAATCAGAGGATGAGTCTCTGCTGGGAAGTTACAGAGTAGCCCTCAATGTCGCCTACGATCGCTTTATTGCCAGGTATGGGTTCATTCATGCCAGGGCAAACCGGCAGGCCTTCAAGGGCGACCCGGACCTGCCGCTATTGCTGTCGCTGGAGCGGTGGGATGAAGAAAGCGAAACCGCAGAGAAGGCCGACATCTTCCATCGTCGCACGGTGGGGGTGTACAAGCGCATCGAGCGGTGCGAAACATCGCAAGAGGCGCTGATCGCGTGCATTGCGGAAACGGGGAGTGTTGTTGAGACCAGGATTGGCGAGTTGCTCGGAAAACCGGGCTGCGAAGCCATGAATGAGCTCGAAACGACGGGTGCGGTATTCCTCGATCCTGAAAGCGGTCATTGGGAAACGGCAGATGCCTATCTGTCAGGCAACGTTCGCCACAAGCTGACGGTTGCCAGAGTGGCAGGTAAGCGGTTCGCCGGTAACGTGAAAGCGTTGGAAGCGGTCATTCCGGCCGACCTGGCGCCACACGAAATCGGAGCGCGAATCGGATCCACCTGGATTCCGACGAGCGACTACGAGGCGTTCCTGAATGAAATCCTGGAAACTGAAGAAAACCGGGTATCGTTCAACGCGACGGTCGGGGCATGGCATGTAGAACCTGACTACCGCACCAAGTGGGCTGTGGCGGCAACACAGACGTATGGCACACAGCGGGCAAACGCTGTCTGGTTATTCGAGCTGGCGCTCAACCAGACGGTGCCGACGATCTACGACCAGCATCCGCATGATCGCGACAAGCGTGTGGTCAACCAAGTTGAGACCATCGCAGCACGCGAGAAACAGCAGCTGCTCAAGGAGAAGTTTGTCGAGTGGCTGTGGGCCGATGAAGAAAGAGCGCAGAGACTGGTAAGGCTGTACAACGATCAGTTCAACTGCGTCGTGCCGCGTCGGTTCGATGGCAGGCATCTGGTGCTGCCTGGATTCTCCCAGGTGTACCGGCTGCATGACCATCAGCTTGATGCCATCTGGCGCATCGTGGCCAGTGGCAAAAATACCTTGCTTGGGCACGTGGTTGGGGCCGGAAAGACCCTGACCATGATCTGTGCAGGCATGGAGCTGCGACGTCTCGGAAAGGCGGGCAAGCCCATGTATGTGGTGCCGAACCACATGCTGGAACAGTTCGCTGCCGAGTTCCTGCGGGCCTATCCGGGCGCCAACATACTGATGGCTGGCAAGGATGATCTCCAGGGCGACAAACGCAGGGCGCTCATGTCACGGATCGCTACCGGCGACTGGGACGGGGTGCTCATCACGCATGCGTCGTTCGAGCGCCTCAAGATGAGCGACCAGTTCATGGAGCAGTACATCGAGGACGAGATCGCCGTCATCGAGGACGCCATCCGCGCCGAGAAGCAGGATCGCGGCAACCGCATCGTCAAGGAGCTCGCCCGGGCCAAGAAGGCTTGGGAGGCCAAGCTGGCCAAGCTGTCCGGGAGGGAAAAGAAGGACGATCTTCTGACCTTCGAAGATCTTGGCATCGACTGGCTGTTCATTGACGAGGCGCACCTGTTCAAGAACCTTTGGCGCTTCACCAAGATGACGCGTGTCGCTGGATTGCCCAACAGCAATTCGGAACGGGCATTCGATATGTTCGTCAAGACACGCTACGTCATGGAAAGGCACCGGGGCAGGGCTGGAGTTGTTTTCGCCACGGGAACGCCGGTATCGAACAGCATGGCCGAAATGTGGGTCATGCAAAGGTACTTGCAGCCCAAGACGCTGGAGGCCAACCAGGTAGGGATGTTCGACGCCTGGGCTGGCAACTTCGGCGAGTCGGTGACGGCGCTTGAGCTGGCTCCGGACGGCAGCGGCTATCGGATGCAAACCCGCTTCGCGCGGTTCGTGAATCTCCCTGAACTGATGTCCATGTTCAGCGAGGTCGCGGACATTCGCACGGCGGAAATGCTGAAACTTCCGGTGCCGAAAGCCCGCAAGGAGACGGTGACGGCGAAGCCGACTGAAGACCTCAAGGTCTACGTCCAAACCCTCGTGGAGCGGGCGGAAAAAATCAGGAACGGGCTGGTAGGCCCTTCCGAAGACAATATGCTGGCGGTGACCAACGACGGCCGCAAGGCTGCGTTGGACATGCGGCTCATCGATCCATTCGCCCGCGACCACGATGGGAGCAAGGTCAACCTGTGTGCTCAAACGGTGCGTGGGGTATGGGTCGAGACGGCCGGCTTCAAGGGAACGCAGATCGTGTTCTGCGATCTGTCGACGCCCCAGTCCGATGGCCGGTTCAGTGTCTATCAAGACCTGCGCCACAAGCTGGTCGAGATGGGCGTCCCTGGCGCGGAGATCGCGTTCATTCACGACTTTGATAGCGATTCCGCCAAGGAGGAGCTTTTCAAGGCCGTGCGCGACGGACGCGTCCGCATCTTGCTGGGTAGTACCGGCAAGATGGGAGTCGGCACAAACGTCCAGACGCGCCTGGTGGCGCTGCATCACCTGGACGCCCCCTGGCGTCCGGCAGATGTGGAGCAGCGGGAGGGTCGCATCATTCGACAGGGCAACCTGAACGAGGAAGTGCGAATCTACCGCTACGTCACCGAGGGTAGCTTCGATGCGTATATCTGGCAAACCCTGGAGACCAAGGCGCGTTTCATCGCCCAGGTCATGCAGGGGGACACCGGTATGCGCAGCGCCGAGGACGTGGAGCTCGCCGCCCTGTCTTATGCCGAGGTAAAAGCCTTGGCATCTGGCAATCCTCTTGTGCTGGAGAAAGCAGGTGTCGATACCGAGCTTGCCAAGCTGTCGCTGCTTAAATCCCAGTGGGATCAGCAGCAATGGCGAAACAAGCAGGAGTTGGCCGCGCTACCGAAGCGTATCGAGACGATTCAGCAACGGATCGTTGCGATCGAGGCCGACATTGCGGCACGTCAGAACCTGTCCGGCAATCGTTTCGCCATCGAGATCGAGGGCAAGCGGCACACGGACCGGACAGAAGCCGGGAAGGCAATCCTTCATGCAGTGCATGGGGTTCGCTACGGCAGTGAGCGGGTCATTGGCCGGCTCGCTGGTTTTCCGATTGTCGTGAAGGCGGCAGAAATCCGGGAATTCGGCAAGCGGCTCCTTATCCGCGGTGGCATCGACTACGAGGCAGGCCGGGCGGAAACCCCGATCGGCTTCGTCAAGGTGTTGGAGAACACGCTGCACCAGATGGAATTGGTGCTCGAAGAGGAACGCGAGCACCTGGCCCGGACGGAAAAGCGCATGGCCGACATCCTGATCGAGGTCGCGAAGCCATTCGACAAGGCGGAGCGGCTGACCTGGCTCCAGCAGCGCCAGCGTGAGATCGATGCAGCACTCGATCTCACAAAGGGCGATCTGGCAGCAGCCGAGGAAGCGGAAGCTTCCGAGGCCGCCTGACAGTTCAGCATTTCCCCGCGCCGCGAGGCGCGGGGGCTTTTCTAAGCGCTTTCACATCGAGAGCGTTTGGGAAAGCAGGTTTTTCATCTGTCGGCCTGGCCGACGGCGGAAGCGGTAGCTGGCCGCTTGAAACAAACAGCATTCAGGAGATGGCTGGATACGCGGCCGTCGTTCATAACCCGCCGGGGTCCTTCTGTCCAGGTGGGGCAGAGCCCCCGGTCTTCTGCTGGAGGCTCCAATGAAATCGTACGAAGTAACGAGAATCGGCCACCATCGCGGGCGTCCGCGGTTGTGGCTCGAAGGCATCAAAGCGCTCATGGGAGGCTTTTTTCCCGGAAAGCGATTCGAAGCCAAGAAGGATCTTGAGAAGCAGATGCTGGTGCTTGAATTATCCGAGACAGGCTGCCGCATCGTCTCCCGCAAGCTGAAAGGCGAGAAGGAAATCCCGGTCATCGACATCAATTCCATGGAGTTGCTGTCGGTGTTCGATGGCATCGAGGCGGTCCGCGTGGTCGTACAGCAAGGCAGGATCTTCATCCTGCCCCTGTCCAGCGAGATCGCGGTCAGGGAACGGCTGAACCGCCTCAAGAGCAAGCTGGAGAGCGGCGAGCCGATTCAGATCGGCTCGCTCTCCCATGGCGGCGGCGTGCTCACGCATGCCCTGCACGCCGGACTCAGGGATGCCGGCATCGAGTCGAAGCTGGCGTTTGCCAATGAGATTCGAGCGGAATTGCTTGACCAGGCGTCGGAATACAACGATTCCTGGGATGGCGATACCATCCCGCTCGCAGCACCGATGCAGGAACTGGCCTTCGATGCCTGGGCCATGAACCATCTGCCCAAGGTCGAGATACTGGAGGCTGGCCTTCCGTGTAGCGGCGCATCGGTGGCCGGTCGCGCCAAGCGCGGTCTGGAGCACCCGGAGGCCCATCCCGATGTTGGGCATCTCGTGGTGCCGTTCCTGGCCATCATCGCCAAGGTGCAGCCAGCCGTTATCCTTCTGGAAAACGTCAAGCAGTACCTCACATCAGCCTCGATGTGCATCCTGCGCAACCAGCTGCGCGACTTCGGGTACGACCTCCACGAGGAAGTGCTGCAAGCCGCCGACTGGAACGCCCTTGAGCATCGGGAGCGGATGTGCATGGTAGCGGTCACGAAGGGACTGTCTTTCGACTTCTCTTCGCTGGCGCGTCCGGAAAGGTGCGAGCGCCGGATCGGGGATATCCTTGACCCGGTTTCCGAGGATGCTTTGTGCTGGAGTCGGATGGAAGGTCTCAAGGCCAAGCAGGAGCGTGACAAGGCCGAAGGTAAAGGCTTTGCCATGCAGATCGTGACACCGTTCGACACCAAGTGTCCAACGATCACGAAAGGCTACGCGAAGGTCCGTTCAACTGACCCGAAGCTCCAGCATCCCAGCGATCCCGACCTGCTCAGGCAGTTCACACCAGCCGAGCACGCCAGGATCAAGGGCATTCCGGAGCGTCTTGTATCCGGCCTGTCACTCACGCTGGCGCATGAACTGCTAGGACAGTCGGTCTGCTACGAGCCGTTTAGGGCCGTCGGCAGGCTTGTTGGCCAAGCCTTAATGGCGCGCGGAAATGTCATCAGCTACTCGAAAGGAACATCGACGTATCGAGTGGCGATTGCTGGCTAACCGCAGTCACTTCAAAACACGCCCGGTCTCCCCTGTAAAGGGGGCCGGGCTTTTCTTTTGCCCACAGAATTTGTGGATAAGCTTATGAAAAAGTTGCTCAACCAGTTGTCGCAATAAGGATAATTGCTCGTGATCTAAAATGAATCACCAACCAAGCCAGAATGGGCGTATCGCATTCATGATAACTGCTATTATCATGAACGCCATTTTTTGGTCACAAGTCGGCAAACCAAAAATACGGCTGACAAAACCCCATAGATAACAATTGCTTGCGCCCCCGTTTGCTGCTATACAGGCGACAAACGACAGGAAGGAGAAGAAGAGATTGGTCTACTGACAAGACAGCAAGCGGCCAACCTGATGGATGTCCCGGTTGCCTGGGTGGATGCGTTCCTGGAGGTTGGCTCGCTGGAGCGGCACGAAGGGCCGAACGGCGAGACGTTGATCGATGCCGACGAGATTCTGGTGAAGCGTTTTGCGGCAACCCGCTTCGAAGCCGCTTCCCTTGCTCACGTCCGCCGCATGCTGAAAAAGTTTGGCTTGGACAGCCCGGCGTCAAGCAGTTAGCGCTCAACCTCTCCGGCTCGATGGCCGGAGATTCCTGCCACCACTTCAGGCGCGGCATTCTGCCGCCCCAGAGCCGCTTCGTCGGTTCCTGTACCGAGATCGCGGCCGCTACTCGTACATCACAAGCGCCTTCCTTGCCCGGCAGAGCCCGTCGCGCCCCGGCCATCCCGCATCCGTGCCGACAGAAGCACAGCCTGCCGCACTTTCTCTCCACTCCACTCCATCGTCCCATCGACACGGCGCACAGTAAACCGCCAGTGCACCGTTAGTAGCAAACGGCGCCAGGTTATCGCCACGAAGCCATCCAGTAAACCGCGAGCGCACCGCCAGCAACCGACGCGCGACCATTCTCTCTGAGCGACCATCAGCGAGTGCACTTTTAGAGAACCGTCAGTACTACGCAACGCATGCCACACAAACCGGCCCATGTTAACTTGAATAATATTGTATGTTGTAGTAGTATCGTATTAATACAGGAAGGATCGTATATGAAAGAGTTGCTCCTGCTCATGCGCGAGACCATCGTGCGAGCTTTCGAAATCGCGACGTTTCGGTCTGCAGGGTCTGATCTTCCGGAATCGAAGGGCTTTGCCACGTGGTTAGCTGCCTTGTCAGCCGCATTCGTCGCTGGCGAGCAACTGGCGCGCGGCCACGGCATCGCCGGCATGCTCATCGCTCCGGCCGCCTGGCTACTCGTGGTTTGGGCATCCTCTCGGGTGGAGGGGAAGATCACCTATCGCATCGCCTCAGCCTTGCTTCTCGGATCGATTCCCGTGTGCGCCAGTTTGATCCTAGTCGCTGGCCGCGATCTGTGGGAGTGGGCGGTGGCCGCATGGGGTGCTTTCGTGATGCTCAACGTGCTTGCGCGGCAGCACGAGGGGTGGTCGCCATGGCGCTGACCAGGGACGACATTTGGGCGGTCGCTGACCGGCTCGACGCAGAAGGGAAGGCGCCGACCCTGGCAGCCGTTCGTAAAGCGCTTGGCAGCGGAAGTTTCACGACGATTTCCGAAGCCATGCGCGAGTGGCATCAGCGACGGAAGGAGAGGACGGACAAGGCGCAGGAAGCCGGCCCCGTACCACCCGACCTGGACGAGGCCGTCCGCCGTTTCGCTCAGGAAGTCTGGGCGAAAGCTACGGAGATCGCCAAGGCGGAGGTGGTGAAGTTGGCGCACGAGTACGCCGAGGCCAGGAAAGAATGGGACCGCGAACGGCAGGAGCTGGAAGCGGCAGCCGAAGACCTGTCGGTGGCGCTGGAGGAGTGCCAGGCCAAGGCGGAAGAAGATCGCGCAGCGTTTGCGGACTTGGTTCGTCGTCACGCCGATACCGAAGCCCTTGTGCTCAAACTCAAGGAGCAGGTGAGGGAGAACGAGGCGCGGATCGAGGAGTTGCGGCAGGAAAACCAGCGCCTGCATGATCTGTTGCGTCAGATGGCTTCCGGCCGGACAGAAAGCGATCGACAACAGCCTTGAACTGATCAATCGACCGGCACACGGCAACGAGGTAACCGGCTTGCTCCAGCCGGTCGAGCCACGCGGCCTGGGCTGGCGAGAGCCGCCCGGTAGGAGACTTTAGTTCCACCGCGAGGCCGGACCAGTTGCCGCTGGGAATCGGCAGCAGGAGATCGGGCACGCCGGGCCGCACACCCATCGCCTTTAGCCGTCCCGCCTCTCCCTTCGGGCGCTTCCCGCCATTTGGAACGTGCAGCATCCATTGCAGAATGGGATGGCGGCTGCTGAGCCACGCAAGCAGCTCGACGCAGGCCTTGTGCAACGATTCTTCGTCGCTGGCAAGGCGGCGCCGTGGGCCGGAATACCTTCTGCTATTGGCCGACCGGCACATAGCCGTGCCTTTCCCGCACGCACATGATCCGGCGCACTTCTCTCAGGGCATCCTGTTCGCGCTCGAACACCTGGCGTTTCATCCCGCCCCGCCGGTTGTGCAAGCCATACCAGCGCCGATACAGTACAAAGGCCCCGAACAGGTCGCGCTCCAGCCACATGGTGTAGCCGCGCCGGTCGGTCCTGTACTCAAGTAGCATGCGAAAACTCCAAACATTCGACGGCCAGTTCAACCTGCTCTTCCCCAATCTCACGCCACACCTTTCCGTTGGACACCCTGCGGTTCCACGCCATGCCTGAGGTGTGCGGCATGGGAATGGCAAAGATGCCGTCCACAGCGCCATGCAGCCTCCGGATCGCCGGCTGAAGGATCGGGTGCGCATCCTTGGCAAGCAGCACCGGGGAATTCCTGGATCGTTCAATCTGCCAGTGGAGCGGCCCGGGACCGAGGAAGACTTCCGCCGCCGTGGAGCCGACCAGCAACAAAACCCTGGGGCGGGTCCTCAGCAGGAAAGCCGACAGCCAAAGCAGGCAGTTGGCGATCTCGGTCTTGTCTGGCTTCCGGTTGCCATCCGGCCGGCACCGGACGATGTTGGCCACGCCGTAGTCGCGGTTTCGCTCCAGCCCGTGCCGGACGAGCAGGGTGTCGAGCGTGCGGCCGGCCTGCCCGACGAATCCTTCTCCGATTTCGTCCTCCTCCACGCCCGGCGCTTCCCCGATCGCCAGCAGACCGCCCGGCGGGCAGGGCGTGGGGAAGACGATCAGGGTACGGCTCGCGGCAAGCCTAGGGCAGAGCTTGCAATCAAACTCGCGATTCCAATTCAGACCACAGTTGCTCATCGTCGGTCTCCGTGTAGATGCTGGTGGTCGCCAGACTTGCGTGACCCAGAAGCTTTTGCACCAGATTCACCGGCACGCCGCTCGACGCGAGATGCGCGCCGCAGGTATGCCGCAGCCAATGGACGGTGGCACGGCGGAAGGCCTTGGCTTCCTGGTCTTTGCCATCCGCAGCCAGGCTTTCTGCTGCCTGATGGAACACCATCCGCAGCGTCTTGTACAAGGCGCTTCCTGTCATCGGCTCCTGGCTTCCAAGCCGGGAAATCAAAGGCGTCTCGGGCGGATTGGCGAGTGGGTCGGGATCGAGGCCACGGCGGGCAAGGTATTCCCGGAGGAGATTTATGACCCGGCTGGGCATGGGCACGGCCCGCCACTTGCCGCCTTTGCCCAGCACTTTGAGCATCCAGCGCACGCCCAGGCCATCCTTGAGCGGCATGGTGTAGAGTCGGCCTACGCTCGCATCCACGAGCTCCGACAGACGCAGGCCAGTGGCCTGGGCGAAGGGCAACACGAAACGCAGCCGTGATGTCGCATCGTCCGCAGGCAAGGTGTCGAGGAAAGCCATCAGGTAGTCCCATTGGCCGGCCGTGAACACCCGCGTCAATTCCACGTCCTCGGGTGTGTCCGAGCTTGCGGCCAACTTCCGGCTCACGGCGTCCCAGGGATTGAAAGCGCAATACTGGACGCGCACCAGCCAATCGAACAGACTCGACAGGATCGTCAACGCCTGCCGGACACTCGTAGCGGATAGAGGGCCGTCGAACGGACGCCAGTTCGGGCTGAAACGCGGCGTGTTTCGGCTGCCGATCCATTCGCTTTGGGGAATCCGGAACGGCCACTGCTCTGGGTTCGTCCGTCCAAGAATGGACAGCCAGTCCCGGTAGGCCACGCAGTCCTCGACGGTGAGATCGGAAAGCGCCTTCTGGCGCTCGATCACAGCCCAGAGAAGGAGCCGTTCAGCCTCCTTGCGGTAGGCTCTGGACGTGTGCGGACTACCCGATTTCGTGGCAAGCCAGGACTCGATGGCCTGATGGTCATTGGCGGCCTGGATGCGCGGCTGGCCTGGATGTCTGTTGGAACCCGTCTCGCCGGACAGCGGCTGCGGCACCGCGAGGGCCTCGATGGGCACGATGGCGGTTTCCCGGCTGCGGGTCTGGACGAGCAAAGGAGCGGGCAGGCTACGAACAGGCGCAAGAGCGTGGTCCGGCAACGGACCCAGTGAGGATTCGTATCCACGCAGCCAAGCGACGATCCGGGCGGCGCCTTTCTCGCCGAGCTTTGGCACGGTAACCCACCAGCGATAGCCGCGATCCCTGACTCGCTCCATCAGGGCTCCAATGGTCGGGATGCCGGCGAGTATGAGCCGGTCTGCCACCGGTCTGTCGAACCAGGCGGATACCAAATCGGCAGGCATGGGATCGGTGACGAGCAACCTCTCGATCCAGACGAGGGCCGCGAGTTGGCGTTCGATCAGACGTTGGCGCTGGCGGCCTCGCTTGTCACGAGCCTCTGGAAACGTATCGAGATAGAGCTGGATCAGCTCATCCTCCAAGTAAAAACCGCTCGGATCGCGTTCGGCGCGGAAATCCTCCAGGGAAGGAAGGGTGGGCGCTTTCTGTGGGCGTTCCGCGGTCAAGTGGAGGCGCAGTAGGCGGGCTTCGCCACGCCGCCCATGGCGTAGGGCAGCCTGACTTAGTGTGTCCCGCAACCACGAGAGGGTAGATTTGGCGAGTCTGAGATCAAGGCCGGTCTCGAGATACCGATCGGCCAGATCCTTGAGGTCGAGCCCCTGAAGCCAACCCCTGTAGAAGGCAAGGTGATGCCGGCCGACTTTTCGTTCAACGGGCGACATTTGCCATTCGCCGGAGCAGTAGATCAGTTGCCGACGCGGCAGCCTGATCCATCGCGAAGGAAGGGACATGGCTCCATGCCAGGATTGCAGTTGCCTCGAACCCGGCTTCGTCCCCATCCTCGTCGAGCACGATCAACTCGCCGTTCTTCTCGACGAGCGAACCCATGCAGACTGTTTGGGTAGGCGTGAAGTCATGGTTGGCGAATGCCTTCCCGAGCGCGGAAATATGCAGGACCGGATCGCGGGCAAGAAAACTGGTACGCCAACCAGATTCACAGGTGACCCACTTTCTGACCACGAGCGCAACAACGGTGTCTTTGGGCGGAAGACCAATGTTCCACGTCATACGCCATCTCCAAGTGATTTTGCGAAATTCAGGGCACGAGTCGGCCTCTCCTTTCCTTGCTGGTCCGTCGCCGGACTGCCGGGCGCCGCGGGCTTGGTGATGGCGATACCGCCGCCTGACATGGCCGCAAGACCAAGGGTCGCCAGAGTACGGACACGTTCAGCCCTCAGCCTGGCCGGAACCTTCCCTAAATCGGCGAAGAGCTCTGGGTTGGCTGGAGTGACGGTCAGCACGACACGAATGCTCTTCACAAGGTGTTCCCCATCAGCCAGAATCCGCGAGCGTTCGAGAACACCGGCTCCCTCGGAGTCGCCACGGTGAGACGCGGGAAAGCATCTTGTAAGGCTTCACGGAAGAACTGGGCGCCGCCGCCCACGAGAACCACGAGGTCGGGCATCTTGCTCTCGGTGCGCAAAGACTTCTGGATGGATTCGACGACGACGGGCCCAATGGTTTTCGCGGCCTGTTCGATGTAGGGCGTGATCTCGACGCGCTGGCCGAGAACCAGAACGGCTGGTTTGCCTGCCCGGACAGCGTTTTCCAGGGTCTCGGTATTCACCGCAGCCCCGTGATCCTTGGCAATGAGTCTGGAGGCTTCTTCGAGAATCACCGATGAGGCATTGAGGCTCGTGCCGGAGGATTGACGGTGCAGATCCTTGTGGGCGACGACGACCCAGTCGACCGAGAAGAAGCCGGGATCGACCACGAGAACGCGAGCATCTTCGATATCGGCATCCTCCTGTGCGATGTAATCGAGGAGACCACCGATAGGCTGGGGGATGACCTTGACCTTCTCAACGGAAACCGTACGTTTCGGAGTGACCTGGTGGGTGCCGCACATTTGCTCGGCAAGCGCATTCCTGCGCGCCTCGTCGAGATACTGCGATACCGGCAACCCGGTAACCAGCACATCGACCCGATCCATCTCGGAAAGCAGCAGGCCCGCATGGAACAAGGCCTCGTAGGACGCGCTGGCGGTGTAGTCGGCATGAAGCGAACGGGTCCACATCTCCGCTCGATCAGGCGACACGCCGGCCACGAACTCCTGCCCATGGACGAGCACATGCAGGAATTCGTCCTGGGCCCTGCCGTCGAAGCGCGAGCCGAAGCGGTCTGCGGGAGCGGCGCCGGCCGGGCGCAGGTGGGTTTTCGCGGACTCCCCTTTGGGGCCGAAGGCGAGTTTCAGATTCGAGTAGCCAATGTCGATGCCGAGGATGTTCACGTCGTTCTCCTGTGAGTTGATGGCGGTCCGTCATTAGCCAGTCATCTCAGTGCACCGCCTGTGCATCACCAAAGATGTCCGTCGCCTTTCATGGCAGGGCAATACCGCTAGCGGACCGTCAGCGAACTTAACAAGACGCCCAAGCGAAACGAGGGCGAAAAGCGCACAGAACTGACGCATTTCGCCCTAGTTTTGTGCGATCGGTTCGTTACGATCAGGCGCGAAGACTCCTATTAGGAGGAGGCAACCTAGGATGCGGTGCCGCCTGTTACAGCAGTCGCGCGACCCTGATGCGACAGGGCTAATAGGAGGATTCTTGGTGGATAAATCCTCCTATTAGGAGACACGCAAGACCATGGTCTCAGGAGGATTCATTGCTGATGACTCCTCCTATTAGGAGCATTGGATATGACGAGGCAGGATCGAAAAAATTGAAGTCATGCATTGGCTACAGGGCATTCGCGAGACGCGAAACAAGCAGCTCCTATTAGGAGGATTGGTGAGGGTCGAATCCTCCTAATAGGAGGCGGAGTTTTCGGCAATTCAGGAGGAGATTGTGCAACCTCTTTTCT
>DDKS01000005.1 GCA_002340095.1 Betaproteobacteria bacterium UBA2592
TTTAACCCATTGATCGTCAACGGCTATTTCAGACGTCCACGACAGCGTCATTCGTGCGATTGCCCTGATCAAACCCCCATTCTTCAAACCCCGCAGCACCGACTGTGCTAGAATTGCCCCCGGCGGGTCTCCCCGCATTGCAGGGCGGTGAACCTGGTCAGGTCCGGAAGGAAGCAGCCACAGCCGTTACCTGTAAGTGCCGGGGGTTAGGCTCGCCACTTTCTTTCATACTCTGGATCTGAGTGCATGAGCTATCAGGTTCTCGCGCGCAAATGGCGCCCCCGCAATTTTTTCACCCTGGTCGGTCAGGAGCATGTCGTCAAGGCTCTGACCCATGCGCTCAACGAAAAACGACTGCACCACGCCTACCTTTTTACGGGTACGCGAGGAGTCGGAAAAACCACCATTGCCCGGATTCTGGCCAAGGCCCTCAACTGCGAACAGGGGGTTTCCGCGACTCCCTGTGGCCACTGCACCGCTTGCCAGGAAATTGATGCAGGCCACTTTGTCGATCTGCTGGAGGTCGATGCCGCCACCAACACCCGTGTCGAGGAGATGCGGCAGTTGCTGGAAAATGCGATCTACGCCCCGACCCGGGGGCGTTACAAGGTCTATGTGATCGACGAAGTGCACATGCTGTCCACCTCGGCATTCAACGCCATGCTGAAGACCCTCGAGGAACCGCCGGAGCATGTGAAGTTCATTCTGGCCACTACCGATCCCCAGAAGATTCCCGTTACGGTCCTTTCCCGCTGTCTGCAGTTCAACCTGAAGCAGATGCCGCTGCCGGCGATTGCGGAGCATCTCGAGAAGATACTTGCGGCAGAATCGATTCCTTTTGAAAAGCAAGCTCTGCTGACGATTGCCAGGGCGGCTTCCGGCAGCATGCGGGATGCTCTGTCCCTGCTTGATCAGTCGATAGCCCATGGGGCTGGCAGGATAGTTGCGGATCAGGTGGCCGACATGCTTGGCAGCGTCGATCAGGATTGTTTGCTGACCCTCCTGGAGGCGCTGGCCGAGCGAGACGGAGAGCGGATGCTCGCTGTTGCCGAGGATATGCATGGGCGCAGCCTGTCGTTCTCCAATGGCCTGCAGGAACTGGCTATACTGCTGACTCGACTGCAGCTGCGGCAGCTCCTGGGCACCGGGAATGCAGGGGCGGCGGGAGGCGGGGATGAGCGCCTGGACCGGCTCGGCCAGCTCATGTCACCCGAGTTCGTCCAGCTTGCCTACCAGATCACTATCCAGGGGCGTCATGAACTGGCGCTCGCTCCCGATGAATACAGCGGGTTCCTGATGGTGCTGCTGCGTCTGCTGGCTTTTGTGCCTCTGGAGGATGGCCTGTCGGTCGGTGCGGTGCCGCGCATTCCGGTGCGGCAGCAGGTACCTGCGCCCGCGCTTGCCAAGGGGGAGGTGGGCTCCGCTTCCAGTGTCGATTATCCGGCCACGGAGGCGGCGCCGCCTGCGCATGCCCCCGACCGGGATTGGCAGGCTCTGGTGGATCGTCTGGCCCTGACAGGGATGGCCCGGGAGTTGGCGCAGCACTGTGAATTGCTGGCGCTGGAGGATGGGACTTGCCGTTTGCGCTTGTCCCCGATCCATAAGCACCTGCTCCTCAAGCCGGCTCAGGAGCGCCTGCAGCAGGCACTTGGCGATCACTTCCAGAAAAAACTGCTGCTCCAGATTGATGTGGCGGAGACGGAGCAGGTGACCCCGGCCCAGGCTGCGGAGCAGGCCAGAAAGCAGCGCCATGACATGGCGGTGGCGGCCATCGAGCAGGACCCTTTTGTTCGTGATGCCATAGAAATATTGGATGCCTCGCTGGTGGAGGCGTCCATCAAACCCCTCGACTGACGACAGGAGATAGTGAGCGATGATGAAAGGTGGGATTGCCGGGCTGATGAAGCAGGCGCAGATGATGCAGGCCAACATGGCCAAGGCCCAGGAAGAACTGGCGCAGACCGAGGTCGAGGGACAGGCGGGCGCCGGCATGGTGAAGGTGATCATGACCTGCAGCCATGATATGCGCCGGGTTGTCATCGATCCATCCGTGATGGATGACAGAGAGATGCTCGAGGATCTGCTGGCCGCTGCCTTCAACGACGCGGTGCGGCGTGCCGATGCCCTGAGCAAGGAGCGTATGGCCGGGTTTACGGCCGGCTTGAATCTTCCCCCGGGTTTCAAACTTCCCTTCTGATCGTCAGGAGGCTGTGTGACGCCATCTCCCCTCGAGGGGTTGATCAAGGCCCTGCGCTTTCTGCCTGGAGTCGGCCCCAAGTCGGCTGAGCGCATGGCTTACCACCTCCTGCAGCACGACCGTGCAGGTGCTGCGGTATTGGCTCGCGCACTCTCCGCGGCCCTCGAGGATCTGCACCAGTGCCGGCGCTGCAACACGTTCACGGAAGGGGAGGTGTGCGAACGCTGCCTTTCGCCCCAGCGGGATGCATCGTTGCTGTGCATCGTGGAGTCTCCGGTGGACATGAACCGCATGGAGCAGACCTCTGCCTACCAGGGACTCTACTACGTGCTCATGGGGCGTGTCTCGCCCCTGGATGGGGTAGGCACCCGGGAATTGGGCCTGGATAGGCTGGTAAGCCGGGTCCTCGATGGTCAGGTGCGGGAAGTCATTCTGGCAACCAACTACACCAACGAGGGGGAGGCCACGGCCCACTACATCGCTGCCCTGTTGAAGGAGAAAGGGGTCAGGGTCAGTCGGCTGGCCAGGGGCGTGCCGGTGGGCGGGGAACTGGAATTCGTGGACGCGGGTACGCTCGCCCAAGCCTTCAGGGAAAGGCGTGTGGTGGACGCATAGGCAAGGCTTTTTTACATGGCGGCTTGGCTTGGCGTATAATCGAAAAGTTTGGTTTATCTGATATTAACGTTAGGGATCAGCGCTATGAGCAATCAAGAAAAAGTTGACTGCGGCAGGCGGCGATTGGTGATCGCCACCGCTGCAGTCGGGGGGGCGGGTGCGTTGGCGGTCCTGGTGCCGTTCGTGTCCTCCATGCTCCCGTCGGAGCGTGCCAAGGCGGCCGGAGCCCCGGTCGAGGTGGACATCAGCAAGCTCGAGCCCGGGCAGATGGTGACTGTCGAGTGGCGGGGCAAGCCCGTCTGGATCATCAATCGTACCCAGGCCATGCTGGACACCTTGCCGCAGCTGAATGGCGATGTGGCTGATCCCCAGTCCGAACGCAAGATGCAGCCCCAGTATTGCAAGAACGAGCACCGTTCCATCAAGCCCGAGATCCTGGTTGCGGTGGGTATCTGCACCCACCTGGGCTGTTCTCCTACTTCCAAGTTCAAGCCGGGGGCCGATGAAGGCATGACCGCTGACTGGAAGGGTGGTTTCCTCTGTCCCTGTCACGGCTCCACCTTCGACCTGGCTGGCCGGGTCTTCAAGAACAAGCCGGCCCCGGACAACCTGGAGGTGCCGCCGCACATGTATCTGTCCGATACGCGCATCCTGATCGGCGAAGACAAGGGGTAAGTCATGGCGAATACCAATTTCGAAAAATACAAATCCGACGGCTCCCTGGCCGGTAATCTGCTGGAGTGGGTGGATGCCCGTTTCCCGGCGACCGCCATGTGGCGTGGGCACCTGTCTGAGTACTACGCGCCCAAGAACTTCAATTTCTGGTACTTCTTCGGTTCCCTGGCGCTGCTGGTGCTGGTGATCCAGATCGTCACCGGCATCTTCCTGGTGATGCACTACAAGCCCGACGCTTCCCTGAACGCAGCCGGCATCCCCGTTGCCTTCGCCAGTGTCGAGTACATCATGCGGGACGTGCCGTGGGGCTGGCTGGTGCGCTACATGCACTCCACCGGCGCCTCCGCCTTCTTCATCGTGGTTTACCTGCACATGTTCCGTGGCCTGCTGTACGGGTCCTACCGTCAGCCCCGGGAACTGATCTGGGTGTTCGGCGTCCTGATCTTCCTCATGCTGATGGCCGAGGCCTTCTTCGGCTACCTGCTGCCCTGGGGCCAGATGTCCTTCTGGGGTGCCCAGGTGATCGTGAACCTGTTCGGTGCCATTCCGTTGATCGGTGAGCCCCTGTCCATCTGGGTGCGTGGCGACTTCGTGATTGGCGATGCCACCCTGAACCGCTTCTTCTCCTTCCACGTGATCGCCATTCCCCTGGTCCTGATCGGCCTGGTGGCGGCTCACATCCTGGCCCTGCACGAAGTGGGTTCCAACAACCCCGACGGCGTGGAGATCAAGAAGAAGAAAGACGAGAACGGCATTCCCCTGGACGGCATCCCCTTCCACCCCTACTACACCGTCAAGGATATCGTCGGCGTCGTGGTGTTCCTGATGGCCTTTTCCCTGGTGGTGTTCTTTGCTCCCGAGGGTGGCGGCTACTTCCTCGAATACAACAACTTCTATCCTGCCGACCCCCTGAAGACTCCGCCGCACATTGCGCCGGTGTGGTACTTCACGCCCTACTACTCCGTGCTGCGCGCCATGGTCTGGAACTTCTTCGGCCTGGATGCCAAGTTCTGGGGCGTGGTGGCCATGGGGGCCTCCGTGGTGATCTTCGCCTTCCTGCCCTGGCTGGATCGCTCTCCGGTCAAGTCCATCCGTTACCGTGGCCCCATCTACAAGTCTTTCCTGACCGCCTTCATCATCAGCTTCTTCATCCTGGGCTATCTGGGGACTCAGGCTCCCAGCTACTGGGGTGAGAAGATTTCCCAGGTTTGCACGGTGATCTACTTCGCCTTCTTCCTGCTGATGCCCTGGTATTCCAAGATTGACAAGTACAAACCCGAACCGGAAAGGGTCACCTGGAAATGAAAACCATGCGTAACCTGAAAACTCTGCTGGCAGCCTTGCTGCTGGCTCCGACCCTGGCGCTTGCTGCAGGTGCCTCCATTCATCTGGACAAGGCTCCCGATGTGTCGGGCGACAAGGCCGCGCTGCAGAACGGTGCCAAGCTGTTCGTGAACTACTGCCTGAACTGTCATGGCGCCAGCCAGCTGCGTTACAACAAGCTGCTGGAATTGGGTCTGACCGAGCAGCAGGTCAAGGACAACCTGATGTTCACCAGCGACAAGATCGGTGATCAGATGCTGATTTCCATGCGCCCTGCCGAGGCCAAGAAGTGGTTTGGTGCGGCTCCTCCGGATCTGACCCTGATCGCCCGGGCCCGGGCCTCCGCAGCGGGCAGCGGTGCCGACTGGCTGTACACCTACCTGCGTACCTTCTACCGGGACGACAAGCGTGCAACCGGCTGGAACAACCTGGCCTTCGAGAACGTGGGCATGCCCCATGTCCTCTACGAACTTCAGGGGGAACAGGTCATGGGTGAGGACCACAAATTGAAGCTGGCCGTTCCCGGCAAGCTTTCCCCTGCCGAGTACGACAAGCAGGTGGCTGACCTGGTCGGTTTCCTGGTCTGGATGGGCGAACCTCAAGCCGGCCTGCGTAAGCAATTGGGCATTGCCGTCCTGGTCTTCCTGAGCATTCTGTTCGTGTTGTCCTATGCGCTGAAGAAGGAATACTGGAAAGACATCCACTGATTCCTTCCCTTCCATTACGGCATCGCTTCCCGGTGATATGGGGAGCGGTGCCTGATCTTTTTTGGGTCAAGCTGCCATGATGAACCTCTATTCCGGGACCACCTGTCCCTTCAGTCACCGTTGCCGCATCGTGCTCTTCGAAAAAGGCATGGATTTCCAGGTCATTGATGTGGACATGTTCAACAAGCCTGAAGATCTGGCGGTCATCAACCCCCACAACCGGGTGCCGGTGCTGGTCGAGCGGGATCTGATCCTGTACGAGCCCAACATCATCAACGAGTACATCGACGAACGTTTTCCCCACCCCCAGCTGATGCCGGCGGATCCGATCATGCGGGCCCGGGCGCGCCAGCTGCTCTTTGGCATGGAGCGGGAAATATTCTCCTTCATCGAGCCCATCGAGAAGAATCTAAAAGCAGCCGACAAGGCGCGGCAGGAGATTGCGGCCCGCCTGACGGAGCTCACGCCCATCTTCAGTAAGCAAAAATTCATGCTGGGCGACGATTTTTCCATGCTCGATGTGGCGGTCGCGCCTCTGCTCTGGCGTCTTGAGCACTATGGCATCGATCTGGGCAAGCATGCCGCCCCGCTGATGAAATACGCGGAGCGCATCTTCAGCCGCCAGGGTTTCATCGATGCCCTGACCCCCTCTGAAAAGGCGATGCGCAAATAATGGATTTCACCCAGCCTGTCAGCGACCTGCCGTCCACCAAGCCCTATCTGGTCCAGGCCATCTGGGACTGGTGCAACGAGAACGGTTTTACGCCCTATCTCGCAGTGCAGGTGGATGCTTCGTGCGTCGTTCCATCCGAATTTGTCAAGGATGGACAGATCGTCCTCAATGTAGGCACGGAGGCGACCCATGGTCTGCAGTTGCGGCGGGATGGCATCAGCTTCAAGGCCAGGTTCGGCGGAGTTCCCCGGGAGGTCCGGGTGCCCATGGCGCGCGTCGCAGCCATCTATGCCCGGGAAAATGGTACCGGCATGGCTTTCGATGTGGAGGAGGCGCCGGCGGGCGGCGCCCCGGATGCCCCCGATCCGGGGACTCCCCCCGCGCCTGCCACGGGCAGGCCGCATCTGCAACGCATCAAATGAGCCTTCTTCCCCCGCCCCGTGCGGGGGTTTTCGTCGCTGACAAGCCGGCAGCAAGGTTTGCAAAGCTGCTGGCACATGTGTTGCTAATGGAGGGGCGAATCAGAAGACTACGGAGGAGATGATGAATTTTTCCCAGTACATCAGGGAAATCGGTCGCGGCGCAACGGGCGCGGGCTCACTCCCCAGGGAGGAGGCCGAGCGTCTGTACGGCGCCATGCTGGATGGCGGCGTTCCGGACCTGGAACTGGGGGCCATCATCCTGGCCCTGCGCATGAAGGGTGAAACCCGGGAGGAGATGCTGGGTTTCCTGGCTGCGGCCGAAGCCAGGACTTATATGCTGGAGCGGCCAGCCAGCGAGGTCCGTCCGGTCGTGCTGCCCAGTTACAACGGGGCCCGCAAGGGCGCGAACCTGACGCCGCTGCTGGCTCTGATGCTGCACCACTTTGGTATCCCGGTTCTGGTGCATGGACTGCTCGAGGGGTTTGGCAGGGTGACCACCGGGCATGTGTTCCGTGAGCTGGGCATCATGCCGGCCACCAGCTTTCACCAGGTACAGCAGACCATGGCCAAGGGGGGGCTTGCCTTTGCACCCTTGTCTTTGCTCTGCCCGGGGTTGACGGACCAGCTTGCGTTGCGGGCTCGCCTTGGATTGAGAAATTGTGCCCACAGCTTGGTAAAGCTGCTCGATCCCTTTGCCGGGCAGGGGGTTCTGGTCGCGGCCGCGACGCACCCTCCCTATCTGGACCTGATGCGCGACATACTGCAGGAGAGGAACCAGCGCGCCCTGCTGCTGCGGGGAACCGAGGGAGAGCCCTTCGCCAATCCGAAACGGCGCCCCAAGATCGAACACATCCGAGACGGTTTTTGCACTACCTTGTTCGAGGCCGAGCACGACAGCATCAAATCCCTGCCCCATCTTCCCGACGGTGCGGACGCCAGAACCACGGCCCAGTGGATGCTGAAGGTGCTCGATGGCAGTATCCCGTTGCCCATGCCGGTGGCCAACCAGTTGGTTTGCTGCCTCTACGCCTCCGGTGCGGCTCGCGACTTCAATGAAGCCAAGGCCCTCGTGGCGATCGAAAGCAAGGGGGCGTCACTGGCCACTGCAGCAGGAGACATCCATGTCGGTACCCACTAAGGGACTTATCCTGTTCGGTCATGGGGCGCGGGATCCAGACTGGGCGGCTCCTCTACGCGAGGTCCGGCGGCGGCTGCAGACGCAGATGCCGGAAGCCAGGGTGGAGCTGGCCTTTCTGGAATTCCAGCAGCCTGACCTGGAAGCGAGTGTGCGGGCGCTCATGGCCCAGGGGTGCAACCGGATCAAGGTGTTGCCCATGTTCATGGCGCCTGGCGGCCACCTCAAGCGCGATCTCCCGCACATCATGGCGCGTTTCGAGGCAAGTTGGCCCGGGGTCCGGTTCGAGCTGGCTGCTGCGGTCGGCACGGCCGAGCCAGTCCTTGCCGCAATGGCAGGACATGCGGCCGATCTGCTGCGGGATTGAACGGGGGCTACTGGCTTGGCAGGGGGTGGGTGGCCTGGAGGTGTTGATAGGCCAGCCGGAAGCGCAAGGCTTTTTCCTGATCTCCCCGGGCCATGGCTTCGCTCAGGTTGTCGAGCACCATGTTGTGCAGGCAGCAAACGCCTTCGGGAGTTTTCAGCAGTTCATTGCTGAGTTCGACGGCCAGGATCACGGGAATGTGTTCGTGTTCGGCAATGGCCTCGATCTCCATGCCGTCCAGGTCGCAGAAATCGATGCAGTCTTTGAGTGAAAGCATGCTCTTCTCCTCCTTATGCCTGGTAAACCAGGATCAACGGTGCCAGGCCAAGACGAATCAAGGTGATCTGGACTTCCGCCTTGTAGTTGTTATGGGTGGAGGAATGTTTGTTTTATAGAAGTTTGGCGGCTGAAAACCAAGGGCTGCCAGGGGGCTGCGGCAATGGGGGGATCAAAGTTTTAAATGCTCGTCCCGCAGGGTGCGAGCAAGGCGCAGGCGGTTCACTGTTGGGCGCAGATCCAGGCCCGTCCTTTGCCGTAGTGCGCCGGCCCGATCGAGCAGGGTGGTGAGGGAAGCGTCGATGGCTTCTCCTGTGGCCGCCAGCAGGATGGTGTTGCCGCTGTCACAGGGCGGCAGCAGGAGGCTGCGGCCGGCAAAGGCCCGGGCGATGCGCCGGACTCTGGCGGGAAAGCTGGCGCTGTGGCTCAGAAGGTTGCTGGCCAGGATGCCTTGCTCCCCCAGGCTGGCGTGGCAGGCCTCGTAAAAGGCCGGAGTATCGAGGGCGCGGGGCAGGCCCTGGGCCCCAAAGCCGTCCAGCAGGAGTAAATCGTAGTGTTTGCCGGGTGCCTGGCCGATCCACGCACTCGCATCCGTCACCACGATTTCCAGATGAGGGGACTCTGGCGGCAACTTGAAAAACTGCTGGCAGACGGCGACTACCGCCGGGTTGATTTCCAGCACGGTGATCCGGCAGCCGGGAAAATGGCGGTGCAGAAAGCGGAGCTGGGAGGCTGCCCCCAGTCCCACCATCAGGCAGCTGCGGGGCCATCCGGCTTCCGGGCGCAGGAGCAGGCCAGCCAGCATTTCCCGGGTGTATTCCAGCTCCAGGGACCAGGGGCGGGCAAGGCGCATGGCGCCCTGGACGGCATCCGTGCCGAAATGCAGATAGCGGACGCCGTTTGCCTCGCTGATGTCGACGGGAGGATGGCGCACGTCTATCGGGCTTCGTTCTCGCTCACAAGCCGCAACTGATGCTCCTGCAGGTGGCGGGGCATGGTCAGGGTGACGGGATCCCAGCCTTCCAGTTCCAAAACCTCCGCCAAGCAGGCATTCATGATGGCCTCACACTGCTCGGCAGCCTTCTCGATGGCGTAGTGAACCTTCACGTCCGTGGCGGTGCGGTCCAGGCATTCCCGTTCGTACCGGGCCAATTCCCGCAACTCCAGGATCACCCGGCAGAGCTGGCTGGGACAGGCACACTGGTGCACCAGTACCTGCTCCAGGATGTGCCTGACCTCTTCGTTGCTGAAGCTTCGTGCTTCCATGGGGGCCTCCTTGAAAGGAGGTCTCATTCTACCCGACTTGCCAGAAGGGTCCGAATGTCCTGGGCTACAGCCTCAGCCGGGGCATCGTGGGGGATGGCCAGGCGTAGCCTGCCTCCGGGATCGTAGGCATAGGAGGTTACGCTATGGTCGATCGTATAGGTACTGGGGGTGCTGCCGGGATTGATGCGGTAAAAGACGCGGAATTGCCTGGCCACTTCCGCCGTACCTTCGACGCTGGTGCGCAGCCCGAGGAAGGAGGGATGGAAGGCGGTCGGGTATTCCTTCAGTAGTTCCGGCGTGTCCCGGGCCGGATCTACGGTCACGAACAGGACCTGCAGCCGGTCGGCGTCGGGCCCCAGCAGCTCCATGACCCGGGCCGCACGGGAGAGGGCGGTGGGACAGACGTCGGGGCACTGGGTGTAGCCGAAGAAGAGCAGCACGGCCTTGCCGCGCCAGTCGGCCAGGGTACGTTCCCTGCCGTCCGGGTCCTGCAGCCGGAAGTCTTGGGCGAAGCCGGGGTTGTCGAGCACGGTGGCGTGGAACTTGGGAGCCTGGGCCTGCTGGCAACCGGCCAGCAGGCCGGTTGCCAGCAGGAGAACGCCCAGGCCAGGCAAAAGGCTGGCTATGGCGCGCATCTTAGTGCCTGCCGTGCTGATGGGCGGGGGCGCTGGCGTTGAGCGGGCGCACCTCCGCTGTCACGTTCTGCTCATGGCGCTGCTGCTGCTCGTCTTCCAGCAGCAGGGTCACGGCAACCTTCTCGCCCGCAGCAAGCGGGGCCTTCAGGTCCATCAACATGATGTGGTAACTGCCAGGCCTGAGTTCGGTCACCTTGCCGGCAGGCAGGGCGAGTTTGGGGATGGCGCGCATTTTCATCACTCCCGCTTCGGTGACCATTTCGTGCACCTCCACCACCCCGGCCACGGGCGAACGGGCCCCCACCAGGGTCATCGGGCGGCTGCTTTCCAGTTTCATGAAGACACCGGTGGCTTTCTGCGAGGACGCGGTGGCACGCACCCAGGGCTCGTGGACGTTGACTTGAGCCTGGGCCAGGAGGGGGAAGAGGGCGGCCAGGGCCAGAAGGGCAATAGGATGACGCATGGGGAAATCTCCAGAAAATTCGTTGCATGGGACCGGCAGCACCACGGGGGCAACTGCCGGGGCAGAGGGCAAGCCCCCTGCCGGGGATGTTGTCAGGGCCGGTCCGGAGGCCTGGCAGCAAGGGCTGGGTAAGGTGGCGCGCCGGTCCGAGTTCAGACCGACCGGGCCGGTGGTGCCCGGGGCTGGGCGGGAGACAGCAGGGGGGGCGCGGCAGGGGTTTCCCGGAGTGCCGCAGGGGGCACGGTGCGGGCTGCAGCGGCCGGTGCCAGGGTCGGGCCGGCCCCGGCGGGCACGGCGGGTGGGGGATTGAAGAGGCAGAGGGGACAGTGCGCCAGGGCGCCGGTATGGGGCGGCGGGTTTTCATCCGCGGGGGGCTCCGGCAGGCGGGCCAGTCCCTGGGCGGTGCAGATTTCCGTCAGGCCGGAGGGCGAGCCCGCGATCGCAAGAGGGCCGGCGAGCGGGGCGAGGAACAGCGGCCCGAGCACTGCCAGCCAGGCCAGCAGCAGACTGGCGGGGGAGAAGCGGTATCGCGGAAAGGAAGGGCAGGGCAAGCGCACAACCTCTGGAAATGGTCCCCTCGACAGGAATCGAACCTGTATCTAGCGCTTAGGAGGCGCTTGTTCTATCCATTGAACTACGAGGAGAGAGGCGCGTATTCTAGCCGTCCCGGGGCCGTTGTGCCAGTTTGGAGCGGGATCCGGGCCGGGAAGCCGGCCCGCAGGAGGTGGGGTTACGGGGGATGCTCCGGTCCCGGTGCGGGCGGGTCCGGGCCTTGCCCTGTCTCCTGTTCCGGGACCCCGTCCGGGCGCCAGTTCCGGGGCCGGACGGATTAAAATGCCGCCCCACGGCAGCTCCGCTGCACCCTTCCACGTTTTTCGGAACCTACATGCCGCTCCTGAAGCTTGACCAGGCCTGCCTGGCCTTTGGCCATGTGCCCCTTCTCGATCATGCCGATTTCCAGCTCGACCCGGGTGAGCGGGTGGCCTTGATCGGCCGCAACGGCACGGGCAAGTCTTCCCTGCTTGCAGTACTGGCGGGGCAGGGCAGCCTCGATGATGGCCAAGTCTGGCGCCAGCCCGGCATCCGGGTTGCTTATGTTCCCCAGGAGCCGCCCCTGGATGCCCGGCAGACGGTTTTTGCCGCGGTGGTTGCGGGGCTGGGGGCCACCTCTTCCCTGTTGGCCGAATACCACCGGGTGTCCCACGATCTGGCGGAAGAGGGGGCCGACCATGAGGCCCTGCTGCCCCGCCTGCAGGCCTTGCAGCATGAGCTGGAAGCCCTGGGCGCCTGGAACTGGCGGGTGCAGGTGGACCGGGTCATCGCCCGGTTCGGCCTGGATCCGGATGCCCGGGCGGGCAGCCTTTCCGGCGGCCAGAAGAAGCGCCTGGCCCTGGCCCGGGGGCTGGCGCTGGCACCGGACGTGCTGCTGCTGGACGAGCCCACCAATCACCTGGACATCGCCGCCATCGAGTGGCTGGAGGACCTGCTCCTGGAGAGCGGCACCACGCTCTGCTTCATCACTCACGACCGGCGTTTCCTCGACCGGCTGGCCACCCGCATCGTCGAACTCGACCGGGGCCGGCTGATGAGCTTTCCCGGCAGTTACAGCGAATACCAGCGGCGCAAGGAGGCCATGCTCCACGACGAGAGCATCCTCAACCAGAGGTTCGACAAGCTCCTGAAGGAAGAGGAAGCCTGGATCCGCAAGGGAGTCGAGGCCCGGCGCACCCGGGCCGTGTTCCGGGTCCAGCGTCTCGAGCGGCTGCGCCTGGAGCGGGCTGCCCGGCGCGAACGGCTCGGCAAGGTGCAGATGCGTCTGGACGCGGGGGGCAAGAGCGGCGAACTGGTGGTGGAAATGCAGCAGGTCAGCAAGCGTTTTGGCGACCGGGTCGTGGTGCGGGATTTTTCCACCCGCATCCTGCGCGGCGACAAGATCGGCCTGATCGGCCCCAACGGTGCCGGTAAGACCACCCTGTTGCGCCTGATCCTGGGCGAGCTGGCGCCGGATGCCGGCTCGGTCAAGCGGGGCACCCGCATGGAGGTCGCCTATTTTGACCAGTTCCGGGCACAGCTCGATCCCGAGTCGAGCCTGGCCGACGTGATTTCCCCGGGGTCAGACTATGTGGACATCGGTGGTGTCCGTAAGCATGTGATCGGCTATCTGGAAGATTTCCTCTTTGCGCCGGAACGGGCCCGCTCCCCGGTCAAGTCCCTCTCCGGGGGCGAGCGCAACCGGCTGCTGCTGGCCCGGCTGTTCGCCCGTCCCGCCAATGTGCTGGTGCTGGACGAGCCCACCAACGACCTGGACATGGAAACCCTGGAGCTGCTGGAGCAATTGCTGCAGGACTACGAGGGCACCTTGTTCCTGGTCAGCCATGACCGGGCCTTCCTCGACAACGTGGTGACCCAGACACTGGCCGCCGAGGGCGATGGGCAGTGGCGTGAATACGCCGGGGGCTACAGCGACTGGGCGGCCTGGCACAGCAGCCTGGCAGAGGCCCGGAAGCAGGAGATCCGGGAACAGGAAGCCAGAAAGGCCGCTCCGGCCGCGCGAAAGCCCGAGCCCGCCAAGCCCAGGGGCGACAGGCTGAGCTGGAAGGAGCAGCGGGAGCTGGAAGGCCTGCCGGACCGGATCGCGGCCCTGGAGGCGGAGCAGGCCGATCTCACGGCCCGGCTCGAAGACCCGGCCATCTACCAGCAGGACCCGGAGCTGGCGCGCCAGGCCGCCGAACGGCTGGCAGCCATCGAGGATGAGCTGATGGCCCTGCTGGAGCGCTGGGAAGCCCTGGAGGCCAGGGGCGCCGGCTGAGCGGCCCTGGCTTCAGTCCGGCAGGAAGAGCCGCTGCTGTCCGGCTTCGAGGATGGCCTCGATGCCCGGGTGGCGGATGCGCCGGTCTGCCGAGATGGCGAAGAACTGGTCGCGCACCTGGTCGATGGGACCGATCAGTTCGGCATCATAGCGCCGCGCCAGGTCTGCCGTGAGGGGCGTCTGGGCGGGAAAGATGCCCAGGCCGGCGGCACCGAAAGTATCGAGCAGGGCGCTGTCTTCCACCTCGGCGATGATGCGCGGGCGGATACCGTGGGTTTCGAACCACTGATCCAGGCTGGCGCGTACTGCGGCGTTGCGGGCCGGCAGCAGGAACGGGGCCCCGTCCAGGCTGTGGGGAAAAGCCTCCCGGTAGTGTCCGGCCAGGGCCGGAGTGGCGTAGAGGCTGAGGCCGCTTTCGCCCAGGGGATGGCTGTAGAGCCTCAGGTTCATGCCGGGGGCCACCGGCCGGTCTGCCAGGATCACGTCGAGTTTGTGGATGGCCAGGTCGCCCAGCAGATTCTCGAACTTGCCCTCATGGCAGATCAGGCGTACCCGTTCCGGCAGATGCAGCACCGGTTCGAGCAGGTGGTGGGCCACCAGCTTGGGGACCACGTCGGTGATCCCCACGGTCAGGCGCAGCATGGGTTCGCTGCCGGCGCTTTTGAGCGAATCCCAGAGCTGTTCGCCGAGCAGGAAGATCTCGTCGGCATAGCGCAAGGCGGTACGCCCGGCTTCGGTGGGAATCAGCTTGCGCCCTTGCAGGTCAAACAAGGAGGTGCCGATGGATTGTTCCAGCTGGCTTAGCTGGGCGCTGATGGTCTGGGGCGTGAGGCCCAGTTGCTCGGCGGCCCGGGCCAGGCTGCCGGCCTTGGCGACCATCCAGAAGTAGTAGAGGTGGCGGTAATTGAGCCGGCCCTCGTCGAAGTTCGGTTTTTTCGAAGACATGCTTTTATTCTCTATGTTTTTTATTGTGGTGCAAAGGCCGTTAAACTGACGGCGTTTCTAACAAAAGGAGGTTCACCATGAGCCTGAATGATCGTTCCTACCTGTCCGACCAAGTCCTGTCCCATGGGGGGGCGGCTGCCCTGGGCTCTGCCGAATCCCGCAAGGTCCTGCGCAATACCTACATGCTGCTGGCCATGACCCTGGCCTTCAGTGCGGTGGTGGCCGGTGTCAGCGCGGCCATGGGGCTGCCCCATCCGGGCATCATCCTTACCCTGATCGGCTATTTCGGCCTCCTGTTCGCCGTGAGCAAGTTCCGCGACAGCGCCCTGGGTGTGGGGCTGGTGTTCGCCCTGACCGGCTTCATGGGCTACACCCTGGGCCCCATCATCAATCGCTATCTGTCTTTGCCGAACGGCGGCGAGATCGTGATGATGGCGATGGCGGGTACCGCCGTGATCTTCTTTGCCATGTCGGCGATTGCCCTGACCTCGAAGCGGGATTTCAGCTTCATGGGCAATTTCCTCCTGGTGGGCATGATCGTGGCCTTCCTGGCGGGGCTGGCGGCCATCTTCTTCGAGATGCCCCTGCTCTCCCTGGTGGTTTCCGCCGCCTTCGTGCTGCTGATGTCCGGCCTCATCCTGTACGAGACCAACGCCATCATCCAGGGGGGCGAGACCAACTACGTGATGGCCACGGTCTCCCTGTTCGTGAGCATCTATAACCTCTTCACCAGCCTGCTGCATCTGCTGGGGGTGTTCGGCGGCGACGAATAAGCCGGACCCGGCGCATCCAGGGGCGGAACCCGGAGACGGGCTCCGCCCTTTTATATTTTCTTTACGTCGCCGTTCGCTTTTTTTGCGAAATCTTTAGCGCCTCCACGGCATGATGACGGCCCGGCGCGGCCGGGCCCGTTCAAGTCCGCCATCACCGGAGGAAGCATGCAATTCCGACACGTCCTGCGCGTCCTGGGACTGTTCCTGCTGATTTTCAGCATCACGCTGGTGCCTCCCTGGCTGCTGGCCCTGTGGGCCAACGACGGGCAGCAGCTTCCCTTTCTTTCCGCTTTCCTGCTCATTTTCGGCATGGGCTTGGCCCTGTGGCTGCCGGTGCGACGCTGCAAGGGCAACCTGCGCACCCGGGACGGATTCATCATCGCCACGGCCTTCTGGGTGCTGGTGGCCCTGGCCGGGGCCCTGCCTCTGATGCTGGCCACGGCGCCGCACATGGGCTTCACCGACGCCATGTTCGAGAGCATGTCGGGCCTGACCACCACCGGGGCGACGGTGCTGACGGGCATCGACGACCTGCCCCTGTCGATCCGTTACTACCGCCAGCAGCTCAACTGGCTCGGGGGCATGGGCATCGTGGTGCTGGTGGTGGCCATCCTGCCAGCCCTGGGGGTCGGGGGCATGCAGTTATACCGGGCCGAGATGCCGGGCCCCATCAAGGATGCCAAGCTTACCCCCCGCATTGCCGATACGGCCAAATCCCTTTGGTACATCTACGTGGGGTTGACGGTGCTGTGCGCCCTGGCCTACTGGTGGGGCGGCATGTCCCTCTTTGACGCCATCTGTCACAGTTTCTCGACCATTTCCACGGGCGGCTTTTCAACCCACGACGCCAGCATGGGCCATTTCCAGAGTCCGGTGCTCGAAAACCTGGGGGCCTTCTTCATGGTCCTGTCGGGGGTGAATTTCGCCTTGCACTTCATGGTCTGGCATGGCCGGACCCTGCGCCCCTACGGCATGGATGAGGAGAACCTGTTCTATCTGGGGCTGGTGGGCGTGGCCGTGTGCCTGATTGCCCTGCTGCTGTTCTTCAGCGGCCCCATGTCCATGAGCCATGCCCTGCGCCTGGCCTTCTTCCAGGTCGCCACCTTCATCACCAACACTGGCCTGTCGTCCTCCGACTATTACAACTGGCCGGTGGCGGCCCAGGTGTTGCTGCTCTTCATCAGCATCGTCGGCGGTTGCGCCGGCTCCACGGCGGGGGGGATCAAGGTGATGCGCTTCATGTTGCTGCTCAAGCAGGGCAGCCGCGAGGTGCAGTTGCTGATCCATCCCCAGGCGGTGATTCCCATCAAGCTGGGCAACCGTACCGTGGATGCCCGGGTGACCAGCGCCGTGTGGGCTTTCTTTGCCGTCTATATCGCCGTGTTCGCCCTGCTGATGCTGATCCTGGCTGCCACCGGGATGGATCAGGAGACAGCCTTTTCCGCCGTGGTCGGCACCATCAACAACCTGGGGCTGGGCATGGGGGAGGTGAGCAGCGGTTTCAGCCAGGTGAGCGACACGGGTAAATGGACCCTGGTAATTTCCATGCTGCTCGGGCGCCTGGAGATCTTCACGGTGCTGGTCCTGTTCTCGCCGCGCTTTTGGCGCAGTTGAGGCGCTTCAGGCCACGAAGCGGTAGCCTACGCCGGGTTCGGTGCGGAGGTGGCGGGGCAGGGTCGGGTCGTCTTCCAGCTTGCGGCGCAGGCTGGCCATGTAGACCCGCAGATAATGGGCGTGCTCCACGTAGTGGGGGCCCCACACCTCGCGCAGCAGCTGGCGGTGGGTGAGCACCCGGCCGGCATTGCTGGCCAGCAGAGCGAGCAGCCGGTATTCGATGGGCGTCAGGTGCACCGTTTCCCCGGCGCGGCGGACCTGGCGCTGGGCCAGATCCAGTTCGATCTGACCGAAGCTGAAGATCGGCCCGCTGTCGCTGCTGCGCCGGGCCCGGCGCAACAGGGCGCGGACCCGGGCCAGCAGTTCGGGAATGCCGAAGGGCTTGCCCAGGTAATCGTCGGCCCCCGCATCCAGGGCCAGGACCTTGTCGGCCTCGTCGGTACGGGCCGAGAGGACCAGCACCGGCAGGCAGGACCAGGTGCGCAGTTCGCGGATCAGTTCGATGCCGTCCCCGTCCGGCAGGCCCAGGTCGAGGATGAGCAGGTCCGGCTTGCGGGTGCCGGCTTCGATCAGGCCGCGCCCCAGGGAGTCGGTCTCGTGGGTCTGGCAGCCTTCGGATTGCAGGGCGGCTCGCACGAAGCGCCGGATCTGGGGTTCGTCCTCGACGATCAGGACTACTGGGGCAGGGCCCTCGGACTGGGGCGGACGGGGGGGGCTCATGCTTCCTCCTGGGGCAGGGCCGGGGGGGTGCCTGCGGGCAGGCTGATGCTGAAGCAGGCGCCGCCTCCGGCCTGGTTGCCGGCTTCGATCCGGCCCTGATGGGCGGCGATGATGCTGTGCACGATGGCCAGTCCCAGGCCGACGCCGGGAATGGCCGATTCATCCCGGCCCCGGGTGAATTTTTCGAACAGGCTCTTTCCCCGTCCCCGGGGCAGGCCCGGGCCGTTGTCGCTGATCTCGATGCGGACCCGGTCCGCCTCCCGGGGGTCCCGCCCGGCCCGGATCGTCACGGTGCTGCCCGGAGGCGTGTATTTGGCCGCATTTTCCAGCAGGTTGGAGAACACCCGCTCCATCAGCACCGCATCCAGTTCGAGCAGGGGCAGGTCCGGCGCCAGTTCCACCTGGACCCGGTGTCGCGCCAGCTGGCTGGCCCTGGCCTGCAGGGCGGCGCCCAGGACCTCCTCCAGCGGCTGCCATTCCTTGCGCAGCGCCACGGGGCCCGATTGCAGCCGCGCCATGTCGAGCAGGTTGTGCACCAGGGCGCTGGTGCGCAGGGCTTCCTCGCGGATGGACTGGGCCAGTTCCTCCTCCTCGGGCGGCAGGCGGCCCGCCAGCACCAGGGAGTCGGCCAGCCCCACCAGGGCCGTCAGGGGCGTGCGCAGATCGTGGGAGAGGGCGCCCAACAGGGAGTTGCGCAGCCGCTCGGATTCCATCTGCACCTGGATTTCCTGGGCTACCTGGATGTAATGCACCCGCTCCAGCGCGATGGCCACGAGGGAGGCGCCAGTTTCGAGCAGCTGTTGCTGCTCGGGGGCCAGCTGCCGGGAGCCGGCCGGAGGGGAGAGAGCCAGGACCCCCCGGATGCGCATGGGCGAGCGCAGGGGCTGGAAGTGCCAGCCCGAATCGTTGCGGGCCTGGCCGCTCCGGGCGCATTCCCGGGCCGGCTCCAGCGGCGGCTCCTGGCGGATGCCGGCGGCCGGGGCGGGACCGAAGCGGCTCAGTCCGTCCTGCGCATCGGGCAGCAGCAGGCAGGCTTCATACTGGAAGCCCCGACGCACGAAATGGCGCACGATCTCGTCCACCTGTTCCAGGCTCAGGGCGCCGGACAGGTCCCGGGCCATTTCGTACAGGGCCGTCATGCGCAGTTCCCGGTGGCGGGCCATTTCCGCCTGGCGGCGCAGGCCGGTGGTGAGGTGGGTGGTGATCAGGGCCACCGCCAGCATTACCGCGAAGGTGAGCAGGTACTGCACGTCGCTGACGGCGAAGGTGAGGCGGGGGTGGACGAAGAAGAAGTTGAACGCGGCCACGGACAGGAAGGCGGCCAGGATGCCCGGCCCCCGGCCCAGTCGCACGGCGGCGAGGAGGACGGCGAGCAGGAACAGCATGATGATGTTGGCCTGATCCAGGCGGTCCCGCAGGGGGGAGGCCAGCAGGGCGACTCCGGCTACCAGGGCGCCGGCCCACAGATAGGGGAACAGGGAGGCGGGAGCTGCTTGCATGGCGGCAGTCTAGGGGTTTCCGGGCCGCCGGAACAGTTGCCGGCAGCCCGGCAGCGGCTGGCCGGTGCGGACCGCAAGGGGCAAGGGCTGTGCTGTTTCCATCGGGAACCGGGCCGGAACGGGCATGACGCGGGAAGATGGCCGAAAATAGGCGATCGCGCATCAAGATTTCGTAAAAATGCGGAGGATGGCCTTATCATCGCCGCTTTTGCCCTCCGGCCCTTCCCATGCTGCCTGCCCGCTGGCGCACCCCCACCTGCATCCTCCTGGCCGCCTGCCTGATCCTGACCCTCTCCATGGGGGTGCGGCACACGGCCGGGCTGTTCCTGCAGCCGATGACCCAGGACCAGGGCTGGAGCCGGGAGGCCTTTTCGTTTGCCATCGCCCTGCAGAATCTGCTCTGGGGGCTGGCCTCGCCCTTCGCCGGGGCCTTTGCGGACCGGGTCGGGGCCGGGCGTACCCTGGCGGTCTGCGCCCTGCTCTACGGGCTGGGGCTGGTGGGCATGGCCCATGCGGGCAGCGCAGCGGGGCTCAACCTGTCGGCGGGCCTCCTGATCGGCCTCGGCTTGTCCGGCACCACCTTCGCCGTGGTCATGGGGGTGGTGGGGCGGCACGTGCCCCCGGCCCGGCGCAGCCTGGCCCTGGGGCTGGTCAGCGCCGGCGGTTCCTTCGGCCAGTTCGCCGTGCTGCCCGTGGGCCAGGCCATGATCAATGCCTGGGGCTGGCAGGCCGCCCTGCTCTGGCTGGCCCTGGGCGTGGGGATGATCGCGCCCCTGGCGGCCCTGCTGGCCGATGGTCCGGCCCGCGCCACCCCGGGAGGCCAGCAGTCGCTGGGTCAGGCCCTCAGGGAGGCCCTGACCCAGCCCAGCTTCCACCTGCTGTTCTGGAGCTATGGCGTTTGCGGCTTCCAGACCGCCTTCATCATGCTGCACCTGCCCGCCTACCTGATGGACCGGGGCTACAACGCCAACGTGGGCATGACCGCCGTGGCCCTGATCGGGCTGTTCAACATCTTCGGCTCCTTCCTGTTCGGCTGGTGGGGCGGCTTTGCCAGCAAGAAGAAGCTGCTCGTGCTGATCTACGCAGCCCGGATCGCGGCCGTGCTCATGCTGCTCCACCTGCCCATCGGCCTGCCCGGGGTATGGCTGTTCGCCGCCCTGATGGGGCTGCTGTGGCTGGCCACGGTGCCGCTCACCAACGGCCTGATCGCCCAGATCTTCGGGCTGCGCTACCTGTCCATGCTGGCCGGCGGGGTCTTCCTCGGGCACCAGCTGGGCAGCTTCCTCGGGGCCTGGATGGGCGGGCGGATCTTCGACCAGAGCGGTTCCTACGGGCTGGCCTGGGCCTGGGTGATCGGCCTTTCCGTGCTGGCGGCGGCCCTGGCCTGGCCCATCAACGAGCGGCCCCTGCGCCAGGAGTCCCCGTGAAGGGCGGCGGGCGCCTGGTCTGGCTGCTGCTCGGCGTGCTGGCGGCCGGGGGGCTGTACGCCCTGTTCCAGGCCTATCAGATGCCCGAATTGCTGCTGGAGTGGGAAAGCCTGCGCTATTGCGGCTGATCCGGCTCCCCGGCCGGGGGCGGCGGGGCCAGTCCCAGGCGCTGGCCCAGGGCTTCTTCGGAGAGGTTGAGCAGGGCCGAGATGGCCTTGAGGTCGTCCGGGATGGCGGCGTCGTCCCAGCCGTGGGCCAGGTGCCGGGCCAGATTGACCGCCAGCACCACGTTCTTCACCCGGGGGTGGTCGGCGTGCTCGTCGTCGATCAGTTTCAGGAGCAGATCGGGCAGATGCCAGGCGCGGCACAGGGCGGCCTGGATGTCCATGAGGCGGATGCCCAGCACCTTCTCCTGGGCGATGACACTGCGCAGCTGGGGGTCCGCCTGCTGCATGCCGCGGATTTCCAGGGCCAGGTGCGGGGCGAAGCAGTAGAGCAGGATTTCCGCCAGGTCGTGGAGCAGGGCGGCCAGGGTGACTTCCTCGGCGTTGATGTCCACCCGCCAGACCGCCCATTCATAGGCGTAGTGGGAGGCCTGCTGGGCGCGCCGGATCACCTGCAAGGTGCCCAGCAAAGCCTGGGGTGGGCAGCCTTTCAGAGTGTCCTCGATGGTGACCAGGTTCTCGAAGCGTTTGAAGAAGGGCTCGATGCCCAGCATCATGATGGCCCCGGCGATGGTGGTCACATCATGGTGCAGGCGCTTGCCCGTCAGGGGCTGGATGTAGGCCAGCACCCGCACGGCCATGAGTGGGTCCTGCAGGATGATGCGGGCCAGGGCCTTGCCGGAGACATGGGCCATGTTCTCCCGGGCGCTCTCGATCTGGCGGCGGGTATGGCGCAGCACGGGCAGCTCCTGTTCGCTGAAATACATCACCCAGTCGTCCAACTCCTGCAGGGGATGGTCGAGCATGGCTGCTCCTCCACTTTAAAAACGAAGCCCAAGTTTTTGATTTGAGCGCAATTGTTGCGAAAGCCATTGTCGCGCCCAATGGTAATGCCCGCCTTGCGGTTGGGCAAGGGTGGCCGTGCGATAATCTGTCCTTTGTTCTTTCCTGCGACTCCCATGCGCTACCTCATCGTTCCCGTGACCCCCTTCGAACAGAATTGTTCCATCCTCTGGTGCGAGAAGACCCGGCAAGCCGCCGTGGTGGACCCCGGCGGGGATGTGGACCGCATCTTGGCCGCCCTGGGGCGGGAGGAACTGAGTCTGGCAACGATCCTGGTCACTCACGGCCACATTGACCATGCAGGCGGGGTGGCCGACCTGGCCGAACGTCTGGGCGTGCCCATCGAGGGACCCGGCGAGGCCGATCGCTTCTGGATCGAAGGCATGGCCCAGCAGTCGCGCATGTTCGGCTTTCCGCCGGTGCGTTCCTTTGAGCCAACCCGCTGGCTGCAAGGGGGAGATCGGGTGCGTTTTGGCGAGGTGGAGCTGGAGGTGCTGCATTGCCCCGGCCACACCCCGGGCCACGTGGCCTTTTATCACCGGCCCAGCCAGCTGCTGGTGGTGGGGGACATCCTGTTCCAGG
Organism: Betaproteobacteria bacterium UBA2592; assembly: GCA_002340095.1. Taxonomy (GTDB): domain Bacteria; phylum Pseudomonadota; class Gammaproteobacteria; order Burkholderiales; family Rhodocyclaceae; genus Azovibrio. Next base: position 22,128 of record DDKS01000005.1, read on the forward strand.
GCTCCGTCGGCCGCACCGATTTCCCTGGTGGGGATCAGCAGGCGCTGCTGGCATCCATCCGGGAAAAGCTCTTTCCGCTCGGGGACGAGGTGGATTTCATCCCCGGCCACGGCCCCATGTCCACCCTGGGAGAGGAGCGCCGCTTCAATCCCTTCGTGGGCGGACGCTTCGGCTGAAGCTTCGCCGTGCCGCGTATTTGAATTGCGCGTTTTGGGGGTAAAATCCCCGCCTTCCAAAAATTTCGGGCCCGGGATGAAAACCACCTTCCTCGATTTTGAGCAGCCGATTGCCGAACTGGAAAACAAGATCGAAGCCCTGCGCTTTGGCCAGGAAGATTCCGCCGTCGACATTTCCGACGAGATCGAGCGGCTTTCGGAAAAAAGCAGGGCCCTGACCAAGGACATCTACGCCCGGCTCACGCCCTGGCAGATTGCCCAGGTGGCCAGGCACCCTCAGCGCCCCTACACCCTCGATTACATCGAGCGCATCTTTACGGATTTCGAGGAGTTGCACGGCGACCGGGCTTTTGCCGACGACAAGGCCATCGTCGGCGGGCTGGCCCGCTTCAACGGCCAGCCCTGCGTCGTGATCGGCCACCAGAAAGGCCGCGATACCAAGGAAAAAATCCTGCGCAACTTCGGTATGCCCCGGCCCGAGGGCTACCGCAAGGCCCTGCGCCTGATGAAGCTGGCGGAGAAGTTCAGACTGCCCGTGTTCACCTTCGTGGACACCCCCGGGGCCTATCCTGGCATCGATGCGGAGGAGCGGGGGCAGTCCGAGGCCATCGGCCGCAACCTGTATGAAATGGCCGGGCTCAAGACCCCCATCATCGTCACCATCATCGGTGAAGGGGGCTCCGGTGGCGCACTTGCCATTGCCGTGGGCGACGTGGTGCAGATGCTGCAGCATGCCACCTATTCGGTGATTTCCCCCGAAGGCTGTGCTTCCATCCTCTGGAAAAGCGCCGAAAAGGCCCCCGAAGCGGCCGAGATCATGGGCATCACTGCGGCGCGGCTGAAGTCCCTGGGCCTCATCGACAAGGTGGTCAACGAACCCTGCGGCGGCGCCCACCGGGATCACGGGCTGATGGCCCAGAACCTCCGGAAGGCGCTGCAGGACAGCCTCAAGCAGCTTTCCGGTTTGTCCACCGCCGAGCTGCTCGAAACCCGTTTCGAGCGCCTGATGGCCTATGGCCGCTTCAAGGAACAGGCTCCCCGCTGATCTGTTCGCCGGGTCTGCGGCTCTACTGCAGGCCCACCTGCCCGCCGGGGCTGAACTTTGGGTCGGTCTCTCCGGCGGCCGCGACTCCGTCGTTCTCCTCCATCTTTGCCAGCGTCTCTGGCCCCGGGTGCGGGCCATTCACGTGCATCACGGCCTTTCTCCCCATGCCGACGCCTGGGTGGATTTCTGCCAGGCCCTGTGCCGGGAGCGGCAGATTCCCTTGTCGGTTGTCCGTGTCCAGGTCGAAGACCGGGCGGGCAGGGGGCTCGAAGCGGCTGCCCGGGAGGCCCGTTACCGGGCCTACCGGGAGAGTGGTGCCGGCTACCTGGCCCTCGGGCACCACCGTCAGGACCAGGTGGAGACCCTGTTGTTCAATCTATGCCGGGGCACTGGTGTAGCCGGGGCGGCGGCCATGCCGGCCTGCCGGCGGCGGGATGACCTCGTGCTGCTGCGGCCCTTGCTTGCCTGGGCCCCGGCGGATCTGGACCACTACGCCCGGGCTCGGGGGCTTGCCTGGGTCGAGGACGAGAGCAACCGGGATGTGCGCTACAGCCGCAATTACCTGCGCCGGGAGATCCTGCCGCGCCTGGCGCAGCACTTTCCCGGCGTCGAAGCCAGTCTGGCCCGGGCTGCCGGGCATTTTGCCGAGGCCCAGGAACTGCTGGACGAGCTTGCCCGCCAGGATGACGTCCGGATCGGAGCCCGGCGCGAACTCTTGCTGCAGCTGAGTCCGGCACGGCAGGCCAACTGGCTGCGCTGGTGGCTGCGCCAGGCGGGCTGGCAGGTGCCCGACGCGGCGGCGGCAACGGAATGGCTGCGGCAACTGGCGGAGGCCGGAACGGAGGCTCGGGTCGAGTTGCCCTTGCCCCAGGGCTGGGTGCGCCTCTGGCAAGGGGGGCTTTACCGGGTGCCGCGGCAGGAGCCGCCCCGGTCCTGCGTCTGGGATGGCCGGGGTGTTCTGGACTGGGGTGGTGCGCAGTTGCGGCTGTTGCCTGCCTTGGGGGAGGGCCTGAGCCAGGCCAGGCTGGCCGGCCGGATGCTGGAGGTGCGTCTGCGCCAGGGAGGGGAGAGCCTCTGCCCCGGCCCCGGCCGGCCTCGCCGGCCCCTGAAGAAGCTGCTGCAGGAAAGCGGGATTCCACCCTGGGAGCGGCAGACCCTGCCCCTGCTTTATGTGGAGGGGGAGCTGGTGGCCTGTGTCGGGGTGGCCCTGGCGGCCGGGTGGCAGTGCGGGGTGGGAGAGCCGGGCTGGCTGCCCACCCTGGCGCCGGGGCTCAATCCAGGCCCTTGAGCAGCTGGGCCAGTTCCACGGCGGTCTTGACTCCCATCTTTTCCAGCAGCCGGGCCCGGTGTACCTCGACGGTACGCATGCTGATGTGCAGCTCGTTTGCGATGATCTTGTTGAGCTTGCCGGCCAGGATCCGCTCCATGATCTGTCGCTCCCGGCCGGACAAGGTTTCCAGACGGCTGGTGATGGTCTGGGCCGAGGCCCGGGCATTACGCTGGCGCTCGTCGTGGGCCAGGGCCTCCATGACCCGGCTGACCAGCTCATTGTCGTTGAAGGGTTTTTCGAAAAAGTCGTAGGCCCCCTTCTTGAGGGCCGCCACGGCCATGGGCACGTCCCCGTGGCCGGTGAGGAAGATCACCGGCAGGCGGATGCCCCGGGCCAGGAGGATGTCGAACAGTTCCAGACCGCTGGTGCCGGTCATGCGGATGTCCAGCACGACACAGCCGCTCATGCGTTCCGGGTCGGCTGCCAGGAAGTCCTCGGCGCTGGCATAGCTGCGGCAAGGGATCTGGCGCGACTGGAGCAGCCAGGAGAGGGCGTCGCGGATGGCTTCGTCGTCATCCACCAGATGGGCATGGGGTGTCGTCATGGGCTTCCTTGGGCAGGGTGAAGATGAAGGTGGTGCCCCGGCATCCGGGGCCTTGCCGGTTGGGCTCGAACCACAGGCGGCCACGGTGGAATTCTATGATGGAACGGCAGATGGAGAGTCCGATGCCCATGCCATCCGGCTTGGTGGTGAAGAAGGCCTCGAACAGGCGTCGGGCGGTTTCGGGCGGCAGGCCGCAGCCCTGGTCCCGCACCTGCACTTCCACCTCCTGGGGCAGATTGCGCACCTGGATGACGATGCGGCGTTCCGGCAGCGGTGTGTCGGTCATGGCATCCATGGCGTTGCGCAGCAGGTTGAGCAGCACCTGCTCGATCATCACCTGGTCTGCCATGATCGGGGGCAGGTCCGCTTCCGGCTCGAACTCGATGGTGACGTTCCGGGCCCGGGCATCGGCTTCGAGGAGGGCCAGGCTGTCCTCGATCACGTGTTCCAGGTGGCAGAGCTGCAGCTTGGGTTCGCTCTTGCGCACGAAGGCCTGTACCCGGCGGATGATCTCTCCGGCCCGCTGGGCCTGGCGGCTCAGCTTGTCCAGGGCGACCCGGATTTCCTCGGGCTGCCAGTTGTCGCCCGCCAGCCGGTTGGCGCAGCCGGTGGCGTAGCTGGCGATGGCGGCCAGGGGCTGGTTCAGTTCATGCGCCAGGGTCGAGGCCATCTCCCCCATGGTCACGAGCCGGGAGGTGAACTGCAGCTTTTCCTGCTGCTGCCGCGCCAGTTCTTCGGCCCGGCGCTTTTCCGTCACGTCGAGCACCGAGCCCATCCAGCCCACGTGGCGGCCGCTGCCATCGATCAGCGGTGCTTCGTAAATCAGGGCCCGGAAGGGGGAGCCGTCCTTGCGCCGGAAATTGATCTCGAAGCCGTCACTCGGGGCGTTGCCCGACAGCACGGCCCGGTTCAGAGCCATGGTTTCCTCGATCTCGTCTGGATCCCAGTAGGGCATGGGCGGTTTGTGGCCGATCAGCTCCTGGGCGGAAAAACCGGTCATCCGGCAAAAGGCCGGGTTTACGTAAACAATCGCACCTTCCAGGTCCCGGGCCCGCATGCCGGCGGTGAGGGAATCTTCCATGGCCTGGCGGAAGGCGTGTTCCTCGCGCAGGGCCGCTTCCACCTCCAGGCGCCGGCGGATCAGGCGGCGGATTGCCCAGAGGCTCCAGAACACGCCCAGGGACAAGCAGACGATGGCCACGGCCAGGATGCGCTGGGCCGTGTTGCTCGGGTTGCGGTAGGCCGTCACCTCCAGGGCCAGGCCGTAGCCGGGCGGATCCAGGGGGAGCAGGTAATTGAGGCTGGGCGTGCCTGCCACCCGGGATTTCGAGGCATATTCGGTGCCGTTGTCGTCGATCAGCCGCACCCGGTATTTCTCGGCGAACCACCAGGGGACCTGGTTGCGCAGCAGGACTTCCAGATCCAGCTCGGCCAGCATGAAACCCTGAAAATGCCGGCGGCTGAACACCGGGATGAGCAGGGGCTGCTTGGCGCCCTCCCTGCCCAGGGCGGGCGCGCCGTAGCTGGGCCGACCCAGGGCCCTGGCCTGCGCGTACAGGTCCCGGTATTCGGGGCGCAGGCTGATCGGAGCCTGGGCCGGCAGGGTGTCCGCCACCTGCAGCCGTTCGCGTACGAGGCTCAGGCGCGTCAGTTCAGGGGTGCTGTTGAGCAGATGCTGGCCGCGCAGCCGGAAAATGCTCTGCAGGTTCTCCCCGTCCAGATCCTGGGCCAGTTGTTGCAGCTGGCTTTCGGTGCCGGACAGGTGAAAGCGCAGGTTCTGTTCGAGCCAGAGCACATCACTGATCAGGATGGCCCGCTGTTCCTGCTGGTCGTTGCGGTGCAGCAGCCAGAGCAGGGCGATCACCGCGAGAATAAGCAGGGCCGTGCCCAGTTTGGGCAGGGCCAGCATCCAGCCCAGGCCGGAGGCAGGGGCAGGCGGGGGGATGGTTCCAGGGACTTCGGCCATGGGGGCATCTTAACCGAAGCCTCGCATACCGGCAGGTCCGGAGTCGGCCAGGGAGAGGCGCTGTCTGTGGGTTTCCACAATTCCGGTATCACCTTTGGCGTGGCGATAATGCGCGCTCGCCTGTTTCGGGCGATGCGAGCGTTCATCCAAATCACTGGAGGAGAAAAAATGAAAATTTCTTCACTGCTGTTCGGTCTCCTGGCCTGTGCCGTGACCGCCACGGCTTCCGCGCAACAGCCTATCGTCATCAAGTTCAGCCACGTGGTGGCCCAGGATACCCCGAAGGGCAAGGCGGCCGATTTCTTCGCCAAGCGTGCCGGCGAGCTGACCAAGGGCAAGGTCAAGGTCGAGGTCTATCCCAACAGCACCCTGTACAAGGACAAGGAAGAGATGGAGGCCCTGCAACTGGGCGCGGTGCAGATGCTGGCACCCTCCCTGGCCAAGTTCGGTCCGCTGGGGGTGCGCGAGTTCGAAGTGTTCGATTTGCCCTACATTTTTGACGGCTACGACGATCTGCACAAGGTCACCAATGGTCCCGTGGGCAAGCAACTGCTCGCCAAGCTGGAACCCAAGGGCGTGACCGGCCTGGCCTTCTGGGATAACGGCTTCAAGTCCTTCTCCGCCAACACTCCCATCAAGGTGCCTGCCGACCTGAAGGGCAAGAAGATGCGCATCCAGTCCTCCAAGGTGCTGGAGGAGCAGATGCGGGCCCTCGGGGCCATGCCTCAGGTGATGGCCTTCTCCGAGGTGTATCAGGCGCTGCAGACCGGCGTGGTGGACGGTACCGAGAACCCCATTTCCAACCTCTACACCCAGAAGATGCATGAGGTACAGAAGCACCTGTCCCTGACTGAGCATGGTTACCTGGGCTATGCGGTGATCACCAACAAGAAGTTCTGGGATGGCCTGCCTGCCGATGTGCGCGGCCAGCTGGAACAGGCCATGAAGGAGGCCACCGACTACGCCAACAAGATCGCCAAGGAAGAGAACGACGCTTCCCTGGCTGCCGTGAAGAAGTCCGGCAAGACCGCTGTCCATGTGCCCACGGCGGACGAGAAGCTGGCCTTCAAGCGCGCCCTGGTGCCGGTGCACATGAAGATGGAATCCCGTATCGGTGCCCCACTGATCCAGTCCATCTACAAGGAAACCGGGTTCGATCCCAACAAGCTCTGATTCCGGTGACTGGAAAAAACACCCGTCTTCCGCGAGGAAGCGGGTGTTTTTTTGAAGGAGACGTTCCATGAACAAGATTCTTGACCGCCTGGAAGAGATCCTGATCGGCAGCCTGATGGCGGTGTCGACCGTGGTGATCTTCGTTTCGGTGGTGCATCGCTACCTGTCCGGTTATGCCATTCCCGGCCTGCAGGACTGGTTGCTGTCCATCAATCTGGGATGGGCCCAGGAGCTATGCATCATCCTGTTCGTCTGGATGGCCAAGTTCGGTGCCGCCTACGGGGTGCGTACCGGTATCCACGTGGGGGTGGACATCCTCCTGAACAAGCTCGGTGGAACCCCCCGGGCCTTCCTGATCCAGGTGGGTCTGATCTGTGGCGTGATCTTCACCGGCCTGATTGGCTATTTCGGTGCCGCCTTCGTCTGGGAAAACGGGATGGCCTACGAGTATTACCGGCTGATCGGTGTGGAAAACACGAATTTCTATGAAGGGCCCACCACCCCGGACCTGGAGTGGCCGACCTGGATCGTCTATTCCGCCGTGCCCCTGGGGTCGTTCCTGATGTGCTTCCGGTTCCTGCAGGTCATGGTGAGCTTTGCCCGCACGGGAGAGTTGCCGCAGCACAACCACGGCCATGTGGAGGGGCTGGATGACGCCACCGAGACCCTGTCCGTGGGTGAGGCTATCGAGATCGCCGAGGAAATCGAGCACCGGCATGCCGGCATGAGTGACGAGGAATGGGCCCGCCGCCATCCCGCGCAGGGCAAGACGAAGGAGCAGTGAGCCATGGCAAATACCCTGATCATTTTCGGCATGCTGGTGGTCCTGATGGCCATTGGCATGCCGGTGGGCGTGGCCCTCGGCCTGACCGTGCTCACCTTCATGTTTTCCTTTACTTCCGTGCCCCTGGAGTCGGTGGCGCTGAAAATGTTCACTGGCATCGAGAAGTTCGAGATCATGGCGATCCCGTTCTTCATCCTGGCCGGCAACTTCCTCACCCATGGGGGGGTGGCGCGGCGCATGATCAACTTCGCCACTTCGATGGTGGGCCACCTGCGCGGCGGCCTGGGCATGTCGGCGGTGCTGGCCTGTGCGCTGTTCGCGGCGGTTTCCGGTTCTTCCCCTGCTACCGTGGTGGCCATCGGCTCCATCCTGATCCCGGCCATGATCAAGCAGGGCTTTCCCCTGCGCTTTAGCGCCGGGGTGGTGGCTTCGGCCGGCGGCCTTGGCATTCTGATCCCGCCTTCCATCGTCATGGTGATGTATGCCGTGACCACCAACTCCTCCGTGGGCGCCCTGTTCATGGCGGGCGTGGTGCCCGGCGTGCTCTTGGCCCTCATGCTGGGGCTGTGCACCTGGTATGTGGCGAAGAAGAACAACTATCCCACCCTGCCCCGGGCCTCCTGGGGGGAGCGTTGGCGAAACTTCCGCTCCGCCTTCTGGGGGCTGATGCTGATCGTGGTGGTGATGGGGGGCATCTACTCCGGCATGTTCACCCCCACCGAGGCGGCGGCCATGAGCGCGGTTTACGCCTTCTTCATCGCCGTGTTCGTGTACAAGGACCTGAGCTTCAAGCAGATCCCCAAGGTGCTGCTCGATTCGGCCAACATGAGCGCCATGCTGCTGTTCATCATCGCCAGTGCCGTGCTGTTCTCCTTCATCCTGACCTCGGAGCAGATTCCCCAGCGCATGGCCGATGCCATCGTCGCCAGCGGCCTGGGTCCGGTGGGCTTCCTGCTCGTGGTGAACCTGCTGCTGCTGGTGGCCGGTGCGTTGATGGAGCCGTCCTCCATCATCCTGATCCTGGCCCCCATCCTGTTCCCGGTGGCCGTGGCCCTGGGCATCGATCCCATCCACTTCGGGGTGATGATCACGGTGAACATGGAGATTGGCATGATCACACCGCCGGTGGGCCTCAATCTGTTCGTGGCCAGCGGCGTCACCCACGCGGGCATGACCGAGATGAGCAAGGCGGTGCTGCCCTGGCTCTACACCATGTTCATCTTCCTGGTGATGGTGACTTACATTCCCGAAATTTCCCTGGCCCTGCCGCGGGCCCTGGGCATGATGTAAGTCCGCAGAGTCTTCCTTGCGTTGTTTGCCCCGGCTTTGTCCGGGGCGTTTTTTTTCCACTCTGGTAAAATCCGAAGCTTTTTAACCCCTCGTTTTGCGGAGCATTTCATGGCTATCGAACGTACTTTGTCCATCATCAAGCCCGACGCCGTCAAGAAGAACGTCATCGGCAAGATCTATTCCCGCTTCGAATCCAACGGCCTGAAAATCGTGGCCTCCAAGATGACCTGGCTGTCTGCCCAGGAGGCTGGCCAGTTCTACGCCGTGCACAAGGAGCGCCCCTTCTTCAAGGATCTGGTCGAGTTCATGACTTCCGGCCCCGTGATGATCCAGGTGCTCGAAGGTGAGAATGCCATTGCCAAGAACCGCGAGCTGATGGGCGCTACCGACCCCAAGAAAGCCGAGCCCGGCACCATTCGCGCCGACTTCGCCGAATCCATCGACGCCAATGCCGTGCATGGTTCCGATGGGCCCGACACCGCTGCCGTGGAAATCGCCTTCTTCTTCCCCGGCATGAACGTCTATAGCGGCCGCTGATCGCCGCCGCTGCCAGGCAGGAAGCGCCGGAGGTCGCCTCCGGGTTTTCTGCCCTGGTGTTGCCAGCAGGTAATTCATGCAGAACCTCCTCGATCTCGATCCCGCCCAACTGACCGCCTGGTTCGCCGCCCGGGGCGAGAAGCCCTTCCGCGCCACCCAGGTGCTGCGCTGGGTTCACCGTTTCGGGGAGTCCGATTTCGATGCCATGACCGACATCGCCAAGAGCCTCAGGGAAAAGCTCAAGGCGGAGGCGGTGGTGGTGCCGCCGGCCATCGTTTCCGACAAGCTTTCGGACGACGGCACGCGCAAGTTCCTTTTCGACGTGGGCAACGGCAATGCCGTGGAGACCGTGTTCATTCCCGAGGATGACCGGGGCACCCTGTGCGTCTCCACCCAGGCGGGCTGCGCCCTCGACTGCTCCTTCTGTTCCACCGGCAAACAGGGCTTCAACCGCAACCTGACGGTAGCCGAGATCATCGGTCAGCTCTGGCAGGTGAACAAGGCCCTGGGGCGGGATCCCCGGGGCGAGCGCATCATTTCCAACGTGGTGCTGATGGGCATGGGGGAGCCCCTGGCCAATTTCGAGAATGCCGTGGCCGCCCTGAAGCTGATGCTGGACGACAACTGCTACGGCCTGTCCCGGCGCCGGGTGACGGTGTCCACTTCCGGCCTGGTGCCGGCCATGGACCGGCTGCGGGACGAATGCCCGGTGGCCCTCGCGGTTTCCCTGCACGCGCCCAACGACAGGCTGCGGGACGAACTGGTGCCCATCAACCAGAAATATCCGCTGACCGAGCTCATGGCTGCCTGCCGGCGCTATCTGGAAAAGGCACCCCGGGATTTCGTCACGTTCGAGTACGTCATGCTCGACGGAGTCAATGACCATGACTATGACGCACGGGAGTTGTTGTCCTTGACGCAGGATGTGCCCTGCAAGTTTAATCTCATCCCTTTCAATCCTTTTCCAGGGTCTCCTTACCGCCGCTCGCGGCCCGAGCGCATCCGGCGATTTGCGGACATCCTGATGGGGGCGGGGGTGGTTACCACGACCCGCAAGACCCGGGGGGATGACATCGATGCCGCCTGTGGCCAACTGGCCGGCCAGGTGCAGGACAAGACCCGGCGGACCGGGCGGCGCATCATCATGCTGGAGGAGTCGAAATCGTGAAGAAAACAGCTCTCCTGTCGATTCTGCTGCTGGCTTTGGCCGCTCCTGCGCTGATGGCCCAGGTGGTGGTGCCCGAATCCACCCACACCACCCAGGTGGCTACCGATGCCCGCACCCGGGCGCGCCTGCATACCGAACTGGGGGCCATGTATTTCCAGGATGGCAACATGGCCGTCGCCCTCGAGGAGGCCAAAATCGCCATTGAGGCCGATCCCGGCTACGCCTCGGCCTACAGCCTCCGTGCCCTGGTTCATACCGGGCTGCGGGAATTCGCCGCAGCGGAGGCGGACTTCAAGAAGGCCCTGAGCCTGGCCCCCGGAGATCCGGACATCAGCAACAACTACGGCTGGTTCCTGTGCCAGCGGGACCGGCCCCGGGAATCCATCGAATATTTCCTCAGCGCCATCAAAAATCCCCTCTACAGCACTCCCGACCGGGCTTACACCAACGCCGGCGCCTGTGCCATCAAGGCTGGAGATTACGAGGCTGCCCGGGACTACCTGACCCAGGCCCTGCGCCTGTCCCCCGATGGCGGGGCGCTGGCCCAGCTGCAACTCGCCCGGCTGGCCTATGTGCAGGGCAAGCTGATCGAGGCCAGGAACCGCTTTCTCGAAGTGATGCGGGTCATCGGCCAGCCTTCCGCGGAATTGCTGTGGCTGGGCATCCGCATCGAACACAAGCTGGGCAATCAGGCCGAGGTAGACAGCATGACAGCCCAGTTGCGCCGCCTGTATCCCACCTCTCCTGAATTCCAGGAACTCCTCAAGGGTAACTACGAATGAGTGTGTCGCTGAAACAGGATGAAGCAGTGCTTGACGGCCAGGACGGCGCCGCACCGGCTCCCGAGGTGAGGCGGGTTGGCGAATTGCTGCGGGCGGGCCGCGAGGCGGTCGGGCTGTCCTGCGCCGAACTGGCGCGCCAGCTGCGGCTCGGAGAGCGCCAGATCGAGGCGCTGGAGCAAGGGGAGTGGACGCTGCTGCCGGGGAGCACCTTCGTGCGCGGCTTCGTGCGCAACTATGCCAAGGCGGTGCAGCTCGACCCGGCCCCCCTGCTGGCGCAGCTGGAGCGGGAAACCCAGTTGGTCGCGCCACGCCTCGAACTGCCCGAATCCACCCATGTGACCATACCGGGCCAGGGACGCCGCCTCAGTCGGGATTGGTTGATGGTGCTGGCCGGCCTGGCGCTGGTGCTCGCGGCGGTGGCGGCCTATTTCTTCCTGCCCGACGAGTTCTGGATCGAAAAGCCGCCCCCGGCCCCGGTCGGTGTGGCCGAAGCCCCGTCGGGCCAGGCGTCCGCCCCGGGCACTCCCTCGTTCCCGCCGGCAGCGGAGCAGGAAGGGGCGCAGCCGCCGCAGCCTGCCGATGCCGCCGCGCCCGCAGCCCCGGTCGACGCTCCCGTTCCGGCACCTCAGGCTCAGGCTCAGGCTCAGGCCGCGCCTGCCGTGCCGCCGGCGTCCGGTGCTGCGTCGGTTGCCGGGGCGACCATCAGTCTCGCCTTCGCCCGGGACTCCTGGGTCGAAGTGCGCGACAAGGACAACAACCTCATCGTTTCCCGCCTGCACCCGGCAGGCACGACCCGCGACATCAGTGGTGCCGGGCCCCTCTCCGTCGTGATCGGCAATGCCAGCTACGTGAAGCTGCGTTACAAGGGCCAGGATGTGCCCTTGCAGCCCAATCCCGAAAGCGACGTGGCCCGTCTGACCCTCCCGTGAGCCGGATATCCCCATGACGCTATTGCACGGCAAGCGGCCGGACCAGCCGGCCACCCGTTCCTGCCAGGTGGGCCACGTGACCCTGGGCGGAAAGGCTCCGGTCGTGGTCCAGTCCATGACCAATACCGATACGGCCGAATACGTGGCCACCGCCATTCAATGCGCCGAACTGGCCCGGGCCGGGTCGGAGCTGGTGCGCATCACCGTCAACACCCCGGAAGCCGCCGCTGCGGTGCCGAAGATCCGCGAGCACCTGGACCGCATGGGCTGTAACGTGCCCCTGATTGGCGACTTCCACTACAACGGCCACCGGCTGCTCTCCGAGCATCCGGCCTGCGCCGAGGTCCTGGCCAAGTACCGCATCAATCCCGGCAATGTGGGCTTCGGCAAGAAGAAGGACGAGCAGTTCGCGGCCATGATCGAACTGGCCTGCCGCTACGAGAAGCCGGTGCGCATCGGCGTGAACTGGGGCAGCCTGGACCAGTCGGTGCTGGCCCGCATCATGGACGAAAACAGCCGCCGGGCCGAGCCTCTGGACACTACCGCCGTCATGCGCGAGGCCATGGTTGCCTCGGCCCTGGAATCCGCTGCCCAGGCCGAAGCCCTGGGGTTGGCCGGGGAGCGCATCATCCTTTCCTGCAAGGTCTCCAGCGTTCAGGATCTGATCGCGATTTATCAAGAGCTGGCCGCCCGTTCCAGCTACGCCCTGCATCTGGGGCTTACGGAGGCCGGCATGGGTTCCAAGGGCATCGTCGCCTCCACGGCGGCCCTGGCCGTGCTGCTGCAGCAGGGCATCGGCGATACCATCCGCATTTCCCTGACGCCGGAGCCGGGCGGCTCCCGCACCCAGGAAGTGATTGTTGCCCAGGAAATCCTCCAGACCATGGGGCTCAGGGCCTTCACGCCCCAGGTGGTGGCCTGCCCCGGCTGTGGCCGCACCACGTCGAGCTTCTTCCAGGAGCTGGCCCGGGATGTGCAGGAGCACGTGCGCGCCCGCATGCCCGAGTGGCGCAAAACTTACGATGGGGTGGAAAACATGACCCTGGCGGTGATGGGCTGCGTGGTCAATGGCCCGGGCGAGTCCAAGCACGCCAACATCGGCATTTCGCTCCCCGGCACCGGCGAGGCGCCGTCCGCCCCGGTCTATGAGGACGGGGAGAAGACCGTCACCCTCAGGGGTGAGAAGATCGGAGCCGAATTCATCCAGATCATCGAGGCCTACGTGGCCCGCAAGTATCCGAAGAAAGTTCAATGAGTCAGAACCTGCAGTCCGTCCGGGGGATGAACGACATCCTGCCGGCCGAAGCCGAATTCTGGGAGCTGTTCGAGACCATCGTCGCCGATCGTCTCAAGAGCTACGGCTACAAGCCCGTGCGCATGCCCATCGTCGAGCCGACCCCCCTGTTCAGGCGGGCCATCGGCGAAGTGACCGACATCGTCGAAAAGGAAATGTATTCCTTCATAGACAGCCTCAACGGCGAGCCCCTGACCCTGCGTCCCGAGGGCACCGCCGGCTGCGTGCGTGCGGTGATCCAGCATGGCCTGGCCAACCAGGCGACCCAGCGGCTCTACTACATGGGCCCCATGTTCCGCCACGAACGGCCCCAGAAGGGCCGTTACCGCCAGTTCCACCAGATCGGCGTGGAAGCCTTCGGCTTTTCCGGTCCCGACGTGGATGCCGAACAGATCCTGCTCACGGCCCGACTCTGGGATGACCTGGGCCTGGAAGGCATCAGCCTCCAGATCAACAGCCTCGGCCAGCCCGAGGAGCGGGCCCGGCACCGGGCCGACCTGATTGCCTACCTGGAGCAGCATCGGGAGGCGCTGGATGAGGACGGCAGGCGGCGTCTTCACACCAATCCGCTGCGCATCCTCGACAGCAAGAATCCCGCCTTGCAAGACATCTGTGCTCAGGCTCCGAAACTGATCGATTATCTCGGTGAAGCTTCCTTGGCCCACTTCCATGGTGTGCAGCAGATCCTCAAGGATGCGGGCATTCCCTTCGAGGTCAATCCGCGCCTGGTGCGGGGCCTCGACTACTACAACCTCACCGTGTTCGAGTGGGTTACCGACCGGCTTGGGGCCCAGGGTACGGTCTGTGCCGGCGGTCGTTACGACGGCCTGGTGCAGCAGCTGGGCGGGCGTCCCACCCCGGCCTGCGGCTTTGCCATGGGGGTCGAGCGCTTGATCGCCCTGATCAGGGAATCCGGCGGCGAACCGGCGCCCCGGGGCATCGATGTCTATGTGGTGCATCAGGGCGAGGCCGCGACGCGGCTCGCCTTCCGGGTGGCGGAACAGCTGCGCGATAACGGCCTGGATGTGATCCTTCATTGCGGTGGCGGCAGCTTCAAGTCCCAGATGAAGAAGGCGGATGCCTCGGGCGCCACCTTCGCCGTCATCATCGGCGACGACGAGGCGGTGGCCGGCGATGTGCAGCTCAAGGCCCTGCGCCACGAGGGCGTGCCCCAGCGGCGCCTGCCGGCCGACGATCTGGCCGGTATCATCATCGATCAACTCATGGACACGGAAGAAGAGGAAAGCTGACATGGCCGTCTACGATCTGGAAGAGCAGGAGCAAATCGAGAACCTCAAGGCCTGGTGGAAGCAGCATGGCAACCTGATTACCTGGGGAGTCCTGGGGCTGGCGCTCCTGGTCCTCGCCTGGCAGGGCTGGTCCTGGTATCAGAACCGCCAGGCATCCCAGGCCGGGGCCCTGTTCGGTGTCTTGCAGCAGGCCGTGGCCCGGGGGGAGGCCCAGAAGGTCCGCACCCTGGCCGGGGAGCTGACCGAGAAGTTCCCGGGCACTGCCTATGCTCCCTTGGGCACCCTGATGGCGGCCCGGCTGTCCTTCGATGCCGGCGACACCAAGACGGCACGCACCCAGCTGGCCTGGGTCGCCAGCCATGGCAAGGGAGAACTGCGCGATATCGCCCGCCTGCGCCTGGCGGCGGTGATGCTCGATGAGCAGGCCTACGACGAGGCCCTGAAGGAACTGGCCGACACGCCCATGCCCGCCTTCGCCGCGGCCTATGCGGAACTGAAGGGCGACGTGCTGGTGGCCCAGGGCAAGACAGCCGAAGCCCGCAGCGCCTATCAGGCAGCCCTGAATGCCGCCGGCAAGACGGACACGCCGGCCCCCGCCGCCCAGTTGCTGCGCCAGAAACTCGAAGCCCTCGGGGAGGCCACCTGATGCCAGTCTTCCGTAACCTGCCTGTTGCCGTCCTGCTCGCCGGACTACTGGGCGGCTGTTCCCTGATGCCGTCCATGGACAGCCTCAATCCCTTCGCCAGCAAGGGCCCCCGGATGGCCGAGCTGACTCCGATCCAGGCCAGCGCCGAGCTGCGCCAGGTCTGGAGCTATCAGATCGGCAAGGCGGACCTGGCGGTCTTCCATCCCGCCGTGGCCGGAAGTTCCGTCTATGTGGCTGCCGCCGATGGCAGTATCGCCCGCCTCGACCAGGGGCAGCCTGTCTGGCGCATCAATGCCGGCAAGGCCCTCTCGGCCGGCGTCGGCAGCGACGGCGTGACGGTGGTGGTAGGCACTGCCGAAGGCGAGGTGCTGGCCTTTGCCGCCCGGGATGGTGCTCCCCTGTGGCAGGCCCGGGTGAGCAGCGAGGTGCTGGCGCCACCCCTGGTGGCCGGGGATCTGGTGGTGGTCCGAAGTGGTGACAACCGGGTTGTCGCCTTCGATGGCCAGGGCAAGCGCAAGTGGCTCTACCAGCGTCCCACGCCCACCCTTTTCCTGCGCAGCACGGCGCCCATGGTGCTGGCCGACCAGTTCGTGCTGGCCGGTTTCCCCGGCGGCAAGCTGGTAGCCCTGGCGGCCCACAATGGCGCTCCCGTCTGGGAAGGGATCGTGGCCACGCCGAAGGGCGCCACCGAGCTGGACCGGGTCGCCGATGTCGTGGCCGCGCCCGTCACCCGCGGTCCCCTCGGCTGTGCCGTGGCCTTCCAGGGGCGAGTGACCTGCTTCGATTTCTCCCAGGGGGGCAACACCCTCTGGTCCCGGGAGCTATCCTCGGCGGCAGGTCTGGCCCTGGACCCCCGGGCGGTCTACGTCAGCGACGATGACGGCAACCTCCACGCCCTGGCCCTGGATACCGGTGCCAGTCTCTGGAAGCAGGAGCGTCTGCAGCATCGTCGCTTGTCCGCGCCCCTGGTCCTGGGCAGCAACCGCCTGGTGATCGGGGACGTGCAGGGGGTCGTGCACCTGATCAACCGGGATGACGGGGATTTCGCCGCCCGGTTCACCACTGACGGCAGCCCCATTGCTGCTCCTCCCCAACTGCTGGGGGGCCAGATCCTGGTCCAGACCCGGCAGGGGAATGTCTACGCCCTGGAAGTCCAATGAAACCGACCATAGCCCTGGTGGGGCGGCCCAATGTGGGCAAATCCACCCTGTTCAACCGCCTGACCCGCAGCCGCGATGCCATCGTGGCCGACCTGCCGGGCCTGACCCGGGACCGCCACTACGGCCACGGCCGCCTGGGGCCCCGGCCTTTCCTGGTGGTGGACACCGGCGGTTTCGAGCCCCTGGTGAAGGAGGGCATCTTGCACGAGATGGCCCGTCAGACCGAGCAGGCCATTGCCGAGGCCGATGCCATCATCTTCGTGGTGGATGGCCGGGGCGGCCTGACCCCCCAGGACAAGGAGATCGCCAACAAACTGCGCCGCCTGGAGCGGCCCGTGTTCGTGGCAGTCAACAAGACCGAGGGCATGAACCGGGGCGTGGTGGCAGCAGAGTTCCACGAACTGGGACTCGGAGAGCCCCTCGCCATCTCCGCTGCCCATGGGGACGGCGTACGGAATCTGGTGGACATGGCCCTGGCCGGTTTTCCCGAGCCCGAACCCGAGGAGGAGCGCCCCGACGTGCTCAAGGTGGCCATTGCCGGGCGTCCCAACGTGGGCAAGTCCACCCTGATCAATGCGCTGATCGGGGAAGAGCGGGTGATCGCCTTCGACATGCCCGGGACCACCCGGGATGCCATCTATGTGGATTTCGAGCGGGGAGGGCGCAAGTACAGCCTCGTGGATACGGCCGGCCTGCGCAAGAAGGGCAGGGTGTTCGAGGCCATCGAGAAGTTTTCCGTGGTCAAGACCTTGCAAGCCATCGAGAGCGCCCATGTGGTGATTCTCATGCTCGACGCCCGCCAGGACATTTCCGACCAGGATGCCCATGTGGCCGATTTCGTCGTCCGCTCGGGCCGTGCCCTGGTGGTGGCGGTCAATAAATGGGACGGGCTCGAGGCCTATGCCAGGGAGCAGGTGCGGGAGGCCATGGGCCGCAAGCTCAAATTCCTCGATTTTGCCCGGGTGCATTTTATTTCGGCCCGGGAAAACCAGGGGCTGGACAAGCTGTTCCAGTCCGTGGATGCAGCCTATGCTGCCGCCATGGCCAAGCTGCCCACCCCGAAGCTGACCCGGGTGCTGCTCGATGCGGTGGCACGTCAGGCCCCGCCGCGCCAGGGGCCGTTCCGGCCCAAGATGCGTTATGCCCACCAGGGCGGCTCGAACCCGCCGATCATCGTCATCCACGGCAATGCCCTGGAGAAGATTCCCGTCAGCTACCAGCGTTACCTGGAAAACACTTTCAGGGAAGTCTTCCGTCTCAACGGAACCCCCCTGCGCATCCAGTTCAACACCAGCCACAACCCCTACGCCGACAAGGACTGAGGCCGGGATGGTCGGGAGCGCTCCAAGTCTTGCTGGCGCCCCGGGGTGAAATTGGGTAAATTAGGTCCTCGATAACAATGATTACCGGAGTCCACGCCATGAGCAACAAGGGGCAACTTCTACAAGACCCGTTCCTCAACACCCTGCGCCGGGAGCATGTGCCGGTTTCCATCTATCTGGTCAACGGCATCAAGCTCCAGGGGCAGATCGAGTCTTTCGACCAGTACGTGGTCCTGCTCAAGAACACCGTGACCCAGATGGTCTACAAGCACGCCATCTCCACCGTCGTGCCGGCCCGTCCTGTGAACATCCAGCAGCAGGATGCCGCTCCCGAGGCCTGAAGCGCTTGAAAGAACCCAAGTTCCCAGATGCGGGGACCCCGGTGCCGGAGTCCCCGCTTCCTTTTTGCCTGTTCCATGCTTGATCGTCCCGCAGCCGGGGAGCGCGCCGTCCTGGTGCAGCTCGACTTCGGCGAAAAAGACATCCGGGAGCGCCTGGAAGAGGTGCGCTTGCTCACCGAATCGGCCGGCGGCATCGTCTGCGCCGAAATCACGGGACCGCGCCGCAGCCCTGACCCGAGGACCTTCGCCGGCAGTGGCAAAGTGGAGGAAATCGCTGCCACCCTGGCTGCGGTGCAGGGCGATATCGTCATCTTCAACCACGAACTCTCGCCCGTGCAGGAGCGCAATCTGGAGCGGGCCCTGCAGTGTCGGGTCATCGATCGCACCAGCCTGATCCTGGACATCTTCGCCCTGCGGGCCCAGAGCGCCGAGGGCAAGCTGCAGGTGGAACTGGCCCAGCTCGAACATCTGGCCACCCGCCTGGTGCGGGGCTGGACCCACCTGGAGCGGCAGCGGGGTGGCATCGGCCTGCGCGGCCCGGGGGAGACTCAGCTGGAGACCGACCGGCGTCTGCTCGGCAACCGGGTCAAGCTGCTTAAGGAGCGCCTCGCCCGCCTGCGCCGGCAGCGGGGGGTGCAGCGCAAGGCCCGTCTGAAGGGGGATGTGCTCAATGTTTCCCTGGTGGGCTACACCAACGCCGGCAAGTCCACCCTCTTCAATGCCCTGACCCATGCGGGCGCCTATGCCGCCAACCAGTTGTTCGCCACCCTGGATACGACCTCCCGCAAGCTGTGGCTCGAGGATGCCGGCCATGTCATCCTGTCCGACACCGTCGGCTTCATCCGCGAACTGCCCCATTCCCTGGTGGAGGCCTTCCAGGCGACCCTGGAAGCCACCGCCGACGCGGATCTGCTGCTCCATGTGGTGGACAGCGCCAGCCCCGCCCGGGAGGAGCAGATGGACGAAGTCAATAAAGTGCTGCAGGAGATCGGCGCCGAGCGGGTCCCCCAGATCCTGGTTTGGAACAAGGTGGACTTGACCGGCGTGGCGCCGGCGGTGGAGCGGGACGGCTATGGTAGAATCGCCCGGGTCAAGTTGAGCGCGCGGACAGGGGAGGGGATTCCCCTGCTGCGCGAGGTGCTCGGGGAATGCGCCCGGGACAAACGAAGCATCCGGGCCGGCCTTGCGCCGGACTCCAGCGAGGAGGCGGTCAGCCCGCCTGCTTCCCAGTGAATTTTCTTGGTTTCTTACGGACGTTCCATGATTCCAACCCTAGGCATCCTCATGTCCATCAACGATCCCCAGTGGGGCAGTCGGGGTGGCGGCAATGACAATGATCCGGGCAATGGTGGCCGTCGTCCCAACCAGGGGCCGCCTGATCTGGAGGAAATCTGGCGCGATTTCAACCGTCGCCTCAATGGTATGCTCGGCCGCAGCGACCGGGGCGGCCGGGGGGGCAATCAGGGGGGCAACCCGGGAGGAAACGGGATGCCCCCTGTCGATCTCAATCCCAGGGCGGTGGGCGGCGGCATCGGCATCCTGGCCGGCCTCGTGCTCCTGGTGTGGATGGCCTCCGGCTTCTACATCGTTGACGCCTCCCAGCGGGGCGTGGTGCTGCAGTTCGGCAAGTTCGTGGAAACCACCGAACCGGGTCTGCGCTGGCGCCTGCCGTACCCCATCCAGTCCCACGAAGTGGTGAACCTGACCGGGGTGCGTACCCTGGAAATCGGCTACCGGGGCACCGAGCGCAACAAGGTGCTCAAGGAAGCCCTGATGCTCACCGACGACGAGAACATCATCAACATCCAGTTTGCCGTTCAGTACTACCTTAAGGACCCCACCGATTACCTGTTTCAAAACCGGCATCCGGACGATGCGGTGATGCAGGCCGCCGAAACCGCCGTGCGCGAGATCGTCGGCAAGAGCAAGATGGATTTCGTGCTCTACGAGGGGCGCGAACAGGTGGCAGCCCAGGCCTCGACCCTGATGCAGGAGATCCTCGATCGCTATAAAACCGGCATCATCATCTCCAAGGTGACCATGCAGAATGCCCAACCTCCCGAGCAGGTGCAGGCTGCCTTCGACGATGCGGTGAAGGCCGGGCAGGACCGGGAGCGCCAGAAGAACGAAGGTCAGGCCTACGCCAATGACGTGATTCCGAAAGCCCGGGGTACGGCGGCCCGCCTCCTGGAGGAGGCCAACGGCTACCGGCAGCGCATCATCGCTACGGCCGAGGGGGATGCGAGCCGCTTCAAGCAGATTCTCGCTGAATATGCCAAGGCTCCCGAGGTGACTCGCCAGCGCATGTACCTGGAAACCATGCAGCAGGTCTATGCCAACACCAGCAAGGTGATGGTGGATGCCAAGGGCCAGGGCAATCTGCTCTACCTGCCCCTGGACAAGCTGATGCAGGTGAGTGCCGGGGCCGTGGCCCAGCAGCAGGCGGCGCCTGCCAATGTGGCGGAGATGGCGGCCCGCAATGGCCAGCGCCAGGCTCCCAGCCTTGCCGGCGAGGTGCCGCCCCAGGTGGAGCGCGTCCCCGAGGCGGGTTCCCGTGACCTTCGTTCCCGTGACCGGGAGGGCCGTTGATGAATCCCAAGTTCCAGTTGATCGGTGCCACCCTCGGCCTGTTGCTGATCGTGGCCTCCATGTCCCTGTTCACCGTCGATCAGCGTCAGTACGCCCTGATCTTCCAGCTGGGCGAGGTCAAGCAGGTGATCACCGAACCGGGCCTGCACATGAAATGGCCCTTGATCCAGAACGTCCGCTATTTCGACAACCGCATCCAGACCCTCGACAGTCAGGAGCCCGAGCGCTTCATCACTTCGGAAAAGAAGAACGTGCTGGTCGATTCCTATGTCAAGTGGCGCATCGTCGATCCCAAGCTTTATTACGTTTCGGTCGGCGGGGACGAGTCGCGCGCCCGCACCCGGCTGTCCCAGACCGTCAACGATGGTCTGCGGGGCGAGTTCGGCAAGCGTACCGTGCATGACGTGGTTTCCGGCGAACGGGACAAGATCATGGAGGAAATGCGCGGCAAGGCCGATCTCGATGCCCGCAAGATCGGGGTGCAGATCATCGACGTGCGCCTGAAGCGGGTGGAACTGCCCCAGGAAGTCTCCGAGGCGGTCTACCGCCGCATGGAGGCCGAGCGCAAGCGGGTGGCGAACGAGCTTCGCTCCGAAGGCGCGGCCGAGGCGGAAAAGATCCGTGCCGATGCCGACCGGCAGCGCGAGGTGATCATTGCCGATGCTTACCGGGATGCCCAGAAAATCAAGGGCGAGGGGGATGCCAAGGCGGCTGCCATCTACGGCCAGGCCTTCAGCCAGAATCCCGAGTTCTATGCCTTCTACCGCAGTCTCGAAGCCTACCGCAACACCTTCAACAGCAAGAACGACGTGCTGGTGGTGGAGCCCAATTCCGACTTCTTCAAGTATCTGAAGAACGTGAAATGACCGAGAGCCTGCTCCTGGCTTTTGCGCTGATGTTGATCCTGGAAGGGCTGATGCCCTTCCTCATGCCGTCTGCCTGGCGGGAGACCTTCAAGCGGCTGATCCAGTTTTCCGATGGACAGATCCGTTTCGTGGGCCTCACCTCCATGATCGTCGGCTTGATCCTGCTCATGGTATTCAAATAAATGAACTGGCTCCTGCCTGAACATCTGGCCGATGCCCTGCCCCAGGAAGCCGCCCAGATCGAGACCCTGCGCCGCCGGCTCCTGGACCTGTTCCGGGTGCGCGGCTTCGAGCTGGTGCAGCCCCCCATGCTGGAATATCTGGAATCGCTCCTGACCGGGGCGGGCCAGGATCTGGACCTGCGTACCTTCAAGCTGGCGGACCAGCTCTCCGGGCGTACCCTGGGCCTCAGGGCCGACATGACTCCCCAGGCGGCGCGCATCGATGCCCATCTACTCAACCACCAGGGCGTCACCCGGCTCTGTTACTGCGGCAGCGTCCTGCACACCCTGCCGGCCAGCCTGGCCTCCAGTCGCGAGCCCATCCAGATCGGTGCCGAACTCTACGGCTATGCCGGGGTCGAGGCGGATCTGGAAATCCTGCGCCTCCTCAGTGCCTCCCTGGAACGCATTCAGCTCAAGGCCTACCGCGTGGATCTGGGCCATGTGGGCCTGTTTCGCGCCCTGGCCAAGGCTGCCGGTGTTGCCCCGGAGACCGAGGAGACCCTGTTCAACCTGCTGCAGGGCAAGGATGTGCCGGGGCTGGCGAGCCTTTGCGCCGCCCTGCCGGCCCCTTACGGTCAGGCCCTGCTCGACCTGGCCGGTCTCTATGGCGACGCTGCGGTGCTGGACAAGGCTCGTAGCCTGCTGCCGGCCCTGCCGGAGGTGACGGCGGCCCTGGACACCCTGGCGCAATTGATCGCCGCCGTACCCGAACTGCCCTTGTCCATCGACCTCTCCGACCTGCGCGGCTACCACTACCACAACGGCGTGGTGTTCGCCGCCTACTGTCCCGGCTACCCGGCGGCAGTGGCCCTGGGGGGGCGTTACGATGGCGCCGGCAGAAGCTTTGGCCGGGCCCGGCCGGCCACCGGGTTCTCCATGGACCTGCGCGAACTGGCCCGGCTGGTTCCCCCGGCCCGGCAGACGGGTGCCATCCTGGCTCCCCATGTGGGGCACGATGCCCGTCTGGCCGCCCATATTGCCGCCCTGCGCGATCAGGGCGAGGTGGTGGTGGAACTGCTGCCGGGAGAAATCGCCTGCGAAGGCCCCCGATGCGACCGCAAGCTGGTCTGCCTGGGGGAGCAATGGATTATCGAAGCAATCAACGAGGATTGAGGCATCATGGCCAAGAACGTAGTGGTCGTCGGTACCCAGTGGGGCGACGAAGGCAAGGGCAAGATCGTGGACTGGCTGACGGACAGTGCCCAGGGGGTGGTCCGTTTCCAGGGGGGGCATAACGCCGGTCACACCCTCGTGGTGGGCCAGGGCGCGTCCCAGCGCGAATACAAGCTGAACCTGGTGCCCTCCGGCATCGTCCGGGCGGGCATCAACTGCTACATCGGTAACGGGGTGGTGCTCGACATCGGCCACCTGCTCGCCGAGATCGACGGCCTGGAGGCCGGCGGCATCGAGGTCAAGAGCCGGCTCAAGGTGAGCCCCGGCTGTCCCGTCATCCTGCCCTACCACTCGGCCCTGGACCAGGCCCGGGAGGCCAAGAAGAACCCCGCGGCCAAGATCGGCACCACCGGCAAGGGCATCGGCCCTGCCTACGAGGACAAGGTGGCCCGGCGCGGCCTGCGGGTCTACGACCTGTTTCACCCCGAGCGCTTCGCCGCCAAGCTGGCCGAGGTGATGGACTACCACAACTTCGTTCTGACCCAGTATCTGGGGGCAGCCCCCGTCGACTATCAGCAGGTGCTGAGCCAGACCATGGCCCAGGCCGAGCGCCTCAAGCCCCTGGTGGCGGATGTGTCCGCCGCCATTCACGCCGCCAACCAGGCCGGCCACAACATGCTGTTCGAGGGCGCCCAGGGCACCCTGCTCGACATCGACCACGGCACCTATCCCTTCGTCACCTCCAGCAACTGCGTGGCCGGTCAGGCGGCAGCCGGTTCCGGCGTCGGCCCCAGCTCCCTGCATTATGTGCTGGGTATCACCAAAGCCTACTGCACCCGCGTCGGCGGCGGTCCCTTCCCCAGCGAGCTGGACATCGAGACCGAGGGCACCCCGGGTTTCCAGATGTTCGACAAGGGCCGGGAGATCGGCACCGTGACCCGTCGCAAGCGCCGCTGCGGTTGGTTCGACGCCGCCGCCCTGCGCCGTTCCGCCCGCATCAACGGCGTGACCGGCCTGTGCATCACCAAGCTGGACGTGCTCGACGGCCTGAAGACCCTGGATATCTGCACCGGCTACAAACTCGACGGCCAGGTGATCGACATGCTGCCCATCGGTGCCGACGAGGTGGCCCGCTGCGAACCCATCTACGAAACCCTGCCCGGCTGGAGCGAGACCACCTTCGGCGTCAAGCGCTGGGAGGATCTGCCCGCCAACGCCCGCGCCTATCTGGACCGGATCGAGCAGCTCTGCCAGGTGCCCATCGACATCGTGTCCACCGGCCCCGAACGGGACGAGACCATTCTCAAGCGCCATCCGTTCATGGTCTGAGTCCGTTTGCCGGACAAGGAAAAACCACACCGCAAACGGTGTGGTTTTATCGTCTCCCGGGGTATCGCGACGGCATCTGTAATAACATCTTCCCCCTGTTGCCGACTTTCGTTTTCCGGGATGCGTCATTGATGAAATATTTGCTGTTGACCTTGTTCGGGGTTGTCCTCTGGTGGAGCCTGCGATACTGGCGGCGCCGGGGGGCGGCGGGGGGCAGGGTCGAAGACCGGGGGGCGGGCGAGGCCATGGTGGCCTGCAGTCATTGCGGGGTGCATGTGCCGTTGAGCGACATGGTCCGGGATGCCCGGGGGCTGCCTTATTGCGGTGAGGCCCACCGGAGCCTCGGGCCGGCAGCGGGTGACAAGGGGTGAGATCGGTGGAAGTGTCCTGGTCGCCGCCCTGGCGATCCTTTCAGCTGTTCAACGCTTACCGGTTGCTGCTGGCTCTGTTGCTGGCCTTCATGCCCCTGGTGGCCTGGTTCGATCTGGAACAGCTGACCCTGGCCGAGCGGCGACTCATCTATTGGGTGGGCGGCGCCTATACCCTGCTGGTGGGCTTGGGACTGGTCGTTTCCCTGCGCTGGCGCGAGCGCTTCCCCTTGCAGTTGATGGTGCAGATGGGGGTCGATGCCCTGGGGGTGAATCTTCTGATGTTCTTCCTGGGCGGCCTCAAGAGCGGCCTGGGCGTGGTGTTGCTGGTCTCCGTGGCGGGGGCGAGCCTGGTGGCCCGGGGGCGGCTGGCCTTGTTTTACGCGGCCCTGGCGACCTTGTCGGTGCTGTGCATGGAACTGCTGGGCGGTCTGACCCGCAACATCGATACGGCGCGCGTGGTACAGGCCGGTTTCCTGTCCATGGGGTTCTTCGCCACGGCGATTTCCGCCCACCTGCTCGGGCGGCGCCTGGCGACCAATGAGGATCTGGCCCGGCGCCGGGGGATCGAGCTGGAGAATCAGATGCGCATCAGCCGCCGGGTGATGGAGCGCATGCAGGATGGCGTGCTGGTGGTGGATGTGGAGGGCCGGATTCTCCACGCCAATCCCCGGGCTCTGGCCATCCTGGGCCCCCAGGCGGGGGAAGGGGGCGTGCTGGCCAGTCTGGAGCCGGAGCTGGCCAGGGGATACCGGGCCTGGCGGGACCAGAAGGGGCCGAAGCGGGTTGAAATGTCCCGGCCGGAGGGCAAGGAACTGGCGGCCCGCTTCGTGCGCACCCGCAGTACCGATGGGGCTGCGCTGGTATTCCTTGAGGATCTGGGGAAGTTGCGGGAGCAGGCCCAGCAACTGAAACTGGCTTCCTTGGGGCGGCTGACCGCCAGCATCGCCCACGAAATCCGCAATCCCCTGTCCGCCATCAGCCATGCGGGGGACCTGCTGGCCGAGGAATCCTGCGGCCCCATGCAGGAGCGCCTGCTGCGCATCATCCGCGACAACACCCAGCGTCTCGACCGGGTCATCCAGGATGTGCTGGTCCTGGGCCGGCAGCGGGCCGTGACCCAGGTGAGCATTCCCCTTCCGGCTTATCTGGAGGGGTTTGTCCAGGAGATACTCGCCCAGGAGCACCTGGAGGATGCCGTGATCGTCCTGCAGGTACCGGGGGAGGCGGTCCTGTGTTTCGAGCCGGGCCAGTTGCACCAGGTGTTGTGGAACCTGGTGGCCAACGCCCTGCGTCATTCCAGCCGCCAGCCCGGGGCGGTCCGGCTCGAGGTGAGGCTGCCGGGGGATGGCGTAGAATTGCATGTCATCGATGACGGCCCGGGTATTCCCAGGGATCTGCGCGAACAGGTTTTCGAGCCCTTCTTTACCACGGCATCCCGCGGTACCGGGCTGGGGCTCCACATTGCGCGGGAATTGAGCGAGGCCAATGGGGCGCGGCTGTTCCTGGGCTCCGACGGACCGGGCGGCCACTTTGTCTTGAAAGGGAGAAGCGAACCGTGTCAGTCCCCGGCATTGAAAGACGGGCCCGAGGTCCGTTGAGCCGCGTCCTGGTCGTGGATGACGAAGCGGACATCCGCGAACTGATCGACCTTACCCTGGCCCGCATGGGGCTGGCTGCCGATTGTGCCGGCACGGTGGCCGAAGCGCTCGCCCTGTTGCGGGACAACCGCTACCAGCTTTGCCTGACGGACATGCGCTTGCCGGATGGGGATGGCCTGCAGATCGTCCGCTATCTGAGCGAATCCGGCAGCGACATTCCCGTGGCGGTGATCACCGCTTACGGCAGCGCCGAGAATGCAGTGGCGGCCCTCAAGGCCGGGGCTTTCGATTACTTGGCCAAGCCTGTCAGCCTGGAGCAGTTGCGCACTCTGGTGAAATCGGCCCTGCGCCTGCCCGGGGATGTCCGCCCCGATGCGGGCCCCCTGGTGGTTGGCGAGTCTGCCGCCATGCAGCAGGTGGGGGGGCTGATCGAGAAGCTGGCGCGCAGCCAGGCTCCCATCTACATTTCCGGGGAGTCCGGCAGCGGCAAGGAACTGGCCGCCCGGCAGATCCACAGCCGCAGTTCCCGGGGGGCGGCGCCCTTCGTGCCCGTCAATTGCGGCGCCATTCCCGAGAACCTGATGGAGAGCGAGTTCTTCGGCTACCGCAAGGGCGCCTTCACCGGGGCCGAGAGCGACCGGGAGGGATTTTTCCAGGCGGCCCAGGGCGGCACGCTGTTTCTCGACGAGGTGGCGGATCTGCCGCTGCCCATGCAGGTCAAGCTCCTGCGGGCGATTCAGGAAAAGAAGGTGCGCAAGGTGGGCAGCACCGTGGAGGAGCCGGTGGATGTGCGCATCATCTGCGCCACGCACCGGAACCTGCGTGAATGTGTGGAGCAGGGCAGCTTCCGCCAGGATCTGTATTACCGGCTCAACGTGATCGAGCTGCGCATTCCGCCGCTGCGGGAGCGGCGGGAGGACATTCCCGGCCTGGTGCGCTGCATCCTCTCCCGCATCTGCGGCGAACAGATGCCGGTCCTGACGGAAGCGGCCTGGGCTGCCCTGGAGCATTACCCCTTTCCCGGCAACGTACGCGAGCTGGAAAACATCCTCGAACGGGCCACGGCCTTGAGCGGCGGGGCGCGCATCGACGTGGACGACCTGCAACTCATGGCGGAAGGCGGGGCTGATCTCCAGGGGGGGCGGGCCGGGGAAACCCTGGACGATTACCTCAACCGGGTGGAGCGTCAGGCGATCCAGGAGGCCCTGGAGCAGACCGGGGGCAACCGCACGGCGGCTGCGCGGGTGCTGGGCATCTCTTTCCGCTCCCTGCGCTACCGGCTTGACCGACTGGGCATGGAGGTCTGAGGGTGCCGGGCTGGGAGGCGGGCTGGTGGTCCGGCGCACGCAGGGTGGAGAGCCCCAACTTCGGTCCCCGCCCTGAAGGCGTCCAGGTATCCCTGGTGGTGCTGCACAACATCAGCCTGCCGCCGGATGAATTCGGCGGGCCCTATGTGGAACAGTTCTTCACCAACCGGCTCGACCCGGCCGGGCATCCCTATTTCCTCACCCTGGCCGATGTTCAGGTATCGGCCCATTTCTTCCTGCGCCGGGATGGGGAGGTGGTGCAGTTCGTCAGTGCTGATGCCCGGGCCTGGCATGCGGGGCTTTCGGCCTGGCAGGGGCGGGGCAACTGCAATGACTACTCCATCGGTATCGAGTTGGAGGGCAGCGACAGCCAGCCCTTTGCGCCCCGGCAATACCAGGCCCTCTGGCCCCTGTTGCAGGCCCTCTGCGCGGCCTATCCCATCTCCGCCATCGCCGGCCACGAGCACGTGGCGCCGGGCCGCAAGACCGACCCCGGCCCCCATTTCCACTGGCACGAGCTGGCCCGGCACTTTCCTGGTATCGAACTACCGGCCCAGGTAACGGCCTAGCCGGGCGACGGCCTCTTCCAGGCGGGCCTGGTCGGTGGTGTAGGCAAAGCGGATGTAACGCTCCGGCTGGTGGTGGCCGAAGTCCAGACCCGGGGTGGCGGCGACCCCGGCTTCTTCCAGCAGGCGGGTGGCCAGCGTGAAACTGTCGTCGGCCAGGGCTGAACAGTCGCACCAGAGATAGAACGCCCCTTCGGGCCGGGCGGCGAGACGGAAGCCCAGTTGCGCAAGGGCGGGGGCCAGATAGTCCCGGCGCTGGCGCAGGATGGCCCGGCGTGCTTCGAGAATGCTCAGGGTTTCCGGCTGGAAAGCGGCCAGGGCGGCGTGCTGGGCCGGGGTGGAGGGGGCGATGAAGAGGTTCTGGGCCAGCTTTTCCACCTCCCGCAGATAGGTTTCCGGCACCACCAGCCAGCCGAGCCGCCAGCCGGTCATCTGGAAATACTTGGAAAAGCTGTTGATGACCCACAGGTCGTCTCCGGCGGCCAGGGCGGTGGGGCAATCCTGGTCGTAGCTGAGGCCATGGTAGATCTCGTCCACCAGCAGGTGGCCGTTCCGGGCCCGGGTGGCCTCGGCCAGGGTTTCCAGTTCGACGGAGGAGAGCAGGGTGCCGGTGGGGTTGGCCGGGCTCGCCACCAGGGCGCCGGCGGTGCGATCGTCCCAGTAACGGGCCAGCAGTGCCGGGGTGAGCTGGAAGTTGTCTTCCGGGCCCACCGGCACGGCTACCGGCTCGCCTTCGAAGACCCGTACGAAGTGGCGGTTGCAGGGGTAGCCCGGGTCGGCGAGCAACCAGCGGCTGTTGGGGTCGGTGAGGCAGGCCAGGGCCAGGGTCAAGGCACCGGAGGCCCCGGCGGTGACGACGATGCGCCGGGCGGGAACATCGACACCGTAGCGGCTTCGGTAGAAATCGGCGATGGCCTGGCGCAGTTCGGGCAGCCCCAGGGCCGGGGTGTAAAAGGTCTTGCCGGCGGCGATGGCGGCCTGGGCGGCGCGGACGATGGGCGCCGGTGTGGGAAAGTCAGGCTCACCCACCTCCATGTGCACGATGTCCCGGCCCCGGGCCTCCAGGGCCTGGGCACGGGCCAGCAGTTCCATGACGTGGAAGGGGGCAATGTCCTGATTGCGGCGGGCAGATGGACGCATGGGGGGCTCCGGGTGAAAAAGCAAAACGGCCACCCGCAGGTGGCCGTTCATCAGGGGTATCGCAGAAACTCAGGCCGCATCCTTGAACAGGCCCAGCTCGAACAGCTCGCGCTTCAGGGTCAGTTCCTTGGGCAGCTTCTCGCCCAGTTTGTCGAACCATTCCTTGTGCAGTTCCAGTTCCTTCTGCCAGGCCTCGGCATCCACAGTGGTGAGGGCATCGAATTCGGCCTTGCTGATGTCGGTGCCGGTCCAGTCGATGTCATCGAAACGGGGCATCCAGCCGAGGACGGTTTCCTTGGCGGCGACGGTGCCCTTGCAGCGCTCCACGATCCACTTCAGGACGCGCATGTTGTCGCCGAAACCAGGCCACATGAATTCGCCCTTCTCGTTCATGCGGAACCAGTTCACGCAGAAGATCTTCGGGGTGGCATCCACGGTGTGACCCATCTTCAACCAGTGGTTGAAGTAGTCACCCATGTGGTAGCCACAGAAGGGCAGCATCGCGAACGGATCGCGGCGCACCACCCCCTGTTGACCGAAGGCGGCGGCAGTGGTCTCGGAGCCCAGGGTGGCGGCCATGTAGACGCCGTAGTTCCAGTTGAAGGCCTGGTACACCAGCGGCACGGTGGTGGCGCGACGGCCGCCGAAGATGAAGGCGGAGATGGGCACGCCGGCGGGATCTTCCCAGGCCGGGTCGATGGAGGGGCACTGGCTGGCCGGGGCCGTGAAACGGGAGTTCGGATGGGCGGCTTTCCTGCCGGCCTTGCCGTCTTCGGGCGTCCAGTCCTTGCCCTGCCAGTCGATCAGATGCGCGGGGGGCTCCTTGGTGAGGCCTTCCCACCACACGTCACCATCGTCGGTGAGGGCCACGTTGGTGAAGATGATGTTTTCCTTGAGCGTGGCCAGGGCGTTGTAGTTGGTTTTCTCGCTGGTGCCGGGCGCGACGCCGAAGAAGCCGGCTTCGGGGTTGATGGCGTAGAAGCGGGTGACGCCGTCCTTGTCGACACGCGGCTTGATCCAGGCGATGTCGTCGCCGATGGTGGTGATCTTCCAGCCGTTGAAGGACTTGGGCGGGATCAGCATGGCGAAGTTGGTCTTGCCGCAGGCGGACGGGAAGGCGGCCGCCACATAGGTCTTCTCGCCCTCGGGGGATTCCACGCCCAGGATCAGCATGTGTTCGGCCAGCCAGCCCTGGTCCCGGGCCATGGTGGAGGCGATGCGGAGCGCGAAGCACTTCTTGCCGAGCAGGGCGTTGCCGCCGTAGCCGGAGCCGTAGGACCAGATTTCCCGGGTTTCGGGGAAATGCACGATGTACTTGGTGGTGGGGTTGCAGGGCCACTTCACGTCCTGCTGACCGGGTTCCAGGGGGGCGCCCACGGTGTGCACGCAGGGCACGAATTCGCCGTCGCTGCCGATCACGTCATACACGGCCTTGCCCATGCGGGTCATGGTGCGCATGTTGACCACCACGTAGGGGGAATCGGAAAGCTCGACACCGATGTGGGCGATGGGGGAGCCCAGGGGGCCCATGGAGAAGGGGATCACGTACAGGGTGCGGCCCTTCATGCAGCCCTTGAACAGGCCGTTGAGGGTCTCGCGCATCTTCTTCGGGTCTTCCCAGTTGTTGGTGGGGCCGGCGTCTTCCTTCTTCTCGGAACAGATGAAGGTGCGGTCCTCGACCCGGGCCACGTCGGAGGGGTCGGAGAAGGCGAGGTAGGAGTTGGGGCGTTTCTGCTCGTTCAGTTTGATCAGGGTGCCGGCCTTGACCATTTCGGCGCACAGACGATCATATTCTTCCTGGGAGCCATCGGCCCAGTAGATCCGATCCGGCTGGGTCAGCTCAGCGATTTGGGCAACCCATTGTTTCAGGCGCTCATTTTTGACGTAGGCGGGAGCATTCAACGGTGCGGTCATATCAATCTCTCTTCAAGATCAGAATCAGCAGGAAAATGGGCCCTCAAGGTGATGCATGGTGTTGCATGGCGGGTCCGAACCGTTCTCCGCGCCGGTCGCTGGGCTTTCTCGGGGGGGGTCCAGTCGGCCGTCGGCAGGAAAGCCCGTAATTATGCCATAACCGCCTGGAAACAAAAACTTGACTTTGCTTTCCCGGAGCGGGACTACGGGCTTTCCGAAGCAGCGGAAGGCTGGACTGACATGCTAGAATCTTCTCGCTAATCAAAACTTATTTTCACAATACGAGACAGGATCCATGGACAAGCAACAGTTGCGCAACGCCGCTCTCTATTACCACCGTCATCCCCGGCCGGGGAAGATTGCGGTCCTGCCCACCAAGCAGCTCACCAACCAGTATGACCTGTCCATGGCCTATTCTCCCGGGGTGGCGGCCGCCTGCGAGGAGATCGTCGCCGATCCCGCCGAGGTGTCGACCCTGACCGCCCGGGCCAACCTGGTGGGGGTCATCACCAACGGCACGGCGGTGCTGGGCCTCGGCAACATCGGCCCCCTGGCGGCCAAACCGGTGATGGAAGGCAAGGGGGTGCTGTTCAAGAAGTTCGCCAACATCGACGTGTTCGATCTGGAGATCGCCGAGCGGGACCCGGACCGGCTGGTCGACATGATCGTCGCCCTGGAACCCACTTTTGGCGGTATCAACCTGGAGGACATCAAGGCCCCCGAGTGCTTCTACATCGAGAAGAAGTGCAGGGAACGCATGAAGATACCCGTCTTCCACGACGACCAGCACGGTACCGCCATCGTGGTGGGCGCTGCCATCCTGAACGGCCTGACCCTGCTGGGCAAGGACCTGAAGCAGGTCAAGCTGGTGACCTCGGGCGCCGGTGCGGCGGCGCTCGCTTGTCTTGACCTGCTGGTGATGCTCGGGGTGCCGGTGGAGAACATCTGGGTCACCGACATCAAGGGGGTGGTGTATGAGGGCCGGGTCGAGGAGATGGACGAGATCAAGGCACGCTACGCCAAGAAGACGGACGCCCGCACCCTGGCCGATGTGATCGAGGGGGCCGACGTGTTCCTGGGGCTTTCGGCCGGTGGCGTGCTCAAGCCGGAAATGGTCGCGAAGATGGCGGCCAGGCCGATGATCCTGGCGCTGGCCAACCCCAATCCGGAAATCCTGCCCGAGCAGGTGCGTGCCGTGCGCGATGATGCCATCATCGCCACGGGCCGCTCCGACTACCCGAACCAGGTGAACAATGTTCTGTGCTTCCCCTTCATCTTCCGGGGCGCCCTGGACGTGGGCGCCACCACCATCACCGAGGCAATGAAGCTGGCCGCCGTCCGGGCCATCGCCGAACTGGCCCGGGCCGAGCAGAGCGAGGTGGTGGCGGCAGCTTATGGTGAAAAGGTTTCTGCCTTCGGCCCCGAATACCTGATCCCCAAGCCCTTCGATCCCCGCCTGATCGTCAAGATCGCCCCGGCGGTGGCCCGGGCTGCCATGGATTCCGGCGTTGCCACCCGGCCCATCAGCGACTGGTCCGCCTATCTGCAGAGTCTCAATGAGTTCGTCTATCACTCGGGCCTGATCATGAAGCCCGTGTTCGCCCAGGCCAAGGCGGCGCCCAAACGCATCGTCTATGCGGAAGGGGAGGACGAACGGGTGCTGCGTGCCGTTCAGGTCGTGCGCGATGAAGGACTCGCCCTGCCCATCCTCATCGGCCGGCCTGCCGAAATCCAGCACAAGATCCGTGCAGCCGGGCTGCGTCTCAAGGAAGGGCATGATTTCGAGGTGGTGCACCCAGAATCCCGCTTCTTCCAAGACCATTTCGAGGAATTCTGGCGCACCTACCATGGCATGATGGAGCGCAAAGGGGTCGCGCCCGACTATGCGCGCCGCGAGATCCGCCGCCGGGCAACCCTGTACGGGGCGCTGATGGTGCGCCTGGGCCATGCGGACGGGCTCATCTGTGGCACTTTCGGCCGCCATGACCTGCACCGGGATTACGTCGAACACATCATCGGCACCGCGCCCGGCGTCAGCAATTACGCCAC
This sequence comes from Betaproteobacteria bacterium UBA2592, assembly GCA_002340095.1. Taxonomy (GTDB): domain Bacteria; phylum Pseudomonadota; class Gammaproteobacteria; order Burkholderiales; family Rhodocyclaceae; genus Azovibrio. The sequence continues at coordinate 54,931 of DDKS01000005.1, forward strand.
CATGAACATGCTCATGCTGCCCGGCCGCACCGTTTTCATTGCCGACACCTACGTCAATTACGACCCCAGCGCCGAGCAGCTGGCCGAGATGACTCTGCTGGCCTGTGACGAGATTCGCAAGTTCGGCATCCAGCCCAAGGTGGCCCTGCTTTCCCACTCCACCTTCGGCAGCGAAGACACGCCCACCTCCATCAAGATGCGCCAGGTGCTCGCCCTGCTCAACGCCCGGGCGCCGGAGCTGGAAGTGGAAGGGGAAATGCACGGAGATGCCGCCCTGGACGAGCAGATCCGTCTGGCCGTCTTCCCCAACTCCCGGCTCAGGGGGGCCGCCAACCTGCTGGTGATGCCCACCCTCGATGCCGCCAACATTTCCTTCAACCTGCTCAAGACCGCTGCCGGCGACAATCTCACCGTCGGTCCCATCTTGCTGGGAGCGGCGAAGCCGGTGCATATCCTCACGCCCACGTCCACCGTGCGCCGGATCGTCAACATGACGGCCCTGACCGTGGTGGATGCGGCGCGCAACTGAACCAGGTTCGGTGCGCGGGATGCTTGCCCGTGCCGGGGTGGCGCTCCCGCCACCCCGGTCCTGCCATGGTCTGCGCCAGGCGCGACCTAGAATCGACTCCAGATTCAGCGGCTATCTACTTATTTTCATTGATTTTATATCCTCTGCTGATAAACTGAGCTAGAATTGCCCGCCAATCAGGGGAGGCCCATGAAGAAATTCACCATTACTTTGCTGGTTTGTGCCCTGACGGCTCTGGGAACGGGAGCTGGTGCGATAGCCGCAGAACAGCGGCAATCCGGCAAGACCGCTGCCGCCCAGAAGCAGCAGGCCAAGAAAACCGCTGCCAGGAAGGCCCCGGCGGCCAAGTCCGCCGCCAAGCCGGGCAAGAAACCGGTCCAGGCTGCCCGGCCGGCGGCACGCAAGCAGCAGTTTGCCGCCAGTCAGTCCCAAGTCCGCAAGGTTTCCTCCCCGTCCGATGACTGGACCGGCGGCAACCCGGCCCTGGGTTCCGCGTCGGTGTTGGTCCTGGATCAGCACAGCGGTACTCCGCTGCTGGAAAAGAATGCCGGTCTCGTGGTGCCCATCGCCTCCATTTCCAAGCTCATGACTGCCATGGTCGTCCTCGATGCGGGGCTGGATCTGAACGAGGTCATCAGCATCACCGACGAAGACGTGGACTACCTCAAGGGGACTCGCTCCCGTCTCCAGGTGGGGTCGGCCATGACCCGTGACACGGCGCTCCTGCTGGCCCTGATGTCCTCGGAAAACCGGGCAGCCAATGCCCTGGGGCGGAACTTCCCTGGTGGTCTGCGAGCATTTGTCGCCGCCATGAACCGCAAGGCCTTGGCCCTGGGCATGACCCATACCCGTTTCGAGGAACCCACCGGCTTGTCGGCCAACAACGTTTCCACGGCCCGGGATCTGGCCCGCATGGTGGCCGCGGCCCACCAGTACCCCAAGATCCGCGAGTATTCCACCATGGCCGAAGCCCGGGTCGATCTGGGACACCGCATCCTCGATTTCACCAATACCAATGCCCTGGTGAAGAATCCCGAATGGCAGATCGGCCTGTCCAAGACCGGCTACATCTCCGAGGCCGGGCGTTGTCTGGTGATGCAGACCTGGGTGGCGGACAGGCCCGTGGTGATGGTGCTGCTCGATTCCAATGGCAAGATGACCCGGGTGGGCGATGCAAACCGCATCAAGCGCTGGATGGAAAGTGCCGGGGTCGGCTACCGGAACACCGGCGCCTGACAAGGCTGAAGTCCGTACATGAGGAGGACGCGGCCCCGGGCCGCGTTTTTTTTGCGGTGCGCCCGGGCAGCAGGGGGCCCTGCTTTGCCGCGCCACGCTCAGCGCGGGCCGGGCCGGTAGCCGAGGGCTTGCGAGATGGCGTCGGCGGTTTCCCGGACCAGAGCGGGCCAGCCTTCCTGGTGCCGTTCGGTCGGTGCCGAAACGGACAGGCCGGCCACCAGCTTGCCCTCGTCGTCGCGGATCGGGGCGGCCACGCATTTCAAGCCCACCTCGGCCTCTTCGGCATCGAAGCCGACCTGATGGCGGCGGATGCGTTCTAAGTCCTTCTCCAGGGCCGCCAGCGTCACCAGGGAGTGGGCGGTCTTGCCTGGCAGGCCGGTGCGTCGGGCGTAGTCGCGCACCGCCTCGGGCGGGTCCTCGGCCAGGAACAGCTTGCCCACCGAGGTCAGGTGCAGGGGAGCGCGGCCGCCCACCAGATACACCACCCGCACCAAGGAGCGGCCCGCCGAGGTCCGTTCGATGTAGATGATCTCATCCTCGTGGCGGATACCCAGGTTAACGCTTTCCCCGATCCTTTCATGGAGTTGCTGCATGAAGGGCAGGGCCAGCTGGCGCAGGTGGATGCGGCTCTTCACCAGGTTGCCCAGTTCCAGCAGACGGATGCCAAGCTGATAGCTGCCGGCATCCGGGCGCTGTACGAAGCGGCTGCTGGTCAGCGAGGCCAGGATGCGGTGGGCCGTCGAGGGGTGCAGCCCGGTACGCTGGGCCAAGGTCTTGAGGCTGACGGGATCGGGGGATTCGGCGAGGACATCGAGCAGTGCCATCATGCGCTCGATGACCTGGATGGAATTCTTGGGGGCTTCAGACACGCTGCTTGGCTTCCGTTCAATCCGGCTTGGGGCTAACATGCCCCTTTTTCGTAAATCGGGCCCGTGGGCCCGGTTGTGCACCGCAGTATTCTAGCATTGGAGCGCATTCAAGATGATGTTGAGTCCCGACGGCCCGCCGGCCCTGCCCCTGTGGATCAATGGCCGGGCATTTCTGACCATGGCGCCGGCTTTTTACGAAGTCTGCGATGCCCAGACCGGTGCGGCCCTGCGCCGCACGCCGTTGTGCGGTGCGGAAGAGGTGGCCGAGGCCGCCCGGGCGGCCCGGGCGGCGGCTCCCGCCTGGGCCGCCCGGGAGAGCAGCGCCCGCCAGGAACTGCTGCAGGCCTGGGCGGCAGGGCTGGAGCAATACACGGGGCATTTTGCCAAGCTGGTGCGCCAGGAGACCGGCAAGGATGAAGCCCAGGCCCTGGCCGAGGTCGAGGCCGCGCTGGCGGCCCTGGGCGCCGGGATCGGCCTGCCGGAGGATGCCGGCCAGGTGGTGGGGCTGGCCTGGGACGACACGGCACCCCTGGCAAGGGCGGCTTCCCTGCTGGCGCCGATCCTGCGGGCCGGTGGCACGGTGGTGCTCAAGCCCAGCCCCAGGACGCCCGGGGCGGTCTACGCCCTGGTCGAGCTGTCGGCCCGGGTGGGCCTGCCGGCCGGAGTCGTCAACCTGGTGCAGGGGGATGAGGCGGCCTTGCAGGCCCTGTTCGCCGAGCCGGAGATCAGCCGGGTGGCGTTCTCGGGCCGGGACGAACTGGTGGCCCGGGTGGCCGTCATGGCCGCGCAAGGCGGCAAGCCCTTCTCCGTGGAGGACTGAGCCCCGGCTTTCCGGTGCTCGGGGCCGGCTTTCCGGCCGGCCTCAGCAGATCTTCACCACGATGTCGTGCAGGGTGTTGGCGCAGTTGGCCATGCGGTCGGCGGCGTTGGAGAGGTGGCGGTAGATTTCCCGCCGCTTGAACATGTTGATGTAGTCATCGCCCTGGAACAGGTCGGCCAGGGCCCGGCGGTAAGCCTTTTCCACCTTGCGCTCCGCCTTTCTGGCCGTATCCGCGTCCTCGGCGGCCGAATAAGGCAGCTTGCCCAGCTTGCTGTAACCGATCACCAGGGCATCCATGCCCATCTTCAGGTGCATGGCCATTTCCAGGGTGTGTTTGTCGGGCGTCACGCCCAGCACGTCCATCTCGCTCACGGTGGTCTTGCAGTAGTTCACCACCTCGTCCAGATCCACGATGGCGCGGTAGATATCCTCCCGGTCGATGGGGGTCGAGAAGGCCTCGTTCAGGGTGTGCAGGTTGCGCACCTTGATGCGGTCCGCCTCGTGTTCGTCCTGGCGAATCTGCTGGCCAATGCTGGGGGACGCCGTTTCCATGAATTCCACCAGCAGGCCCGCCGTGTGGGCCACCTGGATGCACTGCTCGGACAGCAGGGTGAAGAAATCCGGCATCTTGGGGAAGACCCGGTTGTAGAGGCGGCGGAAGATGGAAGGGGAATTGTCGTCCATGAATGGCTCCCGGCTATCCGGCGGGTTTGAGGAAGAGGTTGACCAGGGCGTAGGCGAGGATGGCGATGCAGGCCGAACCCGGAATGGTGATGATCCAGGTCGTGACAATGTCGCTGGCCTTGGACCAGCGCACCGAGCGGGGCCGCTCCGAGGCGCCGATGCCCATGATGGAGGTGGCCACCACGTGGGTGGTGGACACCGGGGCGCCGACCATCGAGGCGGCAAAGATCACGGCGCCGGAAGTCAGCTGGGAATCCAGGGCGTGGATGGGGCGCACCCGGTAGATGGCGAAGCCCAGGGTGCGCACGATGCGCCAGCCACCCGACAGGATGCCGAGGGTGATGGCACAGGCACAGGCCAGCATTACCCAGAACGGTACCTGGAATTCGGGAATGAAGCCCCCCAGCAGCAGCACCAGGGTGAGGATGCCCATGCTCTTCTGGGCGTCGTTGGCCCCGTGGGAGAAGGCCAGGCCGGCGGCGGTGGCGTACTGGGCCAGTTTCAGACCGGAATTGGCGGCGGGCCGGGCGGCCCGGAGCAGGGCGTGCATCAGGCGGTGGATCAGGTAGCCGGCCCAGAAACCGGCCAGGGGCGAGAGGATAAGCGCCGCCAGCACCTTGACGATGCCGGTGATGCGGCCTTCGAGCAGCTCGGCGAAGCCCCAGAGCACATGGTCGCTCCCCACCGACACCACTACCGCCCCGGTCAGACCACCGACCAGGGCGTGGGAGGACGAGGAGGGAATGCCTTTCCACCAGGTGATGAAATTCCAGAGGATGGCTCCCAACAGGCCGCACAGGATCACCGCCAGGGACAGGAGCGGCGGCACCCCGCCCAGCTGGACGAAGGAGCCGATGGTATTGGCTACCGCCGTGCCCCCGAGCAGGGGGCCGAGGAATTCGAAGATCCCCACCAGGATCACGGCCTGGGCCGGCGTCATGGCGCGGGAGGCAATGACCGTGGCGACGATGTTGGCCGCATCGTGAAAGCCGTTGGTGTAATCGAACAGCAGCACGATGGCCACGGTGATGATGGCCAGCAGCAACAGGGCGTCCAAGTCCGCCTCCGCACAGGAAAATGTGGGGTCCATTATAGGGCTGGGCCGAAGCCCCCGGGGGAGAGTCTTGCGCCTCGGTTCAGGGCAGGGGCTGCCGTGCTGCCGGGTGCCCCAAATCATCCGGCTTCGCGTATCCTGTCCCCCTTGTATTGTGCCGCGCAACCCGGCAAAAACATCAGGCGGACCGGCGTCCGGCGGCAGCCCGGTCCCCACCCATCGACATGGAGACTCGCATGAAGAAAATCGCCATTGCCTACCATAGCGGTTACGGTCATACGGCCCGTCAGGCCCGCGCCGTCCTCGAAGGGGCTGGTTCCGTCGCGGGGGTGGAGGCCAAACTCTACGACGTCACCGGGCTGGATGAGGCGGCCTGGGCGGAACTGGATGCCGCCGACGCCATCATCTTCGGCGCGCCCACCTACATGGGCAGCGCTTCGGCCCGGTTCAAGGAGTTCATGGATGCCTCCAGCAAGCGCTGGTTTGCCCAGACCTGGAAAGACAAGCTGGCGGCGGGTTTCACCACATCCGCCTCCCAGTCCGGGGACAAGCTCAATACCCTGATCCAGCTGATGATCCTGGCTTGCCAGCACGGCATGATCTGGGTCAGTCTGGACATCCTGCCCGGCAACAACTCCAGCCAGGGCTCGGTCAACGACCTGAACCGCCTGGGCTGTTCCTCGGGCGCCATGGCCCAGGCCAATGCGGACCAGGGGGCCGACGCCATGCTCGAATCGGACCTGAAGACGGCGGCCCGGCTGGGGCAGCGGGTGGCCGAACAGCTGCTGCGCCTGCGGGCCTGATCTTGCCCCTGCACCGACGACGTGGAGAAAGGACTGGAAGCGTGAATTTATCGATGCATGATCTGCATGTTTTGCTGGTGGAGCCTTCCCAGATGCAGTCCCAGCTGATCCGGCGGATGCTCGAACACCTGGGGGCGGGCCGGGTGGTGCACCGGGAGCGGGGGGACGATGCCCTTGCCGCCATGGGCGAGATACGGCCCAGCGTCGTGATCAGCAGCCTTTACCTACCGGACATGCCGGGGACCGAACTGGTGCGCATGATGCGCGACGACCCGGACCTGGAGCGCGTCCCCTTCGTGCTGATCTCGAGCGAGACCCGGCCGCAGATGCTCGAACCCGTGCGCCAGTCCGGCGCCTGCTGCATCGTGTCCAAGCCCTTCAGTGAAGCCCAGCTGGCCCGCGCCCTGCAGAACGCCATCGACCTGCTCAGTCCGGAGGCGCCCTTCGATCCGGAGGAAGTGGAAAATTTGCGCGTCCTCCTGGTGGACGACAGCCACGCCTCCCGGCGCCACATCCGGCGACTGCTCGAGGAAATGGGGGTCGGCGAGATCATCGAGGCGGAAAACGGCCGGGAGGCCGTGACCCGACTGGCCGATACCATGGTGGACCTGGTGCTCACCGACTACAACATGCCGGAAATGGATGGGCAGGCCCTGGTGGAATACATCCGCACCCAGAGCTGGCAGGCTTCGGTGCCCATCCTGATGATCACCAGCGAGCACGACCAGGGCCGCCTCGCCGCCGTGGAAAAGGCCGGGGTTTCGGCCATCTGCGACAAGCCCTTCGAGGCCAGGAGCATCCGCCAGCTGATTGCCCAGGCCCTCGTGGCCTGAGCCGGAGGTCAGAAGCAGGAACTCCGGGACAGGGGGCCACCCTGCCGGCGCAGCCGCTCGCTTTCCAGGTGGTTGCGGCGCACGATGGCCTCGGCGATCTCCCGGCTGATGGTCTCCGGATCCGGCAGTTGGTTGGGACGGAACACGATCAGGGGAATACCCAGTTTTTCCAGAGCCTCGCGCTTGGCAGTTTCCGGATCGGGCCGGTCATAGCCTTCGGGGGCTGGCCAGGTCAATTCGATGGCGGCCAGGATGGCGAAATCGTCACGGCAGACGATGAAATCCACGCCGCGGCCCAGCACGGCGCGCAGCTCGTCTACCGCCTTGCGGCCACGCAGCTGGGCCAGTTGGGCCATGCCCACCTGGGCGAAGATGATCATGTTGGGCATCGCTTCGCGCAGGCGGTGGTACAGCACCTGCTCGGTGCTGTTGAGCAGTTGGAAGGGGCTGCGGCTCGGCGGCTCCACGAAGCGGGTTTTCGCCTCCGTGTAGCCGCTTTGGGGCCGGCTTTCCCGAGGGGCGGGCACGGCTGCTTCACGACGGTCGGGCTGGGAGGCGGCGAAGTGACGCAGGGCCCCGATCACCAGGGCAACGGCCAGGGCCAGCAGGCCCACCAGGGTCAGCGTGTCCATGGAATCAGCCTCCGGATGGGCCGGAGCGGGCGTCGCCCGCGTCCGGGGCACGGGGCCTCGGGCCGTCCTGGACCCGATAGAGTTCCCGGCCCTTGGGTTCGTGGTAGACCCGGATCAGGATTTCCCCGAGTACGCCGATGGCGATCAGTTGCACCCCCATCAGGCAGAGCATGATGGCGACCAGCAGCAGGGGGCGTCCACCGATGGATTCCCCCATCAGCTTCAACGCCCCGAGCCAGGCCAGGGAGAGGGCCCCGGGGGTCAGCAGCCACAGGCCGATGCCGCCGAAGGCGTGCAAGGGGCGGTGCAGGTAGCGCATCAGGAACTTGATGAGCAGCAGGTCCAGGGCGACCCGGAAGGTCCGGTCGATGCCGTACTTGGAGGTACCCCGGGTCCGGGCGTGGTGCCGCACCGGCACCTCGACGATGCGGGCGCCGGCTTCGGCCGCCAGGGTGGGAATGAAGCGGTGCAGTTCCCCGTAGAGCTGGATGCGCTCGATGATTTCCCGCCGGTACACCTTGAGGGCGCAGCCGTAGTCGTGCAGGCGCACCCCGGTCACCTTGGAAATCAGCCGGTTGGCGATCATCGAGGGCAGCTTGCGGGACAGGGCCGCATCCTGGCGGGCCTTGCGCCAGCCGGAGATCATGTCGATCTGGGGGCTGTTGTCCATCTGCTCGATCAGGGCGGGGATGTCGTCCGGGTCGTTCTGCAAATCCCCGTCCAGGGTGACGATGTACTGGCCCCGGGCCACGTCGAAGCCGGCCTGCAGGGCGGCCGTCTGGCCGTAATTGCGGATCAGGAAGCGGGGCCGCAGCCACGGGGTCCGTTCTGCCAGCTCCGCCAGGATGTGCGCCGAATCGTCCCGGGAGCCGTCATCGACGCAGATCAGTTCGAAGGGCTTGCCGGTGCGCTCCAGGGCATCCCCGACCCGGGCCACCAGATCGGGCAGATTCTCGGCTTCGTTGTAGATGGGAATCACGACGGAAATGGCGGGTACGGCAGCGGTCATGAAGATTTCCTTCGGGCCAGATGAAAGGCCAGGATCAGTACGAGGATCGGGTCCAGCAGGGCGTTCCAGAGATTGGCATACAGGCCGACAGTGTAAGCCAGCAGGTTTCCCGTGAGCAGCCCCAGCCAGGCTCCCTGGCGGCGCAGATAGAGCAGGACCAGCAGCGGCAGCAGGGCGGCCAGCAGTGGCAGGGGCTGAAAGCCCCAGCCATAGGGGTCCACGGGCCCCAGGCCCAGGGCCGCCAGGTGGAAGCCGATGCCCAGGGCGAGCAGGGCGGCGCCGGTCCGCGGGCCGGGGGCCGGCGGCAGGGGGCGGCCCAGGCAGGTGAGCAGGGCCAGCTGCACCAGGGTCATGGACGGGGCGCCGAACACTCCGTGCAGCCAGGCTGCCAGACTGCCGATCTCCGGCAGGGGCAGGAAGGCCAGGCTGCCGGCAGCCAGGGTCAGGGGCAGGGCCAGCCGCGGCCGCAGGCGCCGCGCCAGCAGGGCGCCCAGGGCGGCACTCAGGCATCCCTGGGCCAACCAGCCGAACAGTTCCGCCGGCATCATGGGCTGCCCTCCGCAGGCGGGAGGGCGGGCTCGCGCCCGCCCTCCCGTTCCCGGGTTTCGAGCCAGGCGGTATTGAAGACCACGTGCCGGATGCCCTGGCGCAGCCAGGTGTAGGACAGATGGATGTCGCCGTTGCGGGCCTGGATCAGGGCGGGGTAGGAGAATTCCGGCTCCCGGCCGTTCCTGATCTGGCCAGTCTCCACGGCCCCCAGGGCCTGCCAGCTGCGGCCGGCGTCCCGGGAGCGGTAGAGCAGCAGGCTGGCGCGGCCGCTGCCCGGGTTGCCGGCCATGAGCAGGCTGCCATCCCCCAGGCGCAGCAGGGCCATCGAGGCATTGGAATGGGGGATAGGCAGGGCCGGGGCCATCTGCCAGTGCCGCCCGGCGTCAGCGCTGCGCGCCACCTGCACCCGCCCGGGGCCCGGGCCCGCATCCCGCAGCAGAGCGAGGGCCTGCTCCGCGTCGAGGGCTACCACAGCCGGCTGTAGGGTGTCCCGCGCATGGGGCATGCGCACCTTGTCCGTGATCCGGCCCGAAGCGTCCAGGCGCAGCCATTCCCCGTGTTTGACGACGAACTCGTGATAAACCGGCAGTCCCAGGCCGCCATCCTGGAGCATCAGGGGCGGGTTGCGCACCAGGGTGCTGATGTTGAGGAAGGGGGTGGTGGTCAGTTTCCGGGCCGGGCTCCAGTGCTCGCCGCCGTCGTCGGAAAACTTGTGGTTGATGGAAGACCCGGCCCAGCCTCCGAGGGAGACGCTGACGAAGAACAGGTGCAGCCGGCCTGCCGGGTCCACGTGCAGGACCGGGTTGCCGAGCTTGCGCAGGTGGCGCCGCAGTTCCCGGGCGGTCTGCTCGCGGGTGGCAATGGCCCGGGGCGGGCTCCAGCCCGAAGGCTCCAGGCGGCTCAGGTAGATGGCCACATCGTCCGCCCCTTCCCGGGAGCCTGCGAACCAGGCCGCCAGCAGGGTGCCGTCGGCCAGTTCGGCCAGGGTCGAGGCATGGGCAGAGGGGGCGGCCAGGGGCAGCAGGCGGGTGGTGAAACGGGGCTCGGCAGCACCGACGGACCTGGCCGGGGGCGGTACAAAGGCCGGCGCCTCCGGCCGGGGCGCGTGCCAGGCTGTCCAGCCCAGGGCCAGCAGGGCAAGCGCCAGGGCGAGGTGGGGTCTGGCCGCTCGTGTCATGGCGCGGTCGGAGCGGATGGGGCCGGCATCAGGCTCAGCCACCGGACGCGGGTCATCAGGGGCGACAGGTCGCGGTGCTGCCAGGCCTGCTGCCAGTCGGCGAGCCCGGCCCCTTTGCGGATGAAGCGCAGACCCGAGCCAGCGCTGGCGAGCACCTGGTATTCGCCTTCGATCCGGGCGGCCAGTCCCGCCTCCGCCAGTTGCCGTTCCAGCCGGGGCAGGTCGTCGTTTTCGACGAACACCAGGCCGTCAGCCTGCATCAGGGCCACGGCCTGTACGGCATCGACCCGGGGCCAGTGCTGCAGCGGCCGGGCGCTGAGAATGGGCAGCAGAGCAGGCTGAGGACCGTCAAACATGGCAATGCTGCGGGTGCGTCCCAGTTCCTGCACCTGGGGCGGCACGGCGTTGACGCCGATGGCCGGGAAGAGTCCCCAGAGCAGGGCGGTCCAGTACAGCAGGGGGGCGGCGACCCAATGCAGGCGCTGACGCCTGGGGGTGCCCCAGGCCCAGGCCAGGTAGAGGGCTGCCGGTAGCCAGAAATACCAGCCGCCTAGCTGAAAGCGCCAGGTGAAGGCCGCCAACAGGCCACCGAAGAGGACGGCAATGCCCATACCCAGGCGCGCAGGCCAGGGGGGCAGATATTCCGCCTGCCGCAGTTGCCAGGCCAGCAGCAGGGCCAGGGGGACCAGGGAACCGACCAGATAGCGGTCGAAGGTGCGCACCAGCAGGAAGGGTAGGCAGGTGGCCAGGAGCCAGACCAGCAGCAGGCGGTCTTCCCCGGCCTGGCGCCGGATTGCCTCCCGGCCCCGCCAGATCAGGGCCAGGGCTACGAAGGACCAGGGCAGGGCGATCTGGAACAGGCCGGGCAGCATGTCCAGGGAAAGGTTGGCCAGCTGCCGGGCTTCCATTTCATCGGCGTAGGCCAGGGCGGCGGCTTCCGGGTGCAGGTGGCGCACCAGCAGGAACCAGGGCAGGGCCACCGCCAGCAACAGCAGGAGGCTGCCCAGCGCCGCAGGCCAGCGCTGCAGGAGCGCCTGCCAGGGAAAGCGTTGCGTGGCCATCAGTCCGATCATGCCGCCGCCGCACACCAGGGCGACGATGGGGCCCTTGATCAGGAAGCCGGCGCCCAACAGCAGGGCGGTCAGGCACAGCCAGTGCCAGCGCAGGTCCTCGTGCCACCTGAGAAAGGCCCAGAAAGCGAGGGCGGAACAGGCTGCCACCGGAATGTCGAGCATCAGCCGGCGGGCTTCGGTGTTCATGCCTAGAGAGCCGAGCAGGATGGCACCGGCGAACAGGGCGGTGCCATTGTCTCCCAGCAGGCGGCGGCCGATGCCCACGGTGGCCACCACCAGCAAGGCGCCGGCCAGCACCGTGACCAGCCGGGCGCTGAACAAGGAGATGCCGAAGGTTTCGTAGCTGAGGCGGGCCAGCCAGTAGAGCAGCGGCGGTTTGCGGATGCGCGGCGCCCCGTCCAGGAAAGGTACCAGCCATTCCTGCCGGGCCATCATTTCCATCGGAGTGCGCAGGCCCAGGAAATATTCGTCCTTGCCGGTCAGGGCGGTGGGCTCCCAGGTGCCCAGGCAGAGCAGCAGCGCGGACAGCAGGAAAATCCCGGCCCAGACGGCAAAGGAGAGGGGGGCGGCGGGGCGGGAACTGAAGCGATGCAGGGCGGGCATTGACCGGCAGGGGAAAGCCCCGGAGGCAAAGGGGGCAATGTTAAGCGTGGCGGCAGGTGCGGGCAAGCGGCAGACGCTTTGGCGGGAGCGGGGCTCAGGCGGGCCGGGCCGGGCCGCCGCTGCGGCAAGGTCAGGGCCCGCAGGGGGGCGGCGGGCAGGCTGGCTCCGGCCATGGAAGCCCCGCTGGGGATAAAGAAGGACCGTGCATTCTATGTTGCCCTGCGGCCGGGGTAAAATGCCGCCTCCCCGGAAACCCTGCCCATGACCGATCCCCAATTCATTCATCTGCGCGTTCACAGCGAGTACTCCATCACTGACGGCATCCTGCGCATCGGCGATGCGGTGCAGCGGGCCGCCGGGGATGGCATGCCGGCCCTGGCCCTCACCGATCTGATGAACCTGTTTGGCCTGGTCAAGTTCTACACTGGCGCCCGGGGCAAGGGGGTCAAGCCCATCGCCGGGGCCGATTGCTGGGTCGCCAATCCTGATGAGCCGGACCGGCCTTACCGCCTGCTGCTGCTGGTCAGGAACCGCCAGGGCTACCTGCAGCTATGTGAGCTGCTGACTCGCGCCTACACGGTGGAGCGGCGTGACCGAGCCGAGATACGCAAGGAATGGCTGGTCGAGGTGGGCTGCGACGGCCTGATTGCCCTTTCCGGCGCCCATCTGGGCGACGTGGGCGAGGCGCTGCTGACGGGGAACCGCCTCCTGGCCCGGGAGCGGGCCCTGGCCTGGGAAGCCTTGTTCCCCGGCGCGTTTTATCTGGAAGTGCAGCGCTATGGCCAGCCCCAGGCGGAAGCCCTGGTTCAGGCCAGTGCCGATCTGGCTGCCGAGCTGGAGCTGCCCCTGGTGGCCACCCATCCCGTCCAGTTCCTCGACCGGGGCGACTTCACCGCCCACGAGGCCCGGGTCTGCATCGCCGAGGGCTATACCCTGGGGGATACCCGCCGGCCCCGGCCCTTCACCCAGGAGCAGTATTTCAAGACCCAGGCGGAAATGGCGGAGCTGTTCGCCGACCTGCCCGAGGCGCTGGAAAATACGGTGGAGATCGCCCGGCGCTGCAACATCGAAATGACCCTGGGCAAAAACTTCCTGCCCCAGTTCCCCACACCCGATGGCATGAGTCTGGATGATTACCTGGTACAGCAGGCCAGGGAGGGACTGGAGAAACGCCTGGAGCAACTGTTCCCGGATCCGGCGGTGCGGGCCGCGCGGCGCCCCGAATACGATGCCAGGCTGAAGATCGAAACCGACACCATCGTGCAGATGGGCTTTCCCGGTTACTTCCTGATCGTGGCGGACTTCATCAACTGGGGCAAGAACAATGGGGTGCCGGTGGGGCCGGGACGGGGCTCCGGTGCCGGTTCGCTGGTGGCCTACAGCCTGGGTATCACCGATCTCGACCCGCTCCAGTACGCTCTGCTGTTCGAGCGCTTCCTGAATCCGGAACGGGTCTCCATGCCCGACTTCGATATCGATTTCTGCCAGGACAACCGCTGGCGGGTGATCGAGTATGTGCGCCAGCGCTACGGGGCTGATGCCGTGTCCCAGATCGCCACTTTCGGGACTATGTCCTCCAAGGCGGTGATCCGCGACGTGGGTCGGGTGCTGGACCTGCCCTATGCCATGTGTGACCGGATTTCCAAGCTGATTCCAGTGGTGCAGAACAAGCCCGTGTCGCTCGCCGAGGCCCTGGAGCAGGAGCCAGCTCTGAAGGAGATGATGAACGACGAGCAGGACGGGGAATCGATCCGGGAGCTGTTTGATCTGGCCCGGCGCCTCGAGGACCTGACCCGCAACGTGGGGATGCATGCCGGCGGGGTGCTGATCGCCCCGGGCCGCATTGCCGATTTCTGCCCGATCTACCAGGCCACCGGCAGCGATGCTTCGCCAGTCTCCCAGTTCGACAAGGACGACGTGGAAAAGGTCGGCCTGGTGAAGTTCGACTTTCTCGGCCTCAGAAACCTCACCATCATCGACCTGGCCCTCAAGTACGTGGAGCGTCTGGACGGGAAGAGGCCGGACCTGATGAGCCTGGGCTTCGAGGACCCGGCCGCCTACCAGATCCTCAAGGATGCCAACACCACGGCGATTTTCCAGGTCGAATCGGACGGCATGAAGAAGCTCCTGAAGAAGCTCGCGCCGGATCGTTTCGAGGACATCATCGCCGTGCTCGCGCTTTACCGGCCCGGCCCGCTCGGCTCGGGCATGGTGGACGATTTCATCCTGCGCAAGAAGGGCCTGCAGGCCATCGACTATTTCCACCCGGACCTGAAACCCTGTCTTGAACCCACCTACGGGGTGATCGTGTACCAGGAACAGGTGATGCAGATCTCCCAGATCATCGGCGGCTATACCCTGGGCGGCGCCGACATGCTGCGCCGGGCGATGGGCAAGAAGAAGCCGGAGGAGATGGCCAAGCACCGGGAGACCATCGCCGAGGGCGCCCGGAAGAAGGGCTATGACCCGGCCCTGGCCGAACAACTGTTCGACCTGATGACCAAGTTTGCCGAATACGGCTTCAACAAGTCCCACACCGCCGCCTACGCTGTTGTCACCTACCACACCGCCTGGTTGAAGGCGCACCACTGCGCCGCTTTCATGGCGGCCACCCTGTCTTCGGACATGGACAACACGGACACGGTGAAGGTCTTCTACGAAGACACCGTGGCCAACAAGATCAAGGTGCTGGGCCCGGACGTGAATGCCTCCGCCTACCGTTTCGAGCCGGTGGACCACCAGACCATCCGCTACGGCCTCGGAGCCATCAAGGGCACTGGGGAGCAGGCGGTAAACGTCATCCTGGCGGCCCGGGACAAGGGCGGGGCCTTCAAGGATCTGTTCGATTTCTGCCGGCGGGTGGACAAGCGCCAGGTGAATCGCCGCACCATCGAGGCCCTGATCCGGGCCGGTGCTTTCGACAGTCTCGACCCGGATCGCAACAAACTGCTCTCCTCGGTTGGCATTGCCATGGAGGCGGCGGAACAGGCAGAGCGCAACGCCATGCAGGTCAGCCTGTTCGATACCGGGCCCGCCGAGGCCCATGCGCCCCAGTACATCCAGGCCAGGCCCTGGAGCGACAAGGAGCGGCTGATGCAAGAGAAGCAGGCCCTGGGCTTCTTCTTTTCCGGCCACCCTTACGACAGCGTCCGGCGCGAGCTGTCCCGCTTCGTGCGTCGTGCCCTGGCCCAGCTCGAACCGGCCCGGGAGCCAACCCTGCTGGCGGGCATCGTGGTGGGGGTCCGCACCCAGATGACCCGGCGCGGCAAGATGCTCTTCCTTCAGTTGGACGATGGCAGTGCCATGGTGGAAGTTTCGGTTTTCAATGAACTGTTCGAGGCCGAGCGGCGCAAGGTCATCACCGATGAGGTGCTGGTGGTGGAAGGCAAGGTCAGCTACGACGACTTTTCCGGCGGCAACCGGGTGGTGGCGGACAAGCTGATGACCCTGGGGGAGGCCCGGGCCCGTTTCGCCCGCAACCTGCTGCTGCGCCTGAATGGCCAGGCCGACGTGCAGCGGCTCAAGGTGATCCTGGCCTCCTTTCCGGGCACGGCGCCGGTGCGGCTGCACTACTCCAACCGTCAGGCCTGTTGCGAGCTGGTGTTGGGGCCGGCCCACCGGGTCAGCCTCGACGACGATCTGCTGCAGGAGTTGCAGGATTGGCTGGGTCCCGAGCATGTGGAAATCATCTATGGCTGAGCCACTGCCTGTTGCCGGGGCCGCTCTTGTCATGAGTACGTCATCGGGCTAGACTGCCGGCCATCATGGTTGCCAACCCCGCCCTGCAGCACAAGGAAACGGCGCTTCAGGCGGCCTGGTCCCGTTACCGGGGCCAGCCTCGCTTCGACAACTTCGTCGAATTCGCCCTGCTGCTCAACAGCCTCACCGAATATCTCATCGACAAGTCCATGACGGGGCTGCTTCATGCCTGCCGTCAGCTGGAGCAACAGGCGCTGGCCCTGTTCGGGGACGAGAGCAGCCACCCCATCGCCAGCGGCCCGATGGGGGAGCTGGAGCGGGGCGTGGCACGGGTGGGAGAGCTGCTGCGCAATTACGCTGCCGGCGGCGAGCCGGTTCCCGAGCGGCGGGAGCAGGACCGGGGCTGCACCGCCGAGCCGGCCATTTCCGGCGCCCACCGTCTGCAACTGGTGGGGGAGGCCGGAGCGCACTGGGGCGAGCTGATTTCCCAGTTCGGTTATTTCGGCGTGCGGGTCGAAAAGGGGGGCTGGGATGTCCCCCCCCTGGATGAAGCTGATGACAGCCTGTTCCTGGTGGATCTGGGGGGGCAGCCCATGAGCCGCTGGCTCGAACCCCTGCGCCAGCTGCGCGCACGCCGTCCCCTGGCCCAGATCATCTGCCTCGGGGTGCCACCGGAATTCCTCGCTCTGGACCAGGCGCTGCGCGCCGGCGCCGATCGCTGCCTGCCGGTGGGAACCCCGCTGCAGCGTGTGGTGGGCCAGGTGCTCGAATCCAACGGCAGTGTCGAGCACGATCCCTACCGGGTGCTGGTGGTGGAGGATTCCCGCACGGCGGCCATGGCCATCTGCCGCAGTCTCCGGGAAAACGGCATCGTTACCCAGGTCATCCATGATCCTTCCTTGTCCCTGGGCGTGATCCGCCAGTTCCAGCCCGACCTGATCCTGATGGACATGTACATGCCCTATTGCACCGGGGTCGAGGCGGCGCGGGTGATCCGCCAGCACAACGAGTTTCTCAGCATTCCCATCGTCTACCTGTCCGGCGAGACCGACATCGCCCTGCAGGTGGACGCCTTGCGTCTTGGGGGCGACCACTTCCTCACCAAGCCCTTCAACCCCGTGGTGATGAATGCGGTGGTGAAGAGCAAGATCGAGCGCTACCGGGCCTTGCGCCGTTCCATGCTGAACGACAGTCTGACCGGGCTGCTCAACCACACCAGCACCAAGCAGGCCATCGCTGCCGCCCTGGAGCTGTCCCGCCAGGAAGCCCGCAACGTGGTGGTGGCCATGATCGACATCGACCACTTCAAGAGTGTCAACGACAATCATGGTCATCCGGTCGGGGATCAGGTGATCCGCAGCCTGGCCTGGCTGCTGCGCCAGCGGCTGCGCCGCGGCGACATCGTCGGTCGCTATGGCGGCGAAGAGTTCGTGGTGGGTCTGGTGGGGGTCCAGCCGGAAAAGGCCAAGGAAATCCTCGATGCCATCCGCCGGGATTTCGCCCGCATCGCCTTCTCCGTTCCCGGCGGTGAGTTCCGGGTGACCTACAGTGCCGGCCTGGCCAGTTGCCACAACTGCCAGCCCCGCTGTCTGGAAAACCTGCTGGAAGCCGCCGATGAGGCTCTCTATCAGGCCAAGCGCGGTGGGCGCAACCAGGTGGTCGTGGCTGACCAGCTCTCCTGCTGCAATCTGGCCCCGGGGCTGGCGCAGCCTGCCTAGGCGCCCGGGTCGGGAAGGATCCGGAATCCTTCTGTCGGGCCGTTTTCCGCCGGGCTGCTGTGAATGGCGTCGACCCGGGCGCCGGGGGGGCCCTGATGGGCCCAGTCCAGCAGGGAGGCCAGGGCAAAGGCGCTGCCGCACACCAGGGCTTCCACCTGGCCGTCGGGCAGATTGCGTACCCAACCCGTCACATGCCGTGCCGTGGCTTCCCGTTGCAGGCTGCTCCGGTAACCGACCCCCTGCACGCGGCCCGAGATGAACAGATGCAGGCGTTCAGACTTCATCTTCCTGCAACGGTGGAAGCAAGCCGCTGGCCCGTGTCATGGCTGCCGCGAGGTCGATGCAGACGTTCTCGTCCCCCAGGTGGTCGATGAAGCCGGAGCGGTAGAGGAGCGAACCAGGCTGGGAGTTGAGACCGCACACGATCAGGGTAGAGCCCCGTTTGTGCAACTGGTTGAGCAGGTTTTCCAGACCTTCGAGGCCGGTGGTGTCGAGCTGGATCAGGCTTTGCATGTCGAGGATGACCACTTCCGGATGCCCGGCCCGGGGATCGAGCAGGGCTTCGAGCTTGTTGGCCGCGCCGAAGAACAGGGAGCCGTAGAGACGCCAGGCGGCAATGCGCAGGCTGCCGTCCGGGTACAGGAAGGCCGGCTCCTGTTCGTATTCCTTCAGGGGCAGGCGCTCGATCCGGGTCAGCTCCGACATGCGGTAGATGAAGAACAGGCAGGCCAGCGCCATGCCCAGCTCCACGGCGATGGTCAGGTCGAAGATCACCGTGACGAAGAAGGTGGTGAGCAGGATGGCCCGGTAGTTGTTGGAGAAGCGGCGCAGCTTTTTGAATTCGTGCCATTCGCCCATGTTGATGGCGACCACCACCACGATGGCGGACAGGGTTGCCAGGGGAATGTAACTGGCCAGGGGAGCGAGGATCAGCACCATGGCCAGCAGCACCAGGGCGTGGACGATGCCGGCAATCGGGGTGCGGCCGCCGGAGCGGATGTTGGTGGCGGTGCGGGCGATGGCGCCGGTGGCGGCAAAGCCGCCGAACAGGGGGGCGGCGATGTTGGCCAGGCCCTGGGCCATCAGCTCCTGGTTGGGATCGTGCCGGTCTTCGATGCTGGTATCGGCCACCCGGGCCGAGAGCAGGGACTCGATGGCGCCCAGCAGCGCGATGGTGATGGCCGGGGGGATCAGTTTCCCCAGGGTTTCCAGGGACAGGGTCGGCAGGGCGAAGGCGGGCAGCTCCTGGGGAATGCCGCCGAAGCGGCTGCCAATGGTTTCCACTGGCAGATCAAGCAGGGGGGTGGTGGCGGTGGCCAGCACCAGGACCGCCAGGGGGCCGGGGGCGCGGCGCAGGAAGGCTAGCTGCGGTACCTGGGCCATGCGGTTGTAGAACAGCAGGAAGAACAGGGAAGCCAGGGAAAGGGTCAGGGTCGGCCAGTGGATCAAATGGATGCTGGCGGCCAGGGTTTTCAGCTTGGCGAAGAATTCGGGTGGCAGGCTGTCGATCTGCAGGCCGAGGAAATCCTTGATCTGGGCCATGAAGATCACCACGGCGATGCCGTTGGTGAAGCCGATCACCACGGATACCGGGATGAAGCGGATCAGTTGTCCGAGGCGGAAGATGCCCATGGCCAGCAGGAAGCAGCCTGCCAGCATGGTGGCGATGAGCAGGTTGCTAAAGCCGTACATGGCGACAATGCCATAGACGATGGGAATGAAGGCGCCGGTGGGGCCACCGATCTGGACCCGGGAACCACCCAGGGCGGAAATGATGAAGCCGGCTACGATGGCGGTCCAGATTCCCGAGGCCGGGGAGACGCCGGAAGCGATGGCGAAGGCCATGGCAAGGGGCAGTGCCAGCACGCCCACGGTGATGCCCGAGGCGATGTCCTTGCCCAGTTGCGCCTTGCCGTAGCCGGGGAGACAGTCCAGCAGCTTGGGGCGGAACGGAATCTTCACGGTGGGTCAGGAGTGCTGCTGCTGGCGCAGTTGGGCGTGGCTGGCGAGGGCAACCAGAATGCGGGCCAGGGCCCAGAAGACCAGGATGAAGCCGGCGGCGATGCAGGCGATGGCCCCCAGGAAGGTCCGCGGCACGCCCAGCAACAGCAGGGGAGAGCCCGTCACCAGGGTGCTGCCCCCCAGGGCGATCAATAGCATGCCGGCCAGGTCGGCCAGGATGTAGCCGAGCAGACTGGCGTTGAGCAGGCGGAAGGGGGGGATGCGGTGGAACTCATTTGTCCTGCATCCTAAGCCCCACGCCTTTCAGGAAACTTACGGAGGCTTACTTGATCCGCATTCCGGGCGTGGCGCCCGAGTCGGGGGAGAGGATGTACAGGCCGCCGGTCCTGCCTTCCGGGTCGGAAGCCGCCAGCACCATGCCTTCGCTCATGCCGAACTTCATCTTGCGCGGTGCCAGGTTGGCTACCATCACCGTCAGGCGGCCCTGTAACTGGGCCGGGTCGTAGGCCGCCTTGATGCCGGCGAACACCTGGCGGGGTTTTTCCTCGCCGATGTCGAGCATCAGGCGCACCAGCTTGTCAGCTCCTTCCACGTGGCTGGCTTCGACGATTTTCGCCACGCGCAGGTCCACCTTCATGAAGTCGTCGATGCTGATGTGCGGGCCGGATTCGGCGGCGGCCTGGGCTGCCTTGGCTTCGTTTTGCTGCTTTTCTCCGGGGCGTTCCCGGGAGTGCCCGTGACTCTTGGCAGGAAGCGTGGCAGCGGCTGTGGCCGGGGCCAGGCTGGCCTTGTTGGCTTCCACCAGGGCCGCCACCTGCTTTGGATCGATGCGGGTCATCAGGTGTTGGTAGGGCTGGATGGTGTGGCCGCCCGCGAGCAGGGTGCCTGCGTCGTCCCAGACGAGCGGCGCGATGTTGAGGAAGGCTTCCACCTTCTCGGCGACGGCAGGCAGCACGGGTTTGAGCAGCACGGTAAGCAGGCGGAACAGATTGAGGCTGTTGGAGCAGGCGGCGTGCAGCTCCGCTTCCTTCCCTTCCTGCTTGGCCAGTTCCCAGGGCTTGACGCTGTCTACGTACTGGTTGGCGCCGTCGGCCAGGGCCATCACCTCGCGCATGGCCTTGCCGAATTCCCGGGCTTCAAAGAGTTCGGCGATGCGCGGCGCGGCTTCCTGGATCGCCCGGATGGCGGGCAGGTTGGCGTCGGCGGGAGCCAGCTGGCCGTTGAAACGCTTGCTGATGAAACCGGCCGCGCGGCTGGCAATGTTCACGTACTTGCCGATCAGGTCGGAATTCACCCGGGCGACGAAGTCATCCAGGTTCAGGTCCAGGTCTTCCAGAGTGTTGGTGAGCTTGCCGGCAAAGTAGTAGCGCAGCCATTCCGGGTTGAGGCCCTGGGCCAGGTAGCTTTCGGCGGTGATGAAGGTGCCCCGGGACTTGGACATCTTGGCCCCGTCCACGGTCAGGAAGCCGTGGGCAAAGATGCGGCTCGGGGTGCGGAAACCGGCGTGGGCCAGTTCGGCGGGCCAGAACAGGGCGTGGAAGTAGAGGATGTCCTTGCCGATGAAGTGGTACAGCTCGGTCTGGGAATCCGGCTTGAACCACTCGTCGAAATCCAGGCCCTCTCTGGCGCACAGGTTCTTGAAGGAGCCCATGTAGCCGATCGGGGCGTCGAGCCAGACGTAAAAGTACTTGCCCGGGGCCCCGGGAATCTCGAAGCCGAAGTAGGGGGCGTCCCGGGAGATGTCCCAGTCGGTGAGCTTGTTTTCGCCTTCGGCGCCGAGCCACTCCTGCATCTTGTTGGCGGCCTCGGGCTGCAGGCGGCCTTCCTCCCGGGTCCAGCGGCGCAGGAATGCCTGGCACTGGGGCGCGGAGAGCTTGAAGAAGTAGTGGTCGGAATTCTTCAGCACCGGCTGGGCGCCGGAGACGGCGGAGTAGGGGTGCTTCAGCTCATTGGGGGTGTAGGCGGCACCGCAGGCCTCACAGTTGTCCCCGTACTGGTCCTTGGCGCCACACTTGGGGCACTCGCCCTTGATGAAGCGGTCGGGCAGGAACATCTCCTTGACCGGGTCGTAGTACTGCTCGATGGTGCGTACTTCGATCAAACCGGCGTCCTTGAGGCGGCCGTAGATCAGGTTGGCGCACTCCCGGGTTTCGGGGGAGTGGGTGCTGTAGTAGTTGTCGAAATGGATCAGGAAGCCGCAGAAGTCGCGGGAGTGTTCGCCGTGCACCCGCTCGATCAGCTGTTCCGGGGTGATGCCTTCCTTTTCGGCCCGCAGCATGATGGGCGTGCCGTGGGTGTCGTCGGCGCAGACGTACCAGCACTCGTGGCCGCGCATCTTCTGAAAGCGCACCCAGATGTCGGTCTGGATGTATTCGACCAGATGGCCCAGGTGGATGGAGCCGTTGGCGTAGGGAAGGGCGGAGGTGACGAGAATCTTGCGGGCCATGGTCTTCCGGCGTTTTTTGAGGAAAGGGGCAATTTTACTGCCTTACAGCCTCGGGGGCGTGTCAAAAAAGAAGGGCGGTCCAAAGACCGCCCAAGGGAGGATGCAAAGCTTCAAGCAGGGATCAGGCTGCCTTCATCTTGTACCAGGCGGCGTAGGCCCAGCAGGCGGCACAGAAGCCGGTGGACAGGTCGATGAAGGCGAAGATCAGGATGGCGGTGGCCGGGATCATGCCGACCCCGGAATCCATAAGCCAGGTCACACCCATGGCCAGGCCGGCGATGGCGGCGATCTTGTCGGCGAACATCTTGGAGCCGGCATTGACCTTCTTGGTCCAGTTCATTTTCCGGGTGATGCTTTCGAACAGCTTGTAGGACAGGCACTTGTGGGGGGATACAAAGCCCCGGATGAAGCCGCCGAAGGCCAGTAGGAAAGCCACCCACTTGTAGGGGGTGAACAGGTAGATGGCGGCAATGGCAAAGCTCATGGTGGCCTGGAAGCGATAGGCGTTGGAGCAGACGGGAGCGATGTCGAAGCGCAGCATGTTGGTCTCCTGAATCAGCAGATTGGAATGCATGAATATTAGCATTTTATTATTTTGTGTCAAGCGCTGATCCGGATGGCCCGGGCGGGGCGCCTCACTCACCCCGGAACAGGGGTTTGCGCTTCTCCTTGAAGGCGCGGATGCCTTCGCGGTAGTCGTCACTGTTGTAGACCACCCGTCGCAACCCCTGCATGCGCTCGAAATCGGCGGGGGAGAGGCTGTGGGCGCCATTGAGGATGCGCATTTGTTCCTTCATGACGGCGATGGACAAGGGGGAGTTGTGGCTGATGTCCTGGGCCAGGGCGTGCACGAAGCTCTCGATTTCTTCCCGTGGCAGCACATGGTTGACGATGCCCAGGCGTTCGAGGCGGGTGGCGGCGATGGGGCGGCCGGTAAACAGCATCTCCTTGGCGATCTGGGGGGTGGCCGCATTCATGAAGGTGAGCAGGCCCGAGGCGTTGTAGGGGACTCCCAGCTTGGCCGGTGTGGCGGCAAAGGTGGCCTCCGGGGTGGCCACGATCAGGTCGCAGGCGAACACCAGTTCGCAGGCGCCGCCCCAGACGCTGCCTTCAATCAGGGCGATGACGGGAGTGGGAAAGCACTCGATTTCCCGGATGATCTGGCGCAGGGGGTCCTTCCAGCCCAGGGGGTCGTGGCCTCCCAGGGGCAGCTCATGCACATTGTGGCCGGCGGACCAGACCCTGGCCCCCGGGTAGGCGCGCAGGATCAGTACCCGTACCCCATCCTTTTCCAGTTCGCCCAGGGCCTGGCTCATTTCGCTGATCAGGGCTTCGGAGAGGGTGTTGTGCTTGATGCTGTAATTGAGGGTCAGGGTGCCGATGCTGTCGGCCACGTGGGTTTCGATGAGGGCCATGGTCTGCGGGCTTCGAAAAGGAACGGGTGGGTGGTAATTAGGCAGGGACTTCATTAAACCTAAAAACCTCACCACAGAGACACAAAGACACAGAGAGCTTCAAAAAAACAGTGGCTTGCATTTTCTTCCACGCACACCCAGAAAGTGACCAGGCCCTCCAGGACAAGTCTTTGTTTTTCCTCGGCGTCTCTGTGCCTCTGTGGTTTAACTGAGGTTT
>DDKS01000003.1 GCA_002340095.1 Betaproteobacteria bacterium UBA2592
AGAAAGAACGATACACAACTCGCAGTTGAAATGTGCCGAGACAAAAATCTCATGAACGTGCCGCTTACCGCTGCGCCAGAGCTTCCATTCTCGTTGTCTGCAATTCCACAGACTTTCCCGCAGCCCAGCCAATTGCGGTTGTGGGTGGTCGAAATGGCCCAACAATCGCTTCGAGAGGGACGCTCCGCCGAAAAGCCGGCTCCGCGCCCCTCAAGCTAAACGTTATGCCCTATGGAGAGAGCAGTGAATCTCAAAGGATTTATGAACGCAGCGGGAATCGAGATTGACGAAAAGTCCGTCAAGATTCATTTCGCCTCGAATCAGGGCAGCGACCCTCTTCTGGCCTTCTATGAAGGCCGCTTCAAGACTTGGCAGGAAGAGCAGACCCAGAGAAATTTCAGCCGCCCCTATGTTCTCGGCCTCATTCAGTTAGAAGACAAGGCATCATGGCTATTCGCTGGCATCTATAAGGTGCTCACGGTTAGCGTAGGGGCTCAAATAGCGTGGCAGTACGAAACCGAGTTGGTTCCGGGCCAAGAGGATCTGATTGGTCGAGTCGTCGTCAGGTACGCAAAGTCGTTTCGGAACAGCTATCCGGCGTTTGAAACGTGCGGGGAGTCTCTCCGCGTTGTGGAATTTAGGAAGGAGCGGGCGAGCATCGCTAGCTTTCCTGGGTACAAGAACGTTCTGCTGAAGAAACAAGAGCTCGATGTGGTTGTCTCCCAGAATCTCGAGTCATGGAGGTCTGCGCTCTCAAGCGTCAGCGGGGTCTATGTCATCGTAGATAGGAGTAGCGGAAAGCAGTATGTAGGCTCGGCTTACGGCGAAGGCGGCATTTGGTCTCGGTGGTGTCAGTATTCCTTATCAGGGCATGGAAACAATAAGGAACTACGGGCACTGCTCAAGCGGGAGTCGTCTAGCTACTCGCAGAACTTTCAGTTTTCCATTCTCGAGGTCTGTGACCTATCCTTTTCAAAGGATCAGGTCATAGCCCGGGAATCACACTGGAAAAATGCGCTTTGCTCGCGCGAGCATGGCCTAAATAGCAATTAGCGCTAGGGCATAACCATTCGCTGCAGGCGCGACGGCCCTGACGGGCCGCGGCCTGAGCTCAAACGTTAGACCTCATGAGAACCTGCACCAAGTGCGGCGGCTCCCGATTCAACGTGTGGGATCGATGCATGGATTGCCGCAACGAGCGCGCCAAGGTGCGAAGCGCTCGCCTCAAGAAGAATGGTGGAACCCATACAGCTGTTGAGTGGCGCGCTTTGCTCGCCGAACTCGACGACGAATGGATGACCGGCAAGGTCTATCTCAACCTCAACCTGTAACCCTGCCGTCATGACCACCGCCTCGAAAATTTACAGAAAAGAGGTTGCACAATCGTCATCCCTGTTACCGCAGGTGGAAGTGATGACATTTCCAATATTCGGCCGCTATGCTACCAGTGCAATTTCAAACGGCATACCAAGCCCATCATCGCTTCGTCCAAGGCTAAACAAATGAGAAAACTTCGCTACGTCGTCAAACGCGGTCGATCGGCCGGAACGGTTCTCACCCCTCATCTGCACGAAGACAACCACTACGTCGTCAGTCTCACACGCTACGAGAAGGACTACCAAAGGGTGAAAGACGAATACGCCCTCCCAGAGTGGGTGAGCAAAGGCTACAGCGTCCGAATGAGCAATCCTTCAGTCAAGTCTCATCGGTCACCAAGCCTCATCACACCAGGCTCCATCGAACTATATGATGTCTGACATTTAGCGGATGCTGATTTCCACCCGCCGGTTGCGGGGTTCGGAAACGTCGTCGCCGGTCTTCACCAGCAGTTCCCGTTCGCCCCGGCCGGCCACTTCGACGCCGCTGGCGTCGATGCCTTCGGTCTTGAGGGCTTCGCGCATGGCCACGGCCCGCTCCAGGGAGAGGGTGTCGTTGCCCTGCAGGTCTCCCACGGTATCCGTATGGCCGACGATGAGCATTTCGGCCACGGGCCGGCTGGCCAGTTCCTGGCGCAGGGCCTGGAACTGCTGCCGGGATTCGGGCGTCAGCTCGGTGCTGCCTTCCTGGAAGTAGAGGACGAAACGCACTGGGCGGGGTGGAAGCTGGGCCAGCACGGCGCCGAAGCGTTCCTGCACTTCCTGGGCGGGCATGCTGGTGGCGGCGAGGCTGCCGCCCTGGCGCTTGGCCGCGGCATAGGGCTGGTCGAGCACCTGCTGTTCGCCGCCGGAGCGGATCACGAGGGCGCTGGGCTTGCCGTCGGGTTCGGGCAGCAGCACCACCCGCTCGCTGACGCAGGCAGAAAGCCCGAGGCTGGCCAGAACGGAAAACAACAGCTTATTCGGTTTCATGGGCATTCACCTCCAGGGCAAATTCGGTGCCCCGCACCCCGAGGATGCTGGCAGGGGTATGGAATTCCACGGTCTGGGGCGAGGTCTTGGCGAGCTTGCCGGTGGCCACCGCCAGCCGGCCCCGTTTCAGGCTGGCCTGCATGGCGCCCTGGTGGGTGGTCTGGTCGAAGCTGAATTTGTCGAGCACGAGCAGGGAGTTGGCACCGGCCGAGAGCAGGGTTTCGTCGCGGAGGGTGATGCCCACGGCGCCATCGCTGCCGGTGCGCACCTTGTCGGCCTCGAAGAGGGCCATGCCCGGTTCGGCCTTGAGCTTTTCGGCACCCCGCTCCACCTGCACCTGCCCTGTCACCCGCTTGACCGTTCCGGCCGGCCCGGAGGCCTGCAGCTGGGTGGCTGGCAGCGCAAGCAGGGCGGCCAGCAGCCATTGTGGTTTAATCATGTCTGTATCTCCTCCCCATCAGCGCAATTGCAAAAAAAGAAACTTTCCGGGTGACGGCACAGCAGGCGCAGCTGGCTTCGGTCATGGACTGGCTGGAGTATAGCGGCAGGCGGCTGGGACTCGACTCACAATTGCTGCTCCGGCTGCAGCTGGTGGCGGAAGAGCTTTTTCTGAACACCGTGCAGCACGGCCATCCCCGCGACCCGGACATCGAACTGGGCCTGAGCGCAGGAAACGGTGAGGTGCTGCTGACCTACGCGGACCATGGGCCCGCCTTTGACCCCGGCCGCCATGCGAAGTGTCCCGATCCTGAGCACGACGGCATCGGCCTGATGCTGATCCGCCAGTTGCCGGACCGGATGGACTATCGCCGCCAGGACGGGCAAAACCTCATTTCCTTGCGCTTTACCGCCTGTGCGCAAGGCAGGATTTCGACCCCATGAATCGAGCTCTGCAACTTCTGTTCCGTTTCATCAGCGCCCTGCTCATCGCCGGCTTCGTGGCCTTTGCCCAGTATGCCCTGTGGGATCTGGCCAACCGCAGCCAGCCCATCACCGATGCGGTGCAGGAATTCAAGGGCTTTGCCTACAGCGGTTATCAGCGCCACCAGAGCCCCTTCACCGGGGATTATCCGAGCGAGACGGAACTGGAGGGGGACGTGGACCTGCTGGCGCGGCACACCACCCGGCTGCGCACTTACAGCAGCCTGGACAACGTGGCCGTGGTACCTCTGGCGGGCTTTCGCAATCTGAAAGTGACCAACGGCATCTGGCTGGACCGGGACGAGGACAAGAACGCCCGGGAGGTCGCCGCCGGCATCAAGCTGGCGCGCCAGTACCGACACGTGGAACGCACCATCGTCGGCAACGAATCCCTGTTGCGCCGGGACATGCGCCCGGAAACCCTGATTCCCCTGCTGCAACAGGTGAAGAAGGCGACCCGCAAGCCGGTGTCCACCGCCGAGCCCTGGCATGTCTGGCTGAAGCACCCGGAACTGGCGCAGCATGTGGATTTCATCACCGTGCATCTTTTGCCCTACCACGAGGGCCTGCCGGTGGAGAAAGCCCTGGAATACGCGATGCAGCGTTATGACGAGGTGGCCCGGGCTTTTCCCAGGAAGAAGATCGTGATCGGTGAAATCGGCTGGCCCAGCCGGGGACCGGTGATCGATGCGGCGGTGCCCTCCCGCGCCAACGAGGCCCTGTTCATCCGCAGTTTCCTGGCGGCGGAGCGCACCGCCCGGCTCGATTATTTCATCATGGAGGCGTTCGACCAGCCCTGGAAGGTGGAGCTGGAGGGCTGGGCCGGTGCCTACTGGGGCGTGTTCAACGCGGACCGGGAGCTGAAGTTCTCCCTCGAAGGCGCCGTGCCCCGGGACATCCGCTGGCAGGAGAAGGCCTACCACGCTTCCCTCTACGCTTTCGTGCCCATGCTGCTGGTGGCCCTGGCCCTGGGCAGCTGGAGCTTCATGGGCCGCCTGTGGCTGGCGATCCTGATCCAGGCCTGCGTCACCACGGTGATCCTGGGCATCAACATTCCCGCTGATTACTACCTGAGCCAGCGGGACCTGATCGCCCTCTCCCTGCTGATTGCCGCCACCCTGGTCACGATCTCGGTGCTGCTGGCCCACGGCTACGAGTTCGGCGAGGTGCTGTTCAGGAACGTGTGGAAGCGCCGCTTCACGCCCCTGCCGCCGCTACCGCCCGACAGGGAGCCGTTCGTTTCCATTCACCTGGCCTGTTACAACGAGCCGCCGCAGATGGTGATCGAGACCATCGACAGCCTGGCGCGCATGAACTACAAGAACTTCGAAGTGCTGGTGATCGACAACAACACCGCCGACGAATCCTTGTGGAAGCCGGTGGAGGCCCACATGGCGACGCTGGGTCCCAGGTTCCGCTTCTTCCATCTGCGCCCCTGGCCCGGTTTCAAGGCCGGCGCCCTCAATTTCGCCCTGAAGGAGACCGACCCCCGGGCGGAAGTGGTGGGGGTGGTGGATGCAGATTACGTGGTAGACCCGGACTGGCTCGCCACCCTGGTTCCCCATTTCGTCGAGGCCCCGGACGTGGCCGTGGTGCAGGCGCCCCAGGCCCACCGCAACTGGGAAAACCAGCCCTTCCGGCGCATGTGCAACTGGGAGTTCGACGGCTTCTTCCGCATCGGCATGCACCACCGCAACGAGCGCAACGCCCTGATCCAGCACGGCACCATGACCCTGGTGCGCAGAAAACCCCTGGATGAACTGGGCGGCTGGTCCGAATGGTGCATTTGCGAGGATTCGGAACTGGGCCTGCGCCTGCTGCGCCAGGGCTACGACACCCGCTACGTGGACCACGTGCTGGGCAAGGGGCTCACCCCGGCCGACTTCGCTGCCCTCAAGAGCCAGCGCTTTCGCTGGGCGTTCGGGGCCATGCAGATTCTCAAGGCCCACCTGCCCGCCCTGCTGGGCCGGAGCCGGCTCAACCTCGCCCAGCGCTACCACTTCCTCACCGGTTGGTTCTCCTGGTTCGGCGACGCCCTGCAGCTCGTGTTTACCTTCGCCTCCCTGATCTGGACCGTGCTCATGTTGTTGGCCCCCAAGTCCTTCGGACTGCCGGTGGTGCTGCTGGTGGTGCCCATGCTCGGTTTCATGGCCTTCAAGGCGGCCCTGGGCCCCATTCTTTACCGCCGCACCATGGACTGCCCCTGGATAGATATCGCCGGCGCCTCGCTCCTCTCGGCAGGCATCTCCCATGCCATCGCCCGAGGTATCTTTGCTGGCCTCTTCAAGAAAAAAGGCGAATTCGTCGTCACCCCCAAAAGCTGGAAGGCCAGAGGCGGACTGGCATTTTTCTCCCCCATCCGGGAAGAAGTGGGCCTGCTCGTCGCGCTGTTGTTAGGTGCGGCCATCACGGCCGCAGGCCTGGGCACCGAGGACCCGGCCGCCAAGGCCTGGATTGCCGTGTTGCTGCTGGAAACCATTCCCTACTGGGCCGCCCTGGGCTGCCAGATCGCCGCCTACTGGCCAGAAAAGCAGCCCTCCCCCAAGACCTGCCCCAACCCTGAAATTGACACGCACCATGGATGTACGCACCATATGCGCATCCCTGATGCACAGAAGCCCGCCATGCCATCATCCGCCAAGAAAGCCACCAACGAGTGAAGGCTCAAGGGCCTTTTGATGCGTCAGTTTGACGTTTACCCCAACCCGGACAGCCGCGAGCGCCTTCCTTACCTGATCGTGCTGCAAAGCGACCTGCTGGAACGCCTGGACAATGTCGTGGTCGCCCCGCTGCGCAGCCAGCAGGATGGCAAATCCATCCCCATCCTGGGACTCAACCCTGTGGTCGAAGTCGGCGCGGAACGTCACTTTGTCCGCATCCAGGCCCCGGCTGCGATTCCAGCGCGAAGCCTGCGCCAGCCTGTTTGCAATTTATCCTCGGAACGGGAAGCCCTGCTTGCCGCCCTGAACCTCCTTTTCACCGGTCTTTAACCTTTCGAGAAAGCACCCATGGCTCAATACGTAATGTCCATGCTCCGCGTGAGCAAGGTTGTGCCGCCCAAGCGGCAAATCATCAAGGATATTTCCCTGTCCTTCTTCCCCGGCGCCAAGATCGGCCTGCTCGGCCTGAACGGCGCGGGCAAATCGACCGTGCTGAAGATCATGGCCGGCGTGGAGAAGGAATACGACGGCGAAGTGCAGTGGCAGCCGAACATTTCCATCGGTTACCTGCCGCAGGAACCGCAGCTCGATCCGGAAAAGACCGTACGCGAGGAAGTCGAATCTGCACTCGGCGAAGTAATGCAGGCGCAGGCCAGGCTGGATGAGGTGTATGCGGCCTACGCCGACCCGGAAGCCGACTTCGACAAACTGGCCGAGGAACAGGCCCGCCTGGAAGCGATCATCGCCACCGCCGGTTCCGATACCGAGCACCAGATGGAAATCGCCGCCGACGCCTTGCGCTTGCCCCCCTGGGAGGCCAAGATCGGTGTGCTGTCCGGCGGTGAAAAGCGCCGCGTGGCGCTGGCCAAACTGCTGCTCTCCAAGCCCGACATGCTACTGCTCGACGAACCGACCAACCACCTCGACGCTGAATCGGTCGAATGGCTGGAACAGTTCCTCGTCCGCTTCCCGGGCACCGTCGTCGCCGTCACCCACGACCGCTACTTCCTCGACAACGCCGCTGAATGGATTCTCGAACTCGACCGGGGCGAAGGCATTCCCTGGAAGGGCAATTACTCTTCCTGGCTGGAACAGAAGGAAGCCCGCCTGGCGCAGGAGCAGAAGCAGGAGGCCGCCCGCATGAAGGCGATGAAGCAGGAGCTGGAATGGGTGCGCAGCAATCCCAAGGCCCGCCAGGCCAAGTCCAAGGCCCGCCTGGCCCGCTTCGAGGAAATGTCGTCCTACGAATACCAGAAGCGCAACGAAACGCAGGAAATCTTCATTCCGGTCGGCGAGCGCCTGGGCGACCAGGTCATCGAGTTCAATGGCGTCAGCAAGTCCTTCGGCGACAAGCTGCTGATGGACAACCTCAGCTTCACCATCCCGCCTGGCGCCATCGTCGGCATCATCGGCCCGAACGGCGCCGGCAAATCGACCCTGTTCAAGATGATCACCGGCCAGCAACAGCCGGATGCCGGCCAGATCAAGATCGGTCAGACCGTGAAGCTCGCCTACGTCGACCAGTCGCGCGATTGCCTCGACGGCAACAAGACCGTGTTCGACGAACTGGCTGAAGGGCGCGATATCCTGCAGATCGGCAAATTCGAGATGCCCAGCCGCGCCTATATCGGCCGCTTCAACTTCAAGGGCGCGGATCAGGGCAAGCTGGTCGGCAATCTCTCCGGCGGCGAACGCGGTCGTCTGCACCTGGCCAAGACACTGATGGCCGGCGGCAACGTGCTGCTGCTCGACGAACCGTCGAACGACCTCGATGTCGAAACCCTGCGCGCGCTGGAAGATGCCCTGCTCGAATTCCCCGGTTGCGCGCTGGTCATCTCCCACGACCGCTGGTTCCTCGACCGGATCTGTACGCACATTCTGGCTGCCGAAGGCGACTCGCAATGGACCTTCTTCCCGGGCAACTACCAGGAATATGAAGAGGACAAGAAGAAGCGTCTGGGCGAAGAAGGTGCCAAGCCCAAGCGCATCCGTTACAAGCCCATCAGCCGCTGATCCCTGCCCGCAGCAGCAAGACTGCCCGTCCTCCTGCGAGGGCGGGCAGTCGTTTTCACCGGGACGGACGAAATCACATGCCGAGGGATTTGAGCAGGTCGTCGTGTTCGCTGCTGGAAAGCGGGACCGGGGGCGCCGCAGTGGCCGCACCACCGCCATTGACCTGGGCAATCAGTTCGTCGGGATTGACGGCTTCCTGGGGCTCGAAATCGTAGAGTTTGATGAACTCGGTGCCGTCCATGGCCAGTTCCAGGTAGAAGATGTTGTTGCGCCCGGTGTAGAAGGTGACGCGGCGGGCCTCGGGTTTGTCCAGATGGGTGTCGACGCTCAGGATCACCTGCTTGTTGAGCACCAGCATCTTGGGCTGGTTCTGGGTGATGTGGGTTTGCAGTTCCCGGCCGATGGTGCCGGTGAAGTCGCCGACGATCTGGTTCATCAGCTCCCCCATCACGTTGCTCACCTCGTCGGTGGTGTGGGCGGTGGCCAACTCATCCTTGGACATGCCCATGTTGAGCATGTAGCTCTCGTACAACTCCATGGCGGCGGGGGCCGAGAAGTTGATGACCACCAGACCGGAAAAACCGCCATCGAACAGCACGAAACAGCCGATGTCGGGCTTGAGGCAGGTCTTGGTGATACGCTGCACCATGCCGGAGTAGCGGATCTGGCTGTGAGTGGCCATGTTCAGGACCTTGGTCACTGAGTTGCAAAGGCTGACGAGGATGTCTTCGGTACCAAAGGCGATTTTCTTTTCTGGTGCATGCATGATGAGGAGAGGTTCCTGTCTCGAATGATTCCGCTATCTATAACACAAGCCGGGCGGCTTGTAGAACGAAGCGCCTGTCATGGATGATCCCATGACGCCGTCCGGCTCCGCCCTCGCCGCCCCCCAGCCTCCCCTGCCCGCCCATGATGTCCGACCTCTTCGCTGCGCAGCAAAACCCTCCCGAACGCCTGGACCCGGCCCCCGGTGTCGTGCTCTGGCGCCACCGGCTGCGCGACGAGGCTCCCGCCCTGCTGGCGGAACTGCCGGCGCTACTGGCCCGGGCGCCCCTGCGCCACATGCAGACCCCCGGGGGCTTTTCCATGTCGGTAGCCATGAGCAACTGCGGTGCCCTGGGCTGGGTGACGGACAGAAAAGGCTACCGCTACAGCCCCGTGGACCCGCAAACCGGCCTCGCCTGGCCGCCCATGCCCGCGGGCTGGCGGGCTGCCGCGACTGCCGCCGCCGGGGAGGCGGGCTTTGCCGGCTTCATGCCCGATGCCTGTCTGATCAACCGCTATGCCCCCGGCGCAAGGATGGCCCTGCACCAGGACAAGGACGAGGCGGACCTGGAACAGCCCATCGTCTCCTTCTCCTTCGGCCTGCCCGCCCGCTTCCTGTTCGGCGGCCTGGCGCGTGGCGACAAGCCCGAGCGCATCCTGCTCGAACACGGGGACGTGCTGGTCTGGGGCGGCCCGGCACGGCTGCGCTTTCACGGCATCCAGCCCATCCAAGCCGGCCATCACCCGCTCACCGGGGCATGTCGCTTGAACCTCACCTTCCGCCACGCCGCCCCGGCACCAGGATGAAGGTGACAGATCCAGACAACAGGCCCCAGGGCGTCCGCCCGGGACTGCCGCAGCCACCCACACCGGCACACCTGGACGTCATGGCATGTAAAATCGTGCCGGCATGGGTATCTGGAATCGAGAGGATGGGAGAGTGTTGACAGGCGCAAGCGATACGCACGTCTCTGTCCCGAACACGGGGCTGAACGGGCGGCTCCATCCGCTCGCCCTTGCGCCGGCCCCACGCCTTCCCGCTTCGGAAAAGGAAAAGCTGCCTGGTCGGCGGCTTGAAAATGTGTCAAATCATCAACTTGGCGGAGAGGAAGGGATTCGAACCCTTGTGCCAGGTTTCCCTGACCATCCGATTTCGAGTCGGCGCCGTTATGACCACTTCGGTACCTCTCCGGAAGGTTCGAGATGATAGCACGTTTGAAGCGTCATTTCTGGGCTGTGTTGGCCGTGGGGCTGTTGCTCCAGTTCCTGACCACCTTCAACCGCCCTCTACCCTTTCCCACGCCGGGAC
This sequence comes from Betaproteobacteria bacterium UBA2592, assembly GCA_002340095.1. Lineage (GTDB taxonomy): Bacteria > Pseudomonadota > Gammaproteobacteria > Burkholderiales > Rhodocyclaceae > Azovibrio. The sequence goes on from DDKS01000003.1 coordinate 10,017, forward strand.
AGGAACTGGTGGTGCTCACCCATGCGGGCCCACTCACCTACGAAGCCGGCGAGGCAGGCGCGCCCCCCAGCGGCCTGGAGCATGACCTGATCCAGATGTTTGCCGAGGAACTGGGCGTTACGGCCCGCTTCAAGGTGGTGCCCCGGCACGAAATCCGCGAACGACTGGCTCGGCACCAGGGCCATCTGGCAGCCGGCTGGCTGACACCGACCCCCGACCCGGAATTCAGATATAGCCCGCCCCACCTGGAAAGCAGCGACGTGCTGGTACGCCACGAGGCCAGCCTGCCGGTGCGCAGCCTGGAAAACCTGAACGGCCAGGTGGTGGTGGCCAACAAGGGCAGCCGCCAATACCGCGCGCTGCTGCAACTCAAGGAGCAGTTGCCGGACCTGCAGGTGGAGGAATTCCACTCCGAAACGCCGCTGGATCTGCTCGAAGCCCTGGCCAACCGGGAGGTGGAAGTGGCCCTGGTGGACAAGGCCATCCTCGACATCGGTCTCAACTTCTACCCCATGCTGCAACCCGGCCTGGAGTTGGGCGAGCCACAGCCCATTGCCTGGCTGTTTCCCGCCGACGGCAACCCCGAACTCTACGACCGTGCCCGGGCCTTCATCGACAAGGCGCGCCAGGGCCCCGCCCTGGCCCAGTTGCGCGACCGCTACCTGGGACATCTGGAACGGCTGCGACAGATGGATGTGGTTGCCTTCATCGACCGGATCTCCACGGTGCTGCCCCGCTACCGGGCCCTGTTCAAGGAGGCCCAGCTGGAAACGGACATCGACTGGCGCCTGCTGGCCGCACTGGCCTACCAGGAATCCCACTGGGACCCCCTGAACACAAGCCCCACCGGGGTACGGGGCATGATGATGCTCACCGAGGAAACCGCCGACCGCCTCGGGGTCTCGAACCGGCTCGACCCCCGGGAAAGCATCCTGGGCGGCGCCCGCTACGTGGTGATGCTGCGCGATCAGGTGCCGGAAAGCACTCCCGAGCCAGACCGGACCTGGATGGCGCTGGCCGCCTACAACATCGGGCCGGGCCACTTCAACGCTGCCCGGGGCATTGCCCGGCAGGTGAAGGCCGATCCGGATTCCTGGTACGAAATGAAGAAGGTGCTGCCGCTGCTGGCCCGGCCCCAGTATTACCAGCGCCTCAAGTCAGGCCGGGCCCGGGGCGGGGAGGCGGTGGTGATGGTGGAGAACGTGCGCATGTTCTACGACATCCTGCAGCGTCACGAACCGCCCTACCGTCCCCTGTCGGGTCTGCGGGCCGCAAGCGAAGGAGAGAATGCGGAGAAACAGCGGGCCGGTTCCGGGGGAACCGGCCTCAAGCCGCGCCGCCCCTGAACTCAGGCGGCGGGACCGATCGCGGTGGCACCGCCCATGTAGGGTCGCAGCACTTCGGGAATGGTGATGCTGCCATCCGCATTCTGGTAATTCTCGCCGATGGCCACCAGGGTGCGGCCCACGGCCAGGCCGGAACCGTTGAGGGTGTGCACCAGTTCCGGCTTGTTCTTTTCGTTGCGGAAACGGGCCTGCATGCGGCGGGCCTGGAAGGCCTCGAAGTTGGAGCAGGAGGAAATCTCCCGGTAGGTGCCCTGGGCCGGCAGCCAGACTTCCAGATCGTAAGTCTTGGCGGAAGAAAAACCCATGTCGCCGGTGCACAGCAGCATGCGCCGGTAGGGCAGACCGAGTTTCTCCAGGATGATTTCCGCATGGCGGGTCAGCTCTTCGTGGGCCTCCCAGGACTTCTCCGGACGCACGATCTGCACCAGTTCCACTTTCTCGAACTGGTGCTGGCGGATCATGCCCCGGGTGTCACGCCCGGCGGAGCCAGCCTCGGAGCGGAAGCAGGGAGTGTGGCAGACCAGCTTCAGGGGCAGTGCCTCGGCGGCCAGGATCTCGTCCCGGACGATGTTGGTGACAGGCACCTCGGCAGTGGGAATCAGGTAGAAGGGATCCGCATCGCCGCGCGGCACCTTGAACAGGTCTTCCTCGAACTTGGGCAGCTGGCCGGTGCCGAACAGGCTCTCCCGGTTCACCAGATAGGGGGTGTAGACCTCGGTGTAGCCGTGCTCGGCGGTATGGGTGTCGAGCATGAAGTGGATCAGGGCCCGGTGCAGGCGGGCCAACTGGCCCTTCATCAGGGCAAAACGGGTGCCGGAAATCTTGGCGGCCGTGGCGAAATCCAGCAGTCCCAGGCCTTCGCCCAGGTCCACATGGTCTTTCACCGGGAAATCGAAGGCCCGGGGCGTGCCCCAGCGCTTCAGTTCCACATTTCCGGTTTCGTCCGCCCCCACCGGCACGGATTCGTGCGGCAGGTTGGGCAGGGCTGCGAGGATGGCGTTGAACTGCCCCAGCAGTTCGTTCAGCCGGGCCTCCGCCGCATCCAGCTCGGACTTGATCGCCGCCACCTGGGCCATGACGGCGGAAGCATCCTCGCCCTTGCCCTTCAACATGCCGATCTGCTTGGAAAGGGTGTTGCGCTGGTTCTGCAGTTCCTGGGTGCGGGTCTGCAGGGTCTTGCGCTCGGTTTCGAGGGCGGTGAATTCGGTGAAATCGATGGCCTTGCCGCGGCTGGCCAGACGCTGGGCCACGCTGTCGAGCTGGCTGCGGAGAAGTTGAATGTCGAGCATGGAAGTCTTTTGTGAAGGCAGAAATCGGGCCGGCCGGCCCCAGAGCCGCAGATTATACGCGAGCCTCCCGCTGCCGCTTTCCCCCACGGCACAGGAGGCTTTATCCTTGCGGTTTTTCCGGCTTTTCCCGTCGATCCTCCATGCCACTGCCGCTGCCCAGCCTGCATCCGCTCCTCCTGCTCACCGCCTTGCTCGTCCTGCCGGCCCCCGCCATGGCCCAGGCCCGGCAGGACGAGGCCAGAAGCTGGTGCGAAACCCTGGGCAAGCGGCTGCGGAGCGTGGACCCGCAGGAATGCCGAAAGCTCGGGCTGGCACCCGGCCCCATCCGCTCGGTCCAGGGCCGGCCCCTGATGATCCGCGACGTGCCGCCCCGCCCGGTGCAGCTCTCTTCCCTGAAGGGGGGCGGAACCGTCCGGCCGGTGCGCATCTTCGTCATCGGTGGCATCCACGGTGACGAGCTGACCTCGGTTTCCGTCGTCTTTCGCTGGATGGAGTGGCTCGGCGAAACCCGGGCCAGCCGGCACCACTGGCGCATCGCCCCCCTCTCCAACCCGGACGGCCTGCTGGCCCGGCCCTCGCGACGCACCAACGGCAACGGGGTGGACCTGAACCGCAATTTCCCCACCCCGGACTGGTTTACCAAGGCCATCCCCTACTGGACCCAGCGCACCGGCAAGGACCCGCGCCGCTACCCCGGCAAGGAGCCCATGTCGGAGCCCGAAACCCGCTGGCTGCATGGGGAAATCGAACAGTTCCGGCCAGACGTGATCGTTTCCATCCACGCCCCCTACGGCATCCTCGATTACGACGGCCCGGCCCAGGAGCCGCGCCGCTTCGGCCGCCTCAACCTGAACCGGCTCGGGGTCTATCCCGGCTCCCTGGGTAATTTCGGCGGAGTGCACAAGAACATTCCCGTCATCACCATCGAGCTGCCCCACGCCACGGCCATGCCCTCCCTGCACGACCAGCGCCAGATCTGGGACGACATGCTCGACTGGATCGCCCGGCACATCGTGCCCCAAACCCTTTCATGAGCCTCTCCCGGCCCGATGGGCCCCACTGCTGGTGGCACCTGCCGCGGCAAAACCGGCAGGCCGGCGGGAACTCATGTATCCTGCCCTCAACACGGGACGTGCTCCACCTCTATGACCGGCACCGCAAAACCCCTGCAGCAAGCCTGAAAAAGACGATGTCCAATCCTGCCTCCCCCCCTGAGTCTCCGCCCCCCCTGTGGCGCCGGATTCCGGCCCTGATGGCCAACGAACTCAGGCCTGACGAGTTCCTCTGGCTGCTGAGCCCCCTGCACCATCAACCACTGCTCACCAGCCGGCGGGCGACGATGATCGTGAACCGGACCCGGTTCATCGCCTTCCTGTTTGCCGTCCTGACGCCCCTGTGGAGCGTCGTGGACTACATGGTCTTTCCCGCCACCCTCTGGCTTTCCCTGGCCGTGCTGCGGCTCATGGCCTGCGCCGCCTTCATTGCCCTGGTGCGCCTGTACAAGCCCGACGGCAGCCTGCCCGACGCCTACCGGGCCCTGGGCATCCTGTTCCTGATCCCGACAGCCTTCTATCTGGCGTCGCACCAGGTACTGACCGCCTTCAATCTGAGCGGCCTGTCCGCCGCCATTGCCGCCGGCTACGCCTTCCTGCCCTTCGTCCTGCTGGCGGGGCTCGCCATCTTTCCCCTGAGTCTCGCCGAGAACCTGATCCTGGCCAGCCCGGTGCTGGTTTCCCAGGGACTGGCGGGCGCCCTCAACTGGACCACCCTGGACTGGCCCTCCTTTGTCGGAGCCTTCTGGCTGCTGGCCCTGCTCACCGGGGTCTCCGCCCTGGCCGGCATGAGCCAGCTGGCCTTCATGGTGGCTCTGGTACGACAGGCGGTGCGCGATCCCCTCACGGGCGTCTTTGCCCGGCGCAGCGGCGAGGAACTGCTCAACCTCCAGTTCACCCTCTCCCAGCGCAGCGACACGCCCCTCTCTCTGGCCTTCATCGATCTGGATCACTTCAAGACCATCAACGACCGTTTTGGCCACGAAGCCGGGGACCAGGCCCTGGTGCAAGCTGCCCAGGCCATCACCCGTTCCCTGCGCTCGGGGGACATCCTGATCCGCTGGGGCGGCGAGGAATTCCTGCTGCTCATGCCCAATACCGATATCCGCCAGGCCGACATTGCCCTGGCCCGGCTACGCCAGAGCGGCCTCGGCAACCGCCCCGACGGCGAGGAAATGACCGCCAGCATAGGCGTCGCCGAACGCCTGCAGGAAGCCGCCACCGATCCCCATTACCTGATCGAGGTCGCCGACCACCGCATGTACCTGGCCAAAAAACGCGGCCGCAACCTGGTCGTCTCCGACGGCTGATCCCCCAGGCCCCTGCTCCGGGGCCGGATTCCCCCTACTTCTTCCCGGCGCGCCGGTCCAGCTCGCGCAGATGCGCCAGCTTCTCGGCGATCTTCGCCTCCAGCCCCCGCGGCACGGGCTGGTACCAGCCGGGTTCGCCCATGCCCTCGGGCAGGTAGTGCTCCCCGGCCGCGTAGGCCTCCGGCTCGTCGTGGGCGTAGCGGTAGGTCTTGCCGTAGCCCAGTTCCTTCATGAGTTTGGTGGGCGCGTTGCGCAGATGCTCCGGCACCGGACGGGACTTGTCCTTGGCCACGAAGGCCCGGGCCTGGTTCCAGGCGTTGTAACCGGCGTTGGATTTGGGCGCCACAGCCAGATAGAGCACCGCCTGGGCCAGGGCCAGCTCCCCTTCCGGCGAGCCCAGCCGCTCGTAGGTGTCCGCCGCATCCAGGGCCACCCGGGCCGCCCGGGGATCGGCCAGGCCGATGTCTTCCCAGGCCATGCGCACCAGGCGCCGGGCCAGGTAACGGGGATCGGCCCCCCCGTCCAGCATGCGGGCGAACCAGTACAGGGCCCCGTCCGGGCTGGAAGCCCGCACCGACTTGTGCAGGGCGGAAATCTGGTCGTAGAAGGCGTCGCCCCCCTTGTCGAAGCGGCGCAGGTTCTGGGCCAGGGTCGAGGCCACGAACTCCCCGTCGATGTCGCTGATGCGGGCCCCATGGGCGGCGATGCGCAATTGTTCCAGCAGATTGAGAAGCTTCCGGGCATCCCCGTCGGCCACGCCGATCAGGCGCTCCCTGGCCTCACCGTCAAAATTCAGGTCGGCCAGGGCCCGTTCCCGGGCACGGTCGAAGAGCAGGCCCAGTTCCGTTTCATTCAGGGGTTTGAGCACATACACGGCGGCCCGGGACAGGAGCGCCGAATTCACCTCGAAGGAGGGGTTCTCGGTAGTGGCGCCGATGAAGGTGATGGTGCCCGACTCCACATAGGGCAAAAAGGCGTCCTGCTGGGATTTGTTGAAGCGGTGCACTTCATCGACAAAGAGGATGGTGCGCCGCCCCAGGCGCTGGCTGGCCTCGGCCTGGGCCATGGCCTCACGGATTTCCTTGACCCCGGAAAAAACGGCGGAAAGGGCGATGAATTCGCAGTCGAAACCATGGGCCATGAGCCGCGCCAGGGTGGTCTTGCCCACCCCGGGCGGGCCCCAGAAGATCATGGAATGGGGCTGACCCGCCTCGAAGGCCAGGCGTAGGGGCTTGCCCGGCCCGAGCAGGTGCTGCTGCCCCACCACCTCGTCCAGGCTGGCCGGACGCAACTGTTCCGCCAGGGGCTGGAAAGCGGTGGGCACGGAAGACCGGGCAGGAGCCCCGGCCGGTAGCGGTTCGGCAGCGGCGAAAAGATCCTTCATGGGAACGGCAGACGGACACGGCAGGAGGGCATCGTCCCGGAAACAAGCGCGTTTGGCAATGCCCCATCGGCCCTGCCGCGCGTCCTGGGGCTGCCGATTGAGAAAACATCCGATTTTTCCTGCTTTATCCCGCCCCGCCCCCCTCTTACCATACGAACTCCTGGATTCCTGCTGCGGCAACCCCATCATGGCCCGGAAAATCGTCTGGATACTTTTTGCACTCCTCGCCCTTCTCTGGAGCGGCACCGCCGCGCTGGCCGCCCAGCTGCTGGACTGGGGCCTCGCTCACCTGCCCCTGGACGGCCAGGAGAACCTGATCGAACAGGTCCGGCAATGGCCGCTGCCCGAATGGCTGGTGCTGTTCACCGATCCGGAGGCCGCCCGCCAGCTGCTGGTCGGCCTGGTCAGCTTCGTCCAGTGGCTGACCGGACTCCTGCCCGGCCTGAGCGCCTGGATGGGCGCCCTGATCTGGATCATCTGGGGCCTGGGGCTGGGCCTGCTGCTCATCGCCGCCATCCTGGGCCACTGGCTGACCGGCTTGCTGCAGCTTCCCGGCTGCCCCCGGCAGGGAACATGAGCCCATCCCCCGGCCAAGCGTAAAATGGCGGCTTTTCACCGCCTGGAACGCCCATGCCCAAGCCCCCAGCCGCGCCGCCGATTCCCGACATCCGTCCGGGCCAGTCCATCGAGCTCCTGAAGGAACTGCACATCCTGACCCGGGACGGCAAGCTGAATCAGGACAGCCGCCGCAAGCTGAAGCAGGTCTATCACCTGTTCAACTTCATCCATCCCTTGCTCGATGAGCTGGCGGCCGACGGCCGGGACTACAGCGTGGCCGACCACGGAGCCGGTAAATCCTACCTGGGCTTCATCCTCTACGACCTGTTCCTCAAGGCCCGGGAAAAGGGCAGCATTCACGGCATCGAAACCCGCCCGGAACTGGTGGAAAAATCCCGGCAACTGGCCGAAAGACTCGGCTTTTCCCGCATGAGCTTCCTCAACCTCACGGTGGAAGCATCCATCACCTCCCCCGAACTGCCCGCCACGGTGGACATGGTCACGGCGCTGCACGCCTGCAACACCGCCACCGATGACGCCATCCGCTTCGCCCTGGCCCGGAACGCCCGGGCCATCGTGCTGGTGCCCTGCTGCCAGGCCGAAGTGGCCGCCGCCTTGCGGGAACACAAGAACGAATCCTTCGGCAAGACGCCCCTCTCCGAACTCTGGCGCCACCCCATCCACACCCGGGAATTCGGCAGCCATGTCACCAACGTGCTGCGCTGCCTGCTGCTCCAGTCTAAGGGCTACCAGATCACCGTCACCGAACTGGTAGGCTGGGAACACTCCATGAAGAACGAACTCATCATCGCCAAAAAAACCGGCGGCCCCAAACGGGATGCCCGGGAGCGGGCCGAGGCCATCCTGAAGGAACTGAACCTGGAAAGTCTGCGGGATCGGTTTGTTTACTGAATCCAACCCCACCTTCCAACAAAAAATGACTAAAAGAGTTTACAAACCCCTGATCACTCCCTATAATGCGGCCTTCTTTCGCGGCGGGGGTATAGCTCAGCTGGGAGAGCGCTTGCATGGCATGCAAGAGGTCAGCGGTTCGATCCCGCTTACCTCCACCAAAAGTGCGAAAGAATGGTTGTAAAAGTTGTACTAGGGTCCCCATCGTCTAGAGGCCTAGGACACCGCCCTTTCACGGCGATAACCGGGGTTCGAATCCCCGTGGGGACGCCACCGTTTTCGGTGCGCTGCTGCGGCAGTGTTCCATGTGCGGAGTGGTAGTTCAGTCGGTTAGAATACCGGCCTGTCACGCCGGGGGTCGCGGGTTCGAGTCCCGTCCACTCCGCCAAAATTCAGGATGGCCTGCCTGACAAGCAGCCATCAGCATGGTCTTCGCAGTGGGGGTATAGCTCAGCTGGGAGAGCGCTTGCATGGCATGCAAGAGGTCAGCGGTTCGATCCCGCTTACCTCCACCATCGAGACCATGAAAGTTGTACTAGGGTCCCCATCGTCTAGAGGCCTAGGACACCGCCCTTTCACGGCGATAACCGGGGTTCGAATCCCCGTGGGGACGCCAGGATCTCACCGCTTTTCAAACAGCGGATAGCAAAGTTCGGGCAAAAAGCTCGGGCCATCAACGGTTGTACGCAGTTTGATCCGGAAATCCTCCAGCAAAGCTGTTTGTACGCCCTACCCAAGTACCTCGTAAGGTGCGAGGCATGGCATCGGCAGTGACCTCCCACAGGGCCTTTGTAGCTTTGTAGTCTTGTAGCTACAGCCCCTCTTCCATTTCACCCTAAAAACCGCAGTTACCCGACACCCAGGCCGATCAACAGCCGAACTTGAGGGGTCCGACAGCTGCGACATGCGCTTGAGGTAGTCGCGCACGCAGCACCAGACGGTGGCTTTTCTCAACTGCTCCGCAGTCTCTTTCGCTCAAGCCTGAAGCCACTCTGAGACTTGCATCAGCACTTGCCGGGCCTGGTCGAAATGGGTATGCATACCGTTTCCGCCTTTCGGTGGAATATGACCCGGACCACCGACGGGGATGCTCGCGTTTTCTGTTCATGAAACCCCCGGGCTGCCTGCACCTCTGGGACTACACGGCCCGTTGCCGCTCCCGCCGCCGGTAGAGCCAGGCAATGGGAGCGACGAGCAGCAGGATGCTGCCGAGAAGGAGCAGCAGCGGCCAGCGTTCCGGCTGATTCCACTCGGCCCGCAGGCGTTGCCGCTGTTGGTAGTCGAGGCGCTGGTACTTGAGGGTGTTGTTGCCCACGTCACTGGGCTTGCGGTTTTTGAGCCAGGCGTGGGTGAGGACGTAAGTCTTGGGATGGAAGGCGTAGATCCAGGGGGCGTCGTGTTGCAGGATACGGTTCATGGCGCGGATGAGGTCGAGCCGCTCCGGGGTGTTTTCCATCGCCTTCATCTGCAGGAAGAGGCGGTCATAGGCGGGATTTTGGTAGTTGGCGGAGTTCTGCCCCCCCTGGTGACGAACCCGGCCTTCGGGACCGTGCAGGAGGAAGAGGAAGTTTTCCGGGTCCGGATAGTCGGCATTCCAGCCCAAAAAGAAGATCTGTACGGCGCCTGTTTCGAGCTTGTCCTGAAAGCGGTTGAAGTCGGTGGCGCGCACCACCAGTTGAACGCCGATCTTCTGGAACTGGCGGGTGAGCCAGTCGAGCCGGTTCTTTTCTCCCAGGCCGCCGCCGGTGGTGTCCAGATTGAGCACCAGGGGCTCACCGGTCCGGGCGTGGCGGCCGTTGGGCCAGCCGGCTTCGGCCAGCAGGCGCCGGGCTTCTTCCACTGTTTTGCGTTTGGGCTTGCCGTCTACCCAGTCATAGACGTAAGGATTCAGCCCGGCCTGGCCCGCCTCGAAGCCGAAGATGCCCGGGGGCAGCGGGCTCATGGCGGGAATGCCCCGCCCGTTCATGAAGATGGAAATGAATTCTTCCTGGTCGATGGCGATGGAGATGGCCTGACGCAACTTGGCGGCTTGTTCCTGGTTGCCGCCCACCACGGGGTCGAGCATGTTGAAACCCAGGTAGAAGGTGGAAGCACGCACGGAAGTGAGAAGCCGGATGCCCTTGGCCTGCATTTCCTCGGTCAGGGCGACTTCACCGCCCACGTTGATGCGCACGGCCTGGTCGAAGCTGTCGGAGCCGATACCCGAGGCGTCGTAGTAGCCCTGGAGAAACTTGTTCCAGTAGGGAATGGCTTCCTTCTCCCGGGTAAACACAGCCTGGTCGATGAAGGGCAAGGGTTTGCCGCAATCGACCAGGAGGCCGGCGGCTTCGTCTTCCGGCTCCCCTTCGCAGGGATAGGTTTCGCCCTGGAAGTAAGGGTTGCGGGTAAGCACCATGCGCCGGTTGGGGTCGTTCTCCGTAAGCATGTAGGGACCGGTACCCACCGGCCACCAGTCCAGGGTCAGGTTCTTTTCGGCCATGCCGGGCTGGCTGAAGAAGCGGTCCACCTCCCGGGGCACGGGGGCGAAGAAGGGCATGGCGAGCCAGTAGGCGAACTGGGGGTAGCGGCCCTTGATGCGGATGCGCCAGGTGAGCTCGTCCACCTGCTGCACCCCTTCGAGGGGGAAGGCGTCCAGGTCCAGCCAGGGTTGGTCGGGCTTGGCCTTGTGGGCGGCTTCCAGGGCCTGGCCCAGTTCCTTCAGGCCGACGATCTTCTCGGCCATCATGCCGAAGATGGGGGAATGCAGCCGGGGATGGGCGAGGCGCTTGATCTGGTAGATGTAGTCCTCCGCCCGTAGGGTGCGGCTGCCGGTATGGGGGAAATCCCCGATCACGAATTTGTCCTGCAGTTCGGCCGGGGACAGGTCCAGATAGAGGGGCCGCCCCCGGTCGTCCAGGGCGAAGGCCGGATGGGGCTGGTAGCGGATACCGGGCTTGAGCTGCAATTCATAGACGCTCTCGGCCACCTGCTCCGCCGGCGCACCGGCCGGCAGGCGGCGGCCCCGGGCGTCGTAGAGTTCCGGCTCGGGCACCCGCTCGACGGTGGCGGGGATCAGGGTGTAGGGCCGCTTCAGGTAGTGGTACTGCAAGGGTGGCTGGTAGATCTGGGCCGTGAAGGTGATTTCGTCCTCGGTATAGGACTGGGCCGGGTCCAGGTGTTTGGGACGCTCGGTGAAGGCGGTGTAGAGGATGTTGGCCCCGGCTTCCCGCGGGGGATAGGGATCATTCCAGACCTCTCCGCAGGCCGGGAGCAGCAACAGAGCCAGGAGCGGCAGCAGCAGTTTCAAGGCGTCACGCATGGCCGGCAGTTTAGCCCAAGCCTTGCGCCGGTGGCGCGAATGCCTTGCAGTGCAGCATGAAATTTGGCGATTCCGCTATAATCCGCCGGTTCGTCCTGACAGGGAGTTACAAATGGGCTTTCTCGCCGACAAGAAAATTCTGATCACCGGGGTGCTGTCCAAGCATTCCATCGCCTATGGCATTGCCAAGGCCTGCCACCGGGAAGGCGCCCAACTGGCCTTTACCTTCCAGAACGAGCGTTTCGAGGAACGGGTGCGCAAGTTCGCCAATGAATTCGGCAGCGATCTGGTGCTGCCCTGCGACGTGGCCAGCGACGAGCAGATCGACGCGCTGTTCGACACCCTGGGCAAGGTCTGGGATGGCCTGGACGGACTCGTGCACTCGATTGCCTATGCGCCCTCCGAATCCATCGAAGGGGATTTCCTCGAAGGCATGTCGCGGGAATCCTTCCGCATTGCCCACGAGATCTCCTCCTACAGCTACCCGGCCCTGGCCAAGGCAGCCCGCCCGATGATGAAGGGCCGCAAGGCCGCCCTGCTCGCCCTCTCCTACCTGGGTGCCGAGCGCACCATGCCCAACTACAACACCATGGGCCTGGCCAAGGCCAGCCTGGAAGCGGCCACCCGCTACCTGGCCTTCTGCCTCGGCCCTGAGGGCATCCGCGCCAATTCCATCTCCGCCGGTCCCATCAAAACCCTGGCGGCCTCGGGCATCGGCAATTTCAGCAAGCTCTTGTCCTACAACGCCCATCATGCCCCGCTGCGCCGCAACGTGACCATCGAGGAAGTGGGCAACGCCGCCGCCTTCCTGCTGTCCGACCTGGCCAGCGGCATCACCGGGGAAATCCTCTACGTGGATGGGGGCATGCACTCCACCGCCCTGGGCAATCCGGAGCCCCTGCCCGCCTGACCCACCGGGCCCGCGCCCAGCAAAAAGCCGACCGCTTCCGGTCGGCTTTTTTACGCCCCCGGCCCGCAGGCCGGGAACCAGGCGGCCTCATTCCTTGCTGGCGAGGGCTTCCTTGTGGACTTCCACCTTGTAGCGCTGGCGCAAGGCGGCCATGTAAGCCTCAACCTGGGCACTGGCTTCTATCCCGTTGAACTGCTGCTTCAGGGCGGCGGCCACATCCGGCCCAACTTGCGCACTTTCCACCTTGCTGACCTTGTAGAGCGCATAGCCAACGCCGGGCAGCTCCACGCCGGCGTACCCCGGAAGCCTGCCGGCATCGACGCGGAACACGGCGGCCTGGGCGGGCGGGGGCAGATTGCCAGGCGCCATGCGGGAAACGCCCTGGCTGGCGCCCCAGGCCACGACCTCGGCCTTGCCGGCCTTGAGGGCCGAGAGTTTCTCCTCGCCTTGGCTGACGGCCAGGGCCATAGCCTTTTCCTGCTTCAACCGGGCTTCGATCTCGCCCTTGACAGTCTCGAAAGGACGCAGGGTGGCGGGCTTGTAGTCGAGCTTGCGGGCCGAAACCAGAGTACCGGGAGCCACCTCCACGGCCTCGGTGTTGCGGCCGTTCTTCACCACCTCGTCGGTAAACAGCGCTTCGAGCAGTTTGGGATGGTTGAGGATGCCCTCGGCCCCCTGGCGGGTGATCCAGCCGGACTGCCGCATGGCCAGCTTGTATTGCTCGGCGGCGGGTTTGAGGCTGTCGGACTGCTCATAAACCAGGTTGGAGAAGTGCTCGGCGGCCTCGGCAAAGGCGCGTGCAGCTGCCTGGCGTTTCAGGTCGGCCTCGATCTGGCCTTTCACCTCGGCAAAGGGCTTCACCTGGGCTGCCTTGATGCCAGTCAGCTTGATGATGTGAAAGCCGAAGTCGCTCTCCACCAGGCCGGACATCTCCCCTTCCTTGAGGGCAAAGGCGGCCTCCTCGAAGGGCTTGACCATCATGCCCCGGGCAAAGAAGCCCAGGTCGCCCCCCTTGCTGGCGGAGCCGGGGTCCTGGGAACGCTGCCTGGCCAGTTCGGCGAAGCGGGCGGGATTCTTCCGCAGTTCGGCCAGCAGGGCTTCGGCCTCGGCCTTCACCTTGTCCTTGTCGCCGTTGGCGGTGGTGAGCAGGATGTGGCTGGCGCGCCGCTCCTCGGGCTGGCTGTACTGATCCTGGTGGCCATCGTACCAGGCCCTGACCTCGGCCTCGCTCACCTGGGCCTCCAGATCGCTCTGGGAAAGCACCACATACTCCACCCGGACCTGCTCGGGCAGAGTGAAGCGGGCACTGTTGTCCTCGTAGTAGCGCTGCAGGTCCGCCGCTTCCAGCCTGACCTGGGCGGCCAGGGACTGCCAGGGAATCACGGCTTCCTGCACCTGGCGGGTTTCGGCCTGCAGGCCCACCAGACGGTCGGCCACGGCACGGGCGACGAAGGCGGATTCGCCCACGGCGCCGATCAGGGTCTGGAGGGCCAGATCACGCCGCAACTGGGCCTCGAAACCGGCCGGGCTCATGCCCTGGGCGGCCAGGGCACTTTCATAGCGCTGCTGGGAGAAACGACCGCCCTCCTGAAAGGCGGGAATGCCGGCAATCATTTCCTGCAGGGTCTGGACGCTGACGCCCAGGCGCAGCCGGCTGACTTCCTGCAGCAGCATCTGCTGATCCACCAGACCGTTCAGGACGCTCTCGCGAATGGCGGGGGAGTCCAGCAGTTTGGCATCGACACCGGGGAACTGGGCGCGCATCCGGTCCTGCTGCTCGCGCAGGGCCTGCTGGAACTGGTTCAGGGTGATCTTCACATCTCCGACCCTGGCTACCTGGGCGGTGCCGCCATCGCTGTTCATGTAGGAATCCAGGCCCCACATGGCAAAGGGAACGGTGATCAGGAGCAAGAAGACCTGGACGATGCGTTTGTTGTTGCGGACGGCGTCAAACATGGCAGGATTTTCGCGGCTAGGTGGACAAGCGAAAAAGGCGAACCGGGTTCGCCTTTTCTGGAGTTTCTGGCGGAGCGGACGGGACTCGAACCCGCGACCCCCGGCGTGACAGGCCGGTATTCTAACCGACTGAACTACCGCTCCGCGGTCAGGGGCCAGATACTACCACAGGCTCGGCCCACGCCCACGCACCCGGCATGGCCTGTGCGGCTCACTGCCGGGCGTAGTACTCCCGATACCAGGCCACGAAAAGACGCACGCCTTCCTCGATGGGGGTTGCCGGCGCGAAGCCCACCCATTCATTGAGGGCGTCCACGTCCGCATAGGTGGCGGGCACATCGCCATCTTGCATGGGAAGGAAGTTCTTGCGGGCCTCCATGCCCAGGGCCTGCTCGATGGCGGCGATGAAGTCCATGAGCGGCACGGGGCTGTTGTTGCCGATGTTGAACACCCGGAAGGGGGCGTGGCTGGTGCCCGGGTCCGGCTGCATGGGGTCGAAATCCGGGTTGGCCGTGGCGGTTTTGTCCAGCACCCGGATCACGCCTTCGACAATGTCGTCGATATAGGTGAAGTCCCGCTTCATGTTGCCGTGGTTGAACACGTCGATGGGACGGCCTTCGAGGATGGCCCTGGTAAACAGGATGGGCGCCATGTCGGGCCGCCCCCAGGGACCATAGACGGTGAAGAAACGCAGGCCGGTGGTGGGCAGACCGTAAAGATGGCTGTAGGTGTGGGCCATCAGCTCGTTGGCCTTCTTGGTGGCAGCGTAGAGACTGACCGGATGATCCACGGCATCGTGTTCCGAAAAAGGCATCTTCATGTTGCCGCCGTAGACGCTGGAACTGCTGGCATAGACGAGGTGCTGCACCCGGTTGTGACGACACCCCTCGAGGATGTTGGTGAAACCCACCAGATTGCTGTCGATGTAGGCATGGGGGTTCTTCAGGGAATAGCGCACCCCGGCCTGGGCCCCCAGGTGCACCACCTTGTCGAAGGCTTCCTCGGCAAACAGCCTTTCCATGCCCGGCCGGTCGGCCAGATCCAGTTTGACGAAACGAAAGCCGGCCCGGGGCTCCAGGAACTTCAGCCGGTCCAGCTTCAGCTGAGGATCGTAATAGTCGTTCAGGTTGTCGAGGCCGACCACCTGGTCGCCCCGCTCCAGCAGACGACGGGCGACGTAGCTGCCGATGAAGCCGGCAGCACCGGTGACGAGTACTTTCATGGGGTTCCTTTCATTCCACCGTGACCGATTTGGCCAGGTTGCGCGGCTTGTCCACGTCCGTGCCCTTGATCAGGGCGGCGTGGTAGGAGAGCAGTTGCAGGGGCAGCACATGCAGGATAGGCGAGAGGGGGCCGTAGTGCTCGGGCAGGGCCAGGGTGTGCAGCCCGTCCGCATCCTGGAGCTGGCAGCCCTGGTCGGCAAACACGTAGAGCTCGCCGCCCCGGGCACGCACTTCCTGGAGGTTGGACTTGAGCTTTTCCAGCAGGTGGTCGTTGGGAGCCACGGCGATCACCGGCATTTCCTTGTCCACCAGGGCCAGGGGGCCGTGCTTCAGTTCCCCGGCCGGATAGGCCTCGGCATGGATGTAGGAGATTTCCTTCAGCTTCAGGGCGCCCTCCAGGGCGATCGGGTAATGTCGCCCCCGCCCCAGAAACAGGGCGTGGTGCTTGTTGGCAAAATTCCGGGCCCAGGCCGCGATTTCCGGCTCCAGGGCCAGCACCTTCTGCACGGCGACGGGCAGGTGGCGCAAGGCCTGCAGGTGTTCAATTTCCACCGCTTCGCTCAGGCGGCCCTTCAACTTGGCCAGCACCAGGGTCAAGAGGAACAGGGCGGCCAGCTGGGTGGTAAAGGCCTTGGTGGAGGCCACGCCGATTTCGGGACCGGCCCGGGTGATGAAGCGCAGGGCACATTCCCGCACGATGGCGGACTCGGGCACATTGCAGATGGCGAGTGTCAGGGGCTGCCCCAGTTCCCGGGCGTAGCGCAGGGCCGCCAGGGTGTCGGCGGTCTCTCCGGACTGGGAAATGGCCACCACCAGCTGCCTTGGATTGGGCACCGACTCCCGGTAGCGGTATTCGCTGGCGATCTCCACCGTAACAGGGACGCGGGCGATGCTCTCGATCCAGTAGCGGGCGACCATGCCTGCGTGGCTGCTGGTGCCACAGGCCAGGATCAGCACCGCATCCACCTGCCCCAGCAGGCGGACGGCATCGGCGCCGAACAGGCCGGGCTGCAGGCTCGCCGCCCCTCCCACCATTTCCAGGGTGTTGGCCAGGGCCTCGGGCTGCTCGAAGATTTCCTTCTGCATGTAGTGGCGGTACTGCCCCAACTCCACCGCGTCGGCAGCGAGCTGGGACACCACCACGGGACGGCTCACCACTTCGCCGCCGTCGCCATGAATCCGGCGGATCTCCAGACTGTCGGGCCGCAGATCGGCCAGATCACCGTTTTCCAGGTAGATCATCTGGCGGGTCACTTGAAGTAATGCGGAAGTGTCGGAGGCGGCGTAATAGCCCCTCTCCCCCACCCCCAGCAGCAGGGGCGAGCCTTCCCGGGCCACCACCACCCGGTCGGGCTCGGCCTCGGCGATCACCGCGATGGCGTAAGCTCCCTTCAGGCGCCGGCAGGCCAGACGCACGGCCTCGGCCAGATCCGGCTGGATCTTCAGGCAGGCGGCGATCAGGTGGGCAATGGTTTCGGTGTCGGTTTCGGAAGTGAAGGCATAGCCCTGGGCCAGCAACTCCGCCTTCAGTTCCTCGTAATTCTCGATGATGCCGTTGTGCACCACGGCCAGGCCATCGGAGAGATGCGGGTGGGCGTTATGCTCGGCCGGTGCTCCGTGGGTGGCCCAGCGGGTGTGGGCGATGCCGGTGCCAGCCGCGAGGCCCTCGGCCCGGGCCGCCAGTTCCGCGACCCGTCCCAGAGCCCGGTGCCGCTCGATTCCCCCCTGCCGCAGCACCGCCAGTCCGGCGGAATCGTAACCCCGGTACTCCAGCTTTTTCAGTCCCTCAATCAGCACCGGGACCACATTGTCAGTCGCTGCCGCTGCCACAATGCCGCACATGGAACAAACTCCGTTTGGAAAAGTGCGGCATTTTACCCCCCGCACCGGGCGCGTCACAGGGCTGTCAGACGGCAATGGAAAGATTGCCCCCCGATTTCCCCATTTCCGTTACCCATTTATTCGGCCTAAACTCGCGCCTTTGCCGAAATCACCCAGCCGCAGCCGGAGCACACCTTGAGCTACACCGCAGAATCCATTGCCGTCCTGAAGGGGCTTGAGCCCGTGCGCCACCGTCCGGGCATGTACACCCGCACGGATTGCCCCCTGCACATCATTCAGGAAGTCATCGACAACGCCGCCGACGAAGCCCTGGCGGGCCACTGCCGGCGCATCCAGGTCACCTTGCATCGGGATCAGTCGGTTTCGGTGCAGGACGACGGCCGGGGCATCCCGGTGGAAGTCCATCCGGTGGAGGGAGTTCCCACGGTGGAGGTGGTGTTCACCCGGCTGCATGCTGGCGGCAAGTTCAACAAGAACGACGGGGATTCAGCCTACCGCTTCTCCGGTGGCTTGCACGGAGTGGGCGTCTCGGTCACCAACGCCCTGTCCACCCGTTTGGAGGTGGAAGTCACCCGGGATGGCGGTCGCTACCAGATGGCTTTCTCGGGGGGCGACGTGGTCGAGCCCCTGCGCCAGGTGGGCGACGCACCCAGGAAGGCGAGCGGCACCCGGGTGCGAACCTGGCCCGACGCCCGTTTCTTCGATAGCCCCGACATTCCCCTGGGCGAACTGGAACGGCTGCTGCGCAGCAAGGCCGTACTGTTGCCCGGCCTGGAGGTGAGCCTCACCCTTGAACAGCCAGACGGCAGCTCCAGCACCCGGACTTGGTGCTTCCAGCAGGGGATGCAGCAGTACCTGGCCGAGCAGATTCAGGATGAACTGGTCGCCCCCATCTTTGCTGCCGAGAAATATGCCTCCCGGGATGACGAGAACTTCCCGCCCGGATCTGGCGCCGCCTGGGCCATCTGCTGGACCGCCGAGGGCGGGCTGGCGCGGGAATCCTACGTCAATCTGATTCCCACCCCGGCCGGCGGCACCCATGAGGCGGGCCTGCGCCAGGCTGCCCTGGAAGCCATCAAGAGCTTCGCCGAACACCACGCCCTGCTGCCCAAGGGGGTGAAACTGGCCGCCGAGGACGTGTTCTCCCGGGCCAGCTTCGTGCTCGCCGCCCGGCTGCTCGACCCCTCCTTCCAGGGTCAGACCAAGGAGCGGCTCAACTCCCGGGACGCCGTGGCTCTGGTTGCGCGCATGGTGCGTGACCCCCTGGAATTATGGCTCAACGAACATCCGGAAGCCGCCAAGAAGATCACCGAACTGGCGATCCGCGCCGCCCAGGCCCGCACCCGGGCCGGGCAGAAGGTGGAAAAGAAGAAACAGTCCGGCGTCGCCATCCTGCCCGGCAAGCTCTCCGACTGCCAGTCGGAAGACATCGAACGTAATGAAATCTTCCTGGTAGAAGGGGATTCCGCCGGCGGTTCCGCCAAGTCCGGCCGGGACAAGGAAACCCAGGCCATCCTGCCCCTGCGCGGCAAGGTGCTCAACACCTGGGAAGTGGAAGCCGGCAGCCTGTTCGCCAATCGGGAAGTGCACGACATCGCCGTGGCCCTGGGGATAGACCCCCACGGCCCCGAGGCGGACGACGCCGTGCTGGCCAATCTGCGCTACGGCAAGGTGGTGATCATGACCGACGCGGACGTGGATGGCTCCCACATCCGGGTGCTGTTGTGCACCCTGTTTTACCGCCACTTCCCCAAGCTCGTCGAGCACGGCCACCTCTACTTCGCCCAGCCGCCCCTGTACCGGCTCGACGTGCCCGGCCAGGGCAAGAACCGCCCGCCCAGGAAGATCTACGCCCTGGATGATACGGAACGAGATGCCATCCTGGACAAGCTGCGCCTGGAAAAGATCAAGCCCGAATCGGTCGCCATTTCCCGTTTCAAGGGGCTAGGCGAAATGAACCCCGAACAGCTATGGGAGACCACCATGTGTCCGGACACTCGCCGCCTGATGCGGGTGCGCCTGCCCCGGGCGGAGGAAGCCGGACCGGTGCTGAACATGCTCATGGGCAAGAATGAAGCCGCCAGCCGGCGGGCCTGGATGGAAGCCAACGGCGCCCTGGTGGGCGCGGAGATGTAAGCGATGCAAGACGATCTCACTCCCGACCTGTTCGCGCAGACCCCCGACAATCCCACCGCGCAGCCCACGTGCGGGCTTCCCCCTGCACCCGGAGCCATCGGCACCCCGCCGCCCCCGCCCGGTATCACCTTGCACATTCAGGACGAAGCGGACGGGGAAAGCGTACCCTTGCATGAATCTGCCGCCCGGGACTATCTCGAATACGCGGTGGCCGTGGTCAAGGGCCGCGCCCTGCCTGATGTGCGGGACGGCATGAAACCCGTGCAGCGTCGGGTGCTGTTCGCCATGCACGAACTGGGACTCCACCCTACCGCCAAACCGGTGAAGTCCGCCCGGGTGGTAGGCGATGTGATCGGCAAATACCACCCCCATGGCGATGCTTCCGCCTATGACGCCATGGTGCGCGTCGCCCAGCCCTTCTCCCTGCGCTATCCGCTCGTAGATGGCCAGGGCAATTTCGGCTCCCGGGACGGTGACGGCGCCGCCGCCATGCGCTACACGGAAGCCCGCCTCACCCCCATCTCCGAACTGCTGCTGGCCGAACTGGGCGAAGGCACCGTCGATTTCCAGCCCAACTACGATGGCTCCTTCGAGGAACCTGTCTTCCTGCCGGCCCGGCTGCCTTTCTCGCTTCTGAACGGCGCTTCGGGCATCGCCGTGGGCATGGCCACGGAAATTCCCCCGCACAATCTGCAGGAAGTGGCAAAAGCGGCCGTCCACCTGCTCCAATATCCAGAAGCCGGGATCGAGGAATTGCTCACCTTGCTGCCGGGTCCCGACTATCCGGGCGGCGGCCAGATCATCTCCAGCCCGGCCGATATCGCCAGCGCCTACAGGACCGGCCGGGGCAGCCTGCGCGTGCGCGCCCGCTACGAAATCGAGGAAATGGCCCGGAGTGCCTGGCAGGTGGTGTTCAAGGAACTACCGCCGGGGGTGTCCAGCGCCAAGGTGCTCTCGGAAATCGGCGCCATCCTCAACCCCCAGCCCAAGGCCGGCAAGAAGGCCATCGAGCAATCCGCGGCCCAGCTCAAGGCCCTGTTCGCCTCCCAGCTCGACAAGGCCCGGGACGAATCCGGCAAGGACGACGAGGTGCGGCTGGTGTTCGAGCCCGCCAGCTCCCGCCAGGACCGGGACGAATTCGTGGCCCTGCTGCTGGCCCACACCAGTCTGGAAACCACCGCCCCCATCAACCTGGTGGCCGTGGGCCTGGATGGTCGGCCCTGCCAGAAATCCCTCACCGACCTGCTCGGCGAATGGTGCCAGTTCCGCATCACCACCGTGGAACGCCGCACCCGCTTCCGCCTGGAAAAAACCAGCGACCGCATCCACATCCTCGAAGGCCGGCACATCGTCTTCCTCAACATCGACGAAGTGATCCGCATCATCCGCGAATCCGACGAGCCCAAGCCCGCCCTGATCGAACGCTTCAAGCTCTCCGAGCGGCAGGCCGAGGACATTCTCGAAATCCGCCTCAGGCAACTGGCCCGCCTGGAAGGCATCAGGATCGAGCAGGAACTGGCCAAGCTCAGGGAAGAAAAGGAAGGCCTGGAAAAGCTGCTGGGCAGCGAGGCCCTGCTCAGGAAGCAGGTGATCAAGGAAATTCAGGCCGACGCCGAAAAATACGGAGACGCCCGCCGCACGGTGATCCAGCCCGCCGCCATGGCCTCCCGCTCCGAAGTGGCCGCCGTGGCCGACGAACCCGTCACCGTCATCGTCTCCGAAAAGGGCTGGGCCCGGGTACGCCAGGGCCACGGCCTGGACCTGTCCGGCGTCGCCTTCAAGGACGGCGACCGGCTCGGCTCGGCCCACGAATGCCGCAGCGTCGATTCCCTGGCCATCCTCGCCAGCGACGGCCGGGCCTACACCGTGGCCGTGGCCGCCCTCCCCGACGGCCGGGGCATGGGAGCACCGCTTTCCTCCTTCGTAGAGCTGGGTGCCAGCCGCATCGCCCACGTGGTGGCCGGCAAGCCGGAAGAAACCCTGCTGGTGGCCAAGACCTCGGGATACGGTTTCCTGTGCTCCCTGGCCGACCTGTTCTCGCGCCAGAAGGCCGGCAAGTCCTTCCTGACCCTGGAAGACGGGGCTGCAATCCTGCCTCCGGTGAAAATCCCCGCCCAGCCTCCCCAGACCCATCTGGCCGCCCTCTCCAGCGACGGCCGGTTGCTGGTCTTCGAGCTGAATCAGATGAAACGCCTCTCCGGCGGCAAGGGGGTGCAGATCATCAACTTGAAGGGCAGCGAAACCCTGGTCCAGGTCCTCACCAACGCCGGACCGGTGGTAAAGATCGTCGGCACCTTCCGGGGCAAGGACAAGGAACTGCTCTCGGAAGTCCAGCATCTCGGCCAGCGGGCGCGCCGGGGCGCGGGGGTCGGGGTCATCAAGGAGCCCCGGCTCGAACGGCTGGAAAGCCAGGAACGCTGACACCGGGGGCCGCGCAACGCGGCCCCTCTGGGTTTACCCCTGCCGGCCAGATATACTGTAAATATGAACAGGCCACGCCGCATCGCCCATCTGGACATGGACGCCTTCTTCGCTTCGGTGGAGCTGCGCTTCTATCCCGAGCTGAAAGGCCAGGCCGTGGTGGTGGGCGGCACCCGGGCCCATGGGCCGCAGACACTTCCCGACGGCAGCCGCCGCTTTGCCCGCCTCAGGGATTACGTCGGACGGGGCGTGGTGACAACCTCCACCTATGAGGCCCGAGCCCTCGGGGTATTTTCCGGCATGGGCCTGATGCAGTCTGCCAAGCTGGCCCCGGAAGCCATCCTGCTACCCGCCCAGTTCGAGGCCTACCGGGATTACTCGCGCCGCTTCAAGGCCGCCGTGGCCGCCATTGCCCCCCACATCGAGGATCGGGGCATCGACGAGATTTACATGGACCTCAGCGAGCACCCGGAACCCACCCTGCCCCTGGTGCAACGACTCAAGGCGGCGGTTCAGGAAGCGACGGGGCTGACCTGCTCCATCGGCGTGGCCCCCAACAAGCTGCTCGCCAAGATCGGCTCCGATCTGGACAAGCCGGACGGCATCACCCTGCTGGCCGAGGCGGACATTCCCACCCGCATCTGGCCCCTGCCCCCCAGGAAGATCAACGGCATCGGCCCCCGGGCCGCCGCGAAGCTCGAACAACTGGGCATTCACAGCATCGGTACCCTGGCCGCGACACCGGGGGATTTTCTCGTCCGCCACTTCGGCCCGACTCAAGGCGTCTGGCTGCACCGGGCCGCCAACGGCCAGGATGAGCGCCCGGTGGTGACGAGCCGGGAACCCAGGTCCATCAGCCGGGAAACCACCTTCGAACGGGACCTGCACGTGCGCCAGGACCGCCCCGAACTGTCGCGCCAGTTCACCGCCCTGTGCGAACGGGTGGCCGCGGATCTGGCCCGGAAGGGCTACCTGAGCCGTACCATCGGCATCAAACTGCGCT
Source organism: Betaproteobacteria bacterium UBA2592 (assembly GCA_002340095.1). GTDB lineage: Bacteria > Pseudomonadota > Gammaproteobacteria > Burkholderiales > Rhodocyclaceae > Azovibrio. The sequence continues at coordinate 32,657 of DDKS01000003.1, forward strand.
TTGCGGACTTCGAATCCGTGACCCGGGACCTGACCCTGCCCGCCCCGGTGGACGATGCGGCCGCCATACGACGGGCGGCAGGGGAATGCCTGAAGCGGGTCCCCCTGGAAAGGAAGATCCGCCTGCTCGGCGTCCGCTGCTCCAGCCTCACGCCCAGGGCACTGGCCAGCCTGCGGGAAACACGCCAGGCCCAGCTCCCCTTCTGACAGGGAAAAGCACAACAAAAAACCCGGTCACGGGGACCGGGTCCTGTCGCCTCCTGCCTGGGGCTTACTTCTTTTTCTTGGCCTTGGCTGCATTGACAGCAGCCTTGAGCTTTGCGCCAGCAGAGAACTTGGCAACCTTGGAAGCGGCAATCTTCAGCTCGGCACCCGTCTGGGGATTGCGGCCAACACGGGCAGCACGCTCACCCACAGAAAAAGTCCCGAAACCAATCAGGCTGATGCTTTCACCCTTGGCCAGGGTCTCGGTGATGACATCAAGCAAGCCGTCAATGGCATTACCGGCGGCTGCCTTGGACATGTCGCATTTGGCGGCCAGAGCTTCGATCAGTTCGGTTTTGTTCATGGTGTTTTTTCCTGTGAAGAAAGAATTCGGAAACGCGATTATCCACCTCTGGAGAAAATTGCCTAGTTACTGTGAATTCATACAGCTCGTGATTTCAGCGACATGAGGGTGATCTTCGGCCCCATGAAGGACAAGCAGGTACCGGGAACAAGCCGAAGACATGGCAACGGGCCTCATGCACGGCACGCTCCTGCCACTCCAGACACCGACCCGAAGAGTGGCTTTTTGCCTGATTTCCGGGGAACTCGAGCAGACGAGATGGTCGCGGCGGGGAATGCAGCCCCGGGAAAGAGGCCGGCCGTTACACGCCAGCTCGTGCCGGCGCCTGAATGAAAAAAGGCACCTCCGGAGAAGTGCCTGATTTCTTGGATTTTTGGCGCGCCCGGAGCGATTCGAACGCCCGACCCCTTGGTTCGTAGCCAAGTACTCTATCCAACTGAGCTACGGGCGCGCACCTGGAAACTGCGATACTGCTTTTTTGCACATCGAAACCCGCGAGGGGCCGAATTTCATCTTTCAACTTGGCGCGCCCGGAGCGATTCGAACGCCCGACCCCTTGGTTCGTAGCCAAGTACTCTATCCAACTGAGCTACGGGCGCGCTTTGAAAGAGGCGCTATTCTATTGAAAAATCCCCTGCTTGCCAAGCCCTGATTCGATGCTGACCGGGAGACGGAGGTCAGCCCCGGGCCGGAGATGACCCGCCCAGCAACTCCAGGATGCCCTGCAGTTCCCGGCGGACCTCGCCGATTGCCAGGCGGGCCGGTGCTTTGGCCGCCTCGTTCTGGATGGAAGTCTCATCCAGGCGATTGCGGGCACCGCTGATGGTGAACCCCTGGTTGTAGAGGAGTTCACGGATGCGCCGCACCAGCAGCACTTCGTGGTGCTGGTAGTAGCGCCGGTTCCCTCTGCGCTTGACCGGCTTCAACTGGGTGAATTCCTGCTCCCAGTAGCGCAGGACGTGGGGTTTGACGCCACACAGCTCACTCACCTCGCCAATGGTGAAGTAGCGTTTAGCCGGAATCGGAGGCAACTCCTCGCCCCCCTGCACTTTAGGCTGCTTGGCGTCCATCAAAGGCTTGCTCCACCTCTGCCTTCAGTTTTTGGCTGGCATGAAAGGTCACGACCCGACGGGCCGTGATGGGGATCTCCTCCCCGGTCTTGGGATTGCGTCCAGGCCGCTGGGGCTTGTCCCGCAACTGGAAGTTGCCGAAACCGGAAAGCTTGACGACTTCGCCCCGTTCGAGGGCATTGCGTATTTCTTCGAAGAACGCTTCCACCATGTCCTTGGCTTCGCGCTTGTTCAGGCCAACCTGCTCGAACAGGAGGTCGGCAAGCTCGGCTTTGGTGAGGGTCATCATGGTTGGACTTGGGGTCATGCCCGCAATTGGGCCGCAAAGTTTTGTTCCAGATATGCCGTGATGCCAGCGAGGATGGAATCGACTTCCGCATCTAGCAAAGTGCGTTGAGTATCTTGCATAACTATACGAAAAGCAAGACTTTTTTTCCCGTCGGGGACCCCCTTGCCCTGATACACATCGAACAGGCGGATATCCTGCACCAGGGAGGAGGCAACACTTCTCATGCCGTCGAGCAGGGATTGCAAGGCCGTCTGCTGATCCACCACCAGGGCCAGATCGCGAATCACCGGCTGGAAGCGCGAAACCTCTGCATAGACGGGAATCCTGGCCCGGGTGAGGATGTCCAGATCCAGCTCGAACACCACCGGAGCTGCCGGCAGCTCGTATTTCTGGACCCATTCGGGGTGAAGTTCGCCCACGCAGCCCACCCCCCGGCCGTCGATCTGGATCTCCGCGGCCCGTCCGGGATGCAGAGCCGGATGACGCAAACGGGCAAAACGGGGTTCGGCCGGTGCCAGCAGGGCTTCCAGGTCGCCCTTGAGATCGAAGTAATCCACCTTGCGGCCATCGCTGCCCCAGCCCTCGGGCTGGGCCGTGCCATAGGCCAGGGCGGCCAGGCGCCAGGGCTGCCGGTAGCCGGGCACGGGGCCAGCGCCGGCATCGCGCAGGAAGCAGCGCCCCGTCTCGAACAGGCGAACCCGGGACTGCTTGCGTTTGAGGTTGGTGGAAAGATTTTCCACCAGGCCGCCGATCAGGCTGGAGCGCATCACCGCCAGCTGACTGGCGATGGGGTTGGCGAGCCGGATCGGGTTGGTGTTGGCGGCGAAATCCTGCTCCCAGGCTTCCTGGACGAAGGCGAAATTGATCACCTCCTGGAAGCCCCGGTCGGCAAGCAATTGCCTGACCCGGAACAGGGGGCGCTGCTTTTCGTCCTGGGGCAGCATGGCAAGCCGCCCCACGGGGGCCGGGGCGGGGATGTTGTCGTAGCCGTGCAGGCGGGCCACTTCCTCGATCAGGTCTTCTTCGATCTGGATGTCGAAGCGGTAGCTGGGGGGGGTGACGATGAAGTCCTCCCCTTCCCGGCTGAACGGTAGGGCCAGGCGCCCCAGCAAGGCGGCGATCTCGTCGGCACTGAAAGCCACGCCCAGCACCTTCTTGACGCGGGCAGTACGCAGGCGTACGGGCTGGTGCTCGGGCAGTTGGGCCAGGGCTTCGGTGACGGGGCCGGCCTGGCCGCCGCAGATCTCCAGGATCAGGACGGTGGCCCGCTCCAGGGCATTCAGGGTGTTGCCGAAATCCACGCCCCGCTCGAAACGGTGGGAAGAATCCGTGGAGAAGTTGTGGCGGCGGGCCCGGCCGGCAATCGCTTTGGGCGCAAAAAAGGCGGATTCCAGGAAGATTTCCGTGGTCTCCAGCGTGACGCTGCTGGGCTCGCCGCCCATGATCCCGGCCATGGCCAAGGCCTGGCGGTCATCGGCGATCACCAGCACGTCCTCGGCCAGGGTGACGGTCTGTTCGTTGAGGAGTTTGAGTTGCTCGCCGGGCCTGGCCATACGGGCCCGCACGGTGCCCTCCAGCTTGGCGTTGTCAAAGGCGTGCAGGGGCTGCCCCAGTTCCAGGAGCACGTAGTTGGTCACGTCCACCAGGGCGGAAATGCTGCGCAGGCCGCTCCGTTCCAGGCGGCGCTTCATCCAGTCGGGGGTGGGGGCCTTGGCATTCACGCCACTGATCACCCGGCCGCAATAGCGGGGACAGGCCTGGCTGGCGTCCAGCACGACCGCACGGCTGGCGCCAGTGCTTACCGGAGCAGCCTGAATGGCCGGATAGGTGGCGGGGGTACCGGTCAGGGCGGCCACTTCCCGGGCGATGCCGGTGAGGGAGAGGCAATCGGCCCGGTTGGGGGTGAGCTTCAGGGTGTAGAGCTGGTCGTCCAGGTCCAGGTAGCTGCGAATGGAAATACCCACGGGGGCGTCGGCAGGCAGGACCAGGAGGCCGGAAGCGTCCTCGGCAATGCCCAGCTCCTTGGCGGAGCAGAGCATGCCGCTGGATTCGATGCCGCGCACCTTGGCCACCTTGATCTTGAAATCCCCGGGCAGCTTCGCCCCGGGCAGGGCGCAGGGCACCTTGAGGCCGGGAGCCACGTTGGGGGCGCCGCAGACGATCTGCTGGGGCGTGCCGGTACCGATATCCACCTGGCAGACGTTGAGGCGGTCCGCATCCGGGTGCTTGACCACTTCGAGCACCTGGGCCACCACCACCTGGTCAAAGGCAGGGGCCACCGGGTCCAGTTCTTCCACTTCCAGACCGGCCATGGTCAGGAGATGGGACAGCTCGGCGCTGGACAGGGCGGGATTGACGAAGGTTCTCAGCCAGGATTCGGAGAATTTCATGGGACGCTCGTGGTATTGGGTCTAGAGTTGCGCAGCAGAACTCGGTGGGCAGATCAGACGAACTGGCGCAGGAAGCGCAGGTCGCCTTCGAAGAACAGACGCAGGTCGTTTACGCCGTAGCGCAGCATGGTCAGACGATCGGGGCCGAAGCCGAAGGCGAAGCCGGTGTAGCGCTCCGCGTCGATGCCCGCATGGGCCAGCACGTTGGGATGGACCATGCCGCAGCCGGCGATCTCGAGCCAGCGGCCCTTCAGGGCGCCGCTCATGAAAGCCACGTCGATCTCGGCGGAGGGCTCGGTGAAGGGGAAGAAGGAGGGGCGGAAACGCACCTGCAGGTCGTCCGTCTCGAAGAAGCTCTTGAGGAAGTCGGCAATCACCCCCTTCAGGTCGGCAAACGACACGTTCTCCCCCACCCAGAGTCCCTCCACCTGGTGGAACATGGGCGAGTGGGTGGCGTCGGAATCGACCCGGTACACGCGCCCCGGGGCGATGATGCGGATTTCCGGCATGGTCGCCTGACCGGCGTATTTGGCCACGTGGGCCTGCATGTAGCGGGCCTGGATCGGGCTGGTATGGGTGCGCAGCAGCACGTTCCCGGCCACCTGGCCCTGCTCGTCGAGCAGATAGAAGGTATCGTGCATGGAACGGGCCGGGTGCTCCTCGGGAGTGTTGAGGGCAGTGAAGTTGAAGAAATCTTCCTCGATCTCCGGACCGTCGGCCACGGAAAACCCGATGGAGCGGAACAAGGTCTCGATGCGCTCCAGGGTGCGGGTGACCGGATGCAGGCCTCCCCTGCCCTCGCCGCGCCCAGGCAGGGTCACGTCCAGGGCCTCCTCGGCCAGACGGGCTTCCAGGGCCGCCCGCCGGATGTCTTCCCGGCGCGCGTTCAGGGCCGTTTCCACGGCCAGCTTGGCCTGATTGATGGCGGCGCCGGCGGTCTTCTTCGCTTCCGGCGGCAGCTTGCCCAGGCCCTTGAGCATTTCGGTAATCTGACCACTCTTGCCCAGGTAGCGGGCCTTCACCTGCTCCAGGACATCCGGGTCATTGGTGGCGGCGAAGGCAGCCTGCGCTTCGCGGACGATAAGATCGAGGTCTTGCATGGGACACACCCTGAAATGAAAAAAGGAGGCTCGCGCCTCCTTCCTTTAAGCGGCTGAAGAAGCGGCTTGAGCTCAGGCGCCGAGCTGGGCCTTGGCCTGACTGGCCAGGGCAGCAAAGGCGGCCTTGTCGAACACGGCCAGATCGGCCAGGACCTTGCGGTCCACTTCGATGTTGGCCTTCTTCAGGCCGTTCATGAAGGTGCTGTACTTCATGCCCAGTTCCCGGGAAGCCGCATTGATACGGGCAATCCACAAGGCACGGAACTGACGCTTCCTCTGGCGACGATCACGGTAAGCATACTGACCGGCCTTCATCACCGCCTGCTTGGCGATCCGATATACGTTCTTGCGACGACCGCGATAACCTTTGGCCTGATCCAGAACCTTCTTGTGACGAGCGCGCGCCGTTACACCACGTTTGACTCTTGGCATCTTTCTTCTCCTTATGCGTAGGGCATCATGGCACGAACAGAAGCCAGGTCACGCTCGTGCACACCAGTCATGCCGCGCAGCTGGCGCTTGTTTTTGGTCGTTTTCTTCGTGAGGATGTGGCGCTTGAACGCCTGGCCGCGCTTGATCGTACCGCCAGCGCGGACCGTGAAGCGCTTTTTGGCGCTGCTTTTGGTCTTCATTTTGGGCATGGTTAGCTCCTCATGTACATGACGCCAGGTGGCCCCCTACGGGGACGCTTGTATTACCTGAGGCCACTTCTTATGACTCCCGCCAGGGCGGGACGTCGAAACCTATCCGGCCAGGGCAGACTCCATGGGCTTGGCACCCTTCTCACCCGGCTTCTTCTTTACGGGAGCGATGATCATGATCATCTGCCGCCCTTCCATCTTGGGCATCTGCTCGACCACACCGTAGGGCTCCAGGTCGGCCTTGATCCGCTCAAGCTGGCGCATACCGAATTCCTGATGGGCCATTTCGCGCCCCCGGAAGCGCAGGGTCACCTTGACCTTGTCTTCCTCTGCCAGGAAACGGATCATGTTGCGCAGCTTGATCTGGTAGTCGTTCTCGTCCGTACCGGGCCGCAGCTTGATCTCCTTGACCTGGACCTGCTTCTGCTTCAGCTTGGCCTCATGGGCCTTCTTGGCCTCCTGGTATTTGAACTTGCCGTAATCCATGATCCGGCATACCGGCGGCTGCGCCAGCGGTGCAATCTCAACCAGGTCCAGACCTGCCTCTTCTGCAAGGTGCAGCGCTTGCCTGGAACTCACGACCCCCAGTTGTTCGCCATCTTCTCCAAGCAGCCGGACTTCCGGCGCATTGATTTCTTCGTTGAGGCGATGCGACTTGTTCAGAGCGATGGTAAGACTCCCAAAAACGGACAAAAACTATGCCGTGCTTCCACGCGCCGCGGCTTCAACCTGAAGCCGCCGGATCAGATCGTCCAGGCTCATCTGGCCTAGATCCTGACCACCGCGAGTACGCACGGCAACCAGACCACCTGCCTTTTCTTTGTCACCCACGATGAGCTGATAGGGCAGCCGGTTCATACTATGTTCCCGGATTTTATAGGTAATTTTTTCGTTACGCAAATCCGCCTCGGCACGGATACCCGCCTGGCGCAGCTTTTGCACCACTTCAGCAGCGTAATCGGCCTGATGCTCGGAAATGCTCATGACGACAGCCTGGACCGGCGCCAGCCACAGAGGGAAGGCGCCCACGTAGTGCTCGATGAGGATGCCGACAAAGCGTTCCAGGGAACCAAACAGGGCCCGGTGCAACATCACCGGACGCTTATGGGTATTGTCAGGAGCCACGTAAGTGATGTCGAAACGCTCCGGCAGGTTCATGTCCACCTGCAGGGTGCCGCACTGCCAATCGCGGCCGATGGCGTCACGCAGCACGAATTCCAGCTTGGGACCGTAGAAAGCCCCCTCGCCCGGAAACAGGGTGTATTCCACCCCCATGTGCTCCAGGGCCTGGGCCAGAGCGCCTTCGAGCTTATCCCAGGTTGCGTCGGAACCGATGCGGTTCTCAGGACGGGTGGAGAGCTTGACCCGCACGTTCTCGAAACCGAAATCCTTATAGATGTCGAAGATCAGCTTCACCACATCGCGGCACTCAGCCTCCATCTGCTCTTCGGTACAGAAGATATGGGCATCGTCCTGGGTGAAGTGGCGCACCCGCAAGAGGCCGTGCAGGGCACCGGAAGGCTCGTAACGGTGCACCTTGCCGAATTCGGCCATGCGCAGGGGCAGGTCCCGGTAGCTCTTGATGCCCTGGGCATACATGGCCACAGCCCCGGGACAGTTCATGGGCTTGAGGGCAAAGACCCGCTCATCCTCGGTCTGGGTGGTGAACATGTTCTCCCGGTAGTTGAACCAATGCCCGGAAATTTCCCAGAGGCTGCGGTCCATCACATCGGGCGTGTTGATCTCCACGTAACCTGCCTTTTCCTGGCAGTCACGCATGTAGGCGATCAGCTTCTGAAACAGGAACCAGCCCTTCGGGTGCCAGAATACGGAACCCGGCGCTTCTTCCTGGAAGTGGAACAGGTCGAGGCGCTGGCCCAGCTTGCGGTGATCCCGCTTTTCCGCCTCCTCCAGCATGTGCAGGTAGGCATCGAGTTCATCCTTCCTGGCCCAGGCAGTGCCGTAAATGCGCTGCAACATCTCGTTCCTGGAGTCGCCGCGCCAGTAAGCGCCAGCCACCTTCATCAGCTTGAAAACCTTGAGCTTGCCGGTGGACGGCACGTGGGGGCCACGACACAGGTCGATGAAACTGCCTTCGCGGTACAAGGAGACTTCCTGGTCGGCGGGAATGGCCTCGATCAGCTCGGCCTTGTATTTTTCGCCCTGTTCCAGGAAAAACCGGATGGCCTCGTCCCGGGACCAGATTTCCCGGGTCACGGGAATGTCCTGCCGGGCCAGCTCGACCATCTTCTTCTCGATGGCCGCCAGATCCTCGGGCGTGAAGGGGCGTTTGTAGGCAAAGTCGTAGTAGAAGCCGTTCTCGATGACGGGCCCGATGGTCACCTGGGCGTCGGGGAACAGCTCCTTGACCGCATAGGCCAGCAGGTGAGCCGTGGAGTGGCGGATGATCTCCAGACCCTCGGCATCCTTGTCGGTGATGATGGACAGACAGGCATCCCCGGTGATCAAAAAGGAGGTGTCCACCAAGCGACCATCCACCTTGCCAGCCAGGGCAGCCTTGGCCAGGCCTGTACCGATGCTGGCTGCCACTTCGGCCACGCTGACCGGATGCGGGAAGGAACGGACGGAACCGTCGGGCAACTTGATGTCGGGCATATTCAGGGCCTCCGGGGCAAAAAAAAGTGCGGCTTGAGCCGCACTTTTCAGGGTACTACAAAGACGAACGCAAGCTGGCTCAGCGCTTCTGAACTCCAGTTGTCCAAGTTCGGAAAAACTTCACAAGCCGCTCCATCAGGAATCTGGTAGGCGCGATTGGACTCGAACCAACGACCCCCACCATGTCAAGGTGGTGCTCTAACCAGCTGAGCTACGCGCCTGAAGGAAGGCCGCATTATAGGCACAGAAAAACTAAAGTCAACCGGCTCATTGCAGCCCCTGGCCCACCACCTCCCGTCAGCATCCATTTGCCATGACAGGGAAAATTATTGAGTATGATCCTGACTGCAACCAAGGCAACGGAGAGTGCCGGTTGCCGTCAGCACGGGCAGAGGCTCAAGGAGGAGTGGTATGGATGCATTGCCGGACTGGTTCAGTCACACGGACAGGCTTGCCGCCCTGGGGCAGGATGCCCCGTTCTCGGAGAAGCTACAGTTCCTGCACGACTATCTGCAGGAAGACTTTCCCTGGATCGACCGGATTGCCGTGGCCCTCCACGATCCTGCCACGGACATGCTCAAGACCTACGCCCACTCCAGCAAGGGCGCCAACCCCCTGGCCCTCTACGAGGCCCGGCTGGGAGACAGCCGCACCCTTCAGGAAATCGTGCGGCAGCGGCGGCCCCGGGTGGTGAATGACCTGGAGCAGTTACAGACCGAGCGCCCGCACACCGAGAAGATACGCCGCCAGGGGTATGGCTCGAGCTACACCATGCCCATTTTCCGCCATGGCACCTTCCTGGGCCTGCTGTTCTTCAACTCCAGTCGCAAGCACGTCCTGGACGAAAGGACGCTGCACCATCTCGACCTGATCGGACATCTGGTGGCCTATTCCCTGGCGGAACAGCTGGCTTCGGCCCGCACCCTGGTCGCCACCATCCGCAGCACATCCACCCTGGCCCAGCACCGGGACTGCGAAACCGGCGCGCATCTGGACCGGATGGCCCACTATGCCCGCCTGATCGCAAAAGCCATCGCCCCCCGGTACGGGCTCGACGACCAGATGGTGGAGCACATTTTCCTCTTCTCCCCGCTGCACGACATCGGCAAGATCGGCATACCGGACCACATCCTGCTCAAGCCGGGCAGACTTTCCGAGGCCGAGTTCGAGACCATGAAGCGGCACCCCATACGGGGCGCGGAAATCATCGACCGCCTGATCGCCCATTTCGGCCTGGGCAACCTGAACCATTCCCATCTGCTGCGCAACATCGCCCTCTACCACCACGAGGCCATGAACGGCAAAGGTTATCCCTATGGTCTCAAGGGGGAGGAAATCCCCATCGAAGCGCGCATTGCCGCCGTCGCCGACATCTTCGACGCCCTGACCAGCCACCGCCCTTACAAACGGGCCTGGAGCAATGACGAAGCCTTCGAACTGCTGCAGACCCTGGCAGGAGATGCCCTGGACGCGGATTGCGTGCAGGCTCTGATCAGTCAGCGGGAGGCGGTGGAAGCCATACAGGCCCGCTTCCGGGAAGATCCCCTGGGCTAGTCTGCGAGCCCCAGCCGCCGCCCGCGGCTCACCCCTCGAAGGGCCGTACCTGGGCCCGCTCGATCCGGTAGCCGGCCTTGCCCATTTCGGTCTCGGAGCGCATCACCTCGAGCCTGCCACTCACCCATACGGTACTCATGGCATGCAGGTCGAGGGGATGCTCCATATGCACATGGATGATCTGGTTGGCCGGAGGCGGCGGCGTATGGATGCAGGCCCCGAAATACGGCACGAGGAGAAATTCGCGGATGCCATCCGCCTGCGGGTCGAGCGGAACCACATACCCGGGGATGCGGATCTCCTGCCCGTTCATGGCCATGTTGACCGGAGCGTTGTCCCAGGCCTGCCGCAGGCGCAGCATCAGGTCGAGGGCCCTGGGGTCGCTGTCCTCGAAGGCAGCCAGATCCACGTCCTTGAACAGGGCCTGCGGGTCCCAGTCGGCGGGAATCAGTGCTTCCCAACTGGTTTCCGCCGCGCTCGCCGGCGTTCCCGCCGGGGATGGTGCCCCTCCGGGTTCGGAGCGTTCGCCGCACCCGGCGAGAAACACCAGGGCCAGGGCCAGGGCTGAAAAAAGGCGTTGCATGGGCGTCACTCTCCAGGCAGATCGATACCCTTGAGCTTGCGGTACAGATCCACCGCATACGAATCCGTCATGCCGGTGACGAAATCGGCCAGCCGCAGCAAGCGCAGATAGGGGTCCGGGTCCGGCGCCCCCCCCGGCCCCAGGAACTGGGCTGGCAGCAGTTTGAGCAGCATGCGTTCCCGGGTGGTCATGGGGCGCATGCCGGCGCCCGCCTCCACGGCTGCCACGAACAGGGACAACAGCCCTCCCAGGACTTCGAAACCGGCCGTCTCGATCTCCAGGGCCGGCCTGGCCACATAGATGCAGTCCCGGGCCACCCGCTTGACGGCCTGCAAGGGGGTGGCCACCGGGGATTCGTCGAGCAGGTCCCGGTCGAAACGGCCGGAGAGGATATCCGCCTCATGCTCGAGAAAGACGGCTGCGGCTCCCTCCAGCAGCCGGCCGATGGCTTTGGCACGCAGGTATTCGATACGCTCCTTGGGCTCGAACATGCGCTGGAGCTTGCCGTCACTGGCCGAGTGACCTGCCAGGTCTGCCAGCAAAAGCTCCGCATCTTCATGACGCACGAACCCCAGGCGTGCGGCATCTTCCAGGTCCACGATCAGGTAGCAGGTGTCATCGGCCACCTCCACCAGGAAAGCCAGCGGATGGCGATGCCAGGCCTGCCCTGGCAGGCGCTGCCGCAAACCCGTGGCCTCGGCTACCCGCCGGAAGGCCGGGGCATCCTCCTGGAAGAAACCGAATTTCTTGCCGCTGTTGCCCGACAGCTCCTGCTCGACCCGGGACGCCCGCGGATATTTGGTGAAAGTGGCAAGCACCGCGCTGGTGAGCTGCAGCCCCGGATTGGCGGGACTCTGGAGGCGGGTCAGAATGCGGAACCCCTGGGCGTTGCCCTCGTAATGCTCGAAATCGGCCCGCTGGGCGGGGGTGAAGTCGTAACGCTCCAGCAGGCCGGAAGCCTTGAACCATTCGCGGATGGCATCCTCGCCCGCATGGCCGAAGGGCGGGTTGCCGATGTCGTGGGCCAGGCAAGCCGCCGCCACGATGGCGCCAAAATCGGCCGCATCCACCCCTTCCAGCCGGTGCCGCCCGATGATCTCCCGGCCGATGACCGTGCCCAGGGAGCGGCCGACGCAACTGGCTTCCAGGCTGTGGGTCAGACGAGTGCGGACGTAGTCGCTCTTGGACAGGGGAAAGACCTGGGTCTTGTCCTTCAGCCGGCGGAAGGCGGAAGTGAAGACGATCCGGTCGTAATCCTGCTGGAACACCGTGCGCTCCGGGGCGCCAGGCACCGGCCCCGCGCCGAGGCGCTCGGCCGAAAGCAGCTTGTACCAGCAGGATTGCATTTCTTCTTCGTGCATGAGGGAACCTGAAGCCGGCCACCCGTGGCCGCAAAGGCAGCAATCATAGCCTCTGCGGCGTCACAGTGTCTCGGCGCCGAGATCGATATCCGGTGCCAGCGGGGCCCGGTAAACATCCTGCAGGAGGATTTCGGAGAGGAACAGCAGTTCATCCACCACCTGCAAGGGGAAGCCTTGCCGGGTTCCTCCCCGGTTGTCGCGCAGCAGTTCCTGGATGTAGCGGTAGCATGCCTCCGTCCCCCAGAGTACCTGGATGCGTTCGCAGATATGGGGAAGGCTCTCGATGGAGTGGGGACGGGCGGGAAGCGGCTGATCTCCACGCTGGGGAACGAGCTCCAGGACGAAATCCGCCGCCCCGGGCTCCCCAGGCTTGGGCACATCGCCCCACTGGAGCAGTTCCACATTGAAGTTTTCGTTCAGGCTCCTGGCCAGATTCTCGAACTCGGCCTGCATGCCCGCCTGACGGTAGATGTCCAGCAGCTTGACCCAGGGCTGCAGGGCTTCCTTGGGATTTTGGTCGATGTATTCCTGCAGGGCCTGGGCGGCGCCCTTGACCCGGCCGAAAGAAAGCATGATCTCCGCCAGCTCCATCACCGGGTTGTGGGCGAAAATCTCCTCAACCGGGGTATCGGGCCCCTGTTCCTGCAGGACGGAGCCCTGGGCCGGTGCAACCAGGGGCTCGGCCAGGGGCATGTCGTCGAGAAGCCGATGCGCAGGCTCCTGGGGCATGGGAGCCGGCCGGGGCATTTCCAGCTCGTCCAGGGGATCCACAAAGCCTTGAGCCCGGTCCAACCGGGCGGGGGATAGCTCCTCCCCCTCGTCTGCGGCCAGGCTTGCCGCTTCGTCCTTGCGCCGGCGCCAGCGCTGCCAGAACAGCCCACCGCCGCCCAGAAGGCCAGCGGCGGCCAGGAGCCAGGCCCAGAGGGGAACACCAGTGGCCGGAGAAGCTGCCGCCCCGGTATTCCGGGCTGCCTCGGGCACGTCGGCAGGCCGGGGCGCCGGAGGCGGCGTCACGGCAGGCGTGGCGGGAGGAGAGGCTTCTCCCAGCGCGGATTCGAGGGCCTTGAGCCGCTCTTCGGGCGGCAGGCTGGCCGTCTCCGCATGATCTTCCAGGAAGGCCAGCATCCGGTATTCCAGGCGCAGCAACTTGCGCATGCGCTGCAGCTCGGTGGTGCCCTCCTCTGCCTCGGGCAGCATCCCCAGTTCCGGGGCAAGACGCAGGGCCAGCCCCGGGCGGTCGCCCTCCAGTTCACCACTGAGTACGAGCCGATCCCCGGCAGGCACGTCAAGAACAGACGGGGCAGGACGGGGCTGGGCTGCGCCAGCCCGGGAAAGCGGTGGGGCCGGCTCCTGCCGGGGCGCGCCCTGTCCAACGGCAGGAGGCACCGGCGGCGGCAAATCGGGAATCACCAGTTCCTCCCCTGCGGGCAGGCGCTGATGCACCCCGCGGGACAGCTTCAGCCCGAGGTGCCTGTTGGCCTGGATCAAAGCCCTGGCAAAGCGACGCTGCTCGGCATGGCGCAACCTGGGATGGAGGGTGGCCGCGATGCTGGCCGGGGTTTCCCCTTCCATGATCAGCCGTCCGGCAGGAGAGATATTGCCACCGGGATCTTCCTCCCGCCGGTCCGCAGGGCAATCGCATGAAAGGT
>DDKS01000014.1 GCA_002340095.1 Betaproteobacteria bacterium UBA2592
TTCCGTCTCCATGGCTCACCCCAAAAAGACAGAAAGCTACCGAAATCCACCCCCCGTGAACAGCCCCTTTTTAACCCATTGATCGTCAACGACTATTTCAGACGTCCACGACAGAGTCATTCGTGCGATTGCCCTGGCTCACCCTGGAACGTGGCGGGATTTGCGTGGATAATCTGGCCCTGTCCCAACCCCGGCACGCAAAAACGGGCGTGCTTCATCATGGATATAGCCCTGTTGCTGATTCTTGTTGTGCTCAATGGCGTGTTTGCCATGTCCGAAATAGCCCTGGTCACCGCCCGCAAGGCCAGGCTGCAGAAATACATCGATGCCGGCGATGTGGCCGCCAAGGCCGCGGCGAAGCTGGGCGAAGACCCCACTGCTTTCTTGTCCACCATCCAGATCGGCATCACCTCCATCGGCATTCTCAACGGTATCGTCGGTGAGGCTGCCCTGGCCCAGCCCTTTTCCCTCTGGCTGGAGGAGCTTGGCATCGAGCGGCCCGTGTCGGGCTACCTCGCCACTGGTCTGGTGGTGCTCACCATCACCTACTTTTCCATCGTGCTCGGCGAACTGGTGCCCAAGCGCCTCGGCCAGTTGAGTCCGGAGGGCATCGCCCGCCTGGTGGCACGACCCATGACCTGGTTGGCCAGCATTTCCCGCCCCTTCGTGCGCTTGTTGTCGGGTTCCACCCATCTGGTCCTGCGTCTGATGGGGGTGCGCGACAGCGGTGCGCCCAAGGTGACGGAGGAAGAAATTCACGCCATGCTGGCCGAAGGTTCCGATGCCGGAGTGATCGAACGCCAGGAGCACCAAATGGTGCGTAACGTCTTCCGCCTCGATGACCGCCAGATCACTTCCCTGATGGTGCCCCGCAGTGAAGTCGTCTATCTGGACGTGGAAGCTCCCTGGGAGGAAAACCTGCGCATCATCGAGACCTCTGAGCGTTCCCGGTTCCCGGTGGTGCGGGGCGGTCTGGACAACATCCTCGGCGTCATCAATGCCCGGCAGTTGCTCACCGCCAGTTTGCGTGGCCAGGTGCCGGATCTGACCCGGAACCTGCAGCCGCCGGTCTATCTGCCGGAGAGCCTGACGGGCATGGAACTGCTGGACAACATCCGGGCTTCCGGAGTGCAGCTGACCTTCATCATCGACGAGTACGGAGAAGTGCAGGGCATTGTCACCCTCCAGGACGTGATGGAGGCCATCACCGGCGAGTTCAAGCCCAACAAGGCCGAAGACGCCTGGGCCGTACAGCGGGAGGATGGCTCCTGGCTTCTGGATGGTCTGATTCCCCTGCCGGAGTTGAAGGACCGGCTCGACCTCAAGTATGTGCCGGAAGAAGAGAAGCAGCGCTACCACACCCTGAGCGGCATGCTGATGCTGCTGCTGGGCAAGGTGCCTCAGACGGCGGACAAGGTGGAGTGGGGCGGCTGGTCCCTGGAAATCGTGGATATGGACGGCAAGCGCATCGACAAGGTGCTGGCCTGCCGTCTGCCGCAGCCCGAGGGTGAGGCGCCCGCAGGCGGTGAGGGGCCGGCGGGCTGATCGGCGGAACGCCTCCGCCTCAGGCGCGTTCCTGACGGGGCAGGCGTGCCAGCAGGCTGGCCAGGACCGGGGGGGGCCAGTCGATGGCGTCGAGCAGGTTCTTGATGGCCAGGCCCAGTTCTGTGTCGCCTTCGATCGACAACTGGCGGTTGAAGAACAGGGTGTCCGGGTCTTCCTGGCGCGTGAGCAGCTTCAGGTAAGCATGCAGTTCGCCCCGGAAGCACACATCCGCCGGGGTTTTCTGCCAGAGGGGCTGGAACAGGCCGTTCCGGCAGGTGAACAGGGCCTCGGTGCCGCCGTCTTCCACTGCCACCAGAATGGCACGGCCTTCGCACAGGGCCTGTGCCTCTTCAGGTAGCACGCCGAGCCGGGCGGCCGCATTCAGGCCCAGGCACAGGCTGACCGCATGGGGCCACTGGGGCAGGCGCCGGTTTAGGGCCTTCAAGAGGCCGGGCAACTGGAAATCGGGAACGGCAGGCAGGCGGGCCAGGTGCATGGGCAGGGCAGGCAGGGTGAAGGTCATGGCTGGACTCCTTGGTTTTCGAGCTGGATGCCGGGTTTGCCGAGCCAGTAGCCGTCGCAGTACCCGGCTTCGCCGGCGAGGCTGCTCCAGTCGGGCTGGGCGGCTGGGGCCTGTCCCCGGCGGGCGGCATCGAAAGCGGCAATGACCCCGGCCATGTCTCCGGGCTGGGGCGAGAGGCGGATGGCCTCGATGCCCAGTTCCAGGAACTCCGGCACCCGGGGGAGCAGGTTGTAGGTCTGGGCCGACATGGTCTGGATGCCGTTGAGGGTGAGGAAGGGCTGGCCCTCCCGGGTCTTCATCAACAGGCCCTGTGGATGTTCCAGGCAGCGGAACTGGCAGTCGTCCTTGTTCAGGTCGTAGTGACGGGCGGTGAAGCAGCGGGCCGAGAAGGCGAGCGGCAGCTTGCCGAAGGCGAACACCTCGGTGGCGAGGCCGGCCGGCCGGCTCCGGTGCAAGGGGGCGATCATGTCCCGGGAGGCTTCCAGGGGCGGTACCCAGCCCACGGCACCCTGGCTGGCGAACCAGGCCAGGGTGGCTTCGTTGTAGATGTTCAGGTGCGGGCCGCAGATGAAGGGAAGCTGCCGTTCCCGGGCCAGACTGACGGCGCCCAGGTCGTTGGCTTCCACGGTGAGGCGGCCCTCATCCAGCAGGCGGCGCAGGGCTTTCAGGTCCGATTCCGATTCCAGTAGGGCCTGGGCGGCCAGCACCACTTCCTTGCCACATTCGGCCAGGTCTTTCGCCAGACCCAGCCAGTCGGCGGTGCGCAGCTGCTGGCGGCGGGAGCAGACCACTTCGCCCAGGTAGATACGGTCGAGGGCGGGAATCTCGGCCATGGTGGCGTAGAACTCCAGTACGTCGGCCTTGGGCCAGAACCAGAGCAGGGGTCCGAGGGAGAGTTTGGGCGTCATGGTGTTGTGTCAGGCGCTCGCTGAAAGATACAGCGGCCCGGATCGGGCTGGTTGAAGCAGGCCGGGCAAACGTGCAGGAAGGAAACAGGCAGGGCCGGGGGCATTTGGCAGCCGCTTGCTAGCGCCAGGGTCGATTGTAGGCGCCCAGGGTCGCCTGCCGGCCTTCGGAGACCTTGGCCAGATCGGCCTGCCAGGCGGGCTCGACCCGGTAGCTGTCGGGGCCTGGCGCGGCGGCGGCCCGGTCCAGGGCGGCGCGCAGCGTCCGAGTCACCTGGGTGACGTAGGTGGGGCTGCGCTGGCGGCCTTCGACCTTGATGGCGGTAACGCCGATCCTGATGATTTCCGGCAGCACCTCCAGCACGTTGAGGCTGGTGGGTTCTTCCAGGGCGTAGTAGGTGTCGCCCCGCACTTCGAAGCGGCCCTTGCAGAGCGTCGGGTAACCGGCGGATTCCCGGGGGGCGAAGGTGTCGATGAGGATGCCGTTCAAGCGGGCGTCCATGTGCTCGCCGGGGATTTCGCCGGGCTGGGCGCCCCGCTTTTCCCAGCGCACGAACTTGGCCGGCGAGCAGGCCCCGACGGTGTTGGGGGACTCGCCGGTGGCGTAGGAGGAGAGCCAGCAGCGCCCCTCGTTCATGACGCACAGGCTGCCGAAGCCGAACACCTCCACTTCCACTTCGGTGTTGCGGATCACGTGTTCCACCTGGGCCAGGGTCAGCACCCGGGGCAGCACCACCCGGCGGATACCGAATTCCCGCTGGCAGAAGTTCACGGCCTCGTAGTTGGTGGCCGAGCCCTGCACCGAGAAATGCAGGCGCAGCTCCGGGTGCCGCTGCCGGGCGTAGGCCAGCAGGCCCACGTCGGCGAGGATTACCGCATCCACGCCCAGTTCGGCGGCGGCATCCACGGCTCGCTGCCATTCGGCGGTACGGCCCGGCTGGGGAAAGGTGTTGATGGCGATCAGCACCTGCCTGCCGCGCTGGTGGGCGTATTCGATGCCGGTGGCCAGGGCCTTGTCGTCGAAATTGAGGCCGGCGAAGTTACGGGCGTTGGTGGCGTTCCTGAACCCGGCGTAGACGGCATCGGCGCCATGGTCGATGGCGGTTTTCAGGGCCGGCAGGCTGCCGGCGGGGCAGATCAGGTGGGGGGGCTTCGCAGCTTGCATCGCATTCCCTCTGCAAGGAAACGGAGAGTATAGCCAGGCCGGCTGCGGCCGCCTTGACCTTGGTCAAAGGCGGCGAGGCTTGTCAGGATCAGCGAGTGACGATGGTGGGAGAATAGCCCAGGGCTGCGGCGATGCGCTGGGCCATCTGCTCGGCTTCGGCCCGGCTGGCGTAGGGGCCCATGTGCAGCCGGTGGATGTTGCCGGCGGCGTGGATGCGAATCGGCTCGGTGAGCCAGTCCAGGTCCCGGGACAGGTGGTTTTTCAGATTTTCCGCGTTGTCGGCGTTGGCGAAGGCACCCAGCTGCAGGTAGATGCCCGGGGCTGGGGTGCCGGCCCGGGCACTTTCGGCCCGCAGGATCTGGCGGGCCAGGGCATCCTCGTCGCGGCCGGGCGCTGCCGCGGGTGCGACGGTGGCATAGGTGGTGCCGGTGGCGTCGCCGGGAACGATGGCTTCCACTACCACCCAGGTGCTGCCGTTGTTGATGTAGCCGAGTTTGTAGGCGGCTGTGTAGGAGAGGTCGATGATCCGGTCTGCATGGAAGGGGCCCCGGTCATTGACCCGGACCACCACGGAGCGGCCGTTGGCTGGATTGGTGACCCGGACATAGGAGGGAATCGCCAGGGTCGGGTGGGCGGCGGTCATGGCGAACATGTCGTAGGTTTCGCCGGTGGAGGTCTTCTGACCGTGGAACTTGCGACCGTACCAACTGGCGATGCCCTCCTGGCGGAAACTGCGCAGGGTGGTGTGGGGCACATACTGGCGACCGAGCACCACGTAGGGTCGGTTGGCCCACTTGTGCAGGGGCTCCCAGCGGGGGGCTGCATCGGGAATTTCGTCCAGGTTGGCGGGAATCTCGTCGCCGGGGCCGTCGTCCTTGTAGTAGCCGCCGCCCCTGGGGGCCGGTACCATCTTCACGGATTTGGCGGTGGGCCCCTGGGGCGCGGGGGCGGGTGCCGGGGTACTGCCGCAGGCGGCCAGGAGCCCGGCGAGCAGGCCGGGCAGGGCGAGGCGGAGCAAGGACATCGGGTGCATCATTTCTTGACCAGCATCCGGTGGGTATGGATGCTCATCAGCATGCCGATACCCAGCATCAGGGTGACCAGGGCTGTGCCACCGTAGCTGATGAAGGGCAGCGGCATCCCAACCACCGGGAGGATACCGGAAACCATGCCCATGTTTACGAAGGCGTAGATGAACAGCACGCCCGTGATGGCGGCGGCCAGCAGGCGGGAAAACAGGGTGGGCGCGGCGGCGGCGATCAATAGGCAGCGGCCGATCAGCAGGCTGAAGAGGATGAGCAGCACCACGTTGCCGGCCAGGCCCCATTCTTCCGAGAAAACGGCGAAGATGAAGTCCGTGTGGGGTTCCGGCAGGAATTCCAGATGGGTCTGGGTTCCTTGCAGCCAGCCCTTGCCGAAGGGGCCGCCCGAGCCGATGGCGATGGTGGACTGAATGATGTGGTAGCCTGCCCCCAGCGGGTCCGAGCTTGGGTCAAGCAGGGTCAGCACCCGGCGTCGCTGGTAATCATGCAGCAGGTTCCAGGCGAAAGGCAGGGCGGCGGCTCCCAGGGTGCCCAGGCCGAGGATGATCTTCCAGGGCAGGCCGGCAAAGAAGATGACAAAGAAACCCGAAGCGCAGATCAGGATCGAAGTGCCCAGATCCGGCTGCTTCAGAATGAAGGCGACCGGGAGCAGCAGCAGGCCGGTCGCAATGGCGAAATGCTTGAGTTGCAGGACTGATTCGTACTTGTGGAAGTACCAGGCCAGCATCAGGGGCATGGCGATCTTCATGATTTCCGAGGGCTGAATGCGCATGAAGCCCAGGGACAGCCAGCGTCGCGAGCCATTGACCACGATGCCGAACAGGGCGACGCCCAGCAGCAGCACTACCCCCAGCACATAGAGAGGGACGGCAAAGCGCATCAGTTTTTGGGGCGGGGTCTGGGAGACGGCCACCATGATCGCCAGGGCCACCGCCATGTTGACGAGTTGGTTGTCCACCTTGGCAAAGCCGTCGGCAGATGTGGCGGAATAGATGGTCAGCAGGCCGATGCCCATGAGCACGAGCACGATGCTCAGCAAGGGGATGTCCAGATGGGCCAGGATCTGCCGGGCCCAGCGTTTAATCCTGTCCATTGCCATCCTCCTGTGTCTCGGGCCCATCCTCGGGCGCCTCCACCTCGGGGGCTGGGCCGCCCGGGAGCTTGCCCAGCAGGTAGTAATCGAATACCTGGCGGGCGATCGGGGCTGCCGACTGGGCCCCGAAACCGCCGTTTTCCACCATCACCGCCACCACGATTTTCGGTTGTTCCACCGGGGCGAAGGCTACGAACCAGGAGTGGTCCCGCAGCCTTTCCTTGACCTGGCCGGCCACGTACTTCTGGCCTTTCAGGCTGAACACCTGGGCGGTTCCGGTTTTTCCTCCGGATTCGTAAGCCGCGCCGGCAAAGGCGCGGGCGCCGGTCCCCTCCTTGTTGACCCCGGCCATGGCCCGCTTGATCAGGTCCACATGCTCGCGCTTCAAGGGAATCTGGCGGATGGGCTGCGGTTCCACCTGGCGCACCTCGCCGGTGCTCGGGTCGCGGATGGTATTGACCAGATGGGGGCGGAACACGCTGCCATAGTTGAGCACGTTGGCCAGGGAATGGGCCATCTGCAGGGTGGTGTAGGCGTTGTAGCCCTGGCCGATGCCTACCGAGATGGTTTCCCCGGCGTACCACTTCTGCTGTTCGCGTTTCTTGAAACGGCGCTGTTTCCATTCCGGCGAGGGCAGGACCCCGGTGGCTTCGCCGGGAATGTCAATGCCGGTACGGCTGCCCAGACCGAGGTCGCCCATGAAACGGGCGATGTTGTCGATGCCCATGTCGTTGGCGAGCTGGTAGTAGTAGGTGTTGCACGACACCACGATGGATTT
This sequence comes from Betaproteobacteria bacterium UBA2592, assembly GCA_002340095.1. Taxonomy (GTDB): domain Bacteria; phylum Pseudomonadota; class Gammaproteobacteria; order Burkholderiales; family Rhodocyclaceae; genus Azovibrio. The sequence goes on from DDKS01000014.1 coordinate 7,053, forward strand.
GTGCAGGTCCACCATGCCGTGGCCACCGACCTTGTCATCCATGAAGCGGTGGTTGCCGAAGTTGAAGTAGCCCGGGTCGGCCATGGCCTGGTTCGGGGTGCGCTTGCCCTGGGTCAGGGCGCCCAGGGCCATCAGCGGCTTGAAGGTGGAGCCCGGTGGATAGGCGCTGTAGATCGCCCGGTTGAGCATGGGCTTGTCCGGATTGTTGTTGAGTTCATCCCAGTCGTCGAAGCGGATGCCGTCTACGAACAGGTTGGGATCGAAGGAAGGAGAGGAAACCAGGGCCAGCACGGCACCGTTGGCCGGGTCCAGGGCCACGAGCGAGCCCCGGCGACCGCCGAAGGCTTCTTCTGCCACCTTCTGCAGCCGGGCATCCAGGGTCAGGTGCAGGTCGTTGCCCGGGGTTGGCGGCGTGTGGGCCAGCACCCGTACGGCCCGTCCGCCCGCATCCACTTCCACCTGCTCGTAGCCCGTGCGGCCGTGCAGTTCGAATTCGTAGTGCTGTTCCAGGCCGATCTTGCCGATGTGCTCGGTGCCCTTGTAGTTGGCGCTATGGCCTTCTGCCTCGATCCATTCCACATCCTTGCTGTTGATGCGGCTGATGTAGCCGATGGCGTGGGCGGCCAAGGGGCCTTCGGGATACTGGCGGAACAGGCGGGCTTTCACCTCCACCCCTGGAAAGCGGTAGCGATTGGCGGCAAAACGCGCCACCTCCTCGTCCGTCAGGCGGGTACGTATCGGGATGGACTCGAAATTCTTCGATTCCTCGAGCAGGCGCTTGAAGCGCCGCCGGTCCTTGGCCTGGATCTCGATGATTTCGGCCAGGCTGTCGATGGTGGCCTCCAGGCCCAGGGTTTTGGACGGGGTGATTTCCAGGGTGAAGGCCGAGTAATTGCGGGCCAGGACAACCCCATTGCGGTCTACGATGTTGCCCCGGTTGGGCACGATGGGCACGAGGGAAATGCGGTTGCTTTCGGCCCGGGTGGTGTAGTACTCGTGCTGTAGCACCTGCAGGTAGATGAAGCGGGCGAGCAGCAGGCAGAACAGCAGCAGCACCAGGACACCGGCCAGCAGGATGCGGCTACGGTAAGTCTCCAGGTCCTGTTCGTTGTGGTGGAAGTCGCCCATCGTTTCCAGACGGCTCAGAGAGGCCGGTTTTCATCCCGCTCCACTGGCTGGTACTGGGGCAGCAGCAGCAGCAGGCTGACCGGACCCCACAGCAGGGTGGAGATCAGGGGGGAAATGAACTGGCTCCAGCCGGGGAAATCTCCGCCCGCCATGATGCGGAGCAGCAGCTGGACGGCCTGGGCCAGCAGCATCAGGGGCAGCACGTGCAGGGCCTGGGGCGACAGGGGAAACCAGAGCATGCGTCGGGACAGGGCGGTGGCGCCGTAGGCCACCAGCACATAGGCCAGGGCGTGTTGGCCCAGGGCAGCACCATCGGCCACGTCCATGGCGAGGCCGAGGGTGAAGGCCCAGCCCATGCCCACCTTGCGCCATTCCCGGACGTGCCAGAAACACAGGGTGAGCAGCACCCAGTCCGGCATGAACGGCCATTGCCGGGTGGGCAGCATGTTCAGCAGCAATGCCAGGAACAGGCTGAAGACGATGAACCAGGGCCGGACCGGTTGCAGGATGCGGGAAGATTTGTGCGTGCCTTGCATGGCTCAGTTTCCCTGGGGGGCAGCCGCTGGCCGGCCCTTGGCCCGGGGCTTGTCCGGCAGGGGTTCCGGATGGGGGGGGTGCGGCGGGCGTGGATCGAGCACCATGACCACGCCGTGGCTTTCCACGGCGGCGGTGGGGGTTGCCACGATGCGAGCGAAGGCATAGGCGCTGTCCCGTTCCACATGCGCCACCTGGGCGACCGGAAAACCGGGCAGATAGATGCCATCCAGGCCGGAAGTCACCAGCGTGTCGCCCACTTGCACGTCCGCATTGGCGGGGATGTACTTGAGTTCGACCTGGCCGTTGCCGAGGCCGAAGACGACCGAGCGCTGGCCGGTGCGCAGGATCTGCACGGGCACGGCCTGCTGCTTGTCAGTGATCAGGGTGACTTCGGCGCTGAAGGGGAAGACCCGGGTGATCTGGCCGATGATGCCTTTCTCGTCGATCACCGGCTGGCCCGGTACCAGGTTCTGCTGCTGGCCCTTGTCCAGATAGACGCGACGGCTGAAGGGATCGCGGGCGGTATAGAGGATGCGTGCCGCCTGTCCGGCCGCCTTTTCTCGCGTCTGCAGGTTGAGCAACTGGCGCAGACGTTCGTTCTCGGCCTCCAGCTGGGCCAGGCGCAACAGGGCCGGAGCGGCTTCCAGCCGGGCAGCCTGGAGGGCCCGGTTTTCCGCCTCCAGGGTTTCCAGGGCGACGAAATATTCGGAGCCTTCGGTAAGCATACGCATCGGCGCCTGAGCCAGGCGCTGCAGCGGGTCGGTGACCAGGGAAATGCCCTGGCGGGCCGCATCCAGGGCGTGGAAACGCAGGTCGAGCACGAACAGGGCGATGGAGCAGGCGACGTAGAAGCTCAGCAGCGCCAGCGGTGCTGGTCCGCGCTTGAAGAACGGGGGAGGAGCGTGGTCCAGGGCGGCCACGGGAGGTCAGTCCGGTCGGGGGGCGAGAAGGAGGGGAGCCCGGGCCATGCTAGAGCGGATCGCCCGGGCCATGTCCTGCGGTCTTACTCGGAGGCGAAGATGGAGTCGATCTTGTCCATCTTCTCGAGTGCCAGGCCGCAGCCCCGGGCCACGCAGGTGAGCGGGTCCTCGGCCACGATCACCGGCAGGCCGGTTTCTTCCATCAAGAGCCGGTCAAGATCGCGCAGCAGGGCGCCGCCGCCGGTCAGGACCATGCCCTTCTCGGCGATGTCGGCTCCCAGTTCCGGCGGCGTCTTTTCCAGAGCGGATTTGACCGCGGACACCACCTGGTTCAGGGGGTCGGTCAGGGCTTCGAGAATTTCGTTGGAGGAAATGGTGAACTTGCGCGGGATGCCTTCGGCCTTGTTGATGCCCGAGACTTCCATTTCCTTCACCTCGGCGCCCGGGAAGGCGGAGCCGATGGTCTTCTTGATGTTCTCGGCGGTGTTCTCGCCGATCAGCATGCCGTAGTTGCGGCTGATGTAGTTGATGATGGCCTCGTCGAGCTTGTCGCCGCCGACCCGCACGGAGCCGGAATAGACCATGCCGCCCAGGGAGATCACGCCCACCTCGGTGGTGCCGCCGCCGATATCGACGACCATGGAGCCGGTGGCATCAGCCACGGGCAGGCCGGCGCCGATGGCGGCCGCCATGGGTTCCTCGATCAGGTACACCTGGCTGGCGCCGGCGCCGATGGCGGATTCGCGGATGGCGCGGCGTTCCACCTGGGTGGAGCCGGAGGGCACGCAGATGATGATGCGGGGGCTGGGGGAAAACAGCTTGGACTCGTGCGCCTTCTTGATGAACTGCTTCAACATCTGCTCGGTGACGGTGAAGTCAGCGATCACGCCGTCCTTCATGGGGCGGATGACCGTGATGGAGCCGGGCGCCTTGCCCAGCATTTCCTTGGCTTCCTTGCCCACGGCCTGGATGGTCTTTTTGGCGTTGGGGCCGCCTTCGAGACGGATGGCGACCACGGAGGGTTCGTCCAGGACGATGCCACGGGCGCGGGCGTAGATCAGGGTGTTGGCGGTGCCCAGGTCGATGGCGAGATCGTTGGAAAAATAGCTGCGGAGTAGGCCGAACATTCTGTGTTAATCCTGCTTGGGGATGCGGCAAGTAAAGCTTTTATGATACCTTATAACGCTTTAGCGCATAAGACTTTTTGCGTTGCAGCACCGCTGCCGGAAGCGCCTGATGCGCTCTTGTTCCGTCAATCCGAATTCCGAATTTTTCCGAGAGAGCCCCATGTCGCTGACCCTGCCCGAGGTAAAACGCATTGCCCATCTGGCCCGCATCGAGATCAGCGAGGCGGAGGCCGAGGCTTCCCGCGACCAGCTGAACGGCATCTTTTCCCTGATCGAAGCCATGCAGGCGGTGGATGCCGCCGGTGTCGAGCCCATGGCCCATGCCCAGGATGTCTGCCAGCGCCTGCGCGAGGACCGGGTCACCCACCTGGACCCCCAGGGCTCCCTGCGCGACCAGTTTCAGGCGGTGGCCCCGGAAACCGAAGCCGGCCTCTACCTGGTTCCCAAAGTCATCGAATGAAAAGGAGCGGGCGCTCCGTGCCCGCCTAGACCATGATTCACGCCAGTCTCAAAGAACTCGCGGCGGCCCTGGCCGCCAAGTCCATCTCCAGTGTCGAACTCACCCGGCTCTACCTGGACCGGATTGCCCGCCTAAATCCCGGTCTGAACGCCTTCATCACGGTGGACGAGGAGAAGAGCCTTGCCGCCGCCCGGGCTGCCGATGCCCGTATCGTTGCCGGCCAGGCCGGACCCCTCACCGGCATTCCCATCGCCCAGAAGGACATCTTCTGCGCCGCCGGCTGGCGCACCACCTGCGGCTCGAAGATGCTGGAAAACTTCGTTTCCCCCTACGATGCCACGGTGATCGTCAAGCTGGAGCAGGAAGCCGGCATGGTCTCCCTGGGCAAGGTGAACATGGACGAATTCGCCATGGGCTCCTCCAACGAAACCTCCTGGTTCGGCCCGGTGCAGAATCCCTGGGACCGGACCCGGGTGCCCGGCGGCTCTTCCGGCGGTTCCGCCGCGGCAGTGGCCGCGGCCCTGGCGCCGGTGGCGACCGGTACCGATACCGGCGGCTCGATCCGTCAGCCGGCCGCCCTGTGCAATCTGACTGGCCTCAAGCCCACCTACGGCGTGGTGTCCCGCTACGGCATGATTGCCTTCGCCTCTTCCCTCGACCAGGCCGGCCCCATGGCCCGTTCCGCCGAGGACTGCGCCCTGATGCTGAGCGCCATGGCCGGCTTCGACGAGAAGGACTCCACCAGCCTGGAGCGCCCCGCCGAGGACTACAGCCGCTGCCTGGGCCAGCCCTTGAAGGGTCTGAAGATCGGCCTGCCCAAGGAATTCTTCGGCGAAGGTTGCGGCGCCGAGGTGATGGCCGCCGTTCAGGCCGCCATCGAGGAATACCAGCGCCTGGGCGCCGAGATGGTGGAAGTGAGCCTGCCCAATTCGCATCTTTCCGTGCCTGCCTATTACGTGATCGCCCCGGCCGAGGCCAGTTCCAACCTGTCCCGCTTCGACGGAGTGCGCTACGGTTATCGGGCACCCGAGTACAGCGACCTGAACGACATGTACGCCAAGACCCGGGCCCAGGGTTTTGGCGCCGAGGTGAAGCGCCGCATCCTGATCGGCACCTACGTGCTCTCCCACGGTTACTACGACGCCTACTACCTGCAGGCCCAGCGCATCCGCCGTCTGATCGCCAACGACTTCGTCGAGGCCTTCAAAGAGTGTGACGTGATCCTCGGGCCCACCAGTCCCTCCACTGCCTTCAGGCAGGGCGAGAAGGCCGCCGATCCGGTGCAGATGTACCTTTCCGACATCTACACCATCGCCGTTAACCTGGCCGGGCTGCCGGGCATGTCGCTGCCCTGCGGTTTCGACAGCCAGGGCCTGCCCATCGGCATGCAGCTGATCGGCAACTACTTCGACGAAGCGCGCCTCCTCAACGTGGCCCACGGCTACCAGCAGGCCACCGACTGGCACCGGCGCACCCCGGCGGGTCTGGAGTAAGCCTTGGTCGCAGTGCATAAGGCAGCCTGGCTGCTGTTGCTCCTGCTGGCGGCCTGTGCCCAGCAACCGCCCGCTCCCGAGCCGGAGCCCGCTCCCGAGCCAGCGGTGGAGCGCAAGATGGAGTCCCAGCCCCTGAAGTATCTCAAGGGCCGCACCCTCAAGCCCCAGCCCACCCGGCCCCTCGATGTGCGCTCCCGCTGCACGCACCGGGATGCGGTGGGAACCCGCACCAGCCTCAACCTGCAGGTAAAGCAGGCCGAGGTGAAGGTCTTCGACGCCCGGGTCGACATCCCCAAGCGGGGCGCCTGCCGCTTCAACCTCAAGGATTTCCGGCAGGTGGCCACCCTGCCCAACGTGCTGCTGGAGGCGAAGAATGGCTCCGGCTGTTCCGTGCGCATGTGGGAACAGGGGCCCCGGGTCACCATCGCCTTCAACAATTGTCCGGCCGCCTGCGAAGGGCAGGCCTTTGATTATCTCTGGCCGATCATGGTGGAAGCCAAGTCCGGCCGCTGTTTCTGACGGGAATGAACATGAGTCAGTGGGAAGTTGTGATCGGTATCGAGACCCACGTGCAGCTGGCAACGGCCTCCAAGATCTTTTCGGGGGCCTCCACCGCCTTCGGCGCGGCGCCCAACACCCAGGCCTCCCCGGTGGATCTGGCCCTGCCCGGAGTGCTGCCGGTCCTGAACCGGAAGGCGGTCGAGTGTGCCATCCGTTTCGGCCTCGCCGTGGATGCCACGGTGGCCGGGAAGTCGGTCTTTGCCCGCAAGAACTACTTCTACCCGGACCTGCCCAAGGGCTACCAGATCAGCCAGTTCGAGCTGCCGGTGGTCCAGGGCGGCCATGTGACCATCGCCGTGGGCCAGGGCGACAAGGCTTACGAGAAGCGGATCAACCTGACCCGGGCTCACCTGGAAGAAGATGCGGGCAAGTCCCTGCACGAGGATTTCCACGGCAGGACCGGCATCGACCTGAACCGGGCCGGCACGCCGCTGCTGGAGATCGTCACCGAACCCGACATGCGTTCCGCCGACGAGGCCGTGGCCTACGCCAAAGCCTTGCACGCGCTGGTGCGCTGGATCGGCATCTGCGACGGCAACATGCAGGAAGGATCCTTCCGCTGCGATGCCAACGTGTCCGTGCACAAGCCGGGCACCCCCTTCGGCACCCGTCGGGAAATCAAGAACCTGAACTCCTTCCGTTTCCTCAAGGAAGCCATCGAGTACGAGGTTCGCTGGCAGATCGAGACCCTCGAAGACGGCGGCAAGATTCAGCAGGCCACGGTACTGTTCGACCCGGCCACCGGGGAAACCCGGGCCATGCGCAGCAAGGAAGACGCCCACGACTACCGCTATTTCCCCGATCCCGACCTCTTGCCCCTGGTGATCTCCCCCGAGTGGATCGACCGCACCCGGGCCGACCTGCCCGAGCTGCCGCAGGCCAAGAAGCAGCGCTTCATGGCCGAGTACGGCCTGTCTTCCTACGATGCCACGACGCTCACGGCTTCCTTGGAAACGGCCGACTATTTCGAGGCCACCGTGGCCGTGGCCGGCAAGGCCAGCGCCAAGCCCTGCGCCAACTGGGTGATGGTGGATCTGGCGGCCCGGCTCAACAAGGAAGGGCTGGAGATCGGTCAGTCGCCGGTGAGCGCCGCCCAGCTGGGCGGCCTGGTGGCCCGCATCGCCGACAACACCATCTCCAACGCCATCGCCAAGAAGGTGTTCGAGGCCCTGTGGGCCGGTGAGGGTGTCAGCGCCGACGCGATCATCGAGCAGCAGGGGCTGAAGCAGATCACCGACACGGGCGCCATCGAGAAGCTCGTGGATGAGGTGCTGGCGGCCAATCCTGCCAATGTGGCCGAGTTCAAGGCGGGCAAGGAGAAGGCCTTCAATGCCCTGGTCGGTCAGGTGATGAAGGCCACCAAGGGCAAGGCCAACCCCCAGCAGGTAAACGACCTGCTGCGGCAGAAACTGGCGGGCTGAAACGGGCGTGGCGGGCCGGGGCAGGCCCCGGCCTGACTAGCGGCGCGGGCGGCGGGAGAGTTCGATGTAGCGGCGCCGGTCTTCGGCGTATTTCGACTTGATCAGCTCCAGCTCCCGCTTCTTGGCGTCCACCAGTTCGGTCTGGGCCTTGATTTCCGCATCCTCGTCGCGCAGTCCCTTGGCGACTTCGGGGGGCAGGGGCCGGTTCGGGTAGAACTCGGCCTCGTTCTCGAACTTCTTGCGGCGTTTCCGGGCTTCGGCAATCTTCGCCTCGGCCGCAGTGATGGCGGCGGTCACTTCGGTTTCCGCCCGGGCCTGCATCCGGTCCACATCCTCCAGGCTCGAATAGGTCTCCAGCAGGGCCTGGTCCTTGCGGCGCTGCTCCCGGGCCTGGGCTTCCATCTGCTTGGCCTGGCGGGCCATTTCCGCCTGGGCTGCCTTTTCTTCCGGCGTCAGGGGGCGGCCGACTTCCCGGATCAGCACGCCCTGGCGGTTGAACACCCGGTAGGGCAGACCGGAGCACTGGGGCGGCAGCAGATCGCCGCAGGCCCGCCGGCCGGTCGCGTCCGTGCAGCAGTAGAAGGAACCGGCGGGCGTGGCTTCCTGGGCCAGGCCCGCTGTGGCCAGGCCCGCCAGCAGCAGGGCGGCCAGGTGGCGGTTAGTTGCGGCCGACACCATACTGGCTCCGGTAGGCGGCGACGGCTTCCCGGTAGGCGGCCAGTTCGGGGTGGCCCTGCAGATATCCCATCAGGTGCTCCAGGGTGGCCACGGCCAGCACCGGCAGGCCGTAGTCCCGCTCCACCTCCTGCACTGCCGACAGGTGGCCCAGGCCTCGTTCCATACGGTCCAGGGCGATGGCCACGCCGGCCGGTTCGGCGCCGGCAGCGCGGATCAGTTCCACGGATTCCCGCACCGAGGTGCCGGCGGAGATGACGTCATCGACGATCAGGACCCGGCCCTGTAGCGGGGCGCCCACCAGGGTGCCGCCTTCGCCGTGGTCTTTGGCTTCCTTGCGGTTGAAGGCGAACGGCAGGTTGCGTCCTTCCGTCGCCAGGGCCATGGCGATGCCCGTGACCAGCGGGATGCCCTTGTAGGCGGGGCCGAACAGCATGTCGAACTGCAGGCCGCTGGCCTGGATGGAGCGGGCATAGAAGCGGCTCAGCTTCACCATGGAGTCGCCATCGTTGAACAAGCCAGCATTGAAAAAGTAGGGGGACAGGCGCCCTGCCTTGGTCTTGAACTCCCCGAAACGCAGCACCTGGCGCGCGACGGCGAATTCGATGAATTCCTGACGAAAATCCATGGTTCCGGCTAAATCCGCTTGGTGTGGATGCAAGCTCACATGTTACGCATCATCCCTTGCAAGCTCAACGGCATTCGCAGGGCCGCGGCAGCCCTGTGGGCAGGGCGGAGCCGTCCGGTTTGGCAAGCGCGGGGCCGGGCGGTTATGCTTCGCCTCCCTGTTGAATCCGGGCCAGGCGAACCGTGGCCTCATCCATCATGCGCATCGTTTCCGCCAACCTCAATGGCATCCGCTCAGCCACGGCCAAGGGTTTTTTCGACTGGCTTCAGGCTTCCGGGGCCGATGTCCTTTGCGTTCAGGAACTCAAGGCCCAGGCGGCCGACCTGACCCCCGGGATGCAGGCGCCCGCCGGCTACCAGGGCTTCTTTCACTATGCCGGAAAGAAGGGCTATTCCGGCGTAGGCATCTACTGCCGGCGCCAGCCGGACCGGGTGCTGTCCGGCATCGGCCATCCGGATTTCGATGCGGAAGGGCGCTTCATCCGGGCTGACTTCGGTTCCTTGTCGGTGATCTCCCTCTACGTTCCTTCCGGTTCTTCGTCACCGGAGCGGCAGGAGGCCAAGTTTGCTTTCCTGGATGAATTGATGCCGGTGATGGATGCCCTGCGCCAGGAGGAGGGACGCGACTTCATCGTTTGCGGCGACTGGAACATCGCCCACCAGCCCATCGACCTGAAGAACTGGAAGGGCAACCAAAAAAATTCCGGCTTCCTGCCCGAGGAGCGGGAGTGGCTGACCCGGCTCTACGCCAGCGGTTGGGTGGATGTGTATCGCCGCCTTCTGCCCGGAGTCGGGGAGGAGGGTTATACCTGGTGGAGCAACCGGGGCCAGGCCTATGCCCGGAACGTGGGCTGGCGCATCGACCTGCAGGTGGCAACGCCGGAGGTGGCGTCCCGGGCGGTGGCGGCCCAGGTCTACAAGGAGCGCCGGTTTTCCGATCACGCGCCCCTGTGCATCGATTACGAACTGTGAGCCCGGCGGCGCCGGGCGCATTGCCTTGCCGTCCCATAAAAGCTAACCTGTAACCGTTTCCCATCCATCATTCATCAAACAACGAGGTTCGCCATGTCCCAAACCAATACCGTATCCCAGGCTTCCAAGGAAAAGCTGGTCGCCGACATGAAGGTCGTGATCGCCGACGCCGAGGAAATCCTCAAGAGCACTGCCGATGTGGCCGGTGAGAAGATGGCCAGCATCCGCAGCAAGATCGAGACCCGTCTCAAGGACGCCAAGATCCGCCTGGAAGACGCCGAGGCCGCCCTGGTGGACAAGACCAAGGCCTGTGCCCGCGCCACCGACGATTTCGTCCATGAGCAGCCCTGGAAGGCTGTCGGCGTGGCCGCCATCGTCGGCCTGGCCCTGGGTGTCCTGATCGGCCGTCGCTGATTCATGGCAGAAAACGCCGCCCCCGGCCTGTTCGCTTCCCTGCGGCATCTGCTGGGGGACGCGGTGGAGCTGGTCCACACCCGTCTGGCCCTGCTGGCCAACGAGGTGGAGGAGGAGAAGATCCGCCTTGCCGGGGTGCTGGTGCACGGCGTCCTGGCCTTGGCCTGCCTGATCGTGGGGGCCGTCCTCCTGGTGGCTTTCCTGGTTCTGCTGTTCTGGGAGCAGCGGCTCATGGTGGTGGGATTGTCCTGCCTGGCATTCATCGCAGCCGCCCTGGTCTTTGTCCGGCGCAGCCAGGCTGGCCTCGAGGCAGGCTCCAGGCTGTTCCGGGCCAGCCTGGTCGAACTGGAGGCCGATGTGGCTGGCCTGCGGGGTGGGAGACGGGATGAGGATCCCCCGTCTGCTTGAATTGCGGGAACAGCGGGGCGCCCTGCGCGCCCGCTGCGCCCTGCAGCGGCAATCGGTGGCGGCCCATGCCGGTGCCGTGCGCCAGCTCTGCGATGCGGCCGACCAGGTCCGCGCCGGTGCCGCCTGGCTGCGTCAGCATCCCCAGGTGGTGGGGGGCGCCGTGGCCCTGCTGGTGCTGCTCAAACCCTCCCGGCTCTGGCGCTGGGGCCGGCGTGGCCTGGTGGCTTGGCAGACCTGGCGCTCCCTGCGTAGCCGCCTCTTCTCCGGCTAGGCCATGTTGGCTGAATCCCCGGATCCCGTTGTGGCCACGGCCGCCCGGCTGCCGCCCTGGTGGCGCCAGCTGCTTGCGGCCCAGCGGCGCGAGGTCCGGTTCGCCATGGCCGAACTGGCCTCCCTCAAAGGCTTCATGCCCCTGCTCATGAAGGCTCGCAATGGCGGAAGCTGGTCTGCCGAGGAAAAGCGGCAGTTGCTGGAGCATCTGCGCCGCTTCTCCCGCCTGTCTCCCTATTTCATGCTCCTGTTGCTGCCGGGTTCGGCCCTGCTGCTACCCGTCTATGCCTGGTGGCTGGACCGGCGTCGGGAGCGGCGCGCTTCCCTTTAGCAGCTGCTTTCCTTCTCTTCCGCCCGGGGCTCATGCCAGGGGGCGACCTTCAAGAGCAACAGCATGCCAGGCACGGCCAGGGCCGTGCACAGTAGGAAGAAGCTGAACCAGCCCAGGTTTTCCACCAGTACCCCGGCAAAGGCATTGATGATCGTGCGCGGTACGGCGGTGAGACTGGTAAACAGGGCGAACTGGGTGGCCGTGTAGGCCGGGTGGGTGGCCCGGGCGATGAAGGCGGTGAAGGCTGCGGTGCCCAGGCCTACGCCCAGGTATTCGGCGGAGATCACGGCGGCCAGGGCCCAGCGGTTGAAGCTCTGGATCTCTTCCTGGGGGCCGAGCCAGGCCAGCCAGGCAAAGCCGAGGATGGTGACCAACTGCACCAGGCCGAACAGCCACAGGGCCCGGTTGATGCCGATCTTCACCATCCACAAGCCCCCGATCATGCCGCCGATGACGGCGGGCCAGAGTCCTGCGTGTTTGGCGATCAGGCCGATGTCGGTCTTGGAGTAGCCCATGTCCAGGTAGAAGGGGGTGGACAGGGCGGTGGCCAGGGAATCCCCCAGTTTGTAGAGGAACAGGAAGGACAGTAGCAGCAGGGCGCCCTGCCAGCCCTGGCGGCCGATGAATTCCCGAAAGGGCTCGACGCAGGCTTCCCGCAGGGTCTTGGGTCGGCTCAGCACCTCGGGTTCCCGCACCAACAGGGCCATGGCCATGCCGGGGATCATGAACAGGGCGGTGATCCAGAACACCAGACCCCAGGGCAGGAGGTCGGCCAGGATCAGGGATAGGGAGCCGGGCACCAGACCGGCGACCCGGTAGGCATTCACATGCACGGAGTTGCCCAGGCCCAGTTCCGCCTCGGCCAGGATTTCCCGGCGGAAGGCGTCCAGGGCGATGTCCTGGGTGGCGGAGAGGAAGGCAAGCAGGGTGGCCAGGACCGAGATCAGCAGGATTTCCTCCCGGGGATCGAACCCGCCGAGGCTGCCGATGGTAAACAGCAGGCCCACCTGGGTGATGAGCATCCAGCCCCGGCGGCGCCCCAGGGGCGGCGTGAAGCGGTCGAGGAAGGGGGCCCAGATGAATTTCCAGGTGAAAGGGAACTGGATCAGGGCGAAGAAACCGATGGTTTTCAGATCGACCCCTTCGGTGCGCAGCCAGGCCGGGACCAGGTTGATGAGCAGGTAGAGAGGCAGGCCGGAGGCGAAGCCGGTGAACACGCAGATCAGCATCTTGCGGGTCAGCAGCGGGGCGAGCCAGGCGGGTGCGGTCATGGAAAGTGGGCCGGTAAGGGAGCACGGATTATACGTTGTGTGGGAAAATGCCGGTCCCTGGGCCTGCCACCGCTTGCGGGCCCGCCTCTATCCTCATGTTGAAGCGCCGCGGTCTGCCCCATTTCTGTCTGGTCCTCCTGTTTCTCCTGATGCAGGGGCTGGTGCTCGTCCATGGGGTGGAGCATGGTTTCGAGCCGGAGCATCAGGATCCGGCCTGTCATCTCTGCGTTGCCGGACACGGCCTCGGCACCCTCATGGCTGGGCCGGTCTTCCGGTTGTTCCTGCCGCCGGCCGATTCGGTCCAGGAGGCCCATCCCACTTCCCTGCTGGCGGTCCTGACGCTGCCCCGGCCCCGCCAGCGGGGGCCGCCTTTGTTGCCCTGAATCCAGGTTGAACTGGCGGGCGCCCTGGAGGCGACCCGTTTTCCCATTGATTTCAGGAGCAAGACCATGCAGAAGAAAATGCTGTGGGTCGCCCTCGCCTGGGCTTTTGCCCAGCCGGCGACCGCCACCCCGAGCGGGGATGTCAATACCCAACTGGCCGAGATGCAGGCCCAGATTGCCCAGATGAAGGCAGCCTACGAGGCCCGCATCGCCGCCTTGGAAGGCAAGCTGGCCGAGGCCGCCAAGCCTGGCCCCGGTGCCGCTGCCGTCGTCCCCACGAATGCCCGGAGCGGCGCTGCCGCTTTCAATCCGGAGGTTTCCCTGATCCTTCAGGGGGCTTACAAGGAACGCAAGAAGGTAGCCGAGCGCCAGATCAGCGGTTTCTGGAGTCCCGGGCACGATCACGCGGATGACCATGACCACGGTCATGACAAACGGGGTTTCAGCCTCGACCATACGGAACTGGTGTTTTCGGCCAATATCGACGATACCTTCCGGGGCCAGGCTACCCTGGCCCTGCTCGACGATCAGGTGGAGTTGGAGGAGGCCTGGTTTCAGACCCTGGGGCTGGGCCATGGCGTGGGCTTGAAGGCAGGCCGCTTTTTTTCCGGCATCGGCTATCTGAACGAACAGCACCCGCACCAGTGGGATTTTTACGACCAGCCGCTGATGTACAAGGCCCTGTTCGGGGAGCACAGTTACGCCCAGGATGGGGTGCAGGCGAAATGGGTGGCTCCCACGGATCTTTTTGTGGAGTTGGGGGCGGAATTCGGGCGTGGCCAGAATTTCCCCGGCACCGAGCGCAATTCGAATGGAGCCAACAGCCGCGCCCTGTTTGCCCGCGTGGGGGATGACTGGGGAACTTCCCATAGCTGGCGGGCGGGGCTTTCCTACCTGCGCACCGAGGCCCGGGATCGGCAGGCCCATATGGAATCCGGGCTGACCGGCGATCATGTCGTTGCCGGGTTTGATGGCCGCAGCCGGGTCTGGCTGGCGGATTTCGTTTACAAATGGGCGCCGGAGGGCAACCCCAAGTATCGCAACTTCAAGTTCCAGGCCGAGTATTTCCGACGCCGGGAAGACGGGCGTTTGAGCACGGCCGATGAGGATGGCGTGGACCTGGGGGTGGGCAACACTCCCTATGCTAGCCGTCAGTCCGGCTTCTACCTGCAGGGGGTTTATCAATTCACCCCCAACTGGCGGGCCGGTCTGCGCTATGACCGGCTCAACAGTGGCCGCCAGGACCTGGGCAACAATCCGGCTGATCTGGAAACGGTCGATTACCGGCCCCGCCGCAGTTCCGTCATGGTGGATTACAGCTGGAGCGAATATTCCCGCCTGCGCCTGCAACTGGCCCGGGATCGCTCCATGCAAGGGGTGACTGACAATCAGGTGACCTTGCAGTACATCATGAGCCTGGGCAGTCACGGCGCCCACAAGTTCTGAGGAGGCGGACATGCGCAAATTCCTGCTGTGCTGTCTGTTTTTGCTGAGCGGATCTGCCCTGGCTCAGGTCCATGTGCTGGCCACGGTGCCGGAATGGGGGGCGTTGGCCCGGGAGATCGGCGGCGCCCGGGTGCAGGTCTTCGAGGCCACCCATGCCCGCCAGGACCCGCACCGGATCGAAGCCCGGCCATCTCTGATTGCCCGGGCCCGCTCGGCCCAGCTGTTGGTTGCGACGGGTGCCGATCTGGAAATCGGCTGGCTGCCCATCCTGCTGCGGGAGTCGGGGAATCGACACATCCAGCCGGGCCAGCCTGGCTATCTGGAGGCGGCCCGTTATGTGCAGTTGCGGGATGTGCCCCAGGTGGTGGATCGCTCCATGGGAGATGTACACCCGGATGGAGACCCCCATTTCCACCTGGACCCCCGCAACATTCCTCCGGTGGCCCAGGTCCTGGCGGAGCGGCTGGCTCAGGTGGACCCGCAAGGAGCGCCAGTCTACCGGGCCAATCTGGCCGGTTTCCTGAGCCGCTGGGATGCGGCGCTCAAGCGTTGGGAACGGGAGGGGGGCGGTCTGCGGGGCATTCCTGTGCTGCAGATGCACCGCTCGTTTAGCTACCTGTTCCACTGGCTCGGCATGAAGGGGCTGGGGGAACTGGAACCCAAACCGGGGATCGAGCCCAGCAGCGGTCATCTGGCCCGGATCGTCCAGCGCCAGGCGTCGGAGCCGGCCCGCATGGTGCTGCGGGCCGCTTATCAGAGCGACAGTGCTGGCCGCTGGGTGGCCGAGCGGGCAGGCATCCCCCTGGTCGTCCTGCCCTATACGGTGGGCGGGACCGCCGAGGCCCGTGATCTTTTCGGTCTGTTCGATGACACCCTGGCCCGTTTGCGCGGGGCGCTCCAGTGAAACTGCTGGAAGTGCGGGAAGTGGTCGCCGGTTGGCAGCAACCGGTGACTGCGCCCCTGAGCTTTGAACTGGCCCCGGGAGAAATCCTGGGGCTCATCGGGCCCAACGGGGCCGGCAAGAGCACGCTGCTGGCCGCCTTAGCCGGGATGAGCCGGATTTTTTCCGGGGTGGTGCGGCGACCGGCAGGGGTTCGCCTCGGGTATCAGTCCCAGGCGCAGCCGCCCCTGGCCGGGCTTCCCTTGAGCGGGGAGGAGTTGCTTGGTCTTACCGGCGCCCTTGCCGACGGCCTGCCGTCCTGGCTTGCCGGATGCCTGTCCCGGCGGCTCGACCGGCTTTCCGGCGGGCAACGCCAGTATCTGGCCCTCTGGGCCGTGCTGCAGTCTCCGGTGCAGGTCCTGCTGCTGGATGAACCAGGCAATCATCTGGACCGGCCCGGCATCGTGCATCTGCAGGACACCCTGCGCCAGCGGGCTGCGGCCGGGGCCGCCATCCTGCTGGTCAGTCACGATGAGGAACTGCTGGCCTGTTGCAATCGTTCCTTGCGTCTGGAGCCCCGCGATGGCTGAAACCCTGTTCGATTTGTTCTGGCGGCCCTATCTGGCGGGGCTGGCCATGGCCATCCTGCTGCCCCTGCTGGGCCTCTACCTGCGCCTGCGGGATGAGGGGCTTGCCGCCCTGGCCTATGGTCAGGTGGGGGCCGCGGGCGCCCTGCTGGCCCTGATGCTCGGCCTGCCGGGTGCGGCAGGCGGCGTGGCGGCCAGTCTCGGCGTCGCCCTGGGCAAGGGGAGGCTCGAGTCCTGGCTTGGACCGGGCGCCCTGTTTCCCTTGCTGCTGCTGCTGGGCTGGGGAGGGAGCGTGCTGCTCACCGCCAATCTGCCGGTGGCCGAGCGACTCGGTCAGGCCCTGTTCGAGGGGCAGCTCTATTTTGTCGGCACCGGGCTCCTGGGCCTGTCCCTGCTCATGCTGCTGCTCGGCGTGGTTTTTCTGCGGCATCAGAGCAGATACTTGCTGCTGTTGCACCTCCATCCGGCCAGCGAAGCCGTGCGCGGCGGGCCGGGGCTTCGCGCACGCCTGGGTTTTGATCTGGTGGCGGCAGCGGGCACGGCCGTGGCGGTCATGAGCCTGGGGGTGATGGGCACCTTCGCCCTGGCCTTCGTGACCCCCTGGCTCGCCTTCGTGGCGGGCCGTAGCTGGCGCCGGGCCCTGGTCTGGGCGGTGCTGCCGGCTCTCCTGGCCTATTCCCTGGCCTTTGCCGCCGCCCTGTATCTGGACCAGCCGCCGGGGCCGCTGCTCGTGGTGAGCCTGGTCCTGGTCGGGCTCATCGCCCGGGGGGCCGTCACCGGTGCCGGGCACGCTATCACCAAGGCGCTATAGGCGTCCGGAGGTGAGGCCGGGGCATTGCACGGCGCTGGGTGACGTGCTAAAAAAGCGGACCTTCCAGGCGAATTCCATGGTTTTTTCCTTCTTCAAGAAATCCGGCGAAAAGATGCCCGACCGCCCTTCGGCCCGGCCCAGGGGCGAGGCTGCGCCTGCTCCGGCACCAGTTGCCGAGCCTGTGTCGCCTCCCGTTCAGGAGGAGGATTGGGACCTGGATTTCTCCATGGCCAGCACCCAGCCCAATGGTGGCTATGGCATTGAAGTTCACGAAGAAACCGACCCGTTCGCCGAGATCGCCGAACATGCCGCCATTCTTTATGCCAATGGGCAGGACGAGGCGGCGCGCAGTACTCTGGAATCCATCATTCACGAAAATCGGGATCCGGGTGCGGTGAAGCTTTGGGCCATGCTCTTCGATCTGCTCCGCATCAAGGGGGATCGTGCCGCTTTTGACGCCCTGGGGCTTGAATTCGCACGGATCTGCGAACTTTCGCCGCCCTCCTGGAACACCGGGGATGGGGGAGCACGGAAGAAAACGCCCTCGGCGACAGCGGGCCTGGTGGTCCTGCAGGGGGTGGTAGCCGGTGACGATCCCGTATTTGACAATCTGATGCAGGCCCTGACCGACGGCGGACCGCGTACCCTCGAACTCGGACGTCTGGCCGGTCTGGATGTCGAAGCCAGCGCCAAGCTGGCCAAGCTGCTGCAGCAGGCCCGACGCCGCGGGCTGGCCTGGAGTATCACCAGTGCCGAAGGGCTGGTGGCGCGCCTGGCCAAGCGCACGGTGATGGGCCAGGCCCAGGAGGAGCCCCTGTGGTTGCTGCTGCTGGAGCTCTATCAATATCTGGGCTGGGAAGCCCAGTTCGAGGAAAAAGCGGTGGATTATGCCGTGACCTTTGAAGTCTCGCCGCCGTCCTGGGAAGCCCTCAGGGTTCCACCCGCCGCCCGGGAGCCGGTGCAGGACGAAGCAGGTAGCGAGGGCGAGGCCGCCATGCTGGAAGGGGAAATCCTGCAGGGCAACCTCGGGGAGGTGTCCGCCCACCTGAAACAGGGGGAGGAGTGCCACCTGGACTTCAGCCGGGTGACCCGGGTCGACTTCGTCAGTGCCGGGGCCCTGGCCAATCTGCTCAAGACTGCCGGAGCAGGCCCGGTGGTCATCTACCATCCCAATCGCCTGGTGGCTGAACTGATGCGTGTCATGGGCGTCGATCAGCTGGCCAGGGTCGAACTTTCCAAATACTGAGGTTTTCGCATGGAGCAATACCACGGCACCACGATTTTGTCGGTGCGGCGGGGCAATGTCGTCGCTATCGGCGGCGATGGCCAGGTCACCCTGGGCAACATGGTCATCAAGCAGACAGCCCGGAAGATCCGCCGCCTGTACCAGGACCGTATCCTCACCGGCTTTGCCGGCGCCACGGCGGATGCCTTCACCTTGCTGGACCTGTTTGAGGCCAAGCTGGAGAAGCACCAGGGCAACCTGATGCGCAGTGCCGTGGAACTGGCCAAGGAGTGGCGCACCGACCGCATGTTGCGTCGGCTGGAAGCCATGCTGATCGTGGCGGACCGGGAGCGCACCATGGTGATCACCGGTAATGGTGACGTGCTGGAGCCGGAGCAGGGCATCGCCGCCATCGGTTCCGGCGGCGCCTATGCCCAGAGCGCAGCCCGGGCCCTGCTGGAAAACACCGAGCTGCCGCCCGAAGAAATCGTGCGCAAGTCCCTGGAAATTGCCGGAGACATCTGCATCTACACCAACAAGAACTTCATTCTGGAGGTGCTGGCAGCATGACCACCATGACCCCTCAGGAAATCGTCCACGAGCTGGACAAGCACATCGTCGGTCAGGCCAATGCCAAGAAGGCCGTGGCCATTGCCCTCCGGAATCGCTGGCGGCGGGCCCAGGTGGGCGAGCCCCTGCGTTCGGAGATCACCCCCAAGAACATCCTCATGATCGGCCCGACGGGGGTCGGCAAGACCGAGATCGCCCGGCGCCTGGCGCGGCTGGCGAATGCTCCCTTCATCAAGGTGGAGGCCACCAAGTTCACCGAGGTGGGCTACGTGGGCCGGGATGTGGATACCATCATCCGCGACCTGATGGAAATCGCCATCAAGGAGCAGCGGGAAAAGGCCATGGCCCAGGTGCGGGTCCGCGCCGAAGATGCCGCTGAGGAGCGCGTGCTGGACGCCCTGCTGCCCCCGGCCCGCAATGCCGGCTTCTTTGCCGAGAACGGACCAGCCGAGGATAACGGTACCCGGCAGAAATTCCGCAAGAAACTGAGGGAAGGGGAGCTGGACGACAAGGAAATCGAGATCGAGGTGGCTCTCCCGGCCATGCAGGCGGAAATCTTCGCCCCGCCGGGGATGGAGGAACTCACCAACCAGATCCAGGGCATGTTCCAGAACCTGGGGGGGGGCCGCAAGAAAAGCCGCAAGCTGAAGATCCGGGAGGCGCTGAAGCTGCTGACGGACGAGGAGGCCGCCAAGCTGGTGAACGATGAAGAGGTGAAGCTGGAAGCCCTGAAGAACGTGGAGCAGAACGGCATCGTCTTCCTCGACGAGATCGACAAGGTGGCGAGCCGCAGCAACGCCCAGGGGGCCGACGTTTCCCGCCAGGGGGTGCAGCGGGACCTGCTGCCCCTGGTGGAAGGCACCACGGTTTCCACCAAGTACGGCATGGTGAAGACCGACCACATCCTGTTCATCGCTTCCGGGGCCTTTCATCTGGCCAAGCCTTCCGACCTGATTCCGGAACTCCAGGGCCGTTTCCCCATCCGGGTGGAGCTGGATTCCCTGTCCGTGGCTGATTTCGAGCGCATCCTGACCCAGACCGATGCCTGCCTGACCCGCCAGTATCAGGCCTTGCTGGAAACCGAAGGACTGCAACTGGGATTTGGCGAGGACGGTATCCGCCGCCTGGCGGAGATCGCCTTCCAGGTGAACGAGAAGACCGAGAACATCGGGGCCCGGCGTCTTTACACGGTCATGGAAAAACTGCTGGAGGAAGTTTCCTTCAGCGCCGGCAAGGCCGGGCTGGCGCAGGTCCATGTGGATGCCGCCTATGTGGACGCCCGCCTCGGCGGTCTGGCGGCGGACGAGGATCTCTCCCGCTACGTGCTATGAGGGGGCTCTGGCTGAGGTGCACGAAAAGCCCGGGATGTCCGGGCTTTTCAATGTGCGCCTGGTGCGGGCGATACGCCCCTCGTGTCGAGACCCTGTTGAACCTTAAAACCTCAGTTA
>DDKS01000004.1 GCA_002340095.1 Betaproteobacteria bacterium UBA2592
AGAAAGAACGATACACAACTGCTTTGTCATCATGCTTTGGCGAGATTGGGGTATTGCTTTAATCGTATTCTTCAACCTTCGCCGCCGAGAAAAAAATGAAGAACAACCAGCCCGTCACACAAAGAGAGGTTCCTTTTCCCCGGGATGCTTACCTGGTTTCCCGTACCGACCTGAAGGGGGTCATCACCTACGCCAATGATGCCTTCGTGGCGATCAGCGGCTTTTCTTCCGAGGAGTTGCTGGGGCAGAGCCACAACATCGTGCGCCACCCGGACATGCCGCCCCAGGCTTTCGAGGATTTGTGGCGCACGGTCAAGGCCGGGCTGCCCTGGCGCGGCATTGTCAAGAATCGTTGCAAGAACGGCGACCACTACTGGGTGGAAGCCTTCGTGGTGCCGGTCAAGAAGAATGGCTTGCTGACCGGTTACATGTCGGTGCGTACCCCGGCCAGCCCCCAGCGCATCAAGGAGGCCGAGGCGCTCTACGCCCGCCTGCGCCAGCAAGGGGGCAAGCTCGACTCGGTCCGGCGGGGCTGGCTTGGCGGCCTGAGTCTCAAGGCCAGGCTGTGGCTGATGTTCGCCACCCTGATGGCGCTCCTGGTTGCGGGGAGCTTCCTTGGCATCGGCAATTTTTCGTTGAGCAACGAGCAGCTCAAGACCCTTTACCAGCACGAGTTGCAGCCATCGAACAAAATCCAGCGCATCATGTTCCTCCTGGCGGACAACCGCTCGCAGATCCTGCTTTCCTTGCAGCATGAACCGGGCAACCCCTTCGTCAAGCTGCACGACCATCCCCTGGCCCTGCACATCGACAACACCTTGAAGAACCGCCAGGAAATCAATGCCCTGCTGGATCAGCTCCAGGCCATGCCGATGAATGAGGAACAAAAACGGCTGATGCAGCGCTTTAGCGAATCCCGGGAGCGCTTCTCCCGGGAGGGGGTGAATGTGGCGCGCGAGCTGCTTGGCCAGGGCGAGTTTTACAAGGCCAATGAGGTGCTGTTGTTCAAGATCAACCCCCTCTACGCCGAGATGCAAAAGGACGGCTATGCGCTGATCGAGAACTTGGACAAGGCCGCCACCCAACGCTTCAGCGAGGCCGAAGCCCGCTATGACCGGGTTCTGATGCTGACCGTGGGCGCCACGGTGTTCGCCCTCTTCTTCGTGGCCGTAGGCGGCTACCTGCTGATCCGCGCCATCATCGGCCCGATCCAGCGGGCGCTGGATCATTTCGGGCAGATCGCCGAGGGGCGGCTGACCGAGGAAATCGATATCAGCGGCCGCGACGAAGCCGGCATGGTGCTTACGCAACTGGCGGTGATGCAGGCCCACCTGAAGGCCATGCTCGACGAAATCCATGCGGCTTCCCAGGCGATCGAGGCGCGCAGCAGCGAGCTCGAACGGAAAATGACGGAGGTGGCCGAGCAGTCCCTGCGCCAGCAGGATGCGGTGCAGAGCGTGGCGGCTGCCACCGAGGAGTTCAGCCAGTCCGTGGCGGAAGTGGCCAGCCATGCGGAAGAAACCGCCGGGGCGGCGCGCAACTCCCAGAACCTGGTGCTGCAAAGCAACGACAAGATCGGCCAGAGCATGGCGGCCACCAGCAAGGTGGTCGATTCCGTGCAGGCTTCGAGCAGCACCATCAACCAGCTCTCGGAGGCGATTCAGAAGATCGGCGACATCACCCGGGTCATCCAGGAAATCGCCAGCCAGACCAACCTGCTCGCCTTGAACGCCGCCATCGAAGCGGCCCGGGCCGGGGAGCAGGGAAGAGGCTTTGCCGTGGTTGCCGACGAAGTGCGCAAGCTGGCCGAGCGCACCACCAGTTCCACCACGGACATCGCCAACATGGTCGGCGAGATCCAGTCGGTCACCCGCAATGCCGTGGCGAGCATGCAGCAGGCTGCCGAAGAGGTGGATACGGGCATCGGCATGTTGCGCGAGAGCGTCTCCGGCCTCGAAGGTGTCACGGCCGCCAGCCAGCAGGTCAACAGCATGGCCCAGCAGATTTCCGAGGCGGCCCAGCAGCAGAACATCGCCAGCCAGGAAGTGGCCAGCAACATGGAGCACATCACCGGCATCATCGAGCAGAACAACAGCACGGCCTTGCAGGCCAAGGCGGCCGCCGACGAGCTGCTCAGGACGGCCGGCCAGCTCGAAGGATTGGTGCGCCAGTTCCAGCTCTACCGGGGCTGATGCGCCGGCGCCTGGGTTTCGCTGCGGTCCTCTGGCTGTGGGCGGGTAGTCTGCTGGCCCAGGGACTGCCCCAGGGCGTCAGCCAGGCCCTCGCGGCGGCCAAGGTTCCCGCCGATGCGGTGGCGGTGGTGGTGCAGCCCCTGGATGCCTCCCGCCCCGTGCTCAGCCACAATGCCGGCCGGGCCATGAACCCGGCCTCGGTCATGAAGCTGCTGACCACCTATGCCGCCCTGGAGATCCTCGGGCCTGCCGCCACCTGGCAGACCGGCGCCTGGGCCGAATCCCTGCCCGATGCCGAGGGCCGTCTGGCAGGGTCCCTCTACCTCAAGGGCAGCGGCGACCCCAAGCTGGGACTTGAGCAATTCTGGCTGCTGCTGCGGCAACTCCAGGTGCGGGGCGTGCGCCACATCGACGGGGATCTGGTGCTCGACCGTTCCGTATTCGACCTGCCACCCTTCGATCCGGCCGCTTTCGACAACCGTCCCATGCGCGCCTACAACGTGGGGCCGGATGGTCTGCTCGTGGATTACCGGGCGCTGCGCTTCACCCTGCGCCCCGAAGGGGATGCGGTGCGTTTCTGGAGCGAGACCCCCAGCGAGGGCTTGCAGGTGGAGGCCCGCATCACGCCTGAGCCGGGACCCTGCAGCGGCTGGCGCGACCGGCTTAGTATCCAGCGGAGTCCGGGGCGGCTGGAAATTACCGGGCCCTATCCGCTCCAGTGTGGTGAACAAAGCCTGCTGCTTGCCCCGCTCGAGGCGGAGGAGCATGTGGAACGGCTGTTCCGCTCCCTGTGGCGGGAACTCGGCGGCAGTCTGCAGGGGCGGGTGCGCAGCGGCATCACACCACCCCAGGCGCGGCTGCTGACCAGCCGGGAATCGCCCCCCGTGGCCGAGATCGTCCGGGACGTGAACAAGTGGAGCAACAACGTCATGGCCCGCCAGCTCTTCCTGACCCTGGGCCACGGCGAGGGCGTGCCCTCCAGCACGGCCCGGGCCCGGGAGCGCCTGGGCCGCTGGCTCGCGGCCAAGGGCTTGGACTTCCCGGAGCTGGTGCTGGAAAACGGCGCCGGGCTTTCACGGATCGAGCGGATCAGTGCCGCCAACCTCAACCGCCTGCTGCTGGCTGCCTGGCAGAGTCCGGTGATGCCCGAATTCATCGCCTCCCTGCCGGTGGCCGGCCAGGACGGCACTTTGAAGCGCCGCCTCGTGGACACGGCGGCGGGCCGGGTTCATGCCAAGACCGGCTATCTCGACGGGGTGCGCACCCTGGCGGGCTATGTGCAGGATGTCCGGGGCCGTCGCCATGCAGTTACCGTGTTCATCAATCATCCCCAGGCCGGTGCGGCGCAGACGGCCATCGACGCGCTGCTGCTGTGGGTGGTCGGGGGGATGGGGGCGGGCCCCGGCTGACCGGGTTGTGCCCCGGTCAGCACACCAGGGGCAGGCGCCGTTCCAGGCGGATGCAGGCGGGGCTCACCCGGGCGCCCAGGGCCGCCACCTCCACCCCTGCTGCCAGGGCCTGGCGCAGGGTGCGGCCATAGACCGGGTCGATATGGTCGGCCGGGGCTACCCGCTCCACATCCTCCCGCTGCACGCAGAACACCAGCAGGGCCCGGGCGCCCGCCGCCACCATGGCCGCCATTTCCTCCAGATGCCTGGCGCCCCGCGCCGTGACGGCATCGGGAAAGTGGCCCGTGCCTCCCGCCACGGCGGCGGTGATGTTCTTCACTTCCACATAGCAGGGGGGCTGCGCCCCACCTTCGAGGAGGAAGTCGATGCGGGAATTGCGGCCGTATTTCACCTCGGGCCGGATCGCCGTGTAAGCGGCCAGCTCCGGCAGCCGGCCCGCGGCGATGGCCTCCCGCACCAGTGCGTTGCTGCGCCCCGTGTGCAGGCCCACCAGCACCCCGTCGCGGGCCGCCCCGTCGGCCAGGCCCGTTTCCACCAGCTCCCAGGTCCAGGCCAGCTTGCGCTTCGGATTGTCGCTGGCCGACAGCCACACCCGGCTGCCCGGGGTCCTGCACCCCAGCATGGAGCCGGTATTCGGGCAATGGGCCGTCACCACCCGGCCATCCCCCAGTTCCACGTCGGCAAGAAAGCGCTGGTAACGCCGGATCAGCCGACCTTCGGTAAGGGGCGGCAGGTTCATCCTAGGCGGCAGGTACCGGCATGGGCTTTCTGTCCACCAGGGCAATCCAGCCCCGGATCACCCGGTACAGCACCCATACCCCGGTGGCGAACAGCACCAGAATGGCGGCGGGCAGACCAATGATGGTGATGGCCAGCAGCCCGGCAACACAGCCCCAGAGCAGGGCGAACCAGAAGGTGCGCAACTGCCAGCGGTAATGGCTGTCCAGCCAGGTATCCTGCACCTCGCCCCGTTTGATGTAGTTGAGGATCACCGCGATGATGGAGGGCCAGCCGAACAGGAAGGCGCCGACAATGGTGGCCGAAGTCAGCACCCCGCTGAGGGCCGAAAAGGCGTGCAGGCCATACATGATGTGGGCCCAGAGGCGGGGGCCTTCCAGCGGATCGGCCTGGTATTGGGGCAGGTTGTGCACGGCATCTCCTTCCTTGAAAAACGGCGCGGCCAGTTCCGGTTCAGAGCCCGAGCTGGTTCCAGAGTTCATCCACCCGCTTTTTGATGGCGGGGTCCATGGTGATGGGCGTGCCCCATTCCCGGTTCGTTTCACCGGGCCACTTGTTGGTGGCGTCCAGCCCCATCTTGGAGCCCAGGCCCGCCACCGGGCTGGCGAAATCCAGATAATCGATGGGGGTGTTATCCACCAGGGTGGTGTCCCGGGTGGCGTCCATGCGGGTGGTCAGCGCCCAGATCACCTCCTTCCAGTCGCGGATGTTCACGTCCTCGTCCACCACGATGATGAACTTGGTGTACATGAACTGGCGCAGGAAGCTCCAGATGCCGAACATCACCCGCTTGGCGTGGCCCGGGTACTGCTTTTTGATGCTGACGATGGCCATCCGGTAGGAACAGCCTTCCGGCGGCAGGTAGAAGTCGGTGATTTCCGGATACTGCTTCTGCAGCAGCGGCACGAACACCTCGTTCAAGGCGACACCCAGCATGGCCGGCTCATCGGGGGGCTTGCCGGTATAGGTGGAGTGGTAGATGGGATTCCGGCGCAGGGTCATGCGCTCCACCGTGAACACCGGGAATTCCGCCTGCTCGTTGTAATAGCCGGTGTGGTCACCGTAGGGGCCTTCCAGGGCCGTTTCACCGGGATGGATCACCCCTTCCAGGACGATCTCGGCCCGGGCCGGGACCGACAGGTCGTTGCCCAGGCACTGGGTCAGCTCGGTGCGGGAGCCGCGCAGGAGGCCGGCGAACTGGTATTCGGAGAGGGTGTCGGGCACCGGTGTCACGGCTCCGAGGATGGTGGCCGGGTCGCAGCCCAGTACCACGGATACCGGGAAGGGCTGGCCCGGATTCACCTGGCAGTGGTCGCGGTAATCCAGGGCGCCGCCCCGGTGGGCCAGCCAGCGCATGATGACCTTGTTGGGCCCCAGCAGCTGCTGGCGGTAGATGCCCAGGTTCTGGCGCTTCTTGAACGGCCCCCGGGTGACGGTCAGGCCCCAGGTGATCAAGGGCGCCACGTCGCCGGGCCAGCAGTGCTGGATGGGCAGGCGGGAGAGGTCCACATCCTTGCCTTCCCACACCACCTCCTGGCAGGGGGCGGAAGACACTTTTTTCGGCGCCATGGACAGCACCTGCTTCAGGAGCGGCAGCTTGTCCCAGGCCTCTTTCAAGCCCCGGGGGGGCTCGGGCTCCTTGAGGTAGGAGAGGGTCCTGCCCACTTCGCGCAGGGCGGTCTGCCAGCTTTCGCCCCGTTCGCCGCCGGCCCCCATGCCCATGGCCACCCGCTCCGGGGTGCCGAACAGGTTGGCCAGCACCGGCATGGCGTGACCCTCGGGCTTTTCAAACAGCAGGGCGGGGCCGCCGGCGCGCAGCACCCGGTCGGCAATCTCGGTCATTTCCAGGCGGGGGCTCACTTCCACGCCGATGCGCTTGAGCTCTCCCCGGGCTTCCAGTTGCGCGATGAAGTCACGCAGATCGCGGTATTGCATGAGGACTTCCTTTTCCGAAGCGGGCAACGATGCCCCAAGCCCGGCGCTTTTGCAACGGGGGCGCAGGAAAGCATTCAAGTTCGGAGGAAAGGGGAGGATGCCGGGATTCAGAAAGGCAGAATGCCGCGCTGGGCGTAGTCCAGTGCGATGCCGGCGAAGATGGCGGCCCCCACCCAGTTGTTGTGCAGGAAAGCCTGGAAGCAGCCTGGCCCCTGGCGCTCCCGGATCAGCGTGTAGTGGTAGCCGGCCAGGGCGCAAGCTGTCAGCAGTCCGCCCAGGAAGGGCAGCCCCAGCCCGCTGGCGAGACCCACCCAGGCGATCAGGCCGAAGGCGGTGGCGTAGCAGGCCATCACCGCCGGCACATCGAAGCGGCCGAAGGTGATGGCCGAAGTCTTGATGCCGATCTTGATGTCATCAGGCCGGTCCACCATGGCGTACTCGGTGTCGTAGGCCACGGCCCAGAACACGTTGGCCAGCAGCAGGACCCAGGCTTCGGCAGGTAGTTCACCGCGTTGTGCCGCGTAGGCCATGGGAATGCCAAAGCCGAAGGCGATGCCCAGATAGGCCTGGGGAATGGCAAGGAAGCGTTTGGTGAAGGGGTAGGAACCGGCCAGAAAGGCGGCCACCAGGGCCAGCCCCAGCAACAGCGGGGTAGCCAGGGGCAGGATCAGCAGCAGCGCCGCCAGGGTGAGTCCTGCCGCCAGCAGCAGGGCTTCCCGGGGGCTGACCCGGCGCGCCGCCAGGGGGCGCTCCCGGGTCCGCTCCACATGGGGATCGAAATCCCGGTCGGCGTAGTCGTTGATGACGCAACCCGCCGAACGCATCAGTACCGTGCCCAGGGCGAAGACCCAGACCCACACCCAGTCGGGACGCCCCTCTGCCGACAGCCACAAGGCCCAGAGCGTGGGCCAGAGCAGCAGCAAGGTGCCGATGGGCTTGTCCAGGCGCATCAGCTTTTCGTATTCATCCAGACGGGATTTGAGGGCGGTCCAGTTCATGGGCGGCGATTCTACTCCCGCTCCGGCCCGGGGGCACAGGTACGGCGGCAAGCAGTGCGGACAGAGGGACGTACGTTCATTCCCGCCGCAGGCCCAGCCAGATCAGCCCCCGGCGGATGAACTCGGGCACCACCGTGCAGATGTAGACGGCCACCAGACCGTTGACCACCGCCGCCAGGGCAAACAGGGCCGGGATGCCGTAGCCCCCATCCAGCAGCGCCCCGGCCGCCAGGGCGCCCGCCACCATGAACAGGGCGTTCATGATGTTGTTGGCCGCGATGATCCGGGCCCGGTGGCCGGGGTGGCTGCGCTGCTGCATGAGCGCATACAGGGGCACGCAGTAGAGGCCGCCGCTGGCCCCCAGTAGCAGCAGGTCTGCCAGCAGGCGCCAGGTGTCGCCTTGCGAGAGCAAAACAAAAAGGGCTTGCGCCTCGCCGGCGGGAGGCAGGCCCATGGAAACCCAGGCGAAATCCAGGCCGAACAGGGTCATGCCCAGCGCCCCCAGGGGCACCAGCCCGGTCTCCACCTTGTGGCGCGAGAGTTTTTCACACAGCAGGGAGCCGCCGCCGATGCCCACGGAGAAAACCGCCAGCAGCAGGGTCACCATGCCCTCGCCGCCGCCCAGCACTGCCTTGGTGTAGGCGGGAAACTGGGCAAGGAACAGGGCGCCGTAGAGCCAGAACCAGGAGATGGCGAGGATGGAGAGAAACACGGCGTGGCTTTCCCGGGCGAAGCCGATGCAGCGCCAGGTTTCGGTGAGGGGGTTGAGGTTGATGCGCAGTTCCGGCTCCGGGGCTGGCGCATGGGGAATGCCCCGGCTGGCCAGGTAGCCCAGCAGCGCCACCAGCAGGCTCACCCCGGTGATCCAGGCCGTGCCCCCCTCCAGGCCGGCGAGCAGGCCGCCGGTGAGGGTGCCGAGCAGGATCGAGACGAAGGTGCCCGCCTCCACCAGGGCATTGCCGCCCACCAGTTCATCGGGGCGCAGGTGCTGGGGCAGGATGGCGTATTTGATCGGGCCGAACAGGGCCGATTGCAGGCCGAGCAGGAACAGGGCCGCCATGAGCAGCACCAGGCTTTCCAGGACAAAGCCAACCCCGGCCAGCAGGATGATGACGATCTCCAGAATCTTGGTGAGCCGGGCCAGCAGGGCCTTGTCGAACTTGTCCGCCAGTTGCCCGGCGGTGGCCGAGAACAGGAAGAAGGGCAGGATGAACAGGCCCGCCGCCAGATTGGCCAGCAGCGAGGGGCTGAGCGTCGTCCACGAGGCGGCCTGGAAGGTGAGCAGCACCACCAGGGCATTCTTGAAGACGTTGTCGTTGAAGGCGCCGAGGAACTGGGTGGCGAACAGGGGGCCGAAACGGCGGTCGGCCAGCAGGGTGAACTGGGAATGTTCGCGGCTGTCGGGGCGGGGAGTTTCCATGTTCAGGCGGCCTCGAAGAAACGACGGGTGGCAAAGACCGATGCCGGAAAAGCCCGGCCCTGCCAGCGCAGGGCCCGCTTCAGGGCCAGGTCGAAGTAGAGGGGGTTGTGTTCCCGCAGCCATTCCAGGTCCGCCACCGCCTCCCGGGGCAGTAGCCCGGTATCGGCCAGGGCGGAGGGGGAAATCAGGGGCAGGATGCCGGGCAGGGGGTAGTCGGAGCCATTGAGCAGCCGCCCGTGCCATTCCCGGCGCTGCAGCAGGTCTTTGACCACCTTCAGGTTGCGGTTGCGCAAAGTGATGGCGGAGATGTCACCCGCCAGCAGGTCCTTCCAGGCCGGGGCGTCCATCAGCCGGGCGAACAGCTCGAAGCTGGAGCGGTGCGGGGCGCCTTTCCCCTGGTCCAGGTCCACATCCTTGCCGAGGGAGGCGCAGTGGGCCACCACCACCCGCACCCCTTTATCGAGGGCACGGCGCAGCAATAGCGGGTTGCCGTAGTGCTGGGTGTCGGCGCCCTGTACCGCCTTTTCCTCGCCACAGTGGGTGATCAGGGGCAGGCGGTGGCGGGCCAGGGCGGCGTAGAAGGCATCACAGCGGGACGAGCCCGGGTCCATGTTCTGGGCGGCCGGCAGCCACTTCACCGCCTTCGCCCCCTGGGCCACGGCGGCTTCGAGGCGATCCACCGCATCGGGCCGGTAGGGGTGGATCGAAGCCACCCACTCGAAAGCCTTGGGATGGGCCTGGGCCAGCTTGCGGGCGTAGTCGTCCGGCACGTAGAAGGCGCTCATCTCCGGCAGGGGGCGGCCCTGCTCGTCGTGGAAATGGTCGAAGGCGAACAGCATCAGCTTCACCCCGGCGGGCATGGCCTCCACCAGGTTCAACATGCGGTCCACATAGCTGGCATCCACCCGCCCCGGGGCGTCGTGGGCGCAGCCGGCGTTCATGTAAAAGAGGCGCTGGGCGTATTGCAGGGGGCGCAGGGGGGTGGAAAGCTGGGGGCCCACCACGATGCCGCTGCCGCCATCGCCGGTGCCGGCCAGATGCACATGGCAGTCCCACACATCGGCAGGATCAAGCCCCTGCCAGACCCGGGCCAGCCAGGGGCTGTCCGCCAGCCCGGCGGGCAGCGCGCTGCGGCAGGGATTGACCAGCCGCGGCCGGGCCAGGCTCCATCCGGCCATGCCGGAAGCGGCCAGGATGCCCAGGCCATGGAGGAAGCGGCGACGTCGGGGGTTATCCATTCTGGAGTGCCTCCGCCATGCGCTTCAGGGTCACGTAGTCGGTCTTGCCCGTGCCCAGCAGCGGCAGGGCTTCCACATGCACGATCCGGCGCGGCACCGCCAGCTCCGGCACCCCCATTTCCCGGGCCCGGGCCTGCAGGGCTTCCCGGGTCAGGGCCGGGTCGGTGGTAAACAGCACCAGGGCTTCGCCCTTGCCCGGGTCGGGCTGGCTCGTCGCCCCGTGCAGCCGTTCCGGCGAAGCCGCCACGGCCAGCTTCTCCACCACCTCCAGGCTCACCATTTCCCCGGCCACCTTGGCAAAACGCTTGACCCGGCCGACGATCTTGACGAAGCCATCCTCGTCCAGTTCCACCACATCGCCGGTCTCGTACCAGCCCTCGCCCAGTTCCGACGCCGGGGCCTGCAGCACGCCGGGCCGGTCGGCCTTCAGGTAGCCGCTCATGACGTTGGGGCCCTTCACGTGCAGGATGCCCCCTGTCCCGATGCCGGGCACCGGCACCAGGCGATGCTCGATGCCGGGCAAGAGCAGGCCCACGGTGCCCGAGCGGTAGGCCATGGGCGTGTTTACCGCCAGCACCGGCGCCGTCTCGGTGGCGCCGTAGCCTTCGAAGATGCGCAGGCCGAACTTCTCGAACCAGATGTCCCGTACGGCGGCCGAGAGCTTCTCCGCCCCGGCCACCACGTAGCGCAGCCGGTAGAAATCGTAGGGGTGGGCGAACTTGGCGTAGTGGCCCAGGAAGGTGCTGGTACCGAACAGCACGGTGCAGCCCCGGTCGTAGGCCAGTTCCGGAATCACCCGGTAATGGAGCGGCGAGGGGTAGAGGAACAGGTTGCTGCCGGACAGCACCGGCAGCAGGGTACCCGCCGTGAGCCCGAAGGAGTGGAAGATGGGCAGGGCATTGAGCACCTTGTCCTTCAGGGTGAAATCCACCACGGCGCGGATCTGGGCGATGTTGGCGAGAATGGCCCGGTGTGACAGCACCACCCCCTTGGGCTTGCCCTCGGAGCCGGAGGTAAAGAGCACCACCGCCGCATCCTCGGGGGAAGCCGGCAGCGCCACGCTGCGGGGAAACCACAGGGCCCAGGCCATGAGCCAGAGCTTGTCGAGCAGGCCCACGCCGGCGCGCAGGTCTTCCAGATGGACGATGGTCACGCCCTGCAGGGTGGCCAGCTTGTCCGCCAGTCTGGCCTGCTCCACGAAGGCCCGGGAAGTGACCAGCAGCCGTACTTCCGCTGCGCTGCAGGCCGCCTGCATGGCATCGGTGCCGGCGGTGTAATTGAGCATGGCCGGCACCCGCTTCAGGGCCGAGAGCCCCAGCAGCAGGCCCAGGGTGGGGGCCAGGTTGGGCAGCAGCAGGCCCACCCGTTCCCCGGGCCGGGTCAGCCGTCCCACCAGCCGGCCCAGTACCAGGCTCATCTTGAGCAAGTCATTGTAGGAATACTCCACCTGCTTGATGTCCTCCACCACCCGGCGGCCGCGGCCGTGGATTGCCACCGCGTCGCAGAAACTGCCGTACAGGGTCTGGGGCGGGTGAGAAGCGAAGATCATCTCCTGCATCAGGCGGCGCAGGGCCTCCCCCGCCTTGCGCCGGCGCAACTTGGCCGTGGGAGCCTCGGGCATGGGCAGGGTCGTGGGCGGCAGGAAGGAAAGGGTGATGCGGGGAAACAAGCGCTTGGGATGGCGCCCCGACAGGCGCGAGAAATAGCTGCGCGAGGGGCCGTCCAGCCGCACCGGCAGCAGGGTGGCGCCGGTTTTGGCCGCCACGAAGGCAGGGCCGTCGTAGACTTTCATCAGGCTGCCCGTGAGGGTGATCCGCCCTTCGGGAAAGATCACCACGGGCCGGCCCGCCTCCAGCAGGCGGATCACCTTCTTCATGGCCATGGGGCTGGCCGGGTCCACCGACAGATGGTCGGAGAGCATCAGCACCAGGCGGAAGAAGGGATTCTTCACCACGCTGGTGTGCACCACGAACACCGGGTCCTCGATGGGCAGGAACAATCCCAGCAGCAGGCCGTCGAGGAAGGATTCGTGGTTGGCGATGACCAGCAGCCGCTCGCTTTGCGGCTTGTCCAGGTGGCCGCGCAGGCGGACCCGGAACAGCAGGCGGGTGAAGCCACGCAGCAGGTGGCGCATCAGGGTCTTGATCATCTTGCGGCTTCCATCAGAGCCGGCATCCCCGGGGGACGCCGGCGGGTTCAAGGGACAGCCCCATCCGGGCCGTGGTGTCAGTGGTTTTCCCGCACATAGGCCAGCACATTGCCCAGGGCCTCCTCGAGCCGGGGCCGGTTGATCCAGAACCAGACCTCCTTGCCGATTTTCTCCGAGCCCAGCACCCCGGCCTCGCGCAGGATTTTCAGGTGGTGCGACACGGTGGAGCGGGACAGGGTGGAAACCTCGGCAATCTGACCGACGTTGAGACGCTCGTCCTTCTCGAACAGGAGCAGGATGCGCTGCCGGTGTTCATCCCCCAGGGCCGTGAAGACCCGGGACATGGCTTGCCATTCGGGAGGCAGGATGCGGGTGTATTCGCTCTTCATGTCGAAGAGTTTAGTTATATCGTTGTGTTTGCGCAAGCATCTCGGGAGGAGGGAGGCTTCGCGTCATCGGCGAGGCAGTGCGATGTCCAATCAGGAAAACACGGTCTGTTCCCTATTGCCTGCGGCGGCCGACGAGGATCAGATAGGGCAGGGCGAGGAAGGGCCAGACGATGGAGATCCAGCGGGTCAGGCCGTTGAAGTTGAGGAAGTGGCCACGGTGCCAGAGGGTCAGGGCGGTCGGGGCGTAGGGGTCGAGGGGGGTCAGATTCACCAGGATGGTGCCGGCCAGGAGCGCCAGGGCGGCCAGCATCAGGCGCCCCGGAGGGGGGAGCAGCAGGAGCGGCAGCAGGGTCAGTGCGCCCGTCTGCAAGCCCTGGACCACGCCGGGAGTGAGCCAGTCGAGGAAGTTTGCCGGACCGGCGAGCAGGGCGGCGCCCAGGCTGCGCACCAGGGCGGCGGCCAGGAAGAACAGCGGCACCAGCAGATAGGCCAACCAGCGGCCCCGGGTCAGGGCGCCGGCGAACAGGCCGACGGCAAGGAAATGGCTGGTCACCACCGCGGTTTCCGCCAGGCGGAGGGTTTCCGGGGCGTAGCTCAGGGTGGGCAGTCCGCCCAGCAGCTGGCGCAGGTCGCCGGTGCCGAACAGCAGAGTTTCCGGGGAAAGCAGGGTCAAGAGCCACAGGCCCAGCAGGGTGAGGCCCAGGTCCGCATGGGGGAGGGGGGCGATCAGCCGGGGGCGCCAGGTTTTCCAGAAGGGTCGTACCTGGGGGCCGATCCAGGCGGCCAGCAGGCTGCCCAGCAGGCTGCCGAGACTGTTGCAGCCCAGGTCCACATTCGAGGAAATGCGGGCGGGCAACCAGGCCTGCAGGCTCTCCATGGCGAAGCTGAGCAGGAAGCCGAGCAGGGTGGCGAGCAGCGGTGCCGTCCAGCGGCCCGGCAGGCGCCGCAGGGCCAGGGTGGCGAAGAAGCCGAGGGGCAGATAGACCACCACATTGGCGATCAGGTCGAAGGCCGTCCAGTAGCGCGGCCAGGGCAGGGTGAGGAAGGCGAACGGCTCATTGCCGGCCACCAGCCAGCCGCTGAAGGGGTAGAGGCTGCCATAGACGGTCAGTACCGCCCAGGCCGCCGCCAGGTAGCGGGGCAGCAGGTCCGGGGGCGTGCTGCCCTGGCCGCCTGCCATCGGGCTCAGGGGGCGTGGTGGTGGGGGTGGTCCGCCACGTGGTGGGTCTGGGAGGCGGCGTGATGGTGCAGGGCTTCGTGGATGTCCTCCCGGGGGGTGGGGCGGCCCACCCATTGGGGCAGCAGGGAGCCGGCGATCATGCCCACGGCGGACACCATGAGGCCCAGCAGCTGGGCGGGGATGAGGCTCGCCTCGCCGATCAGGATTTCCACCAGGATCCAGGAGAGGATGCCGCCGAAGATGGCGGCCAGTGCCCCCTGGGTGGTGGCCTTCTTCCAGAAGGCGCCGAAGAACAGGGGTACGAAGGCGCCGGCCAGGGTGATCTTGTAGGCGGACTCCACCATGTGGAAGATCGACAGCCCGGAATTGAGGGCGTAGGTCAGCACCATGCCGGCGAAACCGACGATGGACAGCCGCATCACCAGCAGGAACTGGCGGTCGCTCATGTTGGGGTAGAAGCCGCGCACGATGTTCTCGGCGAAGGAGACGGAGGGGGCCAGCAGGGTGGCGGAGGAGCAGCTCATGATGGCGGCCAGCACCGAGCCGAAGAAGATGGCCTGGGCGAACACCGGCATCTGCTGCATCACCAGGGTGGGCAGCACCTTCTGGGAATCCTCGGCGATCAGGGCGTTGAACTGGGCCGGGTCGATCAGGGTGGCCGAGTAGGCGATGAACATGGGCACGAAGGTGAAGCAGAAGTACAAGGAGGCGCCGAGGATGGAGCCCCAGATGGCGATGTTGGCGCTCTTGGCGGAGGTGATGCGCTGGAACACGTCCTGCTGGGGGATCGAGCCCAGCATCATGGTCAGACCGGCACCGATGAAGGCCAGCCACTGGGCCAGATCGGCCTCGGGGAAGAAGTCCAGCTTGCCGGCGGCGCTGGCATGTTCGATGACGGGCATGACTCCGCCGGTCTGGCCGCTGATCAGGTAAGCGATGAACAAGAGGCCGCCCATGATCACGCCCATCTGCACGAAATCGAGGATGGCCACGGAGAACATGCCGCCGAAGGTGGTGTAGGTGAGCACGATGGCGGTACCCAGCACCATGCCCATGTCCTCACTGATGGCGCCGCCGGTGACGATGTGGAACAGCAGGCCCAGGGCCTTGATCTGGGCGGCCACCCAGCCCAGGTAGGAAACGACGATGCAAAGCGTCACCAGCACTTCGACGGTACGGTTGTAGCGCAGCCGGTAGAAGTCGCCCAGGGTGAGGATGTTGAGCTTGTAGAGCTTGGTGGCGAAGAAGATGCCGGCGATCACCAGGCACAGGCTGGAGCCGAAGGGGTCGGCGACCACGCCGCGCAGGCCCTCGTTGACGAAGGTGGCGGAAACCCCGAACACGGCTTCGGCCCCGAACCAGGTGGCGAACACCGTGGCCATCACCACTGGCATGGGCAGATGTCGCCCGGCGATGGCGAAATCCTTGGCCGTATGGACCCGGGTGGCGGCATAAAGGCCGATCCCCACCGAGATCATCAGGTAAATGACGACGAACCAGATCAGCATGATGCCCTTTCCCCACCCGATAGAAGCCGCGACAGCGCTGAAAAAAACCGGCGAATTATAAGGTCAATATTCCCGGCAAGGACGTGAAAATTATGGGATTTCGGCGCTTTTGAGCACCAGAATGAGCCTGTCTTTCTCGCAGAAACCGGTGTCTGCGCCCATGGCTTCAATCCAGCAGCAGGCGACCGAGGCTTAGCCGGCCGCCGCGGCTCAGGGCGTGGGCCTGGGCCAGGAACAGTTCGGCGGCGGCCAGGGCGTCGCTCAAGGCGTGGTGCAGCGGGTAGCGGGGCAGGTGGTGGCGGGCCCTGAGGGCGCCCAGGCGCAGGCTGCCGGGGGCGTGCACCAGCGCTTCGGCCCGGGCCAGGGCCAGGGTGTCGATCACCGGGGTGAGCAGGGGGCCGCCGTAGCAGGCCTGGCAGGCGGCATTGACGAAGCCGGTCTCGGTGGGGGAGTAGTGGGCGATCAGCACCCGGCCGGCGAGATCGGCGAGGAAGTCGCGCAGCACCGTTTCCAGGGGTTCTCCCCGGGCCGCCTGATCGTCGGTGATGCGGTGCACCGTGACGCTGGCTTCGTTCAAGGCCCGGCGCGGCCGCACCAGCCGGTGCCGGGCGGTGGCCAGCCGGATCTCTTCGCCTTCCAGGCAGACCCAGCCGAAGCTGAGGATGTCGTCCCGGGCCGGGTCGCCGCCGGTGGTTTCCAGGTCCAGGGCCAGATAGCGGGCGTCGCGCCAGTCCGCATTCCGGTCCGGCAGCGGCGTGGCGAGCAAGTCCCAAAGCGGCGAGGCGGGCAGGAGGGCCTGCCACAGGCGGCGCCGGGCGGGGCCGGGCAGCAGGGGGGAAAGCAGGCGCAGCAGGGGCAGCATCAAAGCACCCGGCTTTCCTGGAAGCTGGCTCCCAGCGCCCGCTGCTGGGTGGCGATGATGCCGAACACGTCCCGGAGGCGCTGGCGCTCCAGGTGCGAGAGGCTTTCCGGGGCGACGAAGTTGTCCAGGGCCTGGCCCGCCGCGAGCCGCTCCCGATGGTGCGTCAGGCGCAGGGCCTGGAGGAAGTCATAGGCGGCAAGCAGGTCCTCGGCTCCTTCCGGGCTCAGGTGGCGCCCCCCGGCGGCAGCCCGCAGCCGCTCCGCCGTGCCGGTGGCACCGCAGCCGCAGGCCAGGGCGTGGATGCGGGCCAGTTCGTGCAGGGGCATCAGACCGTGGAATTTCAGATCGAGCTGGCCCTGGTGTTCGCCACTTCTGGCGACCAGGAACTGGCGGAAGAAGCCCAGGGGGGCCGGCCGGGTGGCGGCATTGGTGACCATGTGGGCCAGCAGGGTTTCGTGCCGGGGCGATTCAGTCGCGATCAGGGCAGCCAGGGGCTGGCTGAGGCCGGGGTCGCCGGCGATGGGGCGGAAGTCGAACAGATTGCTTGCCAGCCGGGCCTTTTGGGGGTCCGTGTGGCAGATCCAGTCCAGGAAGGTGAGCCGCCATGTCTCCAGCGGCAGCCGCCAGCGCGGGTTGCAGGCCATCATCTCGCCCGGGCAGAGGATGAAGCCGCAGGCGGCCAGGCCGTCGCAGACGCTGGTGCTCAGGGCGCGGAAATATTCGCCGTGCTTGGCCGGGTCGTAGCTGTCGGCCAGCACCAGGGCGTTGTCCTGGTCGGAGAACAGGGTGAGTTCCTGCCGCCCGTGGGAACCGTAGGCGATCCAGGCATAGGGCACCGGGGCCGGGCCCAGACGGGCCTCCGCCAGTTGCAGCAGGCGCTGGGTGAGGAGGTCGGCCAGGCCGGCAACGAGGCGCCCCAGGGCCGTGGCCCCGTCGCCCCGGCGGGCCAGGGTAAGCCAGAGTTCCGGCAGTTCGCCCATGGTCCGGGCCAGTTCCTCCAGGCTGGTGGCCCGGCGCAGCCGGTCGGCCAGGTCCACCACCGAGACCCCCTGGGCGCGCAGCAGGTCGGTGCTGCTCACCAGGCCCAGCACCTCGTGGCCGCGCACCACCGGCAGGTGATGAATGCCGCGCCGGGTCATTTCCAGCAAAGCCTCGAAGGCCGGGGCTTCGGGGGGCAGGTGGTGAGGGGCGGCGGTCATGATGGTGCTGACCGGGCTGCTGTCGTCCAGGCCGGCGGCGAGGCAGCGGGAACGCAGGTCCCGGTCGGTGACGATGCCCGCAAGACAGCCGCCTTCCACCAGCAGCAGGGCGGAAACCCGCTCCCGGGTCATCAGGGCGGCGGCGGCGCGGATGGAAAGATCCGGGGCAGCCTGGACCGGCGGGCGGGTGATGAGCTGGGCCAGTTGCAGGCCCGAGAGGTCCCGGGTCCGGCCCTCCCCCTCCTGGTGGCGGCGGGCCTTCCTCAGGCGTTCCCCCAGCTTTTCCAGGGCCTGGGCGCGCAGTTCCGGGTGCGCTTGCCAGAGGGTCTGCAAGCGTTCCAGGGGCAGACCGTAGAGCAGGGTGTCTTCCCTGGCGTGGCCGCTCCAGTGGGCTTCCTCGCTGTCGGGCAGGCAGGCGGCGTCGAAGCTGTCGGCCTCGGCCAGGCGCCGGCCCAGGCTACCGTCGGGCTGGCGCAGGTCCACAGCCCCCTGGCGGACGATCCACAGGTGCGCCGGTCCCGCCGGGGGAAAGTCGCTGCCCCGGCGCAGGTAACGGATCACCAGGGCCCGGCTCAGGGCCTCCAGCTCCGCACCAGGCAACTGGTGGAAGGGCGGGACCTCGGCGAGGAAATCGCGGATCTCGGCCAGTTCGTCGTGCATGGCTTCAGTTCAGGTCAAGGCACAGGTATTTGAGTTCCAGGTACTCGTCCAGCCCGTGGCGGGAGCCTTCCCGGCCCAGGCCCGATTGCTTGATGCCGCCGAAGGGGGCCACCTCGTTGGAGATCAGGCCGGTGTTGATGCCCACCATGCCGTATTCCAGGGCTTCCCCGACCCGGAAGGCGCGGGCCACGTCCCGGGTGTAGAAGTAGGCGGCCAGGCCGTATTCGGTGGCATTGGCCATCCGGATCGCTTCGGCCTCGGTATCGAAACGGAACAGGGGCGCCACGGGGCCGAAGGTTTCCTCCGTTGCCACCCGCATGGCCGGGGTCACGTCGGCCAGCACCGTGGGCTCGAAGAAATTGCCGCCCCGGGCGTGGGGCCGGCCACCGGTGAGCAACCGGGCGCCTTTTTCCAGGGCGTCCGCCACGTGGGACTGGACCTTGGCCAGGGCCTCCGCGTCGATCAGCGGCCCCTGCTGGGTGCCGGGGGCGCTGCCGTCGCCCACCTGGAGCTGGGCCACCTTTTCCGCCAGCCGGGCGGCGAAGGCGTCGTAGATGCCGGCCTGGACCAGGAAGCGGTTGGCGCAGACGCAGGTCTGGCCGGAATTGCGGTACTTGGCGGCGATGGCCCCGGCCACGGCCTGGTCCAGGTTCGCATCGTCGAAGACGATGAAGGGGGCGTTGCCACCCAGTTCCAGGGAAAGTTTCTTCAGGGTCGGAGCGCTCTGGGCCATGAGCAGCCTTCCTACCTCGGTGGAGCCGGTGAAGGAGAGCTTCTTTACCACCGGGCTGGCCGTGAGGGCGCCACCGATGGCCACCGGATCGCCGGTGATGACGTTGAACACCCCGGCGGGGAAGCCGGCCTGTTCCGCCAGCCGGGCCAGGGCCAGGGCGGTGAGGGGGGTCTGCTCGGCGGGTTTGACCACCACCGTGCAGCCCGCCGCCAGGGCCGGCGCCACCTTGCGGGTGATCATGGCCAGCGGGAAGTTCCAGGGGGTGATGGCGGCGCAGACCCCCACCGGCTGCTTGATGACCAGGATACGCTTGTCCGCCGCCGGGCTGGGCACGGTTTCCCCGTAGGCCCGCTTGCCTTCCTCGGCGAACCATTCCACGAAGCTGGCGCCGTAGGCCACCTCGCCCCGGGCTTCCGCCAGGGGCTTGCCGCCCTCGGCGGTGATCAGGGCGGCCAGGTCCTCCGTGTGCTGCTGGATCAGTTGCAGCCACTGCATCAGTACCTGGGCCCGGGCTTTGGCGGTGCGTTCCCGCCAGGCGGGCAGGGCGGCCTCGGCGGCGGCGATGGCCCGCTCGGTTTCGGCGGCGCCGCAGGCGGGGACCCGGGCGATTTCCTCGGTGCTGGCCGGATTGCGCACCACCAGGGTGGCGCCGTCGTCGGCCTCCGTCCAGCGGCCGCCGATCAGGCAGCGCTGCACCAACAGTTCCGGTGACTGAAGTTTCATCCTAAAAACCTCACCACAGAGACACAAAGACACAGAGAGCTTCAAAAAAACAGTGGCTTGCATTTTCTTCCACGCACACCCAGAAAGTGACCAGGCCCTCCAGGACAAGTCTTTGTTTTTCCTCGGCGTCTCTGTGCCTCTGTGGTTTAACTGAGGTTT
>DDKS01000010.1 GCA_002340095.1 Betaproteobacteria bacterium UBA2592
TGAATTTGTAAACACCCTCTAATTTAATCTCGCGAAAAACATTCCTATATAAAAAGTAATAAGGTTTTTCCGTGCAGGAGGTTCCCATGAAGCTCGACCAATTCACCGTCAACGCCCGTCTGCGGTTTTTTTCCGGCATCGTGTTCGTGGGACTCATCCTTCTGGGCGGCATCTCCCTGACGAACATGCGCCAGGCAATGCTGGATGAGCGCCACCAGAAGATCCAATCCCTGGTGGCGGCGATTGGTGGGGTACTCGAAGGTCTGCACCGCCAAGTTCAAGCTGGGGAAATCGCCCAGGAAGAAGCGATCCGGCTCGCCAAGACCATGCTGCGCACCAGCCGCTACGAAGAAAAGGAATATTTCTTCGTGCTCAACAAGGACATGACTTACCAAGTCATGGGGCCTGCGCCCGAACGGGAGGGCACCAACGCGATGGATATCAAGGACCCGAACGGCAAGTATCTGTTCCGGGAATTCCGCAAGGTGGTGGATGCCGACCCGAAGGGGGGCTTCGTCGATTACCACTGGCCCAAGCCCGGCTCCAGCGCTCCGGAACCCAAAATTTCCTACGTCGCCTACTTTGCTCCCTGGGACTGGGTCTACGGCACTGGCATCTACCTGGATGACGTGGAGGATGCCTTCCATCGCCAGGCCCTGCTGCTGGGCGGCATGATCCTGGTTATCCTGAGCATCACGGTCACGCTCGCCTTGATGATCAACCGCAGCGTCCTGCGCCAACTGGGCGGAGAACCCGCCTACGCGGTGGAAGTGGTCACGGCGATTGCCCGGGGAGACCTGACCCGGGAAGTCCACACGGACCCCGCCAATACCGGCAGCCTGCTCTACGCGATGCGCCAGATGCAGCAGAAACTGGCCGAAATGTTCCGCCAGATCAACAGTATGGTCGCCATGCTGTCCCAAAATGCGGAACAGGTCTCCACCGCAGCCGCGGAAACCAGCACGGCCTCCCATGAACAGGCCCAGTCCACTTCTGCCACCGCCGCCTCCATCGAAGAAATGACGGTGAGCATCAACGAAGTGTCCGAAATCGCCGGCCAGACCGAAATCAACTCAGGGGAAACGGCCCGGTACGCCGAACAGGGGGCCCGGCTGGTGAGCGAGGCCGGCGAGGCCATCTCCCGGATCGCCAGCACCGTGACCACTTCATCGGAACAAATTCAACGGCTGATGCAGAAATCCTTGGAAATCGGCGGAATTGCCAACGTGATCCGGGAAATTGCCGACCAAACCAACCTGCTGGCCCTCAATGCCGCCATCGAAGCCGCCCGGGCCGGGGAACAAGGCCGGGGCTTCGCCGTGGTGGCCGATGAAGTACGCAAGTTGGCCGAGCGCACCACCCATGCGACCGGAGAAATCAGCGCCATGATCAGCGCCATCCAGAACGAGACCCAGAGCGCCGTGAGCGCCATGGAAACCGCCATGCCCCAGGTGGACAAGGGCATGGAACTGGCCGGAAACGCCCGCCAGATGCTCGACGACATCCACGCCCAGGCCCTCCAGTCTCTTTCCCGGGTCAGGGACGTGGCCCTGGCAACCCGGGAACAGGCCACCACCGCGAACGACATCGCTCGCCACGTGGAGCACATCGCCAGCATGTCCGAGGAAACCAACGCCACCATGAAGAACAACGCCGCCGCCCGGGAACTGGAACAGATGGCCGAGGAGCTGGGCCGGCTGGTGACCTACTTCCGGGTGAACTGACCCCGGCGCAAGCCAAGGGGCCCGGCCCTGGCCTGGCTCCTTTTTCAGGATGACTCAGTGCCAGATCCGGCTGCCGCAGCACTGCTTGAACTTGCGGCCGCTGCCACAGGGGCAGGGATCGTTACGCCCCACCTTGGGCAGCTCGCGCCGGATCGGCGCAGGCCGCTTGCGCCGTGCCATCCAGAAGTCATGGATGGACTGCACCAGATCGGGCAGGGACGCCTGCCACTCTGCCAGCCAGCGGGCCTCCTCGGCGGCGGAAACCCAGGCATCACCGGCAGCCAGCACATCCTCCTTGAGGGTGCCATTGAGCAGGAAAAAGACTTCCAGCAGTTGCGCCAGATCGTCCAAATGCTCGCCAGCGGCCTCCTGCCAGGGAACCTCGGCAAGACTGGCGCCGAACAGGTAAGCGTCCGCCCAGGCCCCGTAATCCAGCGCCTCCCCCTCTTCCTCGAGGGGATAGAGGATGGGAGAAACCCCCTCCTGGCCGGTCAGATCTGCCAGTAACTGGTCGTGCAGGCGCAGAACCAGCTCGCGCAAACGACATGCATCCCGGGTCTCCTGCCCGGCCAGCGGCCCGAGGGCTTCGGGCAGCCAACGCTCCGGCGGCAACGGCTCCGGTCCGCTGAGCACGGCACAGAGCATGGCCTGAATCTGATCGAGGCCCATGGCCTGATCAGCGAACGGCTCTGAATCCAGCAGGGCTTCCAGCTCGTCGAGCTCGGCCTCGTTCAGGGGGGCATTGGGGCTCGCCATGATCCTCTTCCGATTCTGTCTGTCCGTCAGGACGGTGAACGCGCCCCGTGGCGCACGAAACTGACCACCAGAGTAACCAGGGTGAGGGGCAGCACATAGCCGAGCATGACCCCGGAAAACGCCGGCAAACTGGCGTGCTGCTGGGCGGAAAGCACCAGATAAGCGGTGTAGGCCGCGTAGTAGAGCAAGAAGACCCCCCCCTCCCAGCGGGCGATTTCCCGGCCGGTAATGGCAATGGGCAAGCAGGCGAAGGCCACGGCCAGCATCACCCACAGGTCGAAATTGCGCGCCACCTCGGAAACGGGCAGGCCGTTGTTGGACAGCAGACCCGAAACCCCGAGCACCCCCAGGATGTTGAACACGTTGCTACCCACGACATTACCCACGGCGATGTCCTTTTCCCCCTTGAAGGCGGCCACCAGGGAAGTGGCGATCTCGGGCATGGAAGTTCCCACCGCCACCACGGTCAGACCGATGACCAGATCGCTGACCCCGAAGGCCCGGGCCACGGCCACGGCCGCGTCCACCAGCCAATCCGCCCCCAGCACCAGCATACCCAGACCGGCCAGGACCAGCAGAACCTGGACGCTCCAGTGGGCATCCCACTTGCTGTTGGTGTCGGGCATCTCGTCGGCGAATTCGTCCTGGGTCGCCTGGCCGGCCTGGCGCGACTGGCGCACCAGAAAAACC
Source organism: Betaproteobacteria bacterium UBA2592 (assembly GCA_002340095.1). GTDB lineage: Bacteria > Pseudomonadota > Gammaproteobacteria > Burkholderiales > Rhodocyclaceae > Azovibrio. The sequence goes on from DDKS01000010.1 coordinate 3,171, forward strand.
GTGTAAGCCACCAGCAGCCCCAGCAGCAGGGCAGATTCACCGCGGCCGATGCCGCCATCCAGAGCCAGAACCACCAGCAGCATGCTGGCCCCGATCATGATGGGGATCTCCTGGCGGATCACCTGCTCGGCCACCAGCAGGGGCGTGATCAGGGCCGACAGGCCGAGGATCAGCAGGACATTGCAGATATTGCTGCCCACCACGTTGCCCATCGCCAGATCGGCAGAACCGTTCAGGGCGGCATCGGCCGACACGGCCATTTCCGGGGCACCGGTGCCGAAGGCCACCACCGTGAGGCCCACCACCAGGGGCGAGATACCGAAGGACAGGGCCAGGCGGGAAGCGCCCCGTACCAGCGCATCGGCGCCAACGGTCAGCACGGCGAGGCCGGCCAGAAACATCAGGACATGATTGAGCATCGCAACTCCTTATCGGGTAGCGAACCAGGCATCGGCGGCCGCCACCGTGGCGGCGATGTCGGCTTCCGTGTGGGCGGCGGAAACGAAGCCGGCCTCGAAGGCGGAAGGCGCAAAGTAATGGCCGGCATCGAGCATGGCGTGGAAGAAGCGGCTGAAGGCGTCCTTGTCGCAAGCCATCACCTCGTCGAAAGTGGAAGGACAGGCATCGGCGAAATAAAGGCCGAACATGCCGCCCACGTTCTGGGCACAGAACTGCACCCCATGCTTTTGCGCCGCCGCCATCAGCCCCTCGCAGAGCTGGCGGGTACGGGCCGTCAGGCTCTCGTAGAAGCCCGGGGCCTGGATCAGCTTCAAGGTGGCCAGACCGGCGGCCACGGCCACCGGGTTGCCGGACAGGGTGCCAGCCTGATACACGGGCCCCAGGGGGGCGATTTTCTCCATGATTTCCCGCTTGCCGCCAAAGGCCGCCAGGGGCATGCCGCCGCCCACCACCTTGCCGAAGGTGGACAGGTCGGGGGTAATGCCGAACAGGCCCTGGGCGGACCCCAGGCCAACCCGGAACCCTGTCATCACCTCGTCGAAGATCAGCACGGCGCCGTGCTTGGCCGTCAGTTCGCGCAGGGTTTTGAGGAATTCGGCACCGGGCACGATCAGGTTCATGTTGCCCACCACCGGCTCCAGGATCACCGTGGCGATTTTGTCCCCATGCCGGGCAAAGGCCTCGGCCAGGGCGGCCGGATCGTTGTAGGGCAGCACCAGGGTGTGCCGGGCCAGGTCCGCCGGCACGCCGCCGGAGGAGGGATGGCCAAAGGTCAAAAGGCCGGAGCCGGCCTTGACCAGCAAGCTGTCGCTATGACCGTGGTAGCAGCCCTCGAACTTCACCAGCATGTCGCGGCCGGTGTAACCCCGGGCCAGACGGATGGCGCTCATGGTGGCCTCGGTGCCGGAAGAGACGAGGCGCACCATGTCCATGGAAGGCACCAGCCGGCAGAGCAGGTCGGCCATTTCCAGCTCCGCCTCGGTGGGTGCGCCAAAGGACAGCCCCTTCAGCGCCGCCTGCTGCACCGCCGCCACCACTTCCGGATGGGCATGACCGAGGATCAGCGGCCCCCAGGAGCCGACGTAATCCAGGTACTCCCTGCCGTCCGCATCCCAGACCCGGGCCCCGGCCCCCTTCTCGAAGAAGCAGGGCACGCCGCCCACGGAGCGGAAGGCCCGCACCGGGGAATTCACCCCGCCGGGAATGTGTTGCTGGGCTCGCTCGAACAGTTGCTGGTTGCGGGAAGTCATGAAAGATCCTCGAAAAGTCGTTGATGGGCGGCAGCCCGGGCGGTCATGGCCGCCGGCGTGCCGGCATGGAACAGATCGCTGATGACGGCCACGAGCCGGGCCCCGGCTCGGATCACGGGGGCCACATTATCCAGGGTAATGCCGCCGATGGCACAGGCCGGCACCGGCAGCTCGCGCCGGGCCCGCTCGAACAGATCCAGGGAAGCACGGGCCGCCCCGGGTTTGGTCGGAGAAGGATAGACGGCGCCGAAGGCCACATAGCTGGCCCCCTCGGCCACCGCCTGGCGGGCCCGCTCGAAATCCTGATAGCAGGAAGCCCCGATCACCGCCCCGGGCCCCAGCAAGCGGCGCGCCGCGGCCAGACCGCCATCCTCCCGGCCCAGGTGCACCCCCGCCGCGCCGACCGCCAGGGCCAGCTCCGCGTCGTCGTTGATGATGAGCCCGGCCCCCCGGGCCCGACACAGGGCGGCCAGGGATTCGGCCTGCCGCCGCCGCAGGGCTGGCGCTGCCGTCTTGTTGCGGTACTGGAGCCAGCGGCAGCCGCCGGCCAGCACCGCCGCCACCGCCGCGAGCAGGGCCGGGGTTGCCAGGCCATCCGGGGTGATGCCGTAAAGGCCCGCCAGGGGCGGATGGGGCACCCTCTCAGACATCCCGCCCCCCTGTGTCCGCGCCGCCCCGGGCCCAGAACAAACGGTCGGGAATGAACTGGCCCATGCCGGGCCGAAAACCATGGGCAAGGGTATGCCAGGTGTACTCCTGGGCTTCTTGCACCGCCGCCTCGATTTCCACCCCTCCGGCCAGACAGGCCGCCAGGGCCGAAGCCAGCGTACAGCCCGAACCGTGATAGCTGCCGGGCAGGCGCTCCCACGGATCCCGGCGGATCAGCCCCTCCTCGCCGTAAAGGGAATTGATGACCTGGGCGGTCTGCTCGTGGGCGCCAGTGAGCAACACATAGCGCGCCCCCAGTTCCAACAGGCGGGCGGCCACCCCGTCCAGGTCGGCCCCGGCACCGCTACCGGCCTCGTCCTCCTCTTCATCCTCGGCCAGCCGCCGGGCTTCGACCGTATTCGGGGTCACCACCGTGCACTGGGGCAGCAGCAGGGCCTTCATGGCGGCACGCAGTTCCTCCCCGGCGAACTCGTCCCCCCGGCCGGAAGCCAGCACCGGGTCGAGCACCAGGGGAATGTCCGGATAATCCGCCACGATCTCGGCTACCGCCACCACGTTCTCGACGCTGCCCAACACCCCCACCTTGAAGGCGGCCACCGGCATATCCTCGAGCAGGACCCGGGCCTGGCGCTCGACGACCTCCGCCTCCACCGGATGGACGCTCTCGACGCCGACCGTGTCCTGCACGGTGACGGCCGTGAGCACGGTCAAGGGATGACAGCCGAGGCTCGACAGGGTGAGGATGTCGGCCTGAATACCGGCACCGGAGGAGGGATCGCTGGCGGCAAACACCAGGACCGCAGGAAGGACGGGAGGGGATGAAGTCATGAACAGACCGCCGGGGGGGCGGAAATGTAGCGCACGAAACGACGATTGGGTAAGATTGCCGATGATTTTACCTGAAAGCGCTCCAAGCCATGTCCGAGCTGATGGAATCTACAACCCGCGGAGCCAGGCGCTGGACTTGCCGGGACTGCGGCTGGATCTACAGCGAAGCCGACGGCATACCGGCCGACGGCATCCCCCCGGGCACCCCCTGGGACGAGCTCCCGAGCAGCTGGACTTGCCCGGAATGCGGAGCGCATAAGGAAGCGTTCGGCATGGTCGAACCATGAACCATTCCGGCTTACACTTCGGTTCACGTCTGAAATAACCCGGCAGAACAACCATTACAGCACTGGGGTCGAGGGGAGAGAATTGACGGACATCGCAAACCTGCGCGGCACCAAGGTCATGGTGATTGACGACAGCAACACCATACGCCGCAGTGCGGAAATATTCCTGGTCCAGGCCGGCTGCCAGGTGGTACTGGCCGAGGACGGCTTCGACGCCCTGGCCAAAATCGCCGACCACCAGCCGGATATCATCTTCTGCGACATCATGATGCCCCGGCTCGACGGTTACCAGACCTGCGCCCTGATCAAGAAGAACCCGCGCTTCCGCGGCACGCCGGTGATCATGCTGTCCTCCAAGGACGGCCTGTTCGACCGGGCCCGGGGCCGGATGGTCGGCTCAGACCAGTATTTGACCAAACCCTTTACCAAGGACAGCCTCCTGCAGACCGTTGCAAGCTTTGCACCGCAGGGTGTCCAATAACCGCATCAGCAAGGGAGAAGCAGTAAATGCCAGTTCACAAAATCCTCGTGGTCGATGATTCCCCCACGGAACGTTTCTTCGTCACCGACCTGCTCAACCGCAACGGCTATCAGGTCATCACCGCCGAAAACGGCGAGGAAGGCATTGCCAAGGCGAAGGCGGAAATGCCCGACCTCGTGATCATGGACGTGGTCATGCCCGGCCTGAACGGCTACCAAGCCACCCGCACCCTGACCCGGGACGAAGCCACCAAGAACATCCCGGTCATCGTGTGCACCTCCAAGGGCCAGGAAACCGACAAGATCTGGGGGCTGCGCCAGGGTGCGATGGATTACCTGGTCAAGCCGGTCAACCCGGAAGAGCTCCTGCAGAAAATTTCCGCTCTTCCCTGATCGGCGGCCCCCATGGCCCGACGCATCAGCCTGCGCGAATTCCAGGAACACCTGTCCCGCCGCCTCTCCGGCGTGGCCCAGGGTGAAAGTGCAGCCTCCCTGCTCGGCATCCAGGCCGGGCAGAGCCGCTGGCTCCTGGACCTGTCCGAGTCCGGCGAGATCGTTCCCCTCCCGCCCTTGACCCCCGTTCCCCTGACCCGGCCCTCCTTCTGTGGCCTGGCCAACATCCGGGGCAATCTGCATGCCGTCACAGACTTCCCGGCCTACATCGGCGAGGAACCGACGCCGCATCACAACCCGGCAGCCCGTCTGCTGCTGGTAGGCGCCAAGCACGGCAACAACGTCGCCCTGCTGGTTTCCCGTCTGCTGGGCCTGAAAAACCCGGCCGACTTCAGCATCACCCCCCCTCCCGGCCAGGCCCCGGCCTGGAATGCCGCCACCTGCACCGACCAGGAGGGGAACGCGTGGCACCGTCTGGATCTGAAGGCCCTGCTTTCGGATCCGCACTTCATGAACATCGTGGCCTGACCACGGAGATCGACATGGCCTTCAAGCTGAACCTGCCCAAACTGTCCTTCGGAAAGCAGAAACCCGCCCTCGACAGCGACATGACCATATCCCCGGATCACCCCCCCGCTGCCGTGACCAAGCCGGCCCCGAAAAAGGCGGCCCGGAACGGCGGCAAGGCAGGTGCCCTGTTCGCCGGCAAGACGGTCATCCAGCAAATGAAAATGCTGGGCGGCGGTCTGGTGGTGCTGCTGCTGGTCATCGCCACCCTGGTGTCCCAGGACATCCGCAGCTCCGCCCACGGCACCGCCTACCTGAGCGCCGCCGGGGAAATGCGCATGCTCTCCCAGCGTCTGGCCAAGGCCTCTTCGCTGGCCCTGCAAGGCAACCCGACCGCCTTCGCCCAGCTCAAGGAATCCCGGGAAACCTTCTCCCGCCTGCTGCAGCAGCTCACCGCCGGCGGCCAGATCGGCGACATCAGCGTGCCCGCCTCCCCCGCCAGCGTGCAGTCCGAACTGAGCGCCCTGGCCGAACACTGGGCCAAGATCGAGAAAGATGCCGCCACCCTGATCGCCCAGGAAAAGAACCTGGTGGGCCTGGGCAAGAACGTGGCCTCCATCGACGGCCGCAACCCCGAACTCCTGGAACTCACCGAACAGGTAGCCACCCTCAAGCTGCAGGGCGGCGCCGCCGCCCGCGATATCGCCGCGGCCAACCAACTGGTGATGCTCACCCAGCGGATCGCCAAGAACGCCAGCGCCATGCTCGGCGGCGACACCATCAATCCCGAAGTCGCCTTTCTCCTGGGCAAAGACACCAATGCCTTCAAGGAAATCCTGGACGGCCTGCTGGAAAACCCCAGCACGCCGGCGGACACCAAGGAAAAACTCAATCAGCTCGCCGCGGTCTTCAAGGACTACCGGGACGCCATCAGCGGCATCCTCGGCAACATGCAGCCCCTGGTGCTGGCCAAGCAGGCCGGCGCCCGCATCTTCCGGGACAGCGACAAACTGCTGGTCGAAGCCGACGCCCTGACCGCCGCCTACCAACGTGAATACGGTTCCCGCGGCCTGTTCATCGCCAGCATCACCCTGCTCACCGCCCTGGCCGTGGCCGTCCTGGTCTGGCTGGGCAAGATCTACCTGGACGACACCCGGCGCCGGGCTGAAGAATCCGAGCGGCAGCGCCTAGCCTCAGAAACCACCAACCGCCAGAACCAGGAGGCCATCTTGCGCCTGATGAACGAACTGGGCGACCTGGCCGATGGCGACCTGACCGTGACCGCCACCGTGTCCGAGGACATCACCGGCGCCATCGCCGACTCCATCAACTACACCATCGAAGAACTGCGGGTGCTGGTGGGCCGCATCAACGACGCGGCCAACCGGGTGACCCAGGCCACCGAAATCGCCCGCCAGACCTCGGCCGAACTGCTCGAAGCCGCAGAAAAGCAGGCCAGCGAAATCGGCGCTGCCGGCAGTTCCGCGCTGGACATGGCCCAGTCCATGAATGCCGTTTCCGGCCACGCCAGCCAATCCGCCCAGGTGGCCCGCGCCTCTCTGGAAGCCGCCGAGAAGGGCGCCGCCGCCGTGCAGGACTCCATCCGCGGCATGAACGAGATCCGCGAGCAGATTCAGGAAACCTCGAAGCGGATCAAACGGCTGGGCGAATCCTCCCAGGAGATCGGCGAAATCGTGGAACTGATTTCGGACATTACCGAACAGACCAACGTGCTGGCCTTGAACGCCGCCATCCAGGCTGCCTCCGCCGGTGAAGCCGGGCGCGGCTTCACGGTGGTGGCCGAAGAAGTGCAACGCCTTGCCGAACGCTCCGCCGAAGCCACCAAACAGATCTCGGCCCTGGTCAAGACCATTCAGACCGACACCCAGGACGCCGTGTCCGCCATGGAAAAATCCACCCAGGGCGTGGTGGAAGGAGCCAAGCGGTCCGACGCCGCCGGCCAGGCCCTGTCCGAAATCGGCCAGGTGTCCCGCGACCTCGCCGCCCTGATCGAAAACATTTCCGCCGCGACCCAGAAGCAGTCCCAGGCCGCCACCCAGGTGGCCGAACTGATGCAGGACATCTTGCGCATCACCGAACAGACCACGGCTGGCACCACCCGCACTGCCGAAGCCGTGGATGAACTCACCGCACTGGCTTCCGAACTGAAGGGTTCGGTCGCCGGCTTCAAGGTCAGCTAAGAGGGTGTTTACAAATT
>DDKS01000069.1 GCA_002340095.1 Betaproteobacteria bacterium UBA2592
AAACCTCAGTTAAACCACAGAGGCACAGAGACGCCGAGGAAAAACAAAGACTTGTCCTGGAGGGCCTGGTCACTTTCTGGGTGTGCGTGGAAGAAAATGCAAGCCACTGTTTTTTTGAAGCTCTCTGTGTCTTTGTGTCTCTGTGGTGAGGTTTTTAGGTTCAACGGCTCTCGGCCCGTGAAAAACCGCTCGTAACTACCGGGCGGTTTTTTTACGGGCTGCGGGGGTCAGCGGTTCACATCCACCACCACCCGGCCCCGGATCTTGCCCTGCATCAGTTGTTCGGCGGTGGGCACGACTTCTTCCAGGCCGATCTCCCGGGTCATCTGTTCCAGCTTGGCGGGGTCCAGGTCCCGGGCCAGGCGTTGCCAGGCGATCAGGCGGTCGGGGCGGGGGCACATGACGCTGTCGATGCCCACCAGGGTCACGCCGCGCAGGATGAAGGGTGCCACCGTGGCCGGGAAATCCATGCCGCCGGCCAGGCCGCAGGCAGTCACCACGCCCCGGTAGCGGGTGCTGGCGCAGACATTGGCCAGGGTGTGGCTGCCCACCACGTCCACAGCGCCGGCCCAGCGCTCCCGGGCCAGGGGCTTGCCCGGACTGGCGAACTCGGCCCGGTCCAGCACCTCGCTGGCGCCCAGGCCCTTGATGTAGTCGAATTCCTCCGGCCGGCCGCTGACGCCCACGACGGTGTAGCCCAGCCGGGCCAGCAGGGCGACGGCGACGCTGCCCACCCCGCCGGCGGCGCCGGTGACCAGGATTTCCCCCGATTCCGGGGTGACCCGGTGGCGTTCCAGGGCCAGCACGCAGAGCATGGCCGTATAGCCCGCCGTGCCGATGGCCATGGCCTGGCGGGGCGTGAACTGGGCGGGCAGGGGCACGAGCCAGTCCCCCTTCAGGCGCGCCTTCTGGGCCAGGCCGCCCCAATGGGTTTCGCCGACGCCCCAGCCGTTCAGGAGCACCGTGTCTCCTGGGCGGTAGTCCGGGTGGTGGCTCTCTTTTACCTCCCCCACCAGATCGATGCCCGGCACCATCGGGAACTTGCGCACCACCGGTCCCTTGCCGGTGATGGCCAGACCATCCTTGTAATTGAGGGTGGAGTAGCTGATCCGCACGGTCACGTCTCCCTCCGGCAGTTGGCTCTCGTCCACTGCCCGGAGGTTGGCCCGGTAGCCCGCTTCATCCTTCTCCACCATGATTGCCTTGAACATCCTGGGTTCCTCGCAAATTAGACCGAATGTCTATAAATAGATAAAAAAATCAGCGTTGTTGTAGCCCGGCGAAAAAGGCTTCCACAAAAATTTCCAGGGGCCGGGGCCGACGTTCCAGCTTGGCCCGCAGCACGGCGCCTTCCCAGCCGATCCAGAAGAAGGCCGCCTGGCGTTCGCAATCGACTTGGGCGGCAATCTCCCCGTTGGCCTGGGCCCGCTTCAGACAGGCGGCCACCCGGGCTTGCCAGTCGGCGAACACGGCATTCAGCCTGTTGCTGTAGGCAGCGGGAAGGGCGCCTGTTTCCTGCCCCAGGTTGCCGATCAGGCAGCCGCGCCGGTAGTCGTGCCGGGCCATGCCGGCCTGGGCGTCGGCAATGAAGGCGCGCAGCCGGTCCAGGTGGGCGGGAAGGGTTTCGTCCGCCAAGTGGCGCTCCAGCTTCTTGGCGAAATAGGCGCCGTAGCGGTCGATCAGTTCGGCCCCGAAGGCTTCCTTGCTGGCGAAGTAGTGATAGAAGGAGCCCTTGGGAACGCCGACGCTGCGCAGCACCTCGTCAATGCCGGTGGCCACGAACCCTTTTTCGGTAAGGCTGGCGACCCCGGCCCGGAGCAGTTGCTCGCGGGTATCCTGGCGGGGTTCCCCCTGCCTGGGGGGGCGACCCCGGCGTCGGGGGAGGGGTTGGATTTCCATGGGGTTGATATTAGACCGCTCGTCTATTAAAAACAAGCCGTTGTTTCAAAAGTAGATTCATGCCTGGGAGGGGCGATCTGCCCAGCGATCCGTCAGTCCGGCTCCCAGCCACATGCCGATCAGGGTGAGCCAGGCGGTGAGGGCAAAGATGGCGGCACCGGAGACCCCGGCGCCCACGGCGCAGCCGCCGGCCAGCATCCCGCCAAAGCCCATGGCCATGGCGCCGAAGATGTAACGGCGCATACTGTGGCCGTCCTTGAAGCCCTCCAGTTTCAGTTCCTTGCTCCGCCAGGCGGCGGTGAAGGAGCCCAGGGCAACGCCGGGGACCAGGCCCAGGTCGAAATCCAGGGGCTGGCCCGGGGGGGAGAGGAAGAGCATCAGGGTGCTGGCGGAAGGGCCGGTGAAGCTCAGGGCTTCCACGGGGATGGGCTCGAAGGCCTGCAGGGAAATCCGGTAGGTGAGCAGCCAGGCCAGGGCCACCATCAGGCCGACACCGATGCCGCCCCAGAGGCCCCAGGCAAAGAGCCGGGCCCGGCGGGCGAAGTAGAGGGCGGCCAGGAGCCAGAGGAGGCCGAACAGCAGACCGCCCCCATGGCCCCAGCCCAGGAGGCCGAGCAGGTTGCGGGTATCGGGCTCCACGGTCCACCCGCTGGCGATCCACTGGCGGGCGGGGGCGAGGATGCCGGCCAGGGATGCCTGGGCGGTGACGGCGAAAATGAGACCAGTCAGGAGGGCGCGCAGGTTGCCGTTGGCGGCCAGCACCAGCATGCGGCTGGAACAGCCCCGGGCCAGGACCATGCCCACCCCGAACAGCAGGCCGCCCACCAGGGCGCCGGAGAGGCTGCCCCGGCTGGAAAGCTGGCGGGAGGTGAGGGCGTCGAACCATCCCAGCAGGCTGAACAACTGGGTGGCGATGAGGGCGGAGGAAAAGGCAAAGAGCCAGACCGCCAGCTTTTCGGTGCCGCTTCGATGCCAGAATTCCAGGGTGGCGGAACGCAGGCAGAAGCGGGAGCGTTGGGCGAAGTAGCCAAACAGGCTGCCGATCACGAGGCCGGTCAGGGCGATGCTGCCCTTGTCGCCCAGGTTTTCCAGCAGGAAATCCAGATTCACGGCCCGCTCCAAAATTCAGAATCTGCTGATTTTCCAATATGGCGAGCCGCGAAGCTTGATCCTGCTCAAGAAATCATGGGGTGTCCTGGGGCGGGGAGGTTTGCCGGCAAAAGCGCAGGCTTTCCGGGTAGGGGAAGAAGTCTTCCACGTGGCCGGCTCGGATCTTTTCCTGGGCTTTCTGCCAGAAGCCGGGGGTGAGCAGGTCCTTGTGGTGCTTGAGGAAAATCTTGCGGATCACCGGGGAGGCCAGCAGGAAGGTGGCGAATTCTTCCGGGAACACATCGTGGGGGCCGACCGGGTACCAGATTTCACCGGACATCTCCGTCTCGAAATCCGGTGCCGGGGGAATCGCCCTGAAGTTCGTGTCGGTCATGTACTCGATCTCGTCGTAGTCGTAGAACACGACCCGGCCGTAGCGGGTGATGCCGAAGTTCTTCCACAGCATGTCGCCCGGGAAGATGTTGGCCTGGGCCAGTTCGCGGATGGCATCGCCGTATTCGCGGATGGCGTGCTCCATGCCGGCCAGGTCGCCGTTGCGCTCCATCTTTTCCAGGTGCAGGTTGAGGGGCTCCATGCGCCGCTCGATGTAGAGGTGTTTGATGATCAACTCATCCCCGTCCATTTCCAGGCTGGAAGGCGCCAGGCGCTGCAGTTCCTCGAGCAGGGCCGGGTCGAAGCGGTTCCGGGGAAAGGCAACATTGGAAAACTCCAGGGTATCGGCCAGGCGGCCCACCCGGTCCACTTGCTTCACCAGCATGTACTTCTTCTTCACCGTGGCCCGGTCCATGTTCTTGGAGCTGCCGAACACGTCCTTGATGATCTTGAACACATAGGGGAAGGAGGGCAGGGTGAAGACCAGCATGACGAGGCCGGGAATGCCCGGGGCGATGATGAAGTTGTCTTCCGAATGGTGCAGGTGATAGATCATGTCCCGGTAGAACATGGTCTTGCCCTGCTTGCCCAGGCCCAACATGGTGTAAATCTCGGAGCGGGGTTTACCGGGCATGATCGAGCGCAGGAACTGGACGTAACCCGAGGGCACTTCCATATCCACCATGAAGTAGGCGCGGGATAGGGAAAACAGGATGGAGATGCGCCAGGGGTCGAGGAGGATGGTGTCCAGGTACAGCTTGCCTTCGGCATCGTGCAGCACCGGCACGGCAAACGGGTATTCCTGCTGGCCGTTGATGGCCTTGCCGATGATGTAGGCCCCCTTGTTGCGGTAGAAAGCGGAGGAAAGCACCTGGATCTGGAAATTGACTTCCCGTTGGGGCAGGTCGCCCAGATGTCGGGCCACGGCCTCGTATATCGCCTGCACGTCCCGGTCCAGGTCGGCGAAGGCCCGCTGCCAGCCGAAATCGAGCACGATTTCGCGGATGGCGCCCTTCAGGCCGTCCTGGTGGGCGTAATAGCTGCGGTAGCAAGGTGTTTCTTCCCCCTCGATATACTCGGTGGAGATGGCCGGGCGGACGAAGATGAAATCGTTGTGATAGTAGGTCCGGTCGAAGATCTTGGTGGTGACCGAATTGAAGAAGGTCTCCGCCAGTTCCGGCTGCTTGTGGTTCAGGAGCAGGCCGATGTAGAGCAGTTTCACCTGCTGCCAGGTGCCGTCGTCGATGTGGGCTGCGTCGAATTCCTGTTTGAGTCGTTCCACCGTTTCGTTGACCCGTTCGTCGTAGAAACGGATGCGTTCGCTTACGGCTCGGTGCACGGCCAGCCAGTCAGCGTTCTCGAAACGCTGTTTCGCCTCCCGGCTGGTTTGGCGGAAGACCGAGTAATGCTTGTTGAAGCCCTGGATCAGCGCCAGGGCGATCTGGTGGGCGTTGGTGCCATACAGGCCGATCGAAATCTTCATGGGGGTTTATCGTGCTTGGCGTGCATTACTTGGGCATACGGACACTCGGCGATACGCTCCGATAGCCGGAGGCGGCAAAGGGCTGCGCGAGCCAGAGGGGCGATCAAGGCCCATCCCGTGAGTATGGCGGAAGGCCAAGCTCACGATCAACCTGGAGAGGTGTGACCAGCGGCTTGCCGAGGCGCTCCGCTTGTTCGGTCGGCATTTCCCCGGCCGGGGGCCTGCTGCAGCCAGCCCCGGAACTGGTAGGATGCGCGTTACCCTCCAAAAAAGGAGGGGCAGGGATAGGTGCGCTGACACCAGGGCCGCGGCGTGAGGCGGCCTCCCCCCGATGGCAGACCGGAGACATTCATGGCTTACCTGAATCCTTATCCTCGACATGCCCCGGATCGCTTTGCCCGGCGCGCGTTGCTGATGACCGCCTGTGTTGCCGGCCTGATCCTGCTGTGGCATTTCCTGCCCGCCATCGAAGCCGGGTTTGCTCCCGGCACGGGGGGCGAACGAGTTGTCACCCCGCGCGGTGATCTGGCCGAAGATGAAAAATCCACGATCGAGTTGTTTGAAAAATCCCGGGATTCCGTGGTCTATATCAGCACCGCCAAGCTCGTGCGCGATGCTTGGTCGCGGGATGTTTTTTCCGTGCCGCGCGGAACGGGCTCGGGTTTCATCTGGGATGAAGCCGGGCATGTGGTGACCAATTTCCACGTGATCCAGGGAGCGTCTTCGGCCACGGTCAAACTGGCGGACGGTCGCGATTACCCGGCTGCGCTCGTTGGGGCGAGTCCTGCACACGACATTGCGGTGCTCAAGATCGGGGTCGGTTTCAAACGTCCGCCCGCCGTACCGGTGGGTACCAGCGCCGACCTCAAGGTGGGACAGAAGGTGTTCGCCATCGGCAATCCCTTCGGTCTTGACTGGACGTTGACCACCGGCATCATCTCGGCGCTTGATCGCAGCCTTCCCGGTGAGGCGGGGGGGCCTGGTATCGCGCATCTGATCCAGACCGATGCGGCCATCAATCCCGGCAATTCGGGCGGTCCCCTGCTCGATTCCGCCGGCAGGCTCATCGGCATCAATACCGCAATCTACAGCCCATCCGGAGCATCGGCAGGCATCGGCTTTGCCGTGCCGGTCGATACCGTGATGCGCGTGGTGCCGCAGCTCATTGCCCATGGCAAATATATCCGTCCGGCCCTGGGAGTCGAGGTGGACGAAAAAATCAACAGTCGTCTCCAGGCCATGACAGGCCGCCGGGGGGTGTTCGTGTTGCGCGTCATCCCTGGTTCGGCAGCACACAAGGCCGGTCTGGTCGGGGTCGAGGCCGGGCCGCAGGGAATCCTGCCTGGCGACTGCATCGTGCGGGTCGATGGGGTAGTCGTCGAGGATGTCGCCGCACTGCTATCGCGGCTCGATGAGAAACGGGTGGGCGATGTGGTCGTCCTGACCCTGGAAAGGGCTGACCGCGCCCGGGAGGTGAGCGTCGAATTGCAGCCAGGTGTTTGAGCCGGCATCCGCGAATCGGGCGTATCCGGGGCCGAGCCTTGAGCTGACAGCCCCTGGCCTTTCCGCCATAATCCAGAGCCTGTTTCGCCCTGTTACCGTGGCAGGCAGGTTCCATCGCATTCATACCGACAAGACAGGAGTGGACATGAGCGTATCCCACATCAAGGTGCCCGCTGGCGGCCAGAAAATCGTTCCCGGCCAGCCGGTCCCCGATCATCCCATCATTCCCTTCATCGAAGGCGACGGGATTGGTGTCGACATTACCCCGGTGATGATCAAGGTTATCGATGCGGCCGTCGCCAAAGCCTATGGTGGCCGCAAGCAGATTCACTGGATGGAAGTCTATGCGGGGGAAAAGTCCACCCGCCTCTACGGCCCCGATGAATGGTTGCCCAAGGAAACTTTCGAAGCCTTGAAGGAATATTCGGTCTCCATCAAGGGACCGATGACCACCCCGGTGGGGGGCGGTATCCGCTCCCTCAACGTGGCCCTGCGCCAGGAACTGGACCTCTACCAGTGCGTGCGCCCGGTACGCTACTTCAAGGGGGTGCCCAGCCCGCTCAAGCATCCGGAGCTCACCGACATGGTCATTTTCCGGGAGAACACCGAGGACATCTACGCGGGCATCGAGTGGGCGGCCGACTCCGAGCAGGTCAAGAAGGTCATCGCCTTCTTGCAAAACGAAATGGGGGTCAAGAAGATCCGCTTCCCTGCCACCTCGGGCATCGGCATCAAGCCCGTTTCGGTGGAGGGCACCAGTCGCCTGGTGCGCGCCGCGATTCGTTATGCCATCGCCAATGACCGCAAATCGGTGACGCTCGTGCACAAGGGCAACATCATGAAGTTTACCGAAGGGCTGTTTCGCGACATCGGCTACAAGGTGGCGCAGGAGGAATTTGCCGCCCAGCCCATCGACGGCGGTCCATGGTGCAGCTTCAAAAACCCTGATACCGGCCGCGAGATCGTCATCAAGGATGCGATAGCCGATGCCTTCTTGCAGCAGATCCTCCTGCGACCGGCCGAATACGACGTGATCGCCACCACCAACTTGAACGGAGATTACATTTCCGATGCCCTCGCGGCGCAGGTCGGCGGGATCGGCATTGCTCCGGGGGCCAACATCTCCGACCAGTATGCCTGCTTCGAGGCCACCCACGGTACTGCCCCGAAGTACGCGGGCCTGGACAAGGTCAATCCGGGGTCGCTGATCCTCTCTGCCGAGATGATGCTGCGTCACCTGGGCTGGAAGGAGGCCGCCGATCTGGTGATCAAGGGCATGGAGGCCGCCATTGGCGACAAGCAGGTAACTTACGACTTTGCCCGCCTGATGGAAGGTGCCACCGAGGTGTCCTGCTCGGAATTCGGTGATGCCATCATCGCCCGCATGTGAATTTGCCCATCGAGGCAAAGTCCGCGCCGCCCAGGGGCTTTGGGCGTCTGCAGGTCTGGCTGCCGCCCCGGGGCGCTTAGAACGGCGCCCTTGAGGGCCGGGGGGCGGCGGGTCAGGTCCGGCGCTTCGGCGATGCCCAGGAACCCTGCACCAGGCCCCCTTGTCCGGTAAAAACCGCAGAAAGCTCGCAGCGGCCATTGGAAAGCTCCCCCTTGAGCCCATTGCACCAACCCATCGGCGTTTTCGACTCCGGCCTCGGTGGCCTCACCGTGCTGGCCGCCCTGCGCACCCGCTTGCCGGGCGAGGATTTCATCTACTTTGCCGATACCCATTTTCTGCCCTATGGGGAAAAGCCCGAAGCCTTCATTCAGGCCCGCGGCCAGGCTATCGCCCAGGCCCTGGTGGAGCGGGGTGCCAAGGCTATCGTAGTGGCCTGTAACACGGCCACGGCGGCGGCGGCGGAGCTGATCCGGGCAGCCGTCTCCGTTCCCGTGGTGGCTCTGGAGCCTGCCGTGAAGCCTGCCGCTGCCTTGACCAGGACCGGAGTGGTGGGTGTGCTGGCCACCACGCGCACCCTCGCCAGTCAGCGCTACCAGCGCCTGGTGCAGACCCATGCGGAATCCGTACGGGTCATTTCCCAGCCTTGTCCCGGGTTGGCCGAGGCCATCGAAACCCAGGGGCCGGAGAGCGCCCGGGTCCAGGCCTTGCTGGATGAATATGTCACACCCCTGGCCGAGGCTGGTGCCGACGTGGTGGTGCTGGGCTGCACCCACTATCCCTGGGTGCGGGCCGGTATCGCCGCCCGCCTGCCCGAGGGAGTGACCATCGTCGATACCGGCGAAGCCGTGGCCCGCCAGGTCGAGCGCCGCCTCGAGGGCGAAAGCCACCTGGGCGGCCATGGGAAACTGCAACTGGCCACCAGCGGCAACCCCCTGCTGGTACGCGAAACCGTAGCGCGCCTGTGGGGTTCGCCCCTGCCGGTGGAAGCCTGGAGCATCTAGGATGAACAAACCCCTCGCGGGGGTCCGGGTCCTGGAACTCGGCTCCCTGATCGCCGGCCCCTTCTGCACCCGCATCCTGGCCGAATTCGGCGCCCGGGTCATCAAGCTGGAATCCCCCAATGGCGGCGATCCCCTGCGCAAGTGGCGCAAGCTCTACGAGGGCACCTCCCTGTGGTGGTTCGTGCAGTCCCGCAACAAGGAATCCGTCACCCTCAACCTGAAACATCCGGAGGGCAAGAAAATCCTGCAGCAACTGCTCCAGGAAACCGACATCCTGGTGGAAAATTTTCGCCCCGGGGTGCTGGAGAAGCTGGGCTTCGGCTGGGACGAAATCCATGCCGTGAACCCGGCCCTGGTGATGGTGCGCCTTTCCGGCTTCGGTCAGACCGGCCCCATGAAGGAGCAGCCCGGTTTCGGTGCGGTGGGGGAGAGCATGGGCGGCTTGCGTTACATCACCGGCTTCCCCGACCGGCCGCCGGTGCGCACCGGTATTTCCATCGGTGATTCCATCGCCGCCCTCTGGGCCGCCATCGGCGCCCTGATGGCGCTCCGGCACCGGGAAGTGCAGGGCGGCCAGGGGCAGGTGGTGGACGTGGCCCTCTACGAAGCCGTGTTCGCCATGATGGAATCCATGCTGCCCGAGTTCGACGTGTTCGGCTTCGTGCGCGAACGCACGGGCAACATCATGCCCGGTATCACCCCCTCCAACACCCACACCACCCGGGATGGCCGCCACATCACCATCGGCGCCAACGGAGACGCCATCTTCCAGCGCCTGATGCGCGCCATCGGCCGCCCCGATCTGGCCGACGATCCCGCCCTGGCCGACAACGCTGGTCGGGATGCCCGCCGGGAGGAAATCTATGCCGTCATCGATGCCTGGGTGGCCGCCCACGACGGGGCAGAGGTGCTGGCCGTGCTCGCAGCCGCCGAAGTGCCCGGCTCCAGTGTCTATTCGATTGCCGACATGGTCACCGATCCCCAGTTCCTTGCCCGGGAAATGATCCAGTCCGCCAGGTTGCCGGACGGCAAGTCCTTCAAAGTCCCCGGCATCGTCCCCAAACTCTCCGCCACTCCCGGCGGTACCGATTGGCTCGGCCCGGAACTGGGGGAGCATACGGACAAGGTGCTGGGGGAGCTGGGCTATCCGCAGGAAGCCATTGCGCGGTTGCGCGGCATGGGGGCGGTTTGAAGGGAAATGCTTTTCCGCTCCGTCTTTGCCCCCCGCTTTTCAACGGCCTGTTAGTCGACGGGGCGGTTTTCAGGTTGTGCCGGTTCGGTCGGTGCGACGGGCCTGGCAATCCGGCGCCCAAACCAGACGATGAAGAGGCCTATGGCAAGAAAGAAGGCGCCTTCCAGGACAATCAACCCGGCGTAGGCGCTCACGGATGGGTCCGATGCGGTATCCAGGAAGCCGTAGCCATAGCTCAGGATGGAAAGGGTCACACTGATCCAGCCCAACCATTCCACGATCTTGCCGATTTGCTGATTGCTCGAACTCATTGCGGTTTTCCCCTGGTCGCGTTCACCCGGGAAAGCTTATACCCTGTCCGGGAGCATTTGTGGGATGCCGCCCCTTACCCGCTGCGCCGCAGCCGGGCTGTTCGGGGAAGACTGGTGGCAAGCTGGAGTGGAGACAAAAAAGCCCCGGACCGGGCGTCAGGGGCTGCAAGTCGTTTTTCAGCGGATCACTGGTGCCCAGGAGAGGACTCGAACCTCCACGCCTTGCAGCGCTAGTACCTGAAACTAGTGCGTCTACCAATTCCGCCACCTGGGCGTGAACCGGCTGAAACAACTTCTTTGCTTTGTAGCGTTTAGCGACTACCATCGCTGACTTGCTGGTGCCCAGGAGAGGACTCGAACCTCCACGCCTTGCAGCGCTAGTACCTGAAACTAGTGCGTCTACCAATTCCGCCACCTGGGCACAGGTGCGAAGAGCGCCGTATTCTAAAGAAAGATGAATTGATGTCAACAAGAAAAATCTCCAAGGTCCGTCGGGCCGATCCCTTTTTTGAACGTGAGTGCCAACGCTACGACTTTCCCCTGCCATCGCGGGAATACATCATCCAGGTGCTCGAAGAACAGGGCCAGCCGCTGGCCCTGGAACAACTGCTGGAACTGCTGGACATCAGCCCCGCCGAGCGGGAGATGTTCCAGCGTCGCCTGGGAGCCATGGAGCGGGAGGGGCAACTGCTCCGGAACCGCAAGAACGCCTATATCCTGCCCGAGCGGGCCAGCCTCATCGCCGGCCGGGTGCAGGGGCATCCCGACGGTTTCGGTTTCCTGATTCCCGATGACGGCAGCCCCCACATCTTCCTGGAGCAGCGCCAGATGGAGAAGGTGTTGCACGGGGACCGGGCACTGGTGCGCATCACCGGCCAGGACAAGAAAGGCAGGCCCGAAGGCTCCATCGTCGAGGTCACTGACCGGGCCAACAGCCGGGTGGTGGGCCGGGTGTTCGTGGAGCATGGGGTGGTGTTCGTGGTGCCGGAAAACCGGCGCATCACCCAGGACATCATCGTGCCGCCCGAGAAGAAGGCGAAGTTCAAGCCCCAGTCGGGTCAGGTGGTGATGGTGGATATCATCGAGCAGCCCTCCCGCTATTCCCAGCCCATGGGGCGGATCAGCGAGGTGCTTGGCAATTACGCCGATCCGGGCATGGAAATTGAGATCGCCCTGCGCAAGCACGATCTGCCCTTCGAGTTCTCCCGGGAATGTCTTGCCGAGAACGCCAAGGTGCCGGACAAGGTCAAGAAGTCCGACCTGAAGGGGCGCGAGGACCTGCGCGCCCTGCCCCTGGTGACTATCGACGGCGAAACGGCCCGGGACTTCGATGATGCGGTCTATTGCGAGAAGCAGGGGCGGGGCTGGCGCCTGGTGGTGGCCATTGCCGATGTATCCCATTACGTACGGCCTGGCACGGCCTTGGACGCAGAGGCCTTCGCCCGGGGCAATTCGGTTTATTTCCCGCGCCGGGTGATCCCGATGCTGCCGGAGAAGCTCTCCAACGGCATCTGCTCCCTCAACCCGGACGTGGAGCGCCTGGCCATGGTCTGCGACGCCAGCATCAGCGCCAGCGGTGAGATCAAGCAGTATCGTTTTTATCCTGCCGTGTTCCGTTCCCACGCCAGACTCACCTACAACCAGGTGTGGGACTGGCTGTCAGGGGCGACCCGACCGCAAAGTGAGGCGCACAAGGCCCTCGAGCCGCATTTGCACAATCTGTACAAGCTCTACCAGATCCTGGCCAAGGCACGGGTCAAGCGAGGGGCCATCGATTTCGAGACCATCGAGACCCAGATGTGCTTCAACGAGGCAGGCAAGATCGAGACGATCGTACCTGTGGTGCGCAACGACGCCCACCGCCTGATCGAGGAATGCATGCTGGCGGCCAACGTCTGCGCCTCGGATTTCCTTGCCCGGCACGGGCAGGCCTGTCTTTACCGCATCCACGAAGGCCCCAACGAGGAGAAGCTGAAGAACCTCCGGAGTTTCCTTTCTGAGTTCGGCCTCGCCCTGACCGGCGGCGATACCCCCAGAGCCAAGGATTATGCCCAGTTGCTGGAGAAGGTGAAGGAGCGGCCCGATGCCCAGCTGTTGCAGACGGTGATGCTGCGCTCCCTCAAGCAGGCCATGTACAGCCCCGACAACGTCGGCCACTTCGGCCTGGCCTACGAGCACTACACCCATTTCACCTCGCCCATCCGCCGCTATCCGGATCTGCTGGTGCACCGGGCCATCAAGGCGGTGCTGGCGGGTGAACGTTACAACCCGGGCGACTGGGAGGACATCGGCCTGCACTGCTCGCAGACCGAGCGGCGCGCCGACGAGGCCACCCGCGATGTGGAGAACTGGCTCAAGTGCTACTACATGAAGGAGCGCATCGGTGAGGTCTTCGACGGCACCATTTCCGCCGTCACCGGCTTTGGCATCTTCGTGGCCCTGGACCAGGTCTATGTGGAGGGACTCGTGCATGTGTCCGACCTGGGGGCCGACTACTTCCAGTTCGATCCCATCAAGCACCAGATGCTGGGCGAGCGCACCGGCCAGCGTTTCCGCCTCGGCGACCGGGTGCGTGTGAAGCTGGTCAAGGCCGATCTGGAGACCAACCGCATCGACTTCGTGCTCGCGCCCCAGGGCAGCGGCAAGGGGGATGCCAGCCGCGGCAAGCGGCGTGGCACGACGGCCCCGGCGCCAGAGCCCGTGCCGGTGCCGCCGGTGGTGGCCCCGGCCCGCAAGAGCGCCACCCAGCGCATGGCAGGGGCTGCCAGCGATTTCATGGGCAAGGTGGGCAAGGCGGTGAAGAAGGCGGCCAAGAAGGCCGCCGACGGCGCCAAGGCCAAGGCCGGGAAGGGCAAGAAGAAGTAGGGCCGGGGTAGAATGCCGCCCTTTCGTCCCTTGTGAGCCGCTCATGTCCTCCACCCGCCTGATCTTCGGTTTTCACGCCGTCACCGCCAAGCTGCGCCATGATCCCGACGCGGTGAAGGAGGTGCTGCTCGATGGCAGCCGACAGGATCGCCGGGCCCAGGACCTGTTGAAGCACGTGGCGCTGCAGGGGGTGAAGCTCACCCTGGCCGACGGCCGCCGGCTCGACGCCATGCTCCCCGGGGCCAAACACCAGGGCGTTGTGGCTCGGGTGGAGGGGGGGCGCAAGGCCCTGCATCTGGACGACGTGCTCGACACCCTGGAAGAGCCCGCCTTCCTGCTGGTGCTGGACGGAGTCACCGACCCGCGTAACCTGGGGGCCTGTCTGCGGGTGGCCGACGCAGCTGGGGCGCACGCGGTGATCGCTCCCAAGGACCGGGCCGTGGGGCTTACCGATGCGGCGGCCAAGACCGCCTGCGGCGCCGCCGAGACCGTGCCCTACATCATGGTCACCAACCTGGCCCGCACTTTGCGGGAACTCCAGGAGCGGGACATCCAGGTGATCGGCACCGCCGGTGAGGCGGAGCAGGACCTATATCAGGCCAGCTGGCCGGCCGCCACTGCCTGGGTGCTGGGGGCCGAGGGGGAAGGCATGCGCCGTCTGACCCGGGAAACCTGCGACCAACTGGTGAAGATTCCCATGCATGGCACCGTGGAAAGCTTGAACGTTTCGGTTGCTGCCGGGGTCTGCCTGTTCGAGGCCCGCCGTCGCCGGGGGTGAGTGTTGGAGAGGGGCGGCGCCAGCGCGCCCCCTTGCGGTTGCGCCGGGCAGGATTAAACTGGCAGCCCCTGTTCCCGAATCCAGCCAGCCATGAGCTCCAGCGCTCCGGTTCCCCCCTCGTCTTCCTTCGCCGTCCTTGGCCGCCTCAAATCCGGGGCCACGGCCCTGGGCCGTTCCCGGCGCGTGCGCCGGGGCGGCGCCGCCCTGCTGATTCTGGTCGTGCTGTTCGGCCTGGTGGGCTATCTCTGGCTGCCGGGCTTCCTGCACGGCAAGCTCGAACAGACCCTTTCCGGCCTGCTGGAACGGCCCGTCACCCTGGGCGCAGTGGAAGTGCAGCCCTACATCCTCGAGGTGACGGTGCGGGATCTGCGCATCGGCAACCGGGAAGGGGAGGGGCCGCTGGCCGGCTTCGGCAGTCTGTCGCTCAACCTCAGCAGTGCCTCCCTCCTGCGCCGGGCCCTGGTGCTCGACGCCCTGCGGCTGGTGGGGCCTTACGGCCACCTGGTGCGGCACCGGGACGGCAGCACCAACGTCACCGACCTGGTACAGAAGTTCGCCAGTCCCGACCAGGAGGACTCGCCGCCGCCCCCCTTCGCGATCAACAATCTGGAAATCACCGATGGCCGCTTCACCCTGGATGACGAGGCCGGCGGCGGGCGACACGAGATCACCGAGCTCAACCTGGGCCTGCCCCGGGTGGCTTCCTTCCCCGGCGAGGTGGAACGCCAGGTGCAGCCGCGTTTCTCGGCCCGGCTCGATGGCGCTCCCGTCAACGGGGCGGGCGAGGTGCGCCCCTTTGCCGGTGAGCCCGATGGCCGCCTGACCCTGCGGGTGGAGGGCCTGGATCTGGCCCGTCTGGCCGGCTTCTCGCCGGCGCCCCTGCCGCTCCAGGTCAAGTCCGCCCGGCTCGATGCGGATCTCGTGCTGGGCTTCGGCAGCACGGGCGCACACGAGCTTTCCCTGCAGGGGGAACTGGCCCTGCGCCAGCTCGATGCTGCCCTGCAGTCCGTTGCGCTCCGGCTCGAGGCCCTGCGTTTCCGTCTCGACGGGCCCGATCTGCTCCAGGCCCCCATCCGTCTTGCGGACATCCGCCTGGAAAATCTGGCCTTGCAGCGTTCCGGCGAGGCGGCGCCGTTCGTCAGTCTGGTCAGTGCCGGCCTCGATGAATTCAGCCTGGACCGGAAGCAGTCTTCCCTGGCCCTGGGGACCCTGGCACTGCAGCGTCTGGAAGCCCGGCTGGCCCGCACCGGGCCGGAACGGATCGACCTGCTCGACACCCTGGCAGGGCTGCAGGGCGGTTCAGGGCGCGCCGGCGCCGGGGCCGGTAAGGCCGGCGGGGCGGCGGCCCCGGCCGCGCCGGCCTGGAAATGGCGTGTGGCGGGCATCCGGCTGGAGGATGCGGGCCTGGAGTTCGTGGACCGCACCCTGGGCAAGGCCGTGCCCCTGCGCTTGCACGGGGTGAAGCTCGGCCTCGGTCCCCTGGCCTCCGCCGCCGGGGAGGCGGTGCCCCTGGAGTTCAGCAGCCGCATCAACGAGCAGGGCAGCCTCACCGTGGCCGGCCAGGTACAATTCCTGGTTCCGGCAGGCGAGCTCAAGCTCGATGTCAGCGGCCTCGACCTGGTGCCGCTGCAGGGTTGGATTCCCCATCATTTCAAGCTCGTGCTCAGCCAGGGGGCCTTGTCCGCCCGCGGGCAGCTCCGCTTCGGTGGCCAGCCCTTCGGCGTGCACTACCAGGGGGACGCCCAGCTGGCCGGGTTGTCCCTGCTCGATCAGGAGAGTGCCCAGTCCCTGCTGCGCTGGCAGCGGCTCGAGCTGGCGGGCATGGACATCCATACCCGGCCCCTGCAGGTACGGCTCGACGATGTGACCCTCTCCCGTTTCTTCGTGCGGCTGATGATCACTCCCCAGGGGCAGCTGCATCTTGACCGGCTGATGGGCGCTGAGGCCGGTCCTCCCGCAGCGGCAGCCACGCCTGCCGGCCAGGCCGTCGCCGCCGCGTCCGTCCTGCCGGGCGAGGCCGGCGCCAACCCGGCCGCAGCCGCCGGCACGGTCCAGGTGGCCGGGGTGCATGAGCGCGGCGCGCCCCTGCCGGTGAGCATCGGCCGTATCCGGCTCGAAGGTGGCGCGGTGCTGTTCAACGACCTGTTCATCAAGCCCAACTACAACGCCAACCTGACCGGCCTGACCGGCCAGATCGGTCCCCTGGCGGCGGGGGAGCGGGGCAAGCTGAAGATTCAGGGCAAGGTGGACCGCAGCGCTCCCCTGCACATCAGCGGCGAGCTCGAACCCTTCAGCCAGGAGCTGTATCTGGACATCAAAGCCCAGGCCCGGGGCATCGACATGCCCACCTTCAGCCCCTATTCCGGCCGTTACATGGGCTACCTGATCCAGAAGGGCAAGCTTTCGGTGGACGTGAGCTACCGCGTGGAGAAGGGCGAGCTGCAGGCCGACAACCACATTTTCCTCGACCAGTTCACCCTGGGCGACCCGGTGGAAAGTCCTGACGCCCTGTCCATTCCCATCAAGCTGGGGCTGGCCCTGCTCAAGAACTCCCGGGGCGAGATCGACATCAACCTGCCCATCCGGGGCTCCATCAACGATCCCGAATTCAGCATCGGCGGTATCGTCTTCAAGGCCATCATGAACCTGCTGGTGAAGGCGGTCACCTCGCCCTTCACCCTACTGGGTTCCTTGTTCGGTGGTGGCGAGGAACTGTCCCATGTGGAGTTCGGCTCCGGTCTGAGTGTCATCGGCCCGGAAGGCGAGCAGCGTCTGCAGGCCCTGGCCAAGGCCTTGGCCGACCGGCCGGCCTTGACCCTGGAAGTGACCGGCATGGCCGATCCGGTGGCCGATTCGGAGGGCTATCGCCGGGTGTTGCTGCAGCGCCAGGTGAAGGCGAAGAAGGTGGCCGCCGACGTGGCCCAGGGCAAGTCCGCGCCCCGGATCGGCGAGGTGAGCCTGACGCCCCAGGAGTACGAGAAGTACCTGGGCCAGGTCTACAAGGAGGCGAAGTTCGACAAGCCGAAGAACATGCTCGGCCTGAGCAAGAGCCTGCCGGTGGCGGAAATGGAGAACCTGCTGTTGCCCCACATGAAGCTGGAGGAGGATGCCTTCAGGGACCTGGCGGCCCGGCGCGGCAAGATGGTGCGGGACTGGTTGGTGGAGCAGGGGCAGGTGCCCGTCGAGCGCATCTTCGTGCTGGCGCCTCAAGTGGGCAAGGGTGAGGCGGCCAGCCCGGCGAACCGGGTGGTCTTCAGCCTGCGCTGAGGCGGCGGGGCCTGCCCCTCAGCGCTCGGCCGCGAGGCCGCGCAGGTAGGTGTCCACCACCGGGATGCCGTAGGTTTCCAAGGGAAAGAGCCCCGGATTCTTGGTCCAGTTGAAGGCCAGGCCGTCTACCATGGCGACCAGGCCGATGGTGGCCTGGCGCGGGTCGAGGCTGCGGCCGATCTGGCCCTTTTCCTGGGCCCGGGCCATGGCCTGCTCGATGATGTCCATGTGGCTTTCCCCTTCCTCCAGGTAGCGCTGGCGCAGGGTCGCCATGTCGCCCACGTGCTCGCACTTGTGCCAGAAGATCTCGAACACCCGGCGGAACTTGGCATCGTGGGTGAGCTTGCCCAGGAACTCCGCCGTGGCGGCGCGGAGGAAGCCCAGGGGGTCCTGCTCCATCAGCTGCTGGCGCGCCTCGCTCCTGAGCAGCAGGGGGCAGACCAGCCGCTCGATCATGGCGTGGAACAGGTCCACCTTGTTGTCGAAGTGCCAGTAGATGGCTCCCCGGGTGACCCCGGCTTCCCTGGCAATGTCGCTCAGGGAAGTCTGGGAAACCCCCTGGCGGCTGAACACTTCCACCGCCGCATCCAGGATGCGGTGCCGGGTGACCTGGGCGTCTTCCTTGGTTCTCCTGACCATGCCTCATTCCGCCTGTTCAGGCTGCCAGCCGCCGCCCAGGGCCTTGAACAGGTCCACGGAGGCGGAGAGGTGATTCTTGCGGGCGGCCAGATACAGCTGCTGGGCATTGTTGAGGCTGCGCTGGCTGTCCAGTACTTCCAGGAAGCCGCTGTAGCCGGCTTCGTAGCGGGCCTGGGCCAGTCTGAAGGCCTGTTGGGCGGCATCCAGCTGGGTGGCCAGGGCGATTTCTTCCTCGCTGTATTCCTTGAGGCTGATCAGGGCGTCGCTGACTTCCTTGAAGGCGGTCTGCAGGGTCTTCTGGTAATTGGCCACGGCTTCCTTCTGGCCGGCGCTGGCCTGATCCACCCGGGCGCCGGTGCGGCCCGCGTCGAAGATGGGCATGGCGAGCGCGGCGCCGTAAGACCAGATCGAGGCGCCGCTGGTGAAGAGGCTGGAGAGGGCGGCGCTTTCGCTGCCCAGCAGGCCGGTCAGACTGATGCTGGGAAAGAAGGCGGACTTGGCGATGCCGATGCGGGCATTGGCGGCCACCAGCTGCTCCTCGGCCTGGCGCACGTCGGGCCGGGCTTCGAGCAGGGCCGAGGGCAGGCCCACCGGCGGCATGGGGGGCTGGGGCAGCCGGGAAAGATCCCCGGGGGCCAGCTTCAGGCCGGGCTTGCCGGTCAGGAGGGCCAGTTGGGTCTCGCCGATACCGCGCTGCCGCCGCAGTTGGTTCCATTGGGCCTGGGCCGTGGCCAGGGCGGCCTGGGCCTGGGCTAGGTCCACCGCCGAGGCGGCACCCGCCTCGAGGCGGGCCTGGACGATCTTCAGGGTCTGTTCCCGGCTTTCCAGAGTTTCCCGGGTGGCCTGCAGTTGGGCGTCCAGGCTCAAAAGGCCCAGGTAGGTGTCGACCACCTGGCTGGTGAGGCTGATCCGCAGGGCATCCCGGCCGAACCGGCTGGCCAGGGCCTGGGCCCGGGCGGCTTCGGTACTGCGGCGGATGCGGCCCCAGAGGTCCAGCTCGTAGTGGATGCCCAGGGCCATGCGGCGGTTGTTGGACGTCATGGCGCCCATGCGCTGGCCGCTGGCGGTCTCGCCGCTGCTGCGGCTGCGGCTGCTGCTGCCGGTCAGGTCCAGCGCCGGGAAAAGCTCGGCGCCGGCTTCCCGGGCGGCGGCGTCGGCAGCCTCGAGCCGGGCCACGGCGGCCTGCAGGTCCTGGTTGTTCTCCAGGGCCAGGGCCACCAGTTCGTCCAGCATGGGGTCGCCAAAGAGCTTCCACCATTCGGGATTCACTAGCGCCGTGGTTTCCGCTTGGGCGCTGGCCTGGGGCGCATCCCGGTACTGCTCGGGCAGGGTGGATGCAGGACGCAGGAAATCCGGTCCAAGGGCGCAGCCGGAGAGCAGCAGGGCGGTGCCGAGGGCCAGCGCCAGGGGTTGCATGGACAGCTTAGGCATGGTCGTTTTCCTCCGTGGCGTGTTCGTGGCCTGCCGGAATGGCCTGCTTGCCCCGTTCCAGCCACTTGAAGAAGAGGGGAATGAAGAGGGTGGCGATGAAGGTGGCTGCGATCATGCCGCCGAACACCCCGGTGCCCATGGATTGCCGCGCGGCGGCGCCGGCGCCGGTGGCCTTCACCAGGGGGAACACGCCCAGTACGAAGGCCAGCGAGGTCATGACGATGGGGCGGAAGCGCAGACGCGCCGCTTCGATGGCCGCATCCACCACGCTCATGCCTTCCGCGTACTTCTGGGCGGCGAATTCCACGATCAGGATGGCGTTCTTCGAAGCCAGGCCGATCAGCACCACGAGGCCGATCTGGAAGTAGATGTCATTGGGCATGCCGCGGATCCAGATGGCGGTCAGCGCACCCAGCAGGGCAAACGGCACCGCCATGATCACGGCGAGTGGCAGCGACCACTTTTCGTACTGGGCCGCGAGGATCAGGAACACCATGATGATGGCGAACACGAAGGCCTGGAGCGCGGAGCCGGAGGTCTTCTTTTCCTGATAGGCCTGGCCGGTCCAGGCGATGGTGTAGCCGTCGGGCAGGGTGGCGGCCGCCACGTCCTCGACGATCCTGATGGCATCGCCGGAACTGATGCCGGGCTTGGAGTCGCCCATCACCTTGGCGGCCAGGAAGCCGTTGAAGCGTTCCACCTGTTCCGGACCCACGACCCGTTTCACCGTGCTCACGGCGGAAATGGGGATCATGGCGCCACTGGCGGCGCGCACATAGACCTTGCCCAGATCTTCGGGCTTCATGCGGTAGTTGGCCTCGGCCTGCAACTGCACCCGGTACACCTTGCTGCCCTTGTTGAAGTCGTTCACGTACAGGGCACCCATGGTGCTCTGCAAGGTGTCGTAGACGTCCGCGAGGGGAATGCCCAGGGCGATGGCCTTGGGTTCATCCACTTCCACGAACAACTGGGGCACCGTGGGGCGGTAGAAGGTGGAGATGCGGGTGAATTCCGGATGTTTCTGCAGCTCGGCCATGAACTGCTGCACCACCTCGTTGAGGCTCCTGGCGTCGCCATCGGCCCGGTTCTGCACATAGACCTCGAAGCCGCCGGCGGTGCCCAGGCCGCGGATCGGCGGCGGGTTGAACACCAGGCCCAGACCTTCGGGCTGCATCATGCCGATGCCCATGAATTTGCCGGCCAGATCCTGGGCCTTGGCTTGCCGCTCGTCCCAGTCCTTCAGAGGAATGAACATGGTGCCGGCGTTGGGTTTGTTGCCGCCGCCGATGAGATCAAAGCCGGACACCACGAAGGTATGGGCCACGGCCGGGTCCTGGGCGATGGCCTGGCGCACGTTCTCGCCCATGGTGGCGGTGCGCTTCAGGGTGGCCCCGTCGGGCAGCATCAGGGCGGAGATCAGGTAGCCCTGGTCTTCCGGCGGCACGAAACTGCCTGGGGTCATGCGCTCTAGCAGCACGGAAACGCCGATCACCGTCGCAAAGATGAGGGCGCCGATGATGCCGTGTTTCAGGGTGAGGGCCACCGTGGAGGTGTAGGAGCGGGTGAAGCGTTCGAACAGCCGGTTGAAGGGCGCGAACAGCTTCGATTCCTCGTGCTTGTTCTTGAGCAGCAGGGCGCACAGGGCCGGCGACAGGGTGAGCGCGACGACGCCGGAAATCACCACGGCTACGGCCACGGTAACGGCGAACTGCTTGTAGAGCTGGCCGGCGATCCCGCCCAGGAAGGCGACCGGGATGAATACAGCACAGAGCACCAGCACGATGGCCACCAGGGCGCCGGATACTTCCTTCATGGCCTTGACGGCGGCGTCGTAGGGGGAGAGCTTCTCCTCGGACATCAGCCGCTCCACGTTCTCCAGCACCACGATGGCGTCGTCCACCACGATGCCGATGGCCAGCACCATGGCGAACAGGGTCAGGGTGTTGATGGAGAAGCCGAACAGCCACAGGCCGGCGAAGGTACCGATCAGGGAGATGGGTACGGCCACCATGGGGATCAGGGTGGCGCGCCAGCTCTGCAGGAACAGGTAGACCACGGCGATCACCAGGATCGCGGCTTCGATCAGGGTCTTGACCACTTCTTGGATGGAGGCCGAGACGAAGCGGGTGGTGTCAAAGGGAATGACGTAGTCCATGCCCTCGGGGAAATTCTGCTTCAGCTCGTCCATTTTGCGGGTGACCAGTTTGGCCACTTCCAGAGCGTTGGCGCCGGTCTGCAGGAAAATGCCCATGGCGATGGTGGGCTCCCCGTTCAGGGTGACGCTCTGTTCGTAGCTGTAGGCGCCCAGTTCGATGCGGGCCACGTCCTTCAGGCGCAGCACGCCGTTCGGGCCGCTGGCGCGCACGACGATGTTGCCGAACTCCTCGGGGGTGATGAGGCGGCCCTTGGCAGTGACCGTGTAGACGAGTTGCTGGTCGGAAGGAGCCGGTTCCTGGCCGATCTTGCCAGCCGCGTTCTGGGCGTTCTGGACCCGGATGGCGTTGGCGATGTCGCTCGTGGTGATGCCCAGCTGGGCCATGCGGTCGGGTTTGAGCCAGACCCGCATCGAGTAGTCCTGGGCCCCGAAGATGGTCACGTCGCCCACCCCTTTGAGCCGCTTGAGCTCATCGACCAGGTTGATGCTGGCGTAATTGGAGAGGAACAGGCTGTTGTAGCGCCCGGCATCGGAGCGCAGGGCCACTATCTGGAGGATGTCGTTGGAGCGTTTCTGGACGATCACCCCGTTGCGGCGGACTTCTTCCGGCAGGCGCGGCTCGGCAGCCTTGACCCGGTTGTTCACGTTCACCGAGGCGATGTCCACATTCGTGCCCACCTCGAAGGTGGCAGTGATGCTGACCGTGCCGTTGGCCGAGGCCGAGGAATTGAAGTACGACAGCCCTTCCACCCCGTTTAGCTGCTCCTCGATGGGGGCGGCCACGGTCTTGGCCAGGGTTTCGGCCGAGGCGCCGGGGTAGCTGGCGGTGATCAGCACCGTGGGCGGCGCGATTTCCGGGTACTGGGCGATCGGTAGCACCCGGGAGGCCACCAGGCCGGCAATGACGATGATGATCGAGATGACCGAGGCGAAGATCGGCCGGTTGATGAAAAATCTGGATGACATGGATGGCTCCTCAGCCCTGCTTGGCCGGGGTGGTTTCGGACTTGGCGGGGCCGGTCGGCTTGCCGGCCGCAGGCGTCGCGCCGGGGGCGGCGCCCGGGGCATGGGGGGCCACCGGGGCGCCCGGCTTGAGCTTCATCAGATTGTCGATGATGACCTTGTCGCCGGGATGGAGGCCACCCAGCACCACCCAGTCACTGCCGAACCAGTCACCGGTCTGGATGGGGCGCGGCGCCACCTTGCCTTCGCCGTCCACAGTCATCACCAGATTGCCCCGCTCGGTCTGCAGCACGGCCTTCTGGGGCACCAGGTAGACGCCCTGGCGCTCCCCGGCCAAGAGCCGCACCCGCACGAACTGGCCGGGCAGCAGCACGCCTTCCTTGTTGGGGAATTCGGCTCGCAGCTGCTGGGTGCCGAGAGTCGGGTCGATGGTGGAGGCGAGGAAGTTGAGCTTGCCCCGCTGCGGATAGACGCTGCCATCGGGCAGGATCAGCTCCACGCCGGTGATGGCCTCCGGCGTCAGGCGCTGGCTGGGCAGCTTGGCGGCTTCACTCTCGGCTAGGCTGAAACGCACCCAGATCGGGTCGTTCTGGGAAAGGGTGGTGAGCAGGCTGTCGGCCCCGGTGGTAATCAGGTTGCCTACGGATTTTTCGGCGCGGCCGGTGATGCCGTCCACGGGTGCCGTCACCGTAGTCCACGACAGGTTGAGCTGGGCCTGGCGCAGGGCGGCCTGGGCCAGGTCATTGGCACTCACCGCATCGTCGTATTCCTTGCGGCTCACCCCCTGGACGTCCACCAATTTCTTCATGCGGGCCACTTCGCGCTCGGTCTGCTCGGCCCGGGCCTTGGCCTCGGCGTAAGCGATCTCGTAGGTGGAGCGGTCGATCTGGAACAGGGGCTGGCCGGCCTTGACGGGCTGGCCCTCCTGGTAGAACTGCTTCATCAGGATGCCACCCACCCGGGCCCGTACCTCGGTTTCCTTGGCGCCTTCGGTCTGGGCCATGATTTCCACCGAGTAGGGCACGTTTCTGGGCTGCATTTCCAGCACTGTTACCGGGAGGGGGCCCATGGCCGGGCCTTTGGGGGCTTCAGACTTGGAGCAGGCACCCAGGATCAGGGCGCTGCCGAGCAGCAGGGGAAGCAGTCGGGAGGTAGGGGCGCGAGACATGTTCTGTTCTCCGGAACGTGGTTTTTACGGGGGTGATTATACATACGTACGTGAATGTATGTAAGAGGGCAGGCGCGGGCCACCTTCCGATGCGGCAGGCAAGCAGGCTGGGCGGCGGGTGCGGCCTGGGGCGCTACGAGGGGCGGAGCCGGGGATCAGGGATCAGCAGATGCCCGTTGGCCCGCTCTACCTGCATGGCAAAGTCGAAACGATCCACCTGGGTGGCCAGTTCCAGGTCGGCCGGGGGCAGATGGGGCCAGGTGCCGGAGCGGAAGCGCCGGCCGAAATCGGAATTCCGGACCCGCCGGGCAAAGTGCTCCGGGTCGGCGGTCTCGCCCCGCAGCAGGGCCTCCAAGTAGTCGGCGCAGGCGATGTCCTCATCCCCGTCCCGGTCCACCCACTCCCCGGTGATGACGAAACAGACTTCCCGGGCGCCGCTGGCCTGGATGGCTGCCGCCGTGGCCCGGGCGCAGACCAGGCTGGCGGCGTAGAGATGGCGGGCCTGGCCAAAGCGCTGCAGGCCGCGCACGCCCGCAGCCGTGCTCATGACCACCGGTCTGCCGGCCAGGTCGGCCGTCAGCAGGCGGGAGGGAGAGTTGCCGTAATCGAAGCCGGGCACCGGGTCGCCCCCGCCGACGGCGCCCACGGAAATGGGGGCGGGCAGGGTGGCTGCCAGGGCGACGGCGGCGCTGATCCCCTCCACCGGGTAGATGGCCCGGGCACCCCGGGACAGGGCCACGGCTGCGGTGGTGAAGGAGCGCAGCACGTCGATCACCACCACGGTGTCGAGGGGGGCGGACTGGTTCTGCAGGCGGTTCAGGTAGATGCGCGTGAAGTGCATGGCTGGAACCCGGGGAAAGGCCTTGGCCGCCAGCATAGCCGCAGATCCCGGGGCAGGGCAAAGCAGCGCTGCGGCAGAGGGAAAAACCCGCCGCGGCGGGTTTCCCGGGCCGGGGTTACAGGATCATGCCGGCGCCGACGGTGTTGTTGTTGCTTTCATCGATGATGATGAAGGCCCCGGTGCTGCGGTTGACCGCGTAGGGATCGGCGAAGATGGGCTGGGCCAGTTTGAACTGGACCTGGGCGATGTCGTTCATGGCCAGTTTTTCCGCCGGCACCTTGTCCTGGGTATTCACGTCCAGCCGGTGGTCGATGCCGGCCAGCTTGGCCTTCACTTCCCGGGTAGTGTGGCGGATCAGGTAGGTGCGGGCCCGGTCCATCGGGATCTCGGACAGCCAGCAGACGGTGGCGCCGATCTGCTTGACCGGGGTGGGGGCTTCCTCGGTCTTGACGATCATGTCGCCCCGGGAGATATCGATTTCGTCGGCCAGCAGCAAAGTCACGGACTGCTCGGTGACGGCCCGGCCGATGTCCACGCCGCCCAGTTGCACGGCCTTGACCGTGGTCGTGCGGCCCGAAGGCAGGACGGTGACGGCATCCCCCACCTGGATGCTGCCGGATTCCACCCGGCCCATGAAGCCCCGGTAGTCGTGCAGCGCCGGGTTGGCGGAGTCCTGGGGCCGACAGACGTACTGGACGGGGAAACGGAAGGGTTCCGCGTGTTCCGTGTGGGCGGCGGGGGCGGCTTCGAGGATTTCGATCAGGGTGGGGCCGTCGTACCAGGCCAGGGCCTCGCCCCGCTCCACCACCATGTCGCCGTTGAGGGCCGAGAGGGGGATGAAGCGCACGTCGTCGATGCCAAGCTTGGCGGCGAATTCGAGGTAATCGGCCTTGATCTTTTCGTAGGTTTCCTGCGAGTAGTCGACGAGGTCCATCTTGTTGATGGCCACCACCAGATGGGGAATGCCCACCAGATGTGCCAGGGTGGAGTGGCGCCTGGTCTGGGTGAGCACGCCCTTCCTGGCGTCTACCAGGATGATGGCGAGGTTGGCCGTGGAGGCGGCAGTGACCATGTTGCGGGTGTACTGCTCGTGGCCCGGCGCGTCGGCGATGATGTACTTGCGCGTGCCGGTGGAGAAGTAGCGGTAGGCGACGTCGATGGTGATGCCCTGTTCGCGCTCGGCTTGCAGGCCGTCGGTCAGGAGCGACAGGTCCACCGCGCCGAGGCCGCGCTTCTGCGAGGTCTTCTCGATGGCGGAGAGCGTGTCGGCCAGAATCGCCTTGGTGTCGTAGAGCAAACGCCCGATCAGGGTGCTTTTGCCGTCGTCGACGCTG
The DNA here is from genome assembly GCA_002340095.1 of Betaproteobacteria bacterium UBA2592. Taxonomy (GTDB): domain Bacteria; phylum Pseudomonadota; class Gammaproteobacteria; order Burkholderiales; family Rhodocyclaceae; genus Azovibrio. The sequence continues at coordinate 25,703 of DDKS01000069.1, forward strand.
CCGCAGGTGAGAAAGCGCAGCAGGCCGTGATCTTCAACTTGATGGGCGCTCATCAGAAGTAACCCTCTTTCTTGCGTTGTTCCATGGAGGCTTCGCTGGTCTGGTCGTCCAGACGCGTGGCGCCGCGCTCGGTGATGGTGGTGGTGGCGGTTTCGACGACAATCTTGGCAACCGTGTCGGCATCCGACTCGACCGGGGCGGTGCAGGAGATGTCGCCCACGGTGCGGAAGCGCACCCGCTTTTCGATGATTTCCTCGCCGGCCTTCGGCAGGTTGGTCAGCTCGCCGGACACCAGCGGCACATTGACCGGCACGATGGCGCCCTGGCGAATGACCACCGGACGGGTGTGGGCGAAGTAGATCGCCGGCAGTTCGAGGCCTTCGCGCTCGATGTATTGCCAGACGTCCATCTCTGTCCAGTTCGAGATCGGGAAGGCGCGGATGTTCTCGCCCTTGTGGGTGCGGGCGTTGTAGAGGTTCCACAGTTCCGGGCGCTGGTTCTTCGGGTCCCATTGGCCGAATTCGTCGCGGAAGCTCATGATGCGTTCCTTGGCCCGGGCCTTTTCCTCGTCGCGGCGGGCGCCGCCGATGCAGCAGTCGAAGCCGAATTCCTCGATGGCTTCCAGGAGCGTCACCGACTGGTGCCGGTTGCGGGACTCCTCGGGATGCTTGAGGACTACGGTGCCGCGCTGCATGGAATCCTCCACCGAGCGGACGATCAGCCGCTCCCCCAGTTCGGCGGCGCGCCGGTCCCGGAATTCGATCACTTCCCGGTAGTTGTGGCCGGTGTCGATGTGCAGCAAGGGGAAGGGGAAACGGCCGGGGCGAAAGGCTTTTTCGGCGATGCGCAGCAGGCAGATGGAATCCTTGCCGCCGGAGAAGAGCAGGGCCGGGTTGGCGCACTGGCCGGCCACTTCCCGCATGATGTGGATGGCCTCGGCTTCGAGCCAGTCCAGGTGGGAAAGGGGGGTATGGTTCGCGGATGCGGTCATGACAGGAAAGCTGACGTGAAAGGAATGGATGGCATTTTATCGGCCCTAAATAATCGACAAAGAATTATTTTGCATCTTCAAATCTCTTTATGGAATAAATGGGGCCACCGCCTTTCCCCGCCAATGCGGGGCGGTGCGCCTACAATGCCGGCCTCACCTTGCCGGACTGCTGCCATGTCCCTTGCCATCCTCCATGCCGACGCTTATTTGCTGGTGCTCGACAAACCCAGCGGGCTCCTGTCCGTACCCGGTCGGGGCGAGGGCAAGCAGGATTGCCTGACGGCCCGGGTCCAGGCCGAATTCCCCGATGCCCTGGCAGTGCACCGCCTGGATATGGCGACTTCCGGTTTGATGCTCATGGCCCGGGGCAAGGCCATGCAAAGCGCCCTGAGCCGGCTGTTCGAGCGGCGGCTGATCGACAAGGCCTACGAGGCCCGCCTGGAAGGGCGGCTGGCGGCGGCGGCCGGCTTCGTGGAGCTGCCCCTGGTCTGCGACTGGCCCAACCGGCCCCGGCAGAAGGTGAGTTTTGAGCACGGCAAGCCGTCGCTCACCGAATTCTGCCGTCTGGCCTGGGAAGGCGAGCATAGCCGGGTGCGGCTGATTCCCCATACGGGCCGCTCCCACCAGTTGCGGGTGCACATGCAGGCCATCGGCCATCCGATTCTCGGCGACGAATTCTATGCCACCCCTGCGGGGCGTGCCGCCTCACCCCGGCTGCTGCTGCATGCCTGCCGGCTGGCGTTCTCCCACCCGGGCACCGGGCGGTGGCTGGAGTTGCTGTCTCCGGCACCGTTCTGAGGGGGCGTGGTTTCGGTGGCCCCGGCCTGGGGATGGCGCGCAGTGTTGCTGCGGGAGGTGGGGGGTGCGCCCGGGCCGGGGCGGGATGGAACGGCGGCGACAGGACGGCCCGGGATCAACCGTGTTGCCTCAGGCCGGAAAGGGAAGGGGGGAAGGGCGGCCGAGGGGGTCAGCGCTCGACCGGGCAGACGCCGCTGACGATTTGCAGGTCGTTGTCCTGGGCGAAGTTGAGCAGGAAGCGGTAGGCCATGGGCTCGACCTCATGCAGGCGACCGTCTACGAACACGGCCTTTTCCCCGTTGTAGTCGCCGGGGCCTACGTAGGGGGAGTACTGCATCTTCTTGGAAGTGCCGAAGGCCGACATGACGCCGCAAAGTCGGTCACACCAGTCGCTGGGGCGGAATTTCCGACCGTCCTTGGTGAGACCGAGAATGATGAAGGTGTGGTTTTCGGGTTCGCTCATGTTCCTCGTCGCCTTGGCGTTTTGTAGGGGGCCGGGAAGCCTCGTTTTTTTGCCCGAATTCTAGCAGAAAGGCCCCTCTTGCAAGGCATATACAAGGCAGGGCTTTTGCCTTAAACTCATGCCCTCCCTCCGGGAGCAAGGCGGCGCTGGCCGCCATTTTGTTTCTCGGGGCTCAGCGATTTCCTTCTCGAGTTGAGGCGATTTCCCATGTCGCACCTGATGAACACCTATGGTCGCCAGCCCGTGGCCTTTTCCCACGGCAAGGGTTGCCACCTGACCGATACCCAAGGCAAGGTTTATCTGGACGCCCTTTCGGGCATTGCCGTCAATACCCTGGGCCACGCCCACCCTGCCTTTGTGGCCGCCCTGGCCGAGCAGGCCGGGCGCCTGCTGCACGTCTCCAACCTCTACCAGGTGCCCCAGCAGGAACGGCTGGCCGACGCCCTGGCCGAGCGCTCCGGCCTGTCCGAGGCCTTCTTCTGCAATTCCGGCTGCGAGGCCAACGAGGCCGCCATCAAGCTGGCCCGTTTCTATGGCCACAAGCGCGGCATCGAGAATCCGGTTGTCATCGTCATGGAGAAGGCTTTCCACGGCCGCACCCTGGCCACCCTGTCGGCGACCGGCAACTACAAGGTCCAGGCCGGTTTCGAGCCCCTGGTGTCCGGTTTCTTGCGGGTGCCCTACGGCGATCTGGAGGCGATCAGGAATGTGGCCGAACATCATGGCAATGTGGTGGCGGTGATGCTGGAGATCATCCAGGGTGAAGGCGGGATTCACATGGCTTCCGTCGAGTACCAGCAGGGCGTGCGCCAGTTGTGCGATCAGCACCAGTGGCTGATGATCTGCGACGAGGTCCAGTGTGGCATGGGGCGCACCGGCAAGTGGTTCGGCTACCAGCACGCCGGAGTCCTGCCCGACGTGGTGACGCTGGCCAAGGGGCTGGGTTCCGGCGTGCCGGTGGGCGCCTGTCTGGCCGGTGGCCGGGCCGCCGGTCTGTTCGGACCTGGCAACCACGGTTCCACCTTCGGCGGCAATCCCCTGGCCTGTACTGCGGCCCTGAAGACCATCGAGCTGATCGAGGCCGAAGGCCTGCTGGCCAATGCCGAGCGGATCGGCGCCCTGATCCGCTCCGAGCTGGCGGCGGCCCTGAAGGATGTGCCCGGGGTGGTGGAATTCCGGGGCAAGGGCCTGATGCTGGGCATCGAGCTCGACCGTCCCTGCGGCGAGCTGGTGGGCCGGGCCCTGGCGGCCGGCCTGCTCATCAACGTCACCCACGACAAGGTGATCCGCCTTTTGCCCGCCCTGATCTTCGGCGAGGCCGAGGTGCGGGAGCTGGTGGACAAACTCGCGCCCCTGGTGCGCGATTTCCTCAAGGGGTGAGCATGGATCTGCGTCATTTCCTCCAGTTCAAGGACTTCTCCCGGGAAGAATTCGACTACCTGTTCGAGCGCACCCGCTGGATCAAGGACAAGTTCAAGCGTTACGAGCCCTATCATCCCCTTTTCGACCGCACCCTGGTGATGATCTTCGAGAAGGCCAGCACCCGTACCCGCCTCTCCTTCGAGGCCGGCATGCATCAGCTGGGCGGCTCCGCCATCTACCTGAACACCCGGGATTCCCAGCTGGGCCGGGGCGAGCCGGTGGAAGACGCAGCCCAGGTGATCTCTCGCATGAGCGATCTGGTGATGATCCGCACCTTCGAGCAGGACATCATCGAGCGCTTCGCCGCCAATTCCCGGGTACCCGTGATCAACGGACTGACCAACGAATACCACCCCTGCCAGATTCTGGCCGACATCTATACCTTCATCGAGCATCGGGGTTCCATCCAGGGCAAGACCGTGGCCTGGGTGGGAGACTCGAACAACATGTGCAACACCTGGCTGCAGGCGGCCGAGGTCCTGGATTTCAATGTCCATGTGTCCACGCCCCCGGGCTACGAGGTGGAGCCAGAGCGGGCCGGTCTCTACGGCACCGACCATTTCGAGCAGTTCGCCGACCCCATGGAAGCCTGCAAGGGCGCCGACCTGGTGACCACCGACGTGTGGACCTCCATGGGCTTCGAAGCCGAGAACGAGGCGCGCATGAAGGCTTTCGCCGACTGGTGCGTGGATGGGGACATGATGCGGGTGGCTGCTTCCGATGCCCTGTTCATGCACTGCCTGCCGGCCCACCGGGGCGAGGAGGTGACGGCGGAAGTGATCGACGGACCCCATTCCGTGGTGTGGGATGAGGCCGAGAACCGCCTGCATGTGCAGAAGGCGTTGATGGAATTCCTGCTGCTGGGACAGGTGACAACCTGAGAACCTTTACCATAGAGGCACGGAGACGCGGAGGGAGGCGGATCGATGAAAGTTCTCCCTGTGTTTTCTCGGTGCCTCTGTGTCTCTGTGGTTAATTTTGTTTTTTTCGGAAGCTGAACATGTCTGATATCAAGAAAGTCGTACTGGCCTATTCCGGTGGCCTGGATACCTCCGTGATCCTGAAGTGGCTGCAGGACACCTACCGATGCGAAGTGGTGACCTTCACAGCCGACCTGGGCCAGGGCGAGGAGCTGGAACCGGCCCGCCAGAAGGCCCTGAAGTTCGGCATCAAGCCCGAGAACATCTTCATCGACGACCTGCGCGAGGAGTTCGTGCGCGACTTCGTCTTCCCCATGTTCCGCGCCAACGCCGTCTATGAAGGCGAATACCTGCTGGGCACCTCCATCGCCCGCCCCCTGATCGCCAAGCGCCTGATCGAGATCGCCAATCTCACTGGCGCCGACGCCATCTCCCACGGCGCCACCGGCAAGGGCAACGACCAGGTGCGCTTCGAACTGGGCGCCTACGCCTTGAAGCCCGGCGTCAAGGTCATCGCCCCCTGGCGTGAGTGGGACCTGCTCTCCCGCGAGAAGCTGCTGGCCTATGCCGAAAAGCACGGCATTCCCGTGGAAATGAAGCACAAGCAGGGCGGTTCTCCCTACTCCATGGATGCCAACCTGCTGCACATCTCCTACGAAGGCCGTCACCTGGAGAACCCCGCCGCCGAGGCCGAGGAAGACATGTGGCGCTGGACCGTCTCCCCCGAGAAGGCGCCCGATGCCGCCGAATACCTGGACCTGGAATTCGTCCGGGGCGACCTGGTGGCCATCAACGGCCGGCAGATGAAAGCCCACGAACTGCTGGCCAAGCTCAACGAACTGGGTGGCAAGCATGGCATCGGCCGTCTGGACCTGGTGGAAAACCGCTACGTGGGCATGAAGTCCCGGGGCTGCTACGAGACCCCCGGCGGCACCATCCTGCTCAAGGCCCACCGGGCCATCGAATCCATCACTCTGGACCGGGAAGTCGCCCACCTCAAGGACGACCTGATGCCGCGCTACGCCAGTCTGATTTACAACGGCTATTGGTGGGCTCCAGAGCGTCAGGCCCTGCAAACCCTGATCGACCACACCCAGCAGAACGTAAACGGTACCGTGCGCCTGAAGCTCTACAAGGGCAATGTCATCGTCGTGGGCCGGGACTCCAAGACCGATTCCCTGTTCGATCCGACCATCGCCACCTTCGAGGACGACGCTGGCGCCTACGACCAGAAGGATGCGGGCGGCTTCATCAAGCTGAACGCCCTGCGCATGCGTATCGCCGCGAATCTCAAGGCGCGGAAGGGCTGATGGATGGAAGGCACCCTGTTCGGATTCACCGAGGAGCAGCTTGCCCACTTCGGGGCGACCTGGGGTATCGGTGCCTTCATCCTGTTCATGTTGTTCATCATCGGCGAGATTGCCTGGAGGTCGAAGGCCGGCAAGACCGGGACCTTTGTCCTGTTCTTCGTCCTGGCCTTCGGCATGGTGGGCTTCATCGCCAAATCCATCATCGAGAAAATCTGGGGTATCTGAATGTCGCAGTTCGACAATGTTTCCGTGGTCAAGCAGGCCAATGTCTATTTCGATGGCAAGTGCGTCAGCCATACCGTGCTGTTCGCCGACGGTTCCAGGAAGACCGTGGGTGTGATCCTGCCGTCTTCCCTCACCTTCAACACCGGTGCGCCCGAAGTCATGGAAACCGTGGCCGGTTCCTGCCGCTACCGCTTGAAGGGCGAGAGTGAGTGGAAGACTTCCGGTCCCGGCGAGTCTTTCAACGTGCCCGGCAATTCCAGCTTCGACATCGAGGTGACGGGCGAGCCCTACCACTACGTCTGCTATTTCGGCTAAGTCGCCGTTTCCCGCCAGGGCGGCCCGGTGTCATGCCGAGGCCGCCTTTTCCCTTTTTTCCTGGAGATGTCCATGCCTTCCTTTGATTTCACTTCCGAAGCCGATATGGTGGCCCTGAAAAACGCCGTGGACGTGGCGCAGCGCCAGATCGACAATCGCTACGACTTCAAGGGGACGAGCGCCCGGGTCGAGATCGACGAGAAGACCAAGATCATCACCCTGCACGGGGATTCCGAGTTCCAGCTCGACCAGATCAAGGACCTGCTCTTCCCGGCCATGGAGAAGAAGGAGAAGGACAGCGTCAAGCGGCTCGATGCCCAGAAGGTCCAGAGCGTTTCCGGCAACAAGGTCAAGCAGGAACTGAAGATCCGCGACGGTATCGACAGTGACCTGGCCAAGAAGATCGTCAAGCTCATCAAGGACGCCAAGCTCAAGGCCCAGGCCTCCATCCAGGGCGATGCGGTGCGGGTGAGCGGCAAGAAGATCGATGAGCTGCGCGAAGCCATCGCCCTGGTGCGCGGCCAGATCACCGACTTCCCGATCAAGGACGGCAACTACCGGGATTGAGGCGGCCGGTTGCGCGCAACGGCAGACGGCGCTCCCTCCGGGCGCCGTCTGTGATTCAGGGGGACGGAGGCAGCAGTCCCACTTCCCGGGCCGTGGCCGGGCCGATCAGGGTCTGCCGGAGGCCGGCCGGGATTTCAGCCTGGTCTGGACCCAGGGGGGTGCGCCCGCCCATGATTTCAGCGTAGCGTTGTGGATAGAGGGGTACCCGTTCCGGTTCGGCATAGCCTTGTGGGTGAAAAGGCTGGAGGGTCGCCAGGTCGTACTTGTCCGTGGCGCCGAAGGTATGCAGCAATTCGTGGGTGATGACCACCGCGTTTTGTGCAGCCTGGGCACGGCTGGCGAAGGCGTGGATCAGGCCGATCTTGCCCCGTTCCAGACCGGTGGAGGGGGGCAGGGCAGGGGTGCGTTCCGGGTCGTGGTAGAGCACGAACAGCCGGATGTCGGGTTTGAGCCGGCCGATGTGGCTGTGTTCCCGGGCCCACCAGCGCAGCTTCAGGCTCCACCCGGCGGCCGCAAGCATGTCCGCTTGCCGGGGCGGCAGTGGCGGCAGCTCCCGCAGCGCGGGGGCGAGCCAGATGTCGATGGGTTCTACCTGCCCCTGGCCGTATGCCCGGGCCTGTTCCTGCAGCCAGGTTTCGATTTCCTGGAAGCTCTCGGCCTCCAAGCTCTGCAGATAGCGGGCCGTGGCCGGGGAGTCATCGGCCGCGACCGGGTAAAGCCCCACATGCAGGGTCCGGTTCCAGGCGCTGGTGCGGCTGTGCGCCCTCCAGGTTTCCAGGCCCACGCTGGCGAGGATCAGTAGCAGGACCAGGATGCGCAGGCGGTGCCACATGTCAGCGCACCAGCCCCGCTATCCAGGTTGCGTAGAGGCGGTCTGCCAAGCGGCGCAAAGCCGGCAGACGGACGGGGGTTTCCCTGAGCATCGCCGCCGGGGCCTGCACGGAGGGCAGGTGCGCCACCGCGGCGGCTTCCTCGGCCCACTGCTCGCACCAGCACGCAATCATTTCGGGCAACATTTCCGTGTGGCACTGCATGCCCAGATGCGGTCCCAGGGCGAACATCTGGTTGGCGCAGTCGTCGTTCCCGGCCAGGCGGGTGGCGCCCTCGGGCAGGCTGAAGGTTTCGCCGTGCCACTGGAACAGGGTCAGTTCCTGGCCGGCCATTTCGCCGAGCCAGTGCCGTGCCACTGGGTCGGTGCCACCCCTGGCCCGGCTCCAGCCGATTTCCTTGACCGGGTTCCGCGTCACCTGGCCCCCCAGGGCCTTGCTCATGAGCTGGCCGCCCAGGCAGTGGCCGAGGACGGGAATGTCCTTGGCGACCGCATCGCGGATCAGGGCGCAGACCGGATCGATCCAGGGCAGGTGGTCGTTTGCGCTCATGGGGCCGCCCATGAAACACAGGCCGGAACAGGCATCGGCCGTGGCGGGCACCGGGGCGCCTGCGTCCAGGGGAACCAGGGTCCAGGGAATCCGGTGGGCTTCAAGGAATATGGCAAAATAGCCCGGACCTTCAGTAGGGGAGTGGCGGAAGATGGCGACGGGACGCATGACATCGGCTTTTCTGGCTTGGCATGAACGGTATTGTAGGGGCGGCTTGCTGGCTTGCCTAATGGTCGCTGCCTGCCTGGGCGCCGGTACCGCCCAGGCGGTCAATGTGGGCTTGGCCGGCATTCTCGGCAGCAAGGCCATCCTTGTCATCGATGGTGGTTCGCCGCGCACCCTCTCCGTTGGCCAGGAGTATGCCGGGGTCCGGCTGGTGGCGGTGCAGGGGGACAGCGTTCAGGTGGACATCGACGGCAAGCGCCGCAGCCTGCGGGTTGGCCAGAATGCCGTGGGCGAGGCTTCCAGCGGCAATGCCCCGGTGGTGCTCACTTCCGATGGCCAGGGGCATTTCCAGACCACCGGCTTCATCAACGGCGTGGCGATCCGCTTCCTGGTGGATACCGGTGCCACTTCCATTTCCCTCGGAGCCAGTGATGCCCGCCGCCTCGGGCTCGACCTGAGCAAGGCCGAGCGGGGCGTTTCCCAGACCGCCAACGGCCAGACCGTGGTGCAGCGGGTCAAGCTCAATACCGTCAAGGTGGGCGACATCGTGGTGCACAATGTGGATGGGGTGGTGCACTCCCAGGACATGCCTTTCGCCCTGCTGGGCATGAGCTTCCTCAACCGCACCGACATGCAGCGGGAGGGAGATACCCTGACCTTGAAGAAGCGTTTCTGAAGCACGCGGGAAAGAGGAGACAAACATGCCGTATCAACAGGAAAACGCCATGCTGCGTCGGGAGCTGGAAATGCTCATGGGGGAACGGCAGCTGCTGCTGCGGGTGACCGGGGCGGCCGCAGCGCTGATCGCCAGTCTCGATTCCCGACAGTTGCCGGTGGGGGCGGTCGAGTCCGCCGATCTGGTGGCGACCGGTCTCAATGCCCTGACCGAAGAAACCCTGCGCGATGCCCTGGCTGCCGTGCAGGCTCATGCGGAAGTCGCGGGGCCGGAGGGGGGCTGAAACCGCGTGGATGTGCAGCGCCTGCAGTCCTGCCTGCTTTCGAGTCCCGAACAGGCTCCGATGGAGGGGGATCAGGGTGCCGGCGAGCGTCAGCTGACCCCTGCTGCGGTACTGGTGCCCCTGGTACGCCGGCCCGAGGGATTTCAGCTCTTGCTCACCCGGCGTACCGATCATCTGCGCGACCATCCAGGCCAGATCAGTTTTCCCGGCGGCCGCATGGAGGCTGCGGATGCATCGCCGGTTCATGCCGCCCTGCGCGAGGCCGAGGAGGAAATCGGCCTGGCGCCGCATCTGCCCCGCATCCTCGGCTATCTGCCCATCTACCGTACCGGGACCGGATTCCAGGTCTATCCGGTGGTGGCCCTGCTGGAGCCGCCCTTCGATCTTTGCCTCGATGCCTTCGAGGTGGCCGAAGCCTTCGAGGTGCCCCTGGATTTCCTGCTCGATCCGCGCAACCATCGGCGCGAAAGCATGCATTACCGGGGCGCCCTGCGGGAATACACGGTGATACCCTACGGAGGACGCTGCATCTGGGGTGCCACCGCCGGCATGATCCAGTCCCTCTGGCGCCGGCTGCAGACCCCGGATGACCTATGAGCCCGGCCTTTCCTGGCGTTATGATGGAGTCTTTCCATCACCTGACGGGTTGAACTGTCCTGATGAGCCTCTTTTCCCTCATCGTCGTCTTCCTGCTCGAACAGCTACGCCCCCTGGACTATGCCCGCTGGGTGTTGCGCCCCTTCCATGCCTGGGCGGATTTCCTGGAGCGCCACTTCAATGCCGGCAGCTACCGCCAGGGCATCCTGGGCTGGTGCCTGGCGGTCCTGCCGCCCCTGATCCTGGTGGCCGGGGCCTATGCCTTGCTTTACTGGGTCAGCCCCCTGCTGGCCCTGGTGCTCAATGTGCTGGTGCTGTATGCCACCATGGGTTTCCGTCAGTTCAGCCACTTCTATACCGACATCCAGCTCGCCCTGCGCCTGGGGGATGTGGAGCGGGCCCGGGAGTTGCTGGCCGAGTGGCAGGGCAGTCCGGTCCCCCGCTGTGGTCCCTCCGAAATCGCCCGGTTGTCCATCGAGATGGCCCTGGCCGCCTCGCATCGGCATGTCTTCGCTGTGCTGTTGTGGTTCGTCCTGTTGCCCGGTCCGATCGGGGCGCTGCTCTACCGGATGTCCTGCCTGCTGGCGGAGCGCTGGCGGCCGCGTCAGCCCGGGGAGTGCTTTGGCAGATTTCCGCAACAAATCTTCCGTATCCTCGACTGGCTTCCGGTGCGTGCCAGCGCCGCCGCCTTTGCCGTGGTCGGCAATTTCGAGGACGCCGTGTACTGCTGGCGCACCCAGGCGGCCCGCTGGGACGATCCGGAGCTGGGCATTGTGCTGGCCAGCGGTGCCGGCGCCCTGGGCGTCCGCCTGGGGGTGCCCGGCATCGAATCCGAAGCCCTGGGGGAATCCGGGGAGCTTGGTATCGGCGAGGCCGCCGATGCGGATTTCATGCAGAGCGCGGTAGGTTTGGTCTGGCGAGCCATCGTGTTATGGTTGATCCTGTTGTTCCTGCTCGGGCTTGCCAGTCTGGCAGGTTGATTGATTCTTAGAAGAGGAGATGTGCATGAGTAAGGATGTCGTTGTTCTGAGTGCTGTTCGTTCCGCCATCGGTGCCTTCAATGGCTCCCTGAAGGACATGGAGCCCGCCGAACTGGGCGGCCTGGTGGTCAAGGAAGCCATCGCCCGCGCCGGTGTCGATCCCAAGCAGGTCACTTTCGCCACCGTGGGCAACTGCATCCCCACGGAATCCCGTTATGCCTATGTGGCCCGCGTCGCCACCATCCTGGGCGGCATGAGCATGGACTCCGTGGCTTTCGCGGTGAACCGCCTGTGCGGTTCTGCCCAGCAGGCCATCGTTTCTTCCGCCCAGGCCATCATGCTGGGCGATGCCGATTTCGCCGTGGCCGGCGGTGTGGAGGTCATGTCCCGTGGCGCCTACCTGCTGCCCGCCCTGCGTTCCGGCGCCCGCATGGGCGATACCAAGGCCATCGACGCCATGGTCGCCGTGCTCACCGACCCCTTTGGCGTTGGCCATATGGGCATCACCGCCGAGAACCTGGCTGCCAAGTGGGGTATCAGCCGCGAGGAGCAGGATGCCTTCGCCGTGGAATCCCAGAAGCGCGCGGCTGCCGCCCAAGCCGAAGGCCGCTTCAAGGGCCAGATCGTGCCTATCACCTTCCAGACCAAGAAGGGTGAGGTGGTGTTCGATACCGACGAACATCTGAAGCCAGGCACCACCCTGGAGACTTTGGCCAAAATGAAGCCCGCCTTCAAGAAGGATGGCACCGTCACTGCCGGCAACGCTTCCGGCATCAACGATGCCGCCGCCTTCCTGGTGCTGGCCGATGCCGCCAAGGCCGCTGCCGCTGGCCACAAGCCCATCGCCCGCCTGGTGTCCTACGCCATTGCTGGCGTGCCCAACGACGTGATGGGTGAAGGCCCGATCCCGTCTTCCAAGCTGGCCCTGCAGCGGGCCGGCCTGAGCCTGGACCAGATCGACGTGATCGAGTCCAACGAAGCCTTTGCCGCCCAGTCCATCGCCGTGGCCAAGGGTCTGGGGCTGGACCCTGCCAAGACCAACGTGAACGGCGGTGCCATCGCCCTCGGGCATCCGGTCGGTGCCACCGGCAGCGTCATCGTTACCAAGCTGATCCACGAAATGCATCGTTCCGGTGCCCGTTACGGCATGGCTACCATGTGTATCGGCGGTGGTCAGGGCATTACCACCATCTACGAACGCCTGTAAGAGGGTGTTTACAAATTCAGGTAGTGAGTCTGCGCAGTAGCATGCGGGCCTCGGCGAGCCAGACCCAGGTCTCGGCCACGGACGTGAGGCGATCATGATG
>DDKS01000006.1 GCA_002340095.1 Betaproteobacteria bacterium UBA2592
CAGAAAGAACGATACACAACTCTTTTGTCGTGCTTTTGTTTTTGCTGCATGAGGTCGAGCGGCGGTGACTGGGGAGCGGCACCGTTGCAGTCAATAACTGTTGCAAAAGAGGCGGCCGCAGGGGGGAGGGCAGAGCGGTATAATCGCCCGCCCCGCCCAACACAACCTCGGAACGCTCCATGAATTCCCTGCTGCAACGCCTGTTCCTCCTGTTTTCCCTGCTGTGCCTGAGCCTTGTCGCCCAGGCTCAACAGGTGCCTGTTGCCCCCGTCCTGGCGGCCAAGTCCTGGGTGCTGGTGGAGTCTGGCTCCAATCAGTTTCTTGCTGCCGAAAAGCCGGACGCAAAGCTCGAACCTGCATCGCTGACCAAGCTGATGACGGCTTACCTGACCTTCTCGGCCCTGCGCCAGAAGACCATCGCCCTGGATCAGCCCGTGCCCGTTTCGGAACGGGCTTGGCGCACCGGCGGTTCAAAGATGTTCATCAAGGTGGGCGATCAGGTTCCCGTGGAGGAGCTGATCAAGGGCATGATCGTCCAGTCCGGCAATGATGCCTGCGTTGCCCTGGCCGAGGCGATTGCCGGCAGCGAGGAGGCTTTTGCGGTGATGATGAACCGGGAGGCCGAGCGCCTGGGCATGAAGTCCAGCCATTTCAAGAACTCCACCGGCCTGCCCGACCCCGAGCACGTGACCACGGCCCGGGATCTGGCCACCCTGGCTTCTGCCCTGATCCGCGATTTTCCCGAGGAATATGCCCGCTACTACTCCATGAAGGAGTACCGTTACAACAACATCACCCAGCCCAACCGCAACCGCCTGCTGTGGCTGGACCCGACGGTGGATGGGGTCAAGACCGGCTTCACCGAGGCGGCCGGCTACTGTCTGATTTCTTCCGCCAAACGGGGCGAACGCCGCCTGCTTTCCGTGGTGCTGGGCACCGATTCCGATGCCGCCCGGGCGAGTGAATCCCTAAAGCTGCTCAACTGGGGCTTTCAGTTCTTCGACGCCCTCAAACTCTATGCTGCCTTGCAGCCCGTCTCCGAATTCCAGGTATGGAAGGGAGCCCAGAATCGGGTGAAGGCGGGCTTTCCCGCCGATTTCGTGGTGTCCGTGCCCAAGGGCTATGGCGACAAGCTCCAGGCCGAGTTGGTCTCCACCCAGCCCCTCGTGGCCCCGGTGCGCCAGGGCCAGGTGATCGGTACCCTGAAGCTTTCGCTCGAAGGCAGGCCTTACGGGGAGTACCCGGTGCAGGCCCTCGAAGATGTGCCCCTGGGCAGCTGGCTCGCCCGGCTGATCGACACCATCCGCCTCTGGTTCGCCTGAGGCCGCCACAAGGAGCTTCTCCATGGGCCGCCATGTCGCTGACACCGTCTATCTGAACGGCGCGTACCTGCCCCTGGCGGAAGCGCGGATTTCGCCTTTGGACCGGGGCTTCCTGTTTGGCGACGGGGTGTACGAGGTGATCCCCGTCTACGCCGGCAGGCCCTTCCGCCAAGCCGAGCATCTGCGCCGGCTCGGGGAAAGCCTGGCCGGCATCCGCCTGGAGAACCCCCTGGACGCCGACGGCTGGGACGAGGTCATCAGCCGCCTCATCGCCGCCAGTGGCTGGCAGGATCAGGCCATCTACCTTCAGGTCACCCGGGGAGCGGACGATAAGCGCGACCATCCTTTCCCCGCTGCAGCCGCCCCCACGGTGTTCGCCATGGCCATGCCCCTGGTGACGCCCACGGCGGAAGTGCGGGAGCAGGGCGTGGCGGCCATCACCGCCACCGACATCCGCTGGCATCGTTGCGACATCAAGTCCCTCAACCTGCTGCCCAACGTGCTCCTGCGCCAGCAGGCGGTGGATGCCGGAGTGGTGGAGACCATCCTGCTGCGGGACGGCTACTTGAAAGAGGGCACGGCCGCCAACATCTTCGTCGTCCGGGACGGTGTGCTCATGGCGCCGCCCAAGGGCACGCTGATGCTGCCTGGCATCACCTACGACGTGGTGCTGGAGCTGGCGGCCGCCCACGGGGTGCCGGTACGGATCCGGGAAATCCCCGAGGCGGAACTCCGGAGCGCCGACGAGGTCTGGATGACTTCCTCCCCCAAGGAGGTGCTGGCCGTCACCACCCTGGACGGCCGCCCCGTGGGCGATGGCAGGCCCGGCCCCCTGGGCCGGCGGATGTGGCAGTGGTATCAGGAATTCAAGAACACGGTGATGCGCAATGGTTGAGAAGACGGCGGCAGGACTGCTGCAACAGGCAGGTGGCGGGCGGGAAACCTTGCTGGAGTTTCCCTGTGCCTTTCCCCTCAAGATCATGGGCCGGTCCGAGGACTGCTTGGCCGATGCGGTGCTGGAGATCGTCACCCGGCACGATCCGGGCTTCGTTGCCGCCAGCATGGAGATGCGCGCCAGTTCGGGCGGCAAGTACGTGAGCCTCACCTGCACCGTCACGGCCACCTCCAAATCCATGCTCGACGCCCTCTACCTGGAACTCACCGGCCATCCCCTGGTCAAGGTCGTACTCTGAGCCCTGCCCATGGACACCGTGATCCGCCGTCTGGGCCGGGTGGACTACGTCCCCACCTGGGAGGCCATGCAGGCCTTCACCGCCAGCCGCACGCCGGAAACCCCGGACGAGCTGTGGATCGTCGAACATCCCCCTGTGTTTACCCTGGGCCAGGCCGGCAAGCCCGAACACCTTCTTCAGGATGTGGGCATCCCCGTCGTCAAGATCGACCGGGGCGGCCAGATTACTTACCATGGCCCCGGCCAGGTGGTGATCTATCTGCTCCTCGATCTGCACCGGCTGAAGCTCAAGGTACGCGAGATGGTCCGCAGGATCGAGCAGGCCGTCATCGACCTGCTTGCCACCCACGGCCTGGCCGTGAACCGCCGCGACAATGCCCCCGGGGTCTACCTGGGCGAACAGGGGGAGGGCGCCAAGATTGCCGCCCTGGGGCTCCGGGTGAAGAACGGCTGTACCTATCATGGCCTCAGCCTCAACGTGGACATGGACCTGGCTCCCTTTGCCGCCATCAATCCCTGCGGCTATCCTGGCCTGGCGGTCACCCAGACCCGGGACCACCATATCCCCCTCACGCCGCAGCAGGCGGGTGAGGCCCTTTGCCAACACCTGTTGCAGCAATTGCAGCGACAGCAACCGGAGCGCACCTGAATGGCCGAACAAGGCGTCAAGCAGAAGGGCGAACTGAAAACCGCCCGCATCCCCATCAAGATCGTCCCCGTGGCCGAACCCTTGCGCAAACCTGGCTGGATCCGCGTCAAGGCCGGCAATGCCCAGGGGCGTTTCGGGGAGATCAAGCGCATGTTGCGCGAGCAGAAACTGCACACGGTCTGCGAGGAGGCCGCCTGTCCCAACATCGGCGAATGCTTCGGCCGGGGCACCGCCACCTTCATGATCCTGGGCGACATCTGCACCCGCCGCTGCCCCTTCTGCGACGTGGGCCACGGCAAGCCCCTGCCGCCGGATGAAAACGAACCCCGGCACCTGGCCGATTCCGTTGCCCGCCTGAAGCTGCGCTACGTGGTCATCACCAGTGTGGACCGGGACGACCTGCGCGATGGCGGCGCCCAGCATTTCGTCCAGGTCATCCGGGCGGTGCGCGACACCAGCCCCGACACCACCATCGAAATCCTGGTGCCCGATTTCCGGGGGCGCATGGACATCGCCATCGACATCCTCGGCCAGTCCCTGCCCGACGTGCTCAACCACAACATGGAAACCGTGCCCCGCCTCTACAAGCAGGCCCGGCCCGGCGCCGACTATGCGCACTCCCTGCAGTTCCTGAAGCAGTTCAAGGCCAAGTACCCGCACATCCCCACCAAGTCCGGCCTGATGGTCGGGCTGGGGGAAACCGACGCGGAAATCCTCGACGTGATGCGCGATCTGCGCGCCCACGACGTGGAAATGCTCACCATCGGCCAGTACCTGGCCCCCTCCGGCCACCACCTGCCCGTGACCCGCTACGTGCCGCCGGAAACCTTCAAGATGTACGAGGAAGAGGCGAAGAAAATGGGCTTTACCGGCGCCGCCTGCGCTCCCATGGTGCGCAGCAGCTACTGGGCAGACCAGCAGGCCCATGCGGCGGGGGTCGGCTCCTAGCAGGGGAAGGGGTCGTGCCCCGGGCGGGTTGTCGTGGGGGAAGGTATCATCTTTGCGTCGCGTCGGACGGGCCGGCGGTTCTTTGGCCGGCCGCAGTACGCAATTTTCAGGAGAGGTGAAGATGCAGGACTGGCTGGATTTCGGCAACGGTATTCACGCGTTCGATTCGGGCTATGTGCGGCCGTCCCTGGCGGCCATTCACATGATCGTGGAGCGGGGGCGGGTGGCGCTGGTGGATACGGGCAACAACGATTCCCTCAAGCCCACCCTGCGTGCCCTGGAGCGCCTGGGGCTGGGGCCGGCGGCGGTGGATTACGTCATCCTCACCCACATCCACCTGGATCATGCGGGCGGAGCGGGGGCCATGATGGCGGCTTTTCCCGGGGCCCGGCTGGTGGTGCATCCCCGCGGCAGCCGGCACATGGTGGACCCTTCCCAGTTGCTGGCCGGGGTGCGGGCCGTGTATGGGGAGGAGGCTACCGCCCGGCTCTACGGCGAATTGCTGCCCGTACCGCCGGAACGGATCATCGAGGCGGTGGATGGCCTGGTGCTGGATCTGGCCGGGCGCAAGCTCCTCTGCCTGGATGCGCCGGGCCATGCGCGCCATCACATCGCCCTGGTCGATGAGGCCAGCCAGGGGATCTTCACCGGCGACCTGTTCGGGCTTTCCTACCGGGAGATGGATGTGGACGGGCGCCAGTTCCTCTTTCCCACCACCACGCCGGTGCAGTTCGATCCGGATGCCATGCACGCCTCCATCGACCGGCTCATGGGTTATGGTCCCGAGGCCATGTACCTGACCCACTACAGCCGCCTGCATGACCTGCCCCGACAGGCGGAAGAGCTGCATCGCCGCATCGATGCCACGGTGGCCATTGCCCGGGGGGCGGCGGGCAGCGGTCCCGGGCGGCATCTGGCGATCAAGCGGGGGCTGACGGAATTCCTGCTGGAGGAGTCGCGCCGGTTTGGCTGCCGGCTGGGCGAATCCGCCCTGCTGGAACTGTGGGAGACCGATCTGGAGTTGAATGCCCAGGGCCTGGGGGTGTGGCTCGACCAGCAGTCGGGCCGGTCCTGAGGCCCTCGGGGCTCAGCCGCCGCCCAGCAGGAGATCGAAGGCGGCAGCGGCGGCGGCGAAGCCCATCGGGGCGGTGACGCAGACCGAGGAGCCGAAGCCCGCGCAGTTGAGGCCGCTCGGGCTGGCGGCAGTGTTGCAGGTTGCTTCCGGGTAGCGTAGCGGTTCCGTGGAGTAGATGGCAGGAATGCCGAATTTCTTCGGCGCCCGGGGGAAACCGTATTCCTTGCGCAGCAGGCTCCGCACCTTGGCCAGCAGGGGGTCCTGGATGGTGCGGCTCAGGTCGTCCCGCCGGATGCGGGTGGGGTCGGTTTGGCCGCCGGCGGCGCCGGCGGTGACGATGGCGATGCCCTGCCGGCGGCAGTGGGCGATCATGGCGGCCTTGACCCGCACCTGGTCGATGGCGTCGATGACCACGTGCATGGAGCCGTCGAGCAGGGCAGCCACGTTTTCCCGGGTGACGAAATCCTCGATGCAGTGAATCTCGCAGGCCGGGTTGATGGCCAGGATGCGGGCCGCCATGGCCTCCACCTTGGCCTTGCCGTATTCGTCCCCGAGGGCCTGGATCTGCCGGTTGGTGTTGGATTCGGCGACCATGTCCAGGTCGATCAGGGTGATGCGGCCCACGGCGCTGCGGGCCAGGGCCTCGGCGGCCCAGGAGCCGACGCCGCCGAGGCCGACGACGCAGACATGGGCGGCCTGGAGGCGGGCGGCGCCTGCCGGACCATAGAGGCGGGCGAGGCCGCCGAAGCGGCGTTCGTGATCGGTTTGAGAAGGCATCAGGAGGCGGCTTCGATGGTGCGGCGGATCACCGAGTTGAAGGGTGTGATCCACTCGGGGGAGAACTGGTTGTTGCAGGCGTTGATTTCGGCGATGGCGCGCAGCACCGAACGATTGCGGCCCCGGTGGCTGTGCTTGAGCATGACCGCCTCGAAGGCGTCCACGATGGCGATGATTTTGGCGCCGGCGCAGATGTCCGGGCTCTTGAGCCGGCCCGGATAGCCGCTGCCGTCGGGCATCTCGTGGTGCTGGGCGATCATCCGGGCGGCCTCTTCCCAGCCGGACATGCGCTCGAGCAGGCCGGCGGCATAGCTGGGATGGGCGCGCATGGCCAGCTGCTCTTCCGCCGTCATGCGCCCCACCTTGAGCCAGATGCTCTCGGGCAGCAGCATCATGCCCAGATCGTGCAGGTAGATGGCAGCTTCCAGCTGCAGCGGGTCCACCGGGTTGCCGGCGGCCTTGTTCGTTTCCAGGGCTAGCCGCAGGATGCGGGTGGTGCGCCCCTTGAACAGAGGGGAGCGGCTCTCAAGCTGCAAGGCGAGGGTGCGGAAGAACTGCAGGTCGGCCGCCACATCCTGGTTGGCCGGGGAGGGAGCAGGGGCGCGTCCCCGGGAGGGCTGGCCGGTGATGACGGGGGGAAAGCCGGTGACGTTCTCGATCAGTTCGCCGCACAGGGCATCCACCTGGTCCGGCAGGGCCAGGGCGGCCTTTTCCATGCCCTGGATCAGGGGCAGCAGCCGCAGGTTGCTCAGATCCTTATGCTGCAGCAGTCCTTCGGTGGCCAGCTCGAGCCGGTCGATGGCGAGCAGGATGGCCTCGGCGAGCAGATCGGAGAAATGGATTTCCCCCTCCCGGAAACGGGAAAGCAGGGATTCGATCGGATGGGCGATGGCAACTCCCAGGTCGATCTTGGTCAGGGCTGCGTCTCCCTTGATGTTGTGTACCGCGCGGAAAACGTCCGAAATCAGCTCCCGGTCGCCGGGTGTCTTCTTCAGGCGGGCGATGTCCCGTTCGATTTCCGGCGCCCGGTCCATGAGTGCATCGGCAAACTCTTCCAGGGCTTCCCTGTCCTGGACGACCGGCGTGATGATGGCGCGAATATCCATGCTCTTGCTCCCCCTCGAGGCCTTGGTGCTCGGTTTCCGAAGTGTAGCCGAAAGCATGACAACGTGTCCCCCCGGGCGCAGGGCCAGACTCCATCTGGCTTGACGCTCCCGAGGGCGGCTCCTATCATCCCCCGGTTTTGTCCAACGGTGGGTTCATCTTGTCCCTGCAACAGCTATATGCCCTGATCGGCGACGACATGAAGGCGGTGGACGCCGTCATTCGTCAGCGTCTGCACTCCGAGGTGGTGCTGGTCAATCAGGTGGCGGAGTACATCATCGCCGGTGGCGGCAAGCGCATGCGCCCGGCCCTGGTCCTGCTGGCTTCCGGTGCCCTGGGCTACCGGGGTGCCCACAGTCATGAACTGGCGGCGGTGGTGGAATTCATCCATACCGCCACCCTGCTCCACGATGACGTGGTGGACGAATCCGCCCTGCGGCGCGGCCGGGACACCGCCAATGCCGTGTTCGGCAACGCCGCCAGCGTCCTGGTGGGGGATTTCCTCTACTCCCGCGCCTTCCAGATGATGGTGCAGGTGGGCCGGATGCGGGTCATGGAAGTGCTCTCGGACGCCACCAACATCATCGCCGAAGGGGAAGTGCTGCAGCTGATGAACTGCCACGACCCGGACGTGGACGAAGCCCGCTATCTCCAGGTGATCCGCTACAAGACCGCCAAGCTGTTCGAGGCGGCGGCCCGGCTCGGCGCCATCATCGCCGGCGGTTCCGAGGCCCAGGAAACGGCCCTGGCCGACTATGGCATGCATCTGGGAACGGCCTTCCAGCTGGTGGACGACGTGCTCGATTATTCCGGCCAGGAGGCGGACACCGGCAAGCATCTGGGCGACGACCTCGCCGAGGGCAAGCCCACCCTGCCCCTGATCCACGTCATGCAGCAGGGCTCTCCGGAGCAGGCGGCCTGCGTGCGGCGTGCGATCGAGACGGGTGGCCGGGACGATTTCCCCGCAGTGCTGGCGGCCATCCGCCAGTCCGGCGCCCTGGAACACACCCTGACCCGGGCCCGGGAAGCGGCGCGGCAGGCCGCCGATGCAATTTCCATCCTGCCGGATTCAAATTACAAGATGTCTCTGTTAGAATTGGCAGCTTTCGCGGTTGACCGGTCCCATTGAGGGGCGGAGCGTGGAAAATCGTCGGAGTGTAGCTCAGCCCGGTAGAGCACTGCGTTCGGGACGCAGGGGTCGCATGTTCGAATCATGTCACTCCGACCAGGAATCTCGATGAAAAGCCCTGTTTCTTACGGGGCTTTTTTTTTGCCGCAGCCTGACGCTGCGGCCCGGCCGTCCGGAGGCCGACGAATCCTTCGAGTCCCTGCCGGAGGGCTACCATGTCGTCCATCCGGTGATGCCAAGTGATCGGGAGGTGTTGGATGGGTATGCGTCTGCAGGCGTGGTGGATTTCCCTGAGGGAATGGCTGGTGACGGGCTGGCCCCTGGTGCTGATTGCGGGGATCGGGTTCTGGGCCGCCTTCCAGTTCGTCGAGCCGGCGCCGCCCCGCCATCTGGTCATCACCACCGGCCGGGAGGATGGCGCCTATTACACCTTTGCCAAGCGCTATCAGGAGATCTTTGCCCGCAACGGCATCGAGCTGGAAATCCGCGCATCCAGCGGCTCCCTGGAAAACATGCGGCGTCTGCAAGCAGGGGAGGCGGAAATCGCCTTCATCCAGGGGGGCGATTATGTCGGGGAGAGCGAAGGGCTGGCCTCCCTGGGTAGCGTCTTCTACGAACCCGTCTGGGTGTTCGTGCGCGGCCGTCATTTGCCGGACCGGCTGACGGAACTGGAGGGCTGGCGTATCGGCATCGGCCAGGAGGGTAGCGGCGTGCGGGCCCTGGCGAGCCGCCTGCTGGAGGCCAACGAGGTAAGCATGGCCCAGCGGCGCGTGATTTCCCTGGGCGGGCTGGAGGCGGCCGCCGCCCTGCAGCAGGGCAGGCTCGATGCCCTGTTCGTCATCGCCGCGCCCGAGGCGCCCATCGTGCAGGTGCTGTTGCGCTCGCCGGGCATCCAGGTCATGAGTTTTGCCCAAGCCGAAGCTTACCGACGCCATTTCCCTTACCTGTTCCGCTTGACTTTGCCCGAGGGGGGAGTGGATCTGGTTCGCAACTATCCGCCCCGGGATACCCAGTTGCTTGCCACCACGGCCAATCTGGTGGTCCGGGATGACCTGCATCCGGCCCTGGTGGCTCTGATGCTCAACGCTGCCCGGGAAGTGCACGGAGGCGGCGGTTTCTTCCAGGCCGCCGGGGAGTTTCCGGCCTACAAGGACAGCAGTTTTCCCCTTGCTGCAGGGGCAGCCCGTTTCTATCAGTCCGGACCGCCTTTCCTGCAGCGTTACCTGCCGTTCTGGCTGGCGGTGCTGGTAGACCGCTTCATGGTGCTGGCTTTGCCCCTGTTCGCTCTGCTGCTGCCGCTGCTGCGCCTGGCGCCGACCCTTTATGCCTGGCGCATTCGCTCCCGCATCTGCCGTTGTTACGGGGAGCTGAAATTCCTCGAAAACGACATCAAGCGGCATTACGCGGATCCGGCGGCGCAAGCGGGCTGCAGTGCCGATTTTCGCCGCCGCCTGGACGAGATCGAGACGGTGGCCGACGGTTTGTCCATTCCCTTGGCTTTCACGGATCTGCTCTATACCCTGCGGGAACATATCAACCTGGTGCGCAAGGCCCTGGACCGTCATGAGCGGGAGCGTCTGGCGCCTCATTCCGGGAGTGACCCATGAGCATGCAAGCCTTTCTCGTCGCCAATCCCAAAGGGGGGGCGGGCAAGTCCACCCTGGCTACCAACCTGGCCGGTTATCTGGCCCGTCGGGGGCATCGGGTGATGCTGGGCGACATCGACCGGCAACAGTCGGCCCGGGAGTGGCTGGCCCTGCGGCCCGCCAGTCTGCCCCGGATCGATACCTGGGAGATCGGCCCGGACCACATCGCCCGACCGCCTGCCGGGACAAGCCATGTGGTGCTCGATACTCCGGCGGGGCTGCATGGCAAGGCTCTGGAAAAGGTGCTCAAACTCTCCACGCGGGTCATCGTGCCGGTGCAGCCGGCCCTGTTCGACATGCTCGCCACTCGCCACTTTCTCGAAGCTTTGCGGGAGCTCAAGGCCATCCGCAAGGGCCGCGCCCAGGTCGCGGTGATCGGTATGCGCGTCGATGCCCGCACCCGGGCAGCAGCGGAGCTGGAGCGCTTTTTCGCAAGCTTCGAATTGCCGGTGCTCGCCTATCTCCGGGATACCCAAAATTACGTGCAGGCCAGCGCCCAGGGGCTGACCTTGTTCGATTTGCCCCCCTCGCGCTGGGAGCGGGATCGGCAGCAGTGGCAGCCGATCCTCGATTGGGTGGAAACCGGGGGGGGCGGATTGATGCAAACAGGTCTGGCGCCGGCCGGCGGCCTAAATCATAATTAGCGTTTGCTTATATAAAACCCAGGAGAACCGCATGTCCCAGTCCGCCCACTACCCCTCCTTCGCCGAAATCAGCCGTGCCTTTGCGCCGGGTTGGTTTGCCGCGGTGATGGGGACCGGGGTCCTGGCCTTGACCACCCGCGCCCTGTCCTCCGGTTGGCCCGTACTCGGCGGGGCTGCCAATTTTCTCGATGGCCTCAACGCCTTGTTCTTTCTCATCCTGAGCGTGCCCTGGCTGACCCGCTGGATTCGTTTCCGGGAAGCGGCCCTGGCTACTCTCGCCCACCCCGTCCAGGCCAATTTCTATCCGACCTTTTCCATTGCCTTGCTGGTTTTGGCGGCGCAAGGCGTGGTCTTTGGCCACGACCTGAATTGGGTGCTGCCGATCTGGTGGGTCGGTGCACTGATGACCTATGTTTTCAGCCTGGTGATTCTCTATCGCATGTTCATGGGCGAGCATGTGGCGCTCGATCATGTCACGCCGGCCAAGTTCATTCCGGCCGTGGGGCTTGTGGTCATGCCCGTGGCGGGCGGACCGTTGCTGGAGCACGTGGAGGGAGTGGCCCGGGAACTGATGTTGCTGATGAATGTGCTCGGGCTCGGAGCGGGGATCTTGATGTACGTGAGCCTGTTGGGGCTGATGATTTTCCGCAAGTACCTGCACAAGCCGGCGCTTGGCATCCTGACTCCCACGGTCTGGATTCAACTGGCGCCGATTGGGGTGATTCCGGTCAGTCTGCTCAATCTGCTCCCCCATCTTTCCCTGCCCGCAGCCGTGGAGGCGGTCAAGGCCCTGGGGCTGCTGTTCTGGGGGGCCGGGGTCTGGTGGCTGTTCATGGCCATCTGCATCACCTGGGTCGCACGTGCCCGCGGGCAGTTGCCGTTTGCCTTGTCCTGGTGGGGATTCATCTTCCCCCTCGGGGCTTTCGTCAGCCTCTCGTTCCGTCTCGAGCATGTCCTCGGCTTCACCCCGGCGCATTGGGTCGGGCTCGCCGCCTGGGGGCTGCTCGTCATCCTCTGGGGCATGACGCTCTACCGCACGCTGCGCGGTGTGCTGAGCGGGGAGGTATTTCGCCCGCATCCCTGAAGGCCGCGAGTTTGCAGGCGGCGTTGCGCAGAGGGCTGGGCTAAAATGGCTTCCCCGTCAAATCAAGACGGGCTGGCGGGCGCTATTCCAGGTTCGCGCTGCCATTTCAAAACGATCGGCCCCGCGCCGCAGGAGGAGAGGAATGCTGCACATCACACCGGGGCAGGCCCGGCATCGTCTGACCATGATGGCCGTGGTCGTGGTGACTTACATGCTCTCCTTTTTCCAGCGTTTCGCACCGGCCGGGGTCGCCCAGGACCTGGCGGCTGCCTTTCAGACTTCGGCGGCTTCGCTGGGGGTGCTTGCCGCGACGTATTTTTATGTCTACACCCTGATGCAGATTCCCACGGGCATCCTGGCTGATACCCTGGGGCCCAGGCGCATCCTGCTCCTGGGCGGACTGGTGGGCGGTTGTGGCAGCCTGCTGTTCGGTTTCGCGCCCAACCTGGATGTGGCCTTGGTGGGGCGCACCCTGATCGGGCTCGGAGTGTCCGTCACCTTCATCGCCATGCTCAAGCTCATCGCCGTCTGGTACGAGGAGCACCGCTTTGCCACCATGACCGGCCTTGCCCTGCTGCTCGGCAACCTGGGGTCGGTGCTGGCCGGGGTGCCCTTGGCCATGACGGCCCAGGCGCTGGGCTGGCGTGAGGTGTTCATGGGAGTCGGGGTCATCTCCCTGGTGCTGGCGGCCCTGTGCTGGCTCATGGTGCGGGACCGTCCCCTGGCCCGGGGCGAAGCCGCCCCCGCGCACCGCTTCGACCGCACGGTGGTGCTCAACGGCATGTTGAGCATCCTCAAGAACCGGGCCACCTGGCCGGTGGTGGCCGTCAATACCGGGGTGTCGGGCAGCTTCTTCACCTTTGGCGGCCTTTGGGCCATGCCCTTCCTGATGCAGGCCCACGGACTGTCCCGGGCCGACGCTTCCTCCCACCTTTCCCTGCTGTTCATGGGCTTTGCCCTGGGCAGCGTCATCATCGGCAACCTGTCCGACCGGCTACGGCGCAGAAAGCCGGTGCTGATCGCCGTCTCCCACCTCTATGCCTTGATCTGGCTGTTCTGGTTGTCCGGCACCCCTCTTCCCCAGGGGATGTCTTATGCCCTGTTCGCCCTGATGGGGCTGGCCACTGCCAGCTTCACCCTCACTTGGGCCTGCGCCAAGGAGGTGAACCCGCCGCTCCTGTCGGGCATGTCCACCTCCGTGGCCAACATGGGCGGCTTTGCCGCCGCCGCCCTGCTGCAGCCGCTGGTGGGCGCGGTGATGGATCTGAGCTGGGATGGGCGGCTGGAAAACGGGGCCCGTTTTTACAGCATGGCCGATTTCCAGTGGGGCTTTGCCCTGCTCGCGGGGTTTGCCCTGACAGGAGCGCTGGCCTCCTGGTGGGTCAAGGAAACCGGCTGCCGCAACATCTGGCAGGCCAATCGGGAAACCTCCGGCGTCTAGCAGGCCGTTGAAAAACTACTGCGGTGGGCCATCTGCGGCGTTGCGCGGTGCTCGCTTCCTCGCCTATCTACTTGATAGGCTGCGGTCGCTGCGCTCCGTGTGCCTTGCATCTGGCCATCCTCGCTACGTTTTCAACGGCCTGCTAGAGGGGCTTGCGGCAGCGGCTGTCCTTGTAGGGGCCCCCCAGCAATCGCCAGCCTTCGCCCAGGGGGGTCTGGGAGCAGACCCGGGTGCCGTCCAGCGTGCTCATCCACAGGTAGTAAGGGGCGGGGGCGGCCTGGAGCGGTGCGGCCGTCAGGGCCAGGGCGGCCAGCAGGCAGGGGTACAGGACGGGGCTCATGGGAGGCAGGGCAAGGAGTGTGGTGCGGCAAGTGTAACGGCAATACCCATCGGCGTCGTCCCGGGGTGGCGGCGCAATCGCAACGAATTGTAAGCAATCTCTTGGACAGGCTTTTTGTAGTTGCTACACTTGGGACTCCTTGCCACGAGTTATGACGATGCCAAAAAAGCTGCTTGGATGTGCGTTGCTTCTGGGCGTGGTTTCGCTCTCCACCCCGGCCTGGAGCCAGATTTACCGCTGTGTCGATGCCGACGGCAAGGTCACCTATTCCAACGTCGGAAACAACAAGGGCTGCAAACGCATGCAGCTGGATGCCCCCAACACCATCTCGGCCCCTCCGGCCCGGACCACCGGGCGTACGCCCGGGGCGGCGGCCAATCCCACGCCCGTGGATTTTCCCAAGGTGAGCGGTGATGCCCAAAAGGCGAGGGATAACGACCGGCGCGCCATCCTGGAGCAGGAACTGGCCGCCGAGCAAAAATCCCTGGAGCAGGCCAAGAAAGAACTGGCCGAGCAGGAGGCCGTGCGGCTCGGGGATGAGAAGAATTACCAGAAGGTCCTCGATCGCCTGCAGCCCTACAAGGATCGGGTGGCCCAGCATGAGCGCAACATCCAGGCCATCAACCGTGAGCTGTCCAACCTCAAGTAACCGTCCCCGGGGTCCGGGGGGCTGAGGGCCGGGGCGCTGGCGCCTTTCCGGGCGCAGAACTTGCTAGCGTTGCGGCCATGTCCCGAACCTACACTCCCTTCAGCGGCCTGGATCACCTGGCCTCCGCCGTCATCCTGATGGATGCGGATCGTCACGTCCGTTATGCCAACGGCGCGGCCGAGAATCTGCTCGCGGTCACCGGCCGTTCCCTGGAGGGGCGTCCCCTGGAGCAGGTGATGCGCTACAGCGCCACCCTGGAGGCCGCCCTCGAGAATGCCATCAGCAACAACTGGAGCTACACCGGCCAGAACGTGGAAATCCGCCGTGGCGACGACGATGTGTTGCATCTCAACTGCACGGTGACTCCCGTCCATTGCGAGGATGCGCCGGAGATCCGCATGCTGATGGAGCTGCAGCCCATCGACCAGCAGCTGAAGGCGAGCCGGGAGGAGCGCCTGATCGAGCAGCAGCAGGCCAACCGGGAGCTGATCCGCAACCTGGCCCACGAGATCAAGAATCCCCTGGGGGGCATCCGCGGCGCGGCCCAGTTGCTGGAGCATGAGCTCAACAATCCCTCCCTCAAGGAATACACCCAGGTCATCATCAAGGAGGCGGACCGGCTGCAGGATTTGATGCAGCGCCTGCTGTCGCCGCACCGGGCCGCCATGCAGCCCTTTCCGGTGAGCATTCACGAGGTGCTGGAGCGGGTGCGCAGCCTGCTGCTCCTGGAATTCCCCGACGGCCTCCGCATCCGCCGGGATTACGACACCAGCCTGCCCGATCTGGTGGGGGACCGGGAACAGCTGATCCAGGTCTTTCTCAACATCGCCCGCAATGCCGCCCAGGCCATGGAGGGCAAGGGCGAGATCATCTTCCAGACCCGGGCGGCGCGGCAGGTGACCCTGGTCAAGCGGCGTTTCCGCCTTGCCATCGATGTGGCCATCATCGACAACGGCCCAGGTATTCCCGCCGACATCAAGGAGCGCATGTTCTATCCCCTCGTTTCCGGTCGGCCCGATGGCACCGGCCTGGGGCTGACACTTGCCCAGAGTTTCGTGCAGCAGCACCAGGGCACGGTGGAGTGCGACACCCGTCCGGGCCGTACCCGTTTCCTCATCCGTCTCCCGATAGAGCGGGCTTGATATTTGCTAGGTCCTCCCCATGAAACCGATCTGGATCATCGATGACGACCGCTCCATCCGCTGGGTGCTGGAAAAGACCCTGACGCGGGAGGGCATTCCCTTCAAAAGCTTCCCCTCCGCCAGCGAGGCCATGGAAGCCCTGGAGCACGAGGAGCCGCCCCAGGCCCTGCTTTCGGACATCCGCATGCCCGGTGCTTCCGGCCTGGACCTGCTCAAAAGGGTCAAGGAGCGCCATCCCCAGGTGCCGGTCATCATCATGACTGCCTATTCGGACCTGGAAAGCGCTGTGGCGGCCTTTCAGGGCGGGGCCTTCGAATACCTGCCCAAGCCCTTCGACGTGGATCAGGCCATCGAGCTGATCCGCCGGGCCATCGACGAAAGCATGCACCAGGCTGGTGCGGTGGAGGAGGTGGGGCTCACCCCGGAAATCCTCGGTCAGGCGTCTGCCATGCAGGAGGTTTTCCGGGCCATCGGGCGCCTCTCCCAATCTCACGCCACGGTACTGATCACGGGTGAATCGGGCACCGGCAAGGAGCTGGTGGCGCGCGCCCTGCACCGGCACAGCCCACGGAAGGATGCGGCTTTCGTCGCCATCAACACCGCTGCCATTCCCAAGGATCTGCTCGAATCCGAACTGTTCGGCCACGAGCGGGGCGCCTTCACCGGGGCCCAGACCCAGCGCCGGGGACGCTTCGAACAGGCGGATGGGGGCACCTTGTTCCTGGACGAAATCGGCGACATGCCCGCCGAGTTGCAGACCCGCCTGTTGCGGGTACTGTCCGACGGCCACTTCTACCGGGTGGGAGGGCACGCTCCGATCAAGGCCAACGTGCGGGTCATCGCGGCTACCCATCAGAATCTGGAGGGGCGGGTCAAGGAGGGGCTGTTCCGGGAAGACCTGTTCCACCGCCTCAACGTCATCCGCATCCGCCTGCCCGCCCTGCGCGAGCGGCGCGAGGACATCCCCTTGCTGGTCAAGCACTTCCTGCAAAAGAGCGCCCAGGAGTTGGGGGTGGAGCCGAAGCGGATGTCGGAGGCGGCCATGAAGTACCTGTCCGGTCTCGAATTCAGTGGCAACGTGCGGCAGCTGGAAAACCTCTGTCACTGGATCACCGTCATGGCCCCGGGGCAGCTGGTGGAGGTGGCCGATTTGCCGCCGGAACTGCGCGAGGCCCCGGTGCAGGTGGTGGCTGCCAGCTGGGAATCGGCCCTGGCTCAGGAGGTGGACCGGCTGCTGGCGGCGTCGACGCCCGACTTGCACGAGAAGCTGGTGCAGGCCTTCGAGCGTACCTTGATCACCCGTGCCCTGGTGCATACGGGGGGGCGGCGCATCGAGGCGGCCCAGGCCCTGTCCATCGGGCGCAACACCATCACCCGCAAGATTCAGGAGCTGGGCCTGGAAAACAGCCGGGACGGCTGAACGTCCGGTGTCTGGTTCCCGGGGCCGCAAGCGGCGATAATGACGGCTTTCCCGGTCGCCATTTCCATGCCCCTGATCGATCTCTCCCAACTGCGCCAGGCCCTGGGGCCCACGGCCGGCCGTTTCGACGTGGATGCCCTGGATGACTGCAGCTCCACCAACGCCCTGCTGCTGGAGCGGGCCGTCCAGGGGGCGCCGGCCGGAACGGTGCTGGTGGCGGACCGGCAGAGCGCCGGCCGGGGGCGGCGGGGGCGACCCTGGGCCTCCTCGCCGCAAGACAGCCTCACCTTTTCCCTGCTCTGGCGCTGGCAGGCCAGTCCGGCCCGGCTGGCGGGCCTGAGCCTGGCGGCGGGCCTGGCCCTGGCCCGGGGCCTGGAGGCCCTGGGGTTTGCCCCCCTGGGCCTGAAATGGCCGAACGATCTCTATGCCGCCGGGCCGGAGGGGGAGGCCAAGCTGGGCGGCATCCTCGTGGAACTGGTGGCGGACCGGCGCGGCACCCAGGCGGTGATCGGCATCGGCCTCAACCTGCGCCCGCCCGCTCCCGGCCTGCTGGAGCAGCCAGCCGCCGGCTTGGCGCAACTGGGCCCTCTACCGGAGCGGCACCTGCTGCTGGCGACCCTGCTCACCCAGCTGGCAGCGACCCTGGATGTCTTCGAGCAGCAGGGTTTTGCGCCGCTTCGGCCCGAATGGCAGCGCCGCCATGTCTGGCAGGGGCGGCGGGTCTGCCTGCTCGAGGAGGGGCATGTGCTGGCCGAAGGGCGGTGTCTCGGGGCCGATCCCGAAGGCAGCCTGCTGCTCGAGACTGGTGCGGGGGTGCAGCGCTTCCTGGCGGGTGACGTGAGCCTGAGGCCCCGATGATCCTCTGCCTGGATGCCGGTAATTCCCGTCTTAAATGGGGCCTCCTCCAGGACGGCGGCTGGGCCGGCCAGGGGGCCCTGACCTGGGAGGCGGCGGACCGGCTTGCTGCCCTGGTGGCCGGCTGGCCCCGTCCGGAGCGGGTGCTGCTCGCCAGCGTCGCCGGTTCCGGCGAGGAAGACAGGGTGGTACGGGCGCTGGCGGGGCTGCCCCTGGAGCGGGTCCACACCACCCGTGCCGCCGCCGGGGTGGTCAATGCCTATCTGCAGCCGGAGCAACTGGGGGTGGATCGCTGGTGTGCCCTGATCGGCGCCCGCTCCCTCACCCGCCAGCCCTGCCTCGTGGTGACTGCGGGCACTGCCACCACCATCGACAGCCTGGACGATGAAGGGACTTTCCTGGGCGGCCTGATTCTGCCGGGGCTGGAGATGATGCACACCGCCCTGGCGCGAGGCACAGCCCGCCTGCCCCTGGCCGAGGGCAGCCACCAGGATTTCCCCCGCCAGACGGTGGATGCCATCCACAGCGGCTGCCTGGAGGCCCAGCTGGGTGCCATCGAACGGGCCTTTGCCCGCCTGCCCGGGGCGGCCCTGTGCCTGCTGTCCGGGGGGGCGGCGCCGCTCCTCGCTCCCTGCCTCGGGCTTCCCCTGCGCCTGGTGGATAATCTCGTGCTCGAAGGCTTGCGCCAGCTGGTTCTGGCGCCTAATGCACCGTGATGGTGCAAATGGCGCCGGATTGCCCTATTTTGGGGCTTGTGCCCTTTTCGTTTAACGTAACGTCCTTGATCGCACTCTTTCAGAAAACATCATGATTCCTCTGCGCACCTATCTCGATCCCGCTGAAATGCCCACCCACTGGTACAACGTGGTGGCCGACATGACGAACCCGCCGGCGCCCCCCCTGGGCCCGGATGGCCAGCCCATGGGCCCGGAGCAGATGGCCGCCATCTTCCCCATGAACATCCTGGAACAGGAGATGAGCCGCCAGCGCTGGATCGAGATTCCCGAGGAGGTGCGGCAGATTTACGCCCTCTGGCGTCCTGCTCCCCTGTGCAGGGCCCTGCGCCTGGAGCAAGCCCTGGGTACCCCCGCCAAGATCTTCTACAAGTATGAAGGGGTGTCCCCGGCCGGCTCCCACAAGCCCAACTCCGCCGTGCCCCAGGCCTTCTACAACAAGCAGGCCGGCACCAAGAGGCTGACCACCGAAACCGGGGCTGGCCAGTGGGGTTCCTCCATCGCCTTCGCCGGGCAGATGTTCGGCCTGCCGGTACGGGTGTTCATGGTCAAGGTGAGCTACGAGCAGAAGCCCTTCCGCCGCTCCATGATGCAGACCTGGGGCGCCGAGGTCTTCGCCAGCCCCACCAACCTGACCGAAGCCGGCCGCAAGGCCCTGGCCGAGGACCCCGGCTGCCAGGGCTCCCTGGGCCTGGCTATCTCCGAGGCCGTGGAAGAGGCGGCCGCCGACAAGGAAACCTGCTACACCCTGGGCTCGGTGCTCAACCACGTGCTCTTGCACCAGACCATCATCGGCCTGGAAGCCAAGAAGCAGTTCGACAAGCTGGGCCTCTACCCGGACGTGGTGGTGGGCCCCTGTGGCGGTGGCTCCTCCTTCGGCGGCATCGCCTTCCCCTTCCTGGCCGACAAGGCAGCCGGGGACAAGCGGGCCAACAATCTGCGCTGCGTGGCGGTGGAGCCCACCTCCTGCCCGACCCTGACCCAGGGCGCCTATGCCTACGATTTTGGCGATGCCTCCGGCTACACCCCGCTGATGAAGATGTTCACCCTCGGTCATGACTTCATGCCCCCGGGCATTCACGCTGGCGGCCTGCGCTACCACGGCGCCAGCCCCCTGGTCTCCCAGCTCACCCACGAGGGCCTGGTGGAGGCCCGGGCCGTGCCGCAGCTGGCCACCTTCGAGGCCGGGGTCCAGTTCGCCCGGGCCGAGGGCGTCATCCCCGCCCCCGAGTCCTGCCACGCCATCCGCGCCGCCATCGACGAGGCCCTGAAGGCCAAGGCCACCGGCGAGGAGAAGGTGATCCTGTTCGGCCTTACCGGGCACGGTCACTTCGACATGGCGTCCTACGACAAGTTCTTCTCCGGCCAGCTCGAGGATTTCGCCTACCCGGCCGAGGCGATTGCCGAATCTCTCAAGCACCTGCCCCAGGTGGGCTGAAAGCGCTCAATCATGCGGGCCCTGGTCTTTCTCCTGATCCTCGCCAACCTGCTTTTCTTCGCCTATGCCCAGGGCTATCTGGGGACGCCGGTTTCCCCCGATGCCCTGCGCCTCCAGCAGCAGATCAACCCGGATCGCCTCCGGGTCCTGGCGGATGGCGGCGAAGGCGGGGCCAGGGAAGCGGCGCCCGTGCCGGCAGACCCGGCGCCTGCCGCATCCGGAAGCGAGGCCGCTGCCGGCCCCGCAGCCGAGGCGGCCAGTCCGGCGCAGGCGGCAGACCAGGTCCCGGCCTCCCCGCCTGCGCCCGCTCCTGCAGCGGCGTCCGGGAAGAAGCCCGCGCCGGACACCGAGGCGGCTCCCGCCGCTGCCGGCCAAGCTCTTGCCTGTCTGTTACTCACTGGCCTGAGCGAAGGGGATGCCCAGCGCCTGGCCGACAAGGCTGGCCAGGACGGGCTCATGGCCAGCCGTCGCAGCGAAGGGGGCTGGTGGGTCTTCCTGCCGCCCCAGCCGGACAAGAAAGGTGCGGAAAAGAAGGCGGGGGAACTACAGCGGCTGGGGGTGACGGAATTCTTCATCGTCACCGATGGTCCGCAAAAGTTTGCCATTTCCCTGGGGGTGTTCTCCCGGGAGGAGGCGGCCAGGAAGCATCTCGAACAATTGCGGGGCAAGGGGGTGCGCAGCGCCCGGATGGGAACGCGCAGCATCGAGGGCGCCCGGCAGTTGCTCGAAGTCAGGGGTGGTGACGGCGAACTGGCCGCCTTCCGCAAGGCCCTGCCGGCGGGCAGCACTCCCAGGGACTGCCCGTGAGTTTCGTGGTTGGCCTCACCGGCGGCATCGGCAGCGGCAAGAGTACGGTGGCCGAGGCTTTCGTGGCCCTGGGGGCGGGGCTGGTGGATACGGATGTGCTGGCCCGACAGCTGACCAGCCCTGGCGGCGCGGCCATGGCGGCCCTGGTGGACCGTTTCGGCGCTGGCATCCGGGCGGCCGACGGGAGCCTGGACCGGGCCGCCATGCGCCAGCGGGTGTTTGCCGACCCCGAAGCGCGCCGGGCACTGGAGGCGATCCTGCATCCCCTGATCCGCCGGCAGGCGGAGGCGGACATCGCGGCCCTGGGCGCACCCTATGTGCTGCTGGCGATTCCCCTCTTGGTGGAAACCGGGCGGGAATCCTATTGCCTGGACCGGGTGCTGGTGGTGGATTGTCCCGAAGCGTTGCAACGCAGCCGGGTCATGGCGCGCAACGGACTTTCCGCTGCCGAGGTGGAGGCCATCATGGCGGCTCAGGCCAGCCGGGCGGCGCGACTCGCGGTGGCGGACGACGTGCTGGACAACAGTGGCCGGCCCGGGGATCTCGCCGGCCCCGTGGCGCAACTGCACCGGCGCTACTTGCAACTGGCCCGGGTCAAGGAATGTGCCGGGTCTGGTGCGGCATATTCCTAAAGTATAAGGTTGAGATTTGCAGATAACTGATTCAGAATAATCGAAATTCCACTTCATGGCGGCGGCGTGATCACCTACGAATACCCCTTCAATGAGCGCATACGCACCTTGTTGCGCCTGGAGGACCTCTTCGAAAAGGTAGCCTATTTCTCCCGATCCGAAGGGCCGGCGGAAAATCATGTCGCCCTCGTCACCCTCTTCGAGATCCTGGAGGTGGCGGGGCGTGCCGACCTGAAGATGGACATGATCCAGGAGCTGGAACGGCAGCGGCAGACGCTGCTGGGTTTTCGCAACAACCCCGACATTTCCGAAGCCGCCTTGTCCGGCGCCCTCTACGAGATCGAGCAGGCTTCCGCCGCCTTGCTGGCCCTGACCGGCAAGTTCGGCCAGACCCTGCGCGACAACGAATGGCTGATGGGCATCAAGAGCCGGGTGGCCATTCCCGGCGGGGTGTGCGAGTTCGACCTGCCCTCTTATCATTACTGGCTGCACCAGTCGGCCCAGTTCCGCAGCAATGCCCTGGCCTCCTGGACCCGCTCCATGCTGCCGGTGCGCGATGCCCTCACCATCATTCTGCGCCTGTTGCGTTCCAGCGGCCGGGTGGAGCGACTCCGTGCCGTACATGGCCAGTTCCAGCGCATGTTGGGCGGCACCACGGCCCAGATGGTGCGCATTTCCCTGCCCGAGGGCGAACATGCGGTACCGGAAGTGAGCGCCAACCGCTACGCCCTCAACATCCGCTTCACCCATCCCCCGGAAATGGAAATCAAGGCCAAGGGCTGCGACCGGGATGTGGGTTTCGAACTGACCTTCTGCAACCTGTGACCCAGCCCTCCTGCCGTCAAGTGCCCTGTCCCCAGTGCGGCACCCTGTCCGAATGGCGCCCGGAAAACAAATGGCGCCCCTTCTGTTCCGAGCGCTGCAAGCTGATCGACCTGGGCTGTTGGGCCGATGAGTCCTACAAGCTGCCGGTGCAGGAGCCGGATGAAGGCATCAACTCCCCCGACCGGAACGGCTGAGCCGTGTCCATCCCGCAGTTTGTGCGTGCGGTTTACGGTTTTCACCAGCCCCGCAGCATGGCAATGCCGTGGGCGCCGTGGGCCTGGGCTTCCTCCAGCAAGTCTTCCGTCTGCCCGCCCAGGGCGAAGACCGGCACGGTGCTGCTGGCCACCAGCCGTTCGAACCCCTCCCAGCCCAGCACGGGGGCGCCCGGGTGGCTCAGGGTGGGCAGCACCGGCCCGAGCAGGGCGTAATCGAGCCCCAGGCTTTCGGCCTGCTGCAGTTCCCGGGCATCGTGGCAGGAGGCGCCCACCCATGGGAAATCCGGGCGGGTGGTGCAGCGCCTGAGACTGGTGCTGGTGAGGTGCAGTCCATCCGCGCCGATGCGGCGGGCCAGGGCCTCGTCCTCGCTCACCACCACCCGGGCCTGGTGCGGGCGGGCCAGGGTCATCAGGGATTCGGCAAAGCGCAGGCGTGCGGCTGGCGGCAGGTTCCGCTCCCGTAGCTGGATCAGGCCCAGGCCCCGGTCCAGGGCCCCTTGCAGTCGCTGCAATTCCTGCTCCACGCCCCGGGTTTCCGCCTGGGTGATGACCATGCGGCAGGGCAGGGAGAGGGCTTTCAGAATCGGAGCGTTGGCAGGCAACATGGGCTCGACCCGGTTCGGGCCGTCCAGGGGCTGCCAGGCCACGGCGCTGTGTTCCAGCGGGGCGGTGATGCCCACCTCACCCTCCCAGTCGGTGACGCGCCAGAAGTGGATGTGCACATGGGCATGGGGGTAAACGAAATGCCGGTGCAGCCAGGGGCTGGCCCGGGTGACGGTGATGCCCAGCTCTTCCTGCAGTTCCCGCACCAGGGCTTGACGCACGGTTTCACCGGGCTCCACCTTGCCGCCGGGGAATTCCCAGTAACCGGCGTAGACCTTGCCTTCCGGGCGACAGGCCAGCATGAATTCGCGGCCGTCCCGGCTCAGCATCACGGCGGCGGCCACCTGGACGATGGGGGCTTCACTCATGGGGATGTTCATGGGTTTTTCCGGTTCTGCCGGCGTAGTCCCGGGCGAACTGCCAGGCTACCCGGCCGCTGCGGGAACCGCGACCCAGGGCCCAGTTGAGGGCCTCCCGCTCGGCGGCGGCGATCTCCTTTTTCGAGAAGCCGAAGGTACGGAGCCAGTGGGCGACGATATCCAGGTAGCCCTCCTGGTCGAAGGGGTAGAAGGAAATCCACAGGCCGAAGCGTTCCGACAGGGAAATCTTTTCCT
The DNA here is from genome assembly GCA_002340095.1 of Betaproteobacteria bacterium UBA2592. Lineage (GTDB taxonomy): Bacteria > Pseudomonadota > Gammaproteobacteria > Burkholderiales > Rhodocyclaceae > Azovibrio. The sequence continues at coordinate 23,286 of DDKS01000006.1, forward strand.
CGACGGCTTCGCCCGGATGGATTTCCCCATCCGCCCGGGTGGTTTCCAGGTTCTCCGAGAAATATTCGGGCAGCAGGTGGCGCCGGTTCGAGGTGGCGTAGATCAGGACGTTGTCTGGCGGCGCGGCGATGGAGCCATCCAGCACCGACTTGAGGGCCTTGTAGGCGTTTTCACCGGCCTCGAAGGAAAGGTCGTCGCAGAAGAGGATGAACTTTTCCGGCCGGCCAGCGATGCGGTCCACGATCTCGGCCAGGTCGGTCAGCTCGTCCTTGTCCACCTCGATCAAGCGTAGCCCCTGGGCGGCGAATTCATTCAGCAGCGCCTTCACCAGGGAGGACTTGCCCGAGCCCCGGGTGCCGGTGAGCAGCACATTGTTGGCAGGCAGCCCGGCCACGAACTGACGGGTGTTGGCGGTGATGCGTTCTTTCTGGTCGTCGATGCCGGTCAGGTCCTTAAGGCGGATCGGGTGCACCTGTCGCACGGGCAGGAGCCGGCCCCGTCCGCCCGGGCTTCCTGAGCGGCGCCAGCGGCAGGCCAGGATCTGATCCCAGTCCGGTTCTTCGGGCAGCGGCGGTAGTTGGGCTTCGAGTCGGTCGAGCACCGACTCGGCGCGGCCGAGGAGGCGCTCCAGCAGGGCGGGGTCGAGCATGGCTAAGGTTATACTTGTGGTCGGAAAGCCCCGAATCTAGCCAATGCCATGCAAAAAAGCCAATCTTCCGTCGTTTGCCCCCTGCCTTTGCTGGCCCGCCTTGCCCCTTTCCTCCTGATCCTGCTGACGGCCTGCAATGCGCATTTTCCCTGGCAGCCAGGAGGTACGGCCCAGGAGCCGGCAGAGGCCGTCCAGACGCAGCAGGGAGGGGGCGACAAGGCGATGGCACCGCTTTCGGGGCCTGTCTGCCCCGTGTGTCCGGTCTGCCCGCCGGCGCCGGTCTGCTCCCAGGCGGCGCCTGCCGTGGAACTGACGCCCCGGCTCGAGGCCGCGACCTGGGCGGATCTGCCGGACTGGCAGAAGGATAATCTGGCCGCCAGCTGGAATGCCTTCCAGGAGTCCTGCCGGGGGCTTGCCAGTCGTCCCAATGGCGCGGCCTGGGTCCGGGTCTGTGCACTGGCCCGGGAAGTGGATGGCCAGGACGGCGCGGCCGTGCGCCAGTTCTACGAGACCCAGTTCACGCCCTACGCGGTGGTGGAAGGAGACGGCCGCCGGGAGGGCATGGTGACTGGCTACTACGAACCCCTGATCCAGGGCAGCCGGAAGAAGGATGCCCGCTATGCCATCCCGGTGCTGGGCGTTCCTGCCGATTTGCTCACCATCGAACTGGGGGATGTCTATCCCGACCTCAAGCACCGCCGCCTGCGCGGCCGGCTGGAGGGCACCAGGGTGCTGCCCTACTGGACCCGGGCCGAGATCGAGGCCCGCCGCACCGGCCACTGGCCGGGCAAGATCCTGCTCTGGGTGCAGGACCCGGTGGAATTCTTCTTCCTGCAGGTCCAGGGCTCGGGCCGCGTGCAGCTGCCCGACGGCAGCCGGGTGCGCATCGGCTATGCGGACCAGAACGGCCACCCTTACCAGTCCATCGGCCGTCTCCTGGTCGAGCGGGGGGCCCTCAAGCTCGAAGAGGCGTCCATGCAGGGCATTCAGGCCTGGGCCCGGGCCAACCCTGCCCAGTTGCAGGATCTGCTCAACGGCAATCCCAGCTATGTATTCTTCCGGGAAATGCCCAACACCGAGGGCGGTCCCATCGGCGCCCTCGGGGTGCCCCTCACCCCGGAGCGCAGCATCGCCATCGATCCCCGCTACATCCCCCTGGGGGCGCCGGTCTGGCTGGCCACCACCCGGCCCAACAGCACTCAACCCCTGAACCGGCTGGTGCTGGCCCAGGATACGGGCGGCGCCATCAAGGGCGGGGTGCGGGCCGACTTCTTCTGGGGGTTTGGCCGCGAGGCCGGCGAACTGGCAGGACGAATGAAGCAAAAAGGCCGCATGTGGGTGCTGCTGCCCCCGGGGGTGGCGCCCAGACAGTAGGGAAGTCCAAAATGGTGCGTCCGCACCGCTTTGGACGCCGCTCTGCACCGCCGCTGTGCAGCGCAAACGGCGGATGATTCGCAGGTTTTTGAAAAATAAGGGGATCTGCACTGGAATGGTGCTTGCTTTTCCCGGCTCTCCAAAATTTTCTGGAAGCCTCATGGAAAACGTAAATACCAGTCACGATGTCCTCTTCATCCTCCTGGGCGCCATCATGGTGCTGGCCATGCATGCCGGTTTTGCCTTCCTGGAAGTGGGCACGGTGCGCAAGAAGAATCAGGTCAACGCCCTGGTGAAGATCCTCTCGGATTTTGCCGTTTCCACCCTTGCCTATTTCTTCGTCGGCTACAGCATCGCCTACGGCGTCAACTTCTTCTCCGGGGCAGAAACCCTGCTGGAGAAGAATGGCTATGAACTGACCAAGTTCTTCTTCCTGCTCACCTTTGCCGCCGCCATTCCCGCCATCATCTCCGGTGGCATCGCCGAACGCGCCAAGTTCCACCCCCAGTTGGCCGCCACCTTCTTGCTCGTGGGCCTGGTCTATCCCTTCTTCGAAGGCATGGCCTGGAACCAGGCCTTGGGTGTGCAGAGCTGGCTCAAGGCCACGTTCGGTGCCGAATTTCACGACTTCGCCGGCTCCGTGGTGGTGCATGCCATGGGGGGCTGGATCGCCCTGCCCGCCGTGCTGCTGCTCGGCGCCCGTCACGGCCGCTATTCCAGGAACGGATCCATTGCCGCCCATCCGCCTTCCTCCATTCCTTTTCTGGCCCTGGGCGCCTGGATTCTCACCGTCGGCTGGTTCGGCTTCAACGTGATGAGCGCCCAGACCCTGGAGAAGATTTCCGGCCTGGTAGCCCTGAATTCGCTGATGGCCATGGTGGGCGGCACCCTGGCCGCGCTGGTGTTGGGCAAGAACGACCCGGGCTTCGTCCATAACGGCCCCCTGGCCGGGCTGGTGGCCGTCTGTGCCGGTTCCGACCTGATGCACCCCCTGGGTGCCCTGGTGGTGGGCGGCGTGGCCGGCGCCCTGTTCGTGATCGCCTTCACCCTGGCCCAGAACCGCTGGAAGATCGACGACGTGCTGGGCGTCTGGCCCCTGCACGGCCTGTGCGGCGCCTGGGGCGGCATCGCCGCCGGCATCTTCGGCAGCCAGGCCCTGGGTGGTGCGGGGGGCGTTTCCCTGCTCTCGCAACTGGTGATGACCCTGCTCGGCATCGGCATCGCCCTGACGGGCGGCCTGCTCGTGTACGGCGCCCTGAAGCTGACAGTCGGCCTGCGCCTCAGTCAGGAAGAGGAATACGAAGGGGCCGACCTCTCGATCCACAAGATCACGGCCACCCCGGAACGGGAGCCGAACTGGTAAGTCCTTGCGGATGGCGGACAGGCCAGTCTGTCGGATGCAAAAGTCGGCTGGCCCTGGCCCTGACCCCGGTAATCTTTCGGGTGCCTTGTGCAGGGGCCGTCAGTTTGCTGGATGGAAGCAAGCCCCGACGTGTCGGGGCTGCTGTGATCAGTCCCGGGCGAGTTCGCCGCCCACCATGCTGCCCAGCACGGCGCCCACGGCGGTGGCGGCAATGCGGCCGTTGCCCTGGCCGAAGCGGCTGCCGATGACGCCGCCTGCGACGGCTCCCAGCACCTGGCCGGTGCCGGAGCCCATGCCTTCATCCCGATAACGCACGGGGGTGTCTTCCCGGTAGTAGCGGCGGGGCGGTGCTTCCCGGTAGATGGGGCGTTCCTCATGGATGACCCGGTCCCGGTAGATCACCACGGGTTCCTGGTAAACCACTCGGGGGGCGCTGTAGACCGGGCGCTCGACCACGATGTATTCCACCTGCCGGTCGCGTTGATGGTGGTGGCGATGGTGATGGTGGTCGCGGGGGGCGTCGTAGCGCCGCTCGTAACGGCTGTCGTAGCGGTCCTCGTACCAGTAACCGCCGGCCAGGGCGGTGCTGCTGATGCCGGCGGCGAGCAGGAGGGGCAGGGTGTGCAGTGCGTTCATGGGTTTCCATCCTTGTTCGGGGGGTGACGTGGTTAACGCCTGTTTTCGGGGGGCGGATTACATGAGATAAAAAAATCCCCGCCATGTCGGGGGCGGGGAGGGAATCTCGAAGGGGGATCGAGAGGAGGGGTAACACTACGGTTTGAACTCTACGTCCAGGCCGTCTCCTTGTCTGTCGGCCTTCGTTGCCGGTTTGTAACGAAGTGTTGTGGGGGGATTCAGCGTACGGGCAGGGTGGTCTTGTCCACCACGCGACGCAGGACGAAGCTCGAGTGCACGCCGGTGACGCCGGGGATGCGGGTGATGCGGTGCAGGAGCAGTTCCTGATAGGCGTCCATGTCGCGCACCACGGCCTTGAGCTGGTAGTCGGCGTCCTGGCCGGTGATGAGCAGGCATTCGATGATTTCCGGGAGGTCGCGGATTTCCTGCTCGAAATGCTCGAAGCGTTCCGGGGTGTGGCGGTCCATGGAGATGTGGATCAGGGCCATGAGACTGAGCCCCAGCTTGCGCGCGTCCAGCAGGGCGCGATAGCCGAGGATCAGTCCTGCTTCCTCCAGGGCCCTCACCCGGCGCAGGCAGGGGGAGGGGGAAAGTCCGATGCGTTCGGCCAGGTCCTGGTTGCTGATGCGGCCATCTTCCTGCAGCAGCTGGAGGATCTGGCGGTCGTAGCGGTCGAGTTTCATGGCGCGATTTTCTTTTCTCTGAGCTGTTTGTTCTGTTGTGTCTTGATTTTGGCAATTTTATTGCGCCAACGGCGGTTTTGTCGAATCAATACGCAAGCAAATGCCCCGGGCTTTTCCTTACCATGCTTCCCATCGCAACGTTTTCGGGAGCACCTTCCATGAAGCAGATCGCCGCCAGCAAATACCGGCCTTTTCCGCCGGTGCGCCTGCAGGACCGCCAGTGGCCCGGCCGCAGCATCAGCCGCGCCCCCGTCTGGATGAGTACCGACCTGCGCGACGGCAACCAGTCGCTTTTCGAGCCCATGAACGGGGAGAAGAAAATGCGCATGTTCCGTATGCTCTGCGACATCGGTTTCAAGGAAATCGAGGTGGCGTTTCCTTCGGCTTCCCAGACCGACTTCGATTTCGTGCGGGAGCTGATCGAGGGAGGGCACATTCCCGGCGATGTGACCATCGAGGTGCTCACCCAGGCCCGGGAACACCTGATCCGTCGCACCTTTGAAGCCATCAAGGGCGCCCGCCGGGCCATCGTGCATGTGTACAACGCCACGTCGGAGCCTTTCCGCACCATGGTGTTTGGCATGAGCAAGGCGGAGGTGGTGGCGATGGCGGTCGACGCCGTGCGGCTCATCCGCGAGCTGGCCGAGGCCATGCCGGAGACCGAAGTGGTGCTCGAATACAGCCCGGAGACCTTCACGGCCACCGAGCTCGATTTCGCCCTGGAGGTGTGCGATGCCGTCTCGGCGGCCTGGGGTGCCACGCCGGAGCGCAAGATGATCCTCAATCTCCCCTCCACGGTGGAGGTGGCGACGCCGAACGTGTACGCCGACCAGATCGAGTGGATGCACCGGAACCTGGCCCGGCGCGACAGCCTCATCTTGAGCCTGCATCCCCACAACGACCGGGGCACCGCCGTGGCGGCCGCCGAATTGGGGCTCATGGCCGGGGCCGACCGGGTGGAGGGCTGCCTGTTCGGCAACGGCGAGCGCACCGGCAACGTGGATCTCGTCACCCTCGCCCTCAATCTGTACACTCAGGGGATCGATCCCGGCCTCGATTTTTCCGACATCAACGCCGTGGCCCGCACGGCGGAAGATTGCACCCGGTTGCCCATCCACCCGCGCCATCCTTACGTGGGGGATCTCGTGTTTACGGCCTTCTCCGGCTCCCACCAGGATGCCATCAAGAAGGGGTTTGCGGCGCAAAAGGCCGCCTGCGACCAGGGGGATGGTGTCTGGAATGTGCCTTACCTGCCCATCGATCCGGCTGATGTGGGGCGCAGTTACGACTCGGTGATCCGGGTCAACAGCCAGTCGGGCAAGGGGGGCATCGCCTACCTCATGGAGTCCGAATACGGGGTGGTGATGCCGCGCCGTCTCCAGGTGGAGTTTTCCGGGGTGGTGCAGCGCCACACGGACAGCCAGGGGTGCGAGGTGAGTGCGGCCGACATCTGGGCGATTTTTTCCCGTACCTATCTCGACAGTGAGGCGCCGATACGTTACCGGGAGCACCACCTGTTCGAGCACGGCGGCGCCCAGGGCATCCGCCTGTCCGTGGAGATCGATGGCCGGCTCCATCTCCTCAGCGGCGAGGGTAACGGTCCCATCGACGCGGCGGTGCACGCCCTCCAGGGAGCGGGTTTCCAGGTGCAAGTGCGCAGCTTCGAGGAGCGGGCCATGGGCCCCAGCGGCGAGGCGGGCGAGGCCCGGGCCTGCGCCTTCATGGAGGTGGCAGGCGGCGCCGGCGGCGCGAGCTACGGGGTGGGCATGGACAGCAACATCGTCACCGCCTCGATCAAGGCCCTGATCAGCGGCATCAATCGGCGGATGCAGCAGGATGTCCTGGCCAGCCCCCGGCAAGCGGCCGCCTGAGCCGGGCCGCCGTGGCGCGCAAAGGGCTGCCTGCGGGCAGCCCTTTGTCCGGAGGCGAGGACGCCTTACTTGATGCTGTTCAGCTTTTGCTCGATGCGGTTCAGGGGGATGGCGCCACCGACCCGTTCGCCGTCGGCAAAGAACAGGGTGGGAGTGCCGGTGATGCGCAGTTTGCGGCCCATTTCCTGGTTGTTGATGATGGCCGTGGTGTCGCAGTCATCCTTGCCCGTGGGGGCCTTGCCGTTCACCATCCAGTCGCTCCAGGCCTTGGCCTGATCGGCGGAGCACCAGATCTGGCGGGCCTTCTTGATGGAGTCCTCGGACAGGATGGGGTAGAGGAAGATGTACAAGGTCACGTCGTCGAGCTTCACCATGTCCTTGGCCAGCCGCTTGCAGTAGCCGCAGTTGGGGTCCTCGAAGATGGCGATGAGCCGCTTGCCGTTGCCCCGGACGTGCTTGACGGCCTGGTTCAGGGGCAGGTCGGAGAACTTGATGGCGTTGAGTTTCTTGAGCCGCTCCTCGGTGACGCTGGTCATGCTTTTCGTGTCGATCAGGTTGCCGGCCAGGATGGCGCTTACCTTTTCGTCCGTGTAGATGATCTGGCCGTCGAAATAGACTTCATACAGGCCCAGGTAGCCGGATTTGGTGACGCTGGTGACGGGAGTGCCCAGCTTGGCCTCGACGGCCTTCTTGACGCTGGCCTCCTGGGCCAGAGCGGGCAGGGCCAGGCCGGTGGCCAGGAGCAGGGGGAAAAGTTTTTTGAGCATGGAATCTCCTATGGGGTAAGCGTGTGAGGGCAGGCCGGGCCTGCGGGTCAGAGGGCGCCCAGGGCGTAGCGCACCAGCAGGCTTTTCATGGGACCCAGCTTGTCGGTGAGGGACAAGCCCAGGTTTCTCAGGGGAGCGAGGCCCGGGGGGTTCTCCCGGAACAGGCGGCGCAGGGTGTCCGTGGTGGTCTGCATCAGCACCGTTTCTTCCTTTCTGGCCCGCTGGTAACGCAGCAGGAAGCGCTCCTCGCCAATGTCCTGCCAGGGCTGGGCCCCGGCCAGCAGTTCGGCCAGCACCCGGGCGTCCTGAAAGCCCAGGTTGATGCCGTGCCCGGACAGGGGGTGGATGCCGTGCGCCGCATCGCCCACCAGGGCCAGCCGGGGCGCCACGGTGCGGGGCACCCGGATCAGGCGCAGGGGGAAGGCGGCGGCGGGGGTGATGGTTTCGAGCTTGCCCAGCACCTGCTTGCCGGCAGCGGCCACCCGCTCCGCCAGGGCTTGGGGGGGTAGGGCGCAAAGCTCATCCGCATGGGCATCCGGGGTGGACCAGACGATGGACATGCGCTTGCCGGGCAGGGGCAGGTAGGCCAGCACGCCGTCGTCCCGGAACCACTGCCAGGCAATGCCCCGGTGCGGCTTTTCGATGGCGAAGTTGGCCACCAGCCCCTTCTCGTTATAGGGGGTGGTGATGGCTTCCAGGCCGGCCTGGCGTCGCACCCAGGAGTCCCGGCCATCGGCCCCGGCCAGCAGCCGGCCGGAGAGAACGGTGCCGTCCTCCAGGGTGAGCACGGCGGCGTCGTGGCGGAATTCCAGGGACGCCGGGCGGGCCGGGCAGAAGCGGGTGACATTGGCCTGGCGCTTGAGGCTTTCCCAGAGTTCGCAGGCCATCAGGGAGGATTCCATGATCCAGCCCAGTTCGGCCACGCCGGTTTCATAGGCGCTGAAGCGGAGTTTGCCCCCCTGGTCGCCGAACACTTCCATGGCCTGGATCGGCGCCATGCGTTCCCGCTCTAGATGCTCCCAGACGCCAATCTGCCGGAGGTATTCCGCATTGGCAGGGCTGATGGCGTAGATGCGCGCATCCCAGCCCTCCGGGCGGTGCGGGGGCTGGTTTTCCACCAGGGCGATGCGCAGGCGGCTCTGGCGCAGGGCGACGGCGAGGCTGGCGCCGGCCAGACCGCCACCGACGATGATCAGGTCAAATTGCTGCATGGCGGGGGATTGTGCCCCCTGGGGCGGCAAAGGGCAAGGCGGGGCCGGGGGCCTCGCAGGCCGTTGCTGCGCGAGGGCGGGGCGGTTTTTCAGTGTTTCTTGCGGCGGTCGGCCCTGGCCCGCCAGGCCTTCACCTGTTCCGGAGTGGGGGTGGCGAACTGGCCACCGTGCTGGTTGACCATCCAGACCACGGCATTGGCCACTTCCTGGTCGGACAGGTTGGGGTTGGCGCCCTTGGGGGGCATGTGGCGGATGCCGGCCAGGGCGGCGGGCACCAGCTCGTCCAGTCCTTCCTGCACCAGCTTCTGCCAGCGTTTGGCATCGCTCATGCGCGGGGCGTGCAGGATGCCGGTGTTGTGGCAGACGATGCAGGTCTCGTTGTAGACCTGGGCGCCGGGCTTGTCGGCGGCGAACAGGGCGGTACTGGCAAGGCCGAGGGCCCCAGTGGCCAGAAGGTGGATGAAGGGCACGGTCAGGCTCCAGGAAAGGATGAAGCCGGAATTGTATTGCAGTGAATGCGGCTCAGCTGTCATCTCCCGTATCCCGACGCGGCACCGTGGCCGGATCGGCGATGATGGGGCGGTAGATTTCCACCCGATCGCCGGGCTTCAGGGGGGCGTCCAGCTTCGCCAGTTTGCCGAAGATGCCCACTTTCTGGGTGTTCAGATCGATATGGGGAAACTGCTTGAGGATGCCCGAACGTTCGATGGCCTCCTGGACCGTGGTGCTCTCGGGGACTTCGATGTTGAGCCAGACTTGCTGGTTCGGTTCGGAGTAGGCAACGCCGATCTGCATGAGGAGTCTCCGGAAAGTTCAGGCCGTGGCCGGGGTGGCGGCAGCCGCAGCTCGGGCTTCCCGGCGGGCATCGATGACCCGTTTGCCAGCCAGGAGGAAGCCCAGCACGGCGAAGGCGCCCGGGGGCAGGATCATCAGCAGCGCCCCGCCGTAGCCGGCTACCCGGATCTCCAGGAAGGAGAAGGCCGGGCCCAGCAACTGTGAGGCCTGGGCGAACAAGGTGCCGCTGCCGAGGAATTCGCGGATCAGGCCAATCAGCGTCAGGGCGCCGGTGAAGCCGATGCCCATGGCGAGGCCGTCGATCAGGGCGTGCCAGGGATTGCTGCGCGAGGCGAAAGCCTCGGCACGACCGAGGATGGCGCAATTCACCACGATCAGGGCGATGAACAGGCCCAGCACTTTGTAGAGCTCATGCAGCCAGGCATTGAGCACCATGTCCACCACCGTTACCAGGCTGGCGATCAGCACGATGAAGACGGGAATGCGCACCTGGGGGCTGATGATGTGACGTAGCAGGGAGACCAGCACATTCGCCACCACCAGCACGGCGGTGGAGGCCAGGCCCATGCCCAGGCCGTTGGTGCCGCTGGTGGTCACCGCCATGGCCGGGCAGAGGGCCAGCATCTGGGCGAACACCACATTGTTGTCCCACAGGCCATCCCGGACCAGGGTCCTGATTGTTCCACTCATGATGATTTCCCCTCTTTCCTGGCGATGGCTTTCCCGGCTGGCTCGCCATCCTGCGGCAGTCCGAGCATGGCTTCCCGGTGCCGGGCAAAGGTTTCCAGCCCACCCCTGACTGCATTCAGCACGGCCCGGGGAGTAATGGTGGCGCCGGCAAATTGATCGAATTCGCCGCCGTCCTTCTTCACGGCCCAGCGGGCGGATTCCAGGGTCTTGCCGCTCAAGGTGGTGATCCAGTCGGCCTTGCCGATCTCGATCTTGTCTCCCAGGCCAGGCGTTTCCGTATGCTTGAGCACCCGCACGCCCAGGGTCCGTCCGTCCCGGTCCACCGCCATCAGGATGGTGATGGGGCCGGCATACCCCTTGCCCACCACCTTGAACACGGTACCCTGGGGAGTTCCACCCAGTCGGGCCCGGTACACGGTGAGCGGCTTTGCTTCGCCTACTTCAACCTGGGCGCTGTCGGCCAGCAGGTCGTTGTCGGCGAAGCCCTCGGGCAGCACCTGGGCCAGGGAATCGCGCAGGTCCCTGGCCTCGGCGGCGGCGATGGCATCCCGGGTGGCGCTGGCGGCCCAGGCCAGCGAAGCCGAGGCCAGCAGGGCGACTGCTCCTAGCAGGAGGGGCTGGTAGAGGGTGTTTTCCTTCAACTGTTCCAGGCTCATGTTAGGCTCCCTTGCCGACAGGTGGCGGGTCGATCGGACGTCCCGCCCGGGTGCGGCCCAGGATGCGGGGCTTGGTATAGCGGTCGATGATCGGGGTGAGCGCGTTCATCAGCAGGATGGCGAAGGCCACCCCCTCCGGATAACCGCCCAGACTGCGGATCACCCAGGTGATGAGCCCGACCCCGAGGCCGAAGATGAGCTGGCCCTGGCCCGTGGTTGGGGAGGTGACGTAATCGGTGGCGATGAAGAAGGCCCCCAGCATCAGGGCTCCCGAAAGCAGATGGGTGCCGGCGTCCAGGTAGTGCCCGGGGGCCACGGCATGGGCGATGGCGGCGGGGACGGCAACCCCGGCCAGCACCCCCAGGGGGGCCTGCCAGCGGATCACCCCGGTGACGAGCAGGAAGAGGCCCCCCGCCAGGATCAGCACGGCGGCGGATTCGCCCAGGCTGCCGGCGCGGATGCCGCTCCAGGAAAGGCCAGGCGCATGATCCCCGGCCAGGGCCTGGACCAGATCCACCCCCCGGGACAGCTCGGTCTTGGCATAGCCGAGCAGGGTGGCGCTGCTCATGGCATCGGTCAGGTGCATCTGGCCCAGGGTGATCTGCAGTCCTTCCACAAAGCCGGGGGCTGCCGCGCTGGTCAGGGGCAGGGGGGCGACCCAGGTGGTGAGCGGCAGGGGGAAGGAAATCAGCAGGGCCACCCGGGCCACCATGGCCGGATTGAAGACGTTGTGGCCGAGGCCGCCGAACACCTGCTTGCCGATCACGATGGCGATGAAGGCGCCCACCACTCCGACCCACCAGGGCGCCCAGGGGGGCAGGGTCATGGCCAGCAGCCAGCCGGTCAGCAGGGCGGAGCCATCCCCCAGGGTGCGGCCGATCTGTTGCCGGCCCATCAGGCGCAGGCTCATGAATTCGAACGCCAGGCAGGAAAGCAGGGTGATCAGCCAGAGAAAGAAGGCGGGCCAGCCGTAGAGCCAGAAACCGAACAGGGTGGCGGGCAGCAGGGCGAACTGTACCCGCACCATGGTGTGCCGCACGCCGCTGCCGCCGTGGGCATGGGGGGAGGCAAAGGTCCGGGAGGCGTTGTAAGTGTTGGTCATGCCTGGGCTCCTTCGGTGACGGCGGGGGAGGCCGAGGCGGCCGCGGCTGCGGCGGCTGCCCGTTCGGCCTTGCGGCGAGCGGCCAGCTCGGCTTTTTCCCGGGCTTCGCGTTCCAACCGTTCGCTCCTGGCCTGGGCCAGTTTCCGGGTGGCTTCGGCGCGGAGTCGGGCGCGTTCCTGGGCGGCCATCTCGCCCTTGGCATGGGCGAAGTACTGGACCAAGGGAATGTGGGAGGGGCAGACGTAGGCACAGCAGCCGCAGGCGATGCAGTCCTTCAGGCCGACCCCCACCGCCCCCTTCAGGTCGCCGACCTGGATGTGGCGGGCCATTTCCAGGGGCAGCAAGCCGATGGGGCAGGCGCGCACGCAGCTGGCGCAGCGGATGCAGGGCTCCTGGGCCCGGTCCGCCACCTGGGCCGCATCGAGGGCGAGGATGCCACTGGTGCCCTTGACCACCGGCACCCGGGCATGGGGCAGGGACATGCCCATCATCGGCCCTCCCATGATGAGGCGCTCCGGCGTTTTCTTGAGGCCGCCGGCAAAAGCCAGCACTTCCTCCACCAGGGCGCCCACCGGCACGAAGATGTTGCCGGGCTGCCCGACGCAGGCGCCATTGACCGTCACCAGGCGGGACACCAGGGGCCGGCCGTGGCGGATCGCCTCATGCACGGCCCGGGCGGTGCCCACGTTATGCACCACCACGCCCACGTCGCCGGGGCGGCCGTCGGCGGGAACCTCCTGGCCGGTGAGCACCAGGATCAATTGTTTTTCCGAGCCCATCGGGTAGCGGGCCGGCACCGGGCGGATGCGTACCTCGGCGTAGGGCCGGGCGGCCTCGCTCATGGCGGCGATGGCTTCCGGCTTGTTGTCCTCGATGCCCACCAGGGCTTCGCTGGCGCCGGTGGCGTGCAGCATCAGGCGGATGCCGTCGACGATGGCGGCGGCCTCGTCGCGCATCAGCCGGTCATCGCAGGACAGGTAGGGCTCGCACTCGCCGCCGTTCATGATCAGGGTGCTCACCCTGGATTTCTGCGACAGGGACAGTTTCAGGGCCGCGGGGAAGGTGGCGCCTCCCAGGCCCACGACCCCGGCGGCGGCCACCCGGCGGCTGATCTCGGCGGGTTCCAGGGCGAAGGGATCGGGGCAGCCCTGTAGTTCGGCCCATTCATCCTTCCCGTCGCTTTCCAGGGTGATGGCCAGTACCGGCAGGCCGGAAGGGTGCGGCGCAGGGATTTCGCCGATGGCCGTGACCGTGCCCGAAGTGGGGGCATGGATGGCTGCCGAAACGGCCCCCTGGGGGTCTGCCAGCTTGTCGCCTTTTTTGACCTGCTGGCCCACCAGCACCGCTGGCCGGGCCGGAGCACCAATGTGTTGGGAGAGTGAAACAAACAGGCGCTCCGGCACCGGCATGGTGCGCGTGGCAGCGTCCGCAGCGGGACGCTTGTGGTCTTCCGGGTGGATGCCCCAGGACAGACCGAAGAATTTTTCCATCAGACCCATGCTGCTTTCCTTTATGCGGCCAGGGGTTTGGGCATCACCCAGTGCTGCAGGGTGACGGGAACGGGCTGCATCACCACGGCTTCGGTGGGGCAGTGATCGACGCAGGCGGCGCAGCCGGTGCAGGCTTCCTTGAGGATGTTGTGGATCTGCTTGGGTGCTCCCAGGATGGCGTCGGTGGGGCAGGATTTGAGGCAGCGGCAGCAGCCGATGCACAGATCCTCGGCGATGGTGGCCAGTTTCGGGCCTTCGTCGGTCAGGCTGGACAGGTCCAGGGAGAGGCCCAGTTTTTCGGCGATGGCGGCAGCCAGGGCCTTGCCGCCCGGGGGGCAGCAGGTGGGCGGGGCGCTGCCCTCGGCCAGGGCGGCGGCGGCGCCGGAGCAGCCGGGAAAGCCACACTGGCCGCAGTTGGTGCCGGGCAGCATGGCTTCCAGTTCGGCCTGCACTGGTGGGGTTTCCACATGCAAAAGGCGGCTGGCAATGCCCAGGGCCAGGCCCAGCAGGGCGCCCAGAATGGTGAGGCTGAGGATGGCGGCAAGCATCTCGTGTTCCTCTTAGACGTTGAGACCGGAAAAACCCATGAAGGCGAGTGCCAGGAGGCTGATGGTGACGAAGGCGATGGGGGAGCCCGCGAAGGCGGCGGGCACCCGGGCCAGGGCGATGCGTTCCCGCAGGCCGGCAAAGGTCATCAGCACCAGCGTGAAGCCGAGGGCGGAGCCGAAGCCATAGGCCACACTCCAGAAGAAGCCGTAAGCCTGCTGCACGTTGAGGAGCGCCACCCCCAGCACGGCGCAGTTGGTGGTGATCAGGGGCAGGTAGATGCCCAGGGACTGGTACAGGCCGGGGCTGGCCTTCTTGATGAACATTTCCGTGAATTGCACCACCGAGGCGATCACCAGGATGAAGGTGAGGATGCGCAGGAAGGTGAGCTCCAGGGGCTCCAGCAGCCAGTGCTCCAGGGCCCAGCTGGCGGCGGAGGCTAGCGTCATCACGAAGGTGGTGGCCATGCCCATGCCCAGGGCGCTATCCATGCTCTTGGAGACGCCCATGGCCGGACAGAGTCCGAGGAACTTGATCAGCACCACGTTGTTTACGAGGGCCGTGGAGATCAGGAGGAGTAGCAGTTCGCTCATGGTGGCGATGCCTGGCAGGGGGTTGGGATGCCCTCCTTCTGCAACTGGCGTGCCAACCGGCCCGGATGCCCGGCGCGATCGGAAAACCCCGTGTTTGGCGTGGTTCGGCCCCGGGATGCACCGGAATGGTGCGGTGGCTGGCCCCGGCTTTGTCGCAAAACCGACAGCCGCGTCTGTGGCATAGCCGCCAAATTCTGGCGGGGCAAGGGGGTGGGCATGGCCGGGGTGTAAAAGATTTTTGATGGCATGGAACATGCTGGAAGGGGCCGGACCACCCTCAGCAGCGGGACATGCCCATGAACCTCAAGCCCTCCTTCCAGCCCGGCCGGGACCTGCCGCCGGAAGTCTTTCGCCAGGCGGTGGCCCAGGCGGACATGGCCATCTCCATCACCGACCCCCAGGCCACCATCCTTTATGTGAACGAAGCCTTCTCCCGAGTCACGGGTTACAGCGCGGCCGAGGCCCAGGGCAGAAATGAATCCATCCTTTCCAATCACACCACGCCGCGCGAGGTGTATGCGGACATGTGGCAGGCCCTGGCCAGTGGTCATTCCTGGAGCGGGCGGTTGCTCAACCGGCGCAAGGATGGCAGCCAGTATCTGGCGGAGCTGGCCATCACCCCGGTGCTGGATGGCGAAGGGCGGATTGCCCACTACCTGGGTATGCACCGGGATATCTCCGAGCTGCACCGTCTGGTGAGCCAGGTGCGCAACCAGAAGGCCCTGATCGAATCGGTGGTGGATGGGGCCCCGGTGGCCCTGGCCCTGCTCGACGAAACGGGCCGTGTGGTCCTGGACAATCAGGAATACAAGAAGCTGCTCACCGATCTGGGCGTGGCGGAACCCGCCCATCTGCTCCTGGAGACCGCCTTGCCCGGCTGGCGCAGCCAGCTCCTGGGGCGGGCCGCCGGTGCCCTGCCGCCGCGGGAGCTGCGCATCGACCGGCCTGGTGGCGCCCTGCCCCGCTGGTTTTCCTGCTCCGCCTTGCCGATTGCCACCCTGGACGAGCAGGCCGATGGCTTCTACGAAACCGAGCCCAAGCATTATCTGCTGCTGGTGGCCAGTGATGTGAGCGCCCTGCGCCAGGGGCAGGAAAAGGCCAGACTGGCGGCCCTGCGCAGCCTGATGGCGGAAGAGGAGCACGCCGCCGCCTTGCGCGAGAGTTTGTCGGCCGCCCTCTATCGCCTTGAAGGTCCCCTGAACGTGATGAGTTCGGCGATTGCCATGCTCAAGAGCCGCGAACCCGCCATGTCCAGTGCCCTGGAGTCGGCGCTGGGCGAGGGGCGCCAGCACCTGGAGGAGCTGCGCCGGCTGATCCCCCACGACACTCAGGAGGCACCGGCGCCGGTGAACATCAACGAGGTGCTGCGCGACGTGCTCGATGTGTGCACCGGGCGGCTGCTGGCCAACGGCATCACCGTTACCTGGCAGCCCACACCGACCCTGCCGGCCATTCTCGGGCGGCCCATGTAGTTGCGCGCCCTGTTCAAGGCCCTGGTGGACAATGCCATCGATGCCCTGTCCCAGCGTGGCTGGCCGCAGCGCGAGATGAGCCTCTCCTCGGCCCTGGTGGACGGTCAGATCCGGGTCTGCATCGACGACCGGGGGCCTGGCATCCCGGCGGAGCTGCACTTGAAGGTGTTCGAGCCCTTTTTCACCACCCGTGCCGGGCACCTGGGCACCGGGCTGCCCCGGGCCCAGCAGGCGGTGAGCGACCACGGGGGCTTTCTCGACCTGATCGATGCCCCCGGAGGCGGCTGCCGCGCCCGGGTGGAGCTGCCCTTGCGGGGAGGACTGGGATGAATGCGGAAAACGCCGGCAAGTGCCCCGAGGGCCATGCCTACGCCTTTGGCGGCGAAATTTCCGGGGTGTGCGAGACCCACGAACTGCACTTGTCCCAGATGGATGCCCTGTACGGGGTCAGCCAGGTGCTGTCCCGCTCCCTCGATTACCGGGAAACCATCCAGGAGGTGCTGCGGATCCTCGACGAATCCGCCGGCCTGACCCGGGGTCTGGTGAGCGTGGTGGAGCCGGATGGCAGCCTGCTGGTGCAGTCGGTGCACGGGGTCGATCCCGGCCATTTCGAATCGGTGCGTTACCGGTCCGGCGAGGGCATCATCGGTTTTGCCATGGAGAAGAGCCGCACCATCATCCTGCAGCGGGTGGGGGATGATCGGCGCTTCATCAACAAAATGGGGGTCTATGACCCGAACCTGCCTTTCATCGCCGTGCCCATCAAGGTGGCCGGCAGCTTGAAAGGAGTGCTGGCGGTGCAGCCGGGGGTGGAGGACGATCCCCTGCTGGAGGAACGGGCCCGCTTCCTGGAAATGATCGCCAACCTGGTGGGCCAGAGCCTGCGCCTGTCCTTGCAGGTGGAGCAGGAAAAGCGCTCCTTGCTGGAGGAACGGGACCTGCTGCGCCGGACCGTGCGGCATCAGCACGGCTTTGACAGCATAGTCGGGCGTTCTGCCGTGATGCGCCGGGTGTTCGACCAGGTGCGGCTGGTGGCCAAGTGGAACACCACGGTGCTGATCCGGGGTGAAACCGGCACCGGCAAGGAGCTGATCGCCAACGCCATCCACTACAACTCGCCCCGGGCCCGGGGGCCCCTGGTCAAGCTCAACTGCGCCGCCCTGCCGGAAAACCTGCTCGAATCGGAACTGTTCGGCCACGAGCGGGGCTCCTTCACCGGCGCCGTGGGCAGCCGCAAGGGCCGCTTCGAGCAGGCGGACGGGGGCACCCTGTTCCTGGATGAAATCGGGGAAATCTCCCCGGCCTTCCAGGCCAAGCTGCTGCGGGTGCTGCAGGAAGGGGAATTCGAGCGGGTCGGGGGGAGCCGCAGCATCAAGGTGGATGTGCGCATCATCGCCGCCACCCACCGGGATCTGGAAACCGCCGTGGACATGGGCGACTTCCGCGAGGACCTGTTCTACCGCCTGAACGTCATGCCCCTCTATCTGCCTCCCCTGCGGGAGCGCCTGGAGGACATCCCCGACATCTGCCGGCACTTGCTGGCCAAGGTGGGCAATGTGCAGAAGCGCAAGCTCAGCATCACCGACAGCGCCCTGCGTCGGCTGGCCAGCTACGACTGGCCTGGCAACGTGCGGGAACTGGAAAACTGCCTGGAACGGGCGGCGGTGCTCTCGGAAGACGGGACCATCGACGGGGATCTGATCCGTTTTCCGGGGCGGGAGCGTACCCCGCCCCGGCCTGCTGCCTGGGCGCCGACCCCGGCGGCGCCTGCCCCCCGGGAAGCGGTCGCCCTGGATGATCCGAACCTGTCCGAGCGGGAGCGGGTCATCGCCGCCCTGGAGCAGGCTGGCTGGGTACAGGCCAAGGCGGCCCGGCTGCTGAACATGACGCCCCGGCAGATTGCCTACCGGATTCAGACCCTGAACATCGAGGTCAAGCAGTTCTGATACGGTGTTCGAGGTCAAGCACCGGGGGCAGGAAGAGTTCGGTCACGAGTACCCCCTTGGCCTGGCGGCCAAAGTGGGAGCGCCGGGCCCAGAGCCGGGCGGGCAGGGGGCCGAGGATGGCTTCGGCCCGTCGATGCAGGGGGTGGCGCTGGTCGAGGCAGCGGAATTCCAGCGGCCCCCGGGCGATGCCCGGGTCGGAGAACAGCAGGCTGCCGAGGGAGCGTTCACCCAGGGCGCCAAAGCGCAGGTCGAAGGGGTGGCGCGGTCGGCGCGCCATGACCGTGTGGGCGAAGATGACCGGCACGCCGTCGGTGAGCAGCAGCACTTCCCGCACCCAGGCCAGGCTGCCGGGGCGCACGCCGAGGCGGGCGGCTTCGTCGGCATCCAGCACTTCCAGGCGCTGGGTCAGGCAGCGCAGCTCAAAGGTCTGGCAGCAGGCCCGCAGCCGGGCCGTGAGGGAGCCACGCTCCGTGAGCCAGTCCTGCATCGCTGGCCGGCCCGTGAGGCGGCGCAGCCAGCGGTTTGCGGGAATGCCCCTCATCGGGGCGCGGGGGCCCGCTCTAGGCCACCGATGCCCATGCCCGGCTGGATGCCCTTGGCGGCAAACCAGCCCTGGTTCATCTCCAGGGCGAAGCGGGCCGGGGCGTCGGCGCAGTGATTGTTCTCGGTCTGGGGCTGCATGTCGCGGATGTTGATGATCCTGCCTGCGTCGTCGAGGAAGGCGACGGACAGCGGCAGCAGGGTGTTCTTCATCCACATGCAGTGACGCTGGGCCTGGGGAAAGACGAACAACATGCCCTGGTTGGGCCCCAGGCGGGTGCGCTGCATCAGGCCCTGGATCCGGTCGGGCGGGGTGGCGGCCACCTCGGCCTCGATGCGGTGGAAACCGGCGGTCAGCTCCAGGCGGGGCATCTGGGCCAGGGCGGCAAGGCTGCCGGCGAGGCCGAGCAGCAGGGTGGCGAGGCGCAGGATCTTCATGGGCGGGAATTATAAGGGGGCAGCAGGTCTTCGGGCTTGCCCTGCAACTGGCGCCAGGCCCCCGGCGCCAGTCCTTCCAGGGTCCAGGGGCCGATGGCGGCGCGGATCAGGCGCAAGGTGGGAAAACCCACGGCGGCGGTCATGCGCCGCACCTGGCGGTTGCGCCCCTCGCGGATGGCCAGTTCGATCCAGGCGGTGGGGATGTTCTGGCGGAAGCGGATGGGCGGCTGGCGCTCCCACAGTCCGGCCGGCGTCTCCATCAGCCGGGCGCGGGCCGGGCGGGTCGGGCCGTCCTTCAACTGCACGCCCCGGCGCAGGTTTTCCAGGGCATCTTCATCCGGGATGCCCTCCACCTGGACCCAGTAGGTCTTTTCCAGCTTGAACTTCGGGTCGGCGATGCGGGCCTGGAGCCTGCCGTCATCGGTGAGCAGCAACAGCCCCTCGCTGTCCGCATCCAGCCGTCCGGCCACGTACACGCCGGAGATGGGAAGCCAGTCCTTGAGTCCCTGCCAACGTCCTTCCGGGGTGAACTGGCTCAGTACCCCGTAGGGCTTGTTGAAGCAGACCAGGCGGGCGGCAGGCCGGGGCTGCGGGCCCGCAGGGCGGGAGGGGCGGGGGGTACGGGCGGAGCGCATGGCGGGCAAGCATAGCATTTCCCCTGGGAGCCTCCGGAGCCTGGGAGTAAGATGCCGGTTTTTTGGAAATGGCTGGCGGTGGATAGAAAAGTCCTCATCTCTTTCTTCCTGTTTCTGCTCCTGGCCGGTCTGCTGGGCGCCGGCTACTGGCTGGGGCCGAAACTGGCATCCAAAGGGGAACAGGTGCTGCCCGTGGCCGCCTGCGATCTGAACCTGGGGCCTTGCACGGTGGAACTGCCGGGGGGGGGCCGCCTGCGGGTAGAGATCGGTCCCCGGCCGATTCCCGTCCTGAAGCCCCTGGACGTGCGGGTGGCCTTCGAAGGTTTTCAGGCCGAGAAGGTGCTGCTGGATTTTTCCGGGGTGGAGATGGACATGGGCTTCAACCAGGTGAGCCTGAAGCCCCTGGGCGAAGGCCGCTTTGCCGGCCGGGGCAATCTGCCTGTCTGTGTCACCGGCGCCATGGTCTGGCAGGCCACTTTTATGATCGAGGGGCGCGCTGGCCGTTTCGGCGTGCCCTTCCGTTTCATCACCGGCCACTGATTCCCGGAGGATCCCATGCGCAAATTCCTGATCGGCTGCTGCTGTGCCCTGCCCCTCCTGGCCCAGGCCTATACCGGGCCGGAACTGCAGGAGGACTGCCTCGCCGCGGAGGCCCTGCTGAGCGGGCAGAAGAGCACCGACATCTTCCATTCGGTCAAGAGCAGCCGCTGCCTCAATTACCTGGAGGGCTATCTGGATGGCTATGGGGTGGCCGAGCGCCTGGGCGAGCGGGTGGGGGTGCGCCTCAATGCCTTCTGTGTCCCCCGGGGCGCGGATGAGCGGGTGCGGTTGGTGCGGGCGGTGCTGGCCTATCTGGATCGTCAGCCTCCCTTTCCGGCCGGCGCGCCCATTCTCGCAGCTCAGGTGGTGGGAGCGGCCTTCAGCACGGCTTTCGCCTGCAAGGAGTAAAACGAATAGAGCTTTTGTTGCGCCGCAAAATGACGTAGAATCCGCCCCCGTCATTGGGGAGTAGCCGCCACGCATCGCGCCGTGGGCCTGCATCAACAGACTTGCCGCCGCACTGCCGGGGGCATGGTGCAGGCGGTTCCGACTTGGCAAGACCTTTGACTGCGTGCTTCTGCTGGGCCGGAGAGCGCGCGGTCATTGGTATTTGTTCCGGCCCGGAGCTATTTCAACCATGGACGCCTTCCTCATCGCCACCGGCATCGTGGCCCTTGCCGAAATCGGCGACAAGACCCAACTCCTTTCCTTCCTCCTGGCCGCCCGCTACCAGAAGCCCTGGCCCATCATTGCCGGCATCTTCGTCGCTACCCTGGTCAATCACGCCCTGGCTGGTGCCGTGGGCAGCTGGTTGACGGCCCTGATGGGCCCGGACACCCTGCGCTGGGTGCTGGGCATTTCCTTCATCCTGATGGCGGGCTGGATGCTGATTCCTGACAAGCTCGACGAGGAGGAGGCCGATGTCTCGTTGCGTTTCGGGGTGTTCGGCACCACCCTGATAGTTTTCTTCCTGGCCGAGATGGGCGACAAGACCCAGGTGGCCACCGTGGCCTTGGCCGCCCGGTACGTGGACTTTTTCATGGTGGTGGCTGGCACCACCGTCGGCATGATGATCGCCAACGTGCCTGCCGTGCTGGTAGGCGACAAGCTGGCCGCCAAGCTGCCGGTGCGCCTGGTGCACGGCATCGCCGCCCTAATCTTTGCAGTACTGGGGGGCTATGTGCTGATGAGTGAGCGCCTGCCGGGTTTCTGAGGTGCTCTCTTGGTTTTTCAAGGAGAGGTGTCTTCCCGGTGGGTTGTTTGTCTCGCGCATGGCCGGGGCGATACGGGTCGATCACCGCGCTGGAAGCAGCAGGGCATTTCCTGCGACAATGCGCGGCTTTTCCTGACAGGAAAGCCCGGGGAGAATTCTGGGAGCGGGGGATTGGGTACTGCTGGTGCCGAGAGAGGGACTCGAACCCTCACGCCTTGCGGCGGCGGATTTTGAATCCGCTGCGTCTACCGATTCCGCCATCTCGGCACGAGATGAAGGGAGGCGGATTATCCCTGATTCATTCCCGGGCTACAAGAGAGAAAAGGTGGCATCTTGCTGACACTGGATGATTTTGATTTCCATCTGCCGCCGGAGCTGATTGCCCAGCATCCGGCCCCCGAGCGTACCGGCAGCCGGCTTCTGCATGTGGCCGGGGAGCGGCGCACGGATCTGCGCTTCCTGGATTTGCCTGGTCTCCTGGCACCGGGTGACTTGCTGGTGTTCAACGACACCAAGGTGATCAAGGCCCGCCTGTTCGGCCAGAAGGACAGCGGCGGCAGGGTGGAGGTGATGCTGGAGCGCATCGTCGATGCCCGCCACGCCCTGGCCCAGATCCGCGCCAGCAAGATGCCCAAGCCGGGCGGGCGGATGCGCCTGGCCGATGCCTTCTGGGTCATCGTGGTGGCCCGGGACGAGGGCTTCTTCACCCTGGAGCTGGAAGGGGAAGGGGATTTCTGGGAAAAGGCCGAAGCCTACGGCAGCCTGCCCCTGCCGCCCTACATCACCCATGCGCCGGAGGCGGTGGACGAGGCCCGCTACCAGACCGTGTATGCCCGGAATCCCGGCGCCGTGGCGGCTCCCACGGCCGGGCTGCATTTCGACGAAGCGCTGCTGGCCCGCATCCAGGCCCAGGGGGTGGGGGTGGCCCACCTGACCCTGCACGTGGGGGCGGGCACCTACCAGCCGGTGCGGGTGGAGCGCATCCACGAGCACAAGATGCATTCCGAGTGTTACCAGGTACCGGAGGCCACGGCCGAGGCGATCGGCCAGACCCGGGCACGAGGGGGGCGCGTGGTCGCGGTGGGCACCACCTCCATGCGCACCCTGGAAGCGGCCGCCTGCGGCGATGGCCTGGTGCGGGCGGGGGCCGGTGAGACCGACATCTTCATCACCCCGGGCTACCGCTTCCAGGTGGTGGACCGGCTCATCACCAACTTCCACCTGCCCAGGTCCACCCTCTTGATGCTGGTGTCGGCCTTCGCCGGCATGGACCACATCCGCGCCGCCTACGCCCATGCGGTGGCGCAGCGCTACCGCTTCTTCAGCTATGGCGATGCCATGCTGTTGGAGCGACTCGAACACCTGGAGAATGAAGATGCGACTGGTGCAGTTTGATTTTCCTTATGCCGGCCCCTTCGGTGCCGAAATGAGCGCCGCCATGGCCGACCTGGCCCGGGATATTGCCGGCGAGCCCGGCCTGCTCTGGAAGATCTGGACCGAAAACCCGGAAACCGGGGAAGCGGGCGGCATCTACCTCTTTGCCGACGCGGCCAGCGCCGATGCCTACATTGCCAAGCATTCGGCCCGGCTCCAGGCCTTTGGAGTCAGTGGCATCCGGGCCCGCTCCTTCGCGGTCAATGAAACCCTGAGCCGGATCGACCGGGCCCCCCTGTAAGCCTTCACAGTACGAGTCCCCATGCAATTCGAACTTCTGAAAACCGACGGCGCCGCCCGGCGCGGCACCCTGACCCTGGCCCACGGCGTGGTGCAGACCCCCGTGTTCATGCCGGTGGGTACCTATGGCACGGTCAAGGCCATGACGCCCCAGTCCCTGCACGACATCGGTGCCCAGATCTGCCTGGGCAACACCTTCCACCTGTGGCTCCGGCCCGGGCTGGAGGTGGTGCGCCAGTTCGGCGGCCTGCACGATTTCATGAACTGGCAGAAGCCCATCCTCACCGATTCCGGCGGGTTCCAGGTGTTCTCCCTGGGGGCCATGCGCAAGATCACCGAGGAGGGAGTGAAGTTCTCCTCGCCCCTGGACGGGGCCAAGCTGTTCCTGACGCCGGAAGGGTCGATGGACATCCAGCATGGGCTCAACTCGGACATCGTCATGATCTTCGATGAATGCACGCCCTATCCTGCGACGCTGGACGAGACCGCCAAGTCCATGCGCCTTTCCCTGCGCTGGGCGCGCCGTTCCAAGGATCAGCACCTGCGGCTGGAGAATCCCAACGCCCTGTTCGGCATCGTCCAGGGGGGCATGTACGAGCCTCTGCGCGATGAATCCGTGGCCGGGCTGACGGAGATCGGCTTTGACGGCATGGCCATCGGCGGCCTGTCGGTAGGGGAGCCCAAGGAAGACATGGCGCGCATCCTGGCTCATACGGCACCGCAGCTGCCCACCCACAAGCCCCGCTACCTGATGGGGGTCGGCACCCCGGAGGACCTGGTGTTCGCCGTGGGCCAGGGCATCGACATGTTCGACTGCGTCATGCCCACCCGCAACGCCAGGAACGGCCACCTGTTCACCCGCTACGGCGACGTGAAGATCAAGAACGCCGGCTACAAGCAGGACAAGGGGCCGCTGGATGAGAGCTGCGACTGCTACACCTGCCGGAATTTCAGCCGGGCTTACCTGCACCACCTGTTCCGGGCCGGGGAAATCCTCGGCGCCATGCTCAATAGCATCCACAACCTGCGCTACTACCAGAATCTGATGGCGGAGATGCGCGGCGCCATCGAGCAGGGGCGGTTCGATGCCTTTGTCAGCCAATTCCGAACAGACCGTCAACGAGGCGTTCGGTAAAGGGGTGCTAGAATCCCCGCCTTCACGATTTCATCCAGGAGTATTCGTTCATGATTAGCCTTGCCCATGCCCAGGATGCCGCCGCCGCTGCCGCCCAGCCCGGTTTCATGCAGTTCCTGCCCCTGATCCTGATGTTCGTGGTCATCTGGTTCCTGATGATCCGGCCCCAGATGAAGCGCGCCAAGGAACACAAGGCCCTGGTGGATGGCCTGCAGAAGGGCGACGAAGTCGTGACCCAGGGCGGCGTGGCCGGTCGTGTCACCAAGCTGGGCGATGCCTACATCAGCCTGGAAGTGGCCGAGGGCGTGGAAATCATCGTGCAGCGTCCCGCCGTGCAGATCGTGCTGCCCAAGGGCACCCTCAAGTCCGCCGTCTGATCCCGGCAAATCCATCGGGGGATGGCGTGCTCCGGGCGCCATCCCTTTCCCGTTTCTGGATCCAGCCTCAGGTCTCCCATGAATCGCTATCCCCTCTGGAAATACATCACAGTGGCCGTGGCCCTGCTGATCGGTTTCATTTACACCCTGCCCAATTTCTTCGGCGAGGCGCCGGCCGTGCAGGTGTCCTCCAACCGGGCCACCCTCAAGGTGGATGCCGCCAGCCTGCCCCGGATCGAGGCCATCCTGCAGGAAGCCCAGGTGGCGCCGGATGGGATCTTCGTCGAGGCCAACGGCATCAAGGTGCGCCTGAAGGACACGGATACCCAGCTCAAGGCCAAGGACGCCCTGGAGAAGGCCCTCAACCCCGATCCGGCCAATCCCGACTACGTGGTGGCCCTGAACCTGCTCACCGCCTCGCCCAAATGGCTCACCGACATGGGGGCCCTGCCCATGTACCTGGGCCTGGACCTGCGCGGTGGCGTGCACTTCCTGCTCCAGGTGGACATGCCCGGGGCCCTGCAGAAGCGTCTGGATTCCCTGGGCGCCGACCTGCGCACCCTGCTGCGCGACAAGAACGTGCGCCACGCCGGCATCAACCGGGACGGCGACCGCATCCACATCAGCTTCCGCGACGCACAGACCCGGGACAAGGCCCGGGCCGTCATCGCCGCCGAACTGGCCGAGGTGAATCTCGACGAGCAGGGCGCCGGCGACAACCTGCGCCTGGTGGCCAGCCTCAAGCCCGAGGCCCTGGTCAAGCTGCGCGAGTACGCCATCAAGCAGAACATCAACACCTTGCACAACCGCATCAACGAGCTGGGCGTGGCCGAGCCGGTGATCGCCCAGCAGGGTGCCGACCGCATCGTCGTGCAACTGCCCGGTGTGCAGGACACGGCCAAGGCCAAGGACATCCTGGGCCGCACCGCCACGCTCGAAATCCGCATGGTGGATGACACCCCGGGCGCCCTGGAAGGTGCCCTGGCCGGCCGGGTGCCCTTCGGCACCGAGCTTTATACCGAGCGCGGCGGTTCGCCGCTGCTGGTGAAGAAGCAGGTGGTGCTGACCGGCGAACGCCTCACCGACGCCCAGCCCGGTTTCGACAGCCAGACCCGTGAGCCGGCCGTGCATCTGACCCTGGATTCCGCCGGGGCCCGCATCTTCCGGGACGTGACCCGGGACAATGTCGGCAAGCGCATGGCCATCCTGCTCATCGAGAAGGGCAAGGGCGAGGTGGTGACGGCCCCCGTGATCCGCACCGAGATCGGCGGCGGCCGGGTGCAGATTTCCGGGCGCATGACCACCTCCGAAGCCAACGACGTGGCCCTGCTGCTGCGCGCCGGTTCCCTGGCCGCGCCCATGGACATCGTCGAGGAACGCACCATCGGCCCCTCCCTGGGCGCCGAGAACATCAAGAAGGGCTTCAACTCCACCCTGTGGGGCTTCGTGGCCATCGCCGTGTTCATGATCATCTACTACCAGGTCTTCGGCCTGATCTCGGCCATTGCCCTGGCGGCCAACCTGTTGTTCCTGGTGGCCCTGCTGTCCATGCTCCAGGCCACCCTCACCCTGCCCGGCATCGCGGCCATCGCGCTGACCCTGGGCATGGCCATCGACGCCAACGTGCTGATCAACGAGCGCATCCGGGAAGAGCTGCGCAACGGCATGCCGCCCCAGGCGGCCATCACCGCCGGCTACGACCGGGCCTTCGACACCATCCTGGACTCCAACATCACCACCCTGATTGCCGGGCTGGCCCTCTTGATCTTCGGCTCCGGCCCCGTGCGCGGCTTCGCCGTGGTGCACTGCCTGGGCATCCTCACCTCCATCTTCTCGGCGGTGGTGGTCTCCCGGGCCATGGTGAACCTGGTCTACGGACGCCAGAAAAAGCTGACCCGGGTCTTCATCGGCCAGGTCTGGAAGCCTGAGAGCAAGTAAGGGAGAGAAAAATGGAACTGTTCCGCATCAAGAAAGACATTCCCTTCATGCGCCATGCGCTGGTGTTCAACATCATCTCGTTCGTCACCTTCGCGCTCGCCGTGTTCTTCCTGGCCACCCGGGGGCTCAACCTGTCGGTGGAATTCACCGGCGGCACCCTGGTGGAGGTCAATTACGAGCAGGCCGCCGATCTGGAGAAGGTCCGTGGCGCCCTGGCCCAGGCCGGCTACTCCGATTTTGCCGTGCAGAACTTCGGCTCCTCCCGGGATGTGCTGATCCGCCTGCCCCTGAAGTCGGGCAGTGCCGAGGAAGCGTCCGGGGAGCAGGGCATGGCCCGCCAGGGCGAGCAGGTGATGGCGGCCCTCGAAGCCGGGGCGCCGGGCGCGAATCTGCGCCGGGTGGAATTCGTCGGGCCCCAGGTGGGCAAGGAACTGGCCGAAAACGGCGCCCTGGCCCTGATGGTGGTGATCGTCGGCATCATGATCTACCTGGCTTTCCGTTTCGAATGGCGCTTCTCCGTGTCGGCCATCGTCGCCAACCTGCACGACGTGGTCATCATCCTGGGCTTCTTCGCCTTCTTCCAGTGGGAGTTCTCCCTCTCGGTGCTGGCGGCGGTGCTGGCGGTGCTTGGCTACTCGGTGAACGAATCCGTGGTGGTGTTCGACCGGGTGCGCGAGACCTTCAAGAAGGTGCGCGGCATGAGCACGCCCCAGGTACTGGACCATGCCATCACCCGCACTATCTCCCGCACCGTGATCACCCACGGCTCGACCCAGATCATGGTGCTCTCCATGCTGATCTTCGGCGGTGAGACCCTCTACTACTTCTCCCTGGCGCTGACCATCGGCATCTGCTTTGGCATCTATTCCTCGGTGCTGGTGGCTTCGCCCCTGGTCATGTGGCTGGGAGTTTCCCGGGAGCAGTTCGTCAAGCCTCCCAAGGCCAAGGACCCCAACGTGACCGAGGACGGCGCCTGCGTCTGATCCTGCCCGGGCAATTTCGGCGAGGGGCGGCATGTTGCCCCCGTTTCGGGTCCGGGGGTGCCGGGGGCATCCGCAAAACACGCACAAGGAGAAACTGATGCGCAGAATCCGTTTGTGGGACCTGCCCACCCGCCTCTTTCACTGGTTGCTGGTGGCGGCGGTGTTGGCCCTGTTCGTGACGGGCAAGGTGGGGGGCAATGCCATCGAGTGGCACGGCCGGATCGGTCACTTCGTCGTCGGGCTGATCGCCTTCCGCCTGGTCTGGGGCTTCGTCGGCTCCACCTATGCCCGCTTCGGCCAGTTCTTTCCCACTCCGGGACGCGTGGCCGCTTATCTGCGTGGCGAGTGGCAGGGCCTGGGCCACAATCCCCTCGGGGCCCTGTCGGTCTTCGCCCTGCTCGGCCTGGTGGGGCTGCAGGCGCTGCTGGGCCTGTTTACCAACGACGACATCGCCTTTCGCGGTCCGCTTTACAACCTGGTGGGCGGCGAGCTGTCCAGCCGCCTGACGGGGCTGCACCACCTGCTGGCCGACGTGCTGCTCGGTTTCGTGGTCCTGCATGTGGGAGCCATCCTGTTCCACGTCCATGTGAAGAAGGACAACCTGGTCAGGCCCATGCTCACCGGCTGGAAGGAAGCGGAGCAGGGCGAACCTGCCCGGGGGGGAGGGCTTGTGGCCCTGCTTTTCGCCCTGGCCGTGGCCGGCCTGGCCCTGTGGGGGGCCGCGGGCAGCTGGATTCCGGCCCCGCCGCCCCCGCCGGCCGTGGAGACTCCGGCCTGGTAGCCTGCTGTCCCTGAGGCAAAAGGGGCGGCAGCAGGTAGAATCCGTTCCTGCCCTTTTGTCCCGTCTTTCATGAAAGCCCTCCTGCCAGCCCTTGCCTTTGCTCTTGCCGCTTCCGTCCAGGCTGCGGAATGGACGGTCCGACCCCTGGGGGATATCGCCGTGTATCCCGAATCCCGGGCGCCGGCCCAGGTGGTGCCCCTGGACGAGGCCCGGCTGGCGGCCGAGGTGGGCGGGCGCATTACCGCCATGCCGGCCCAGCAGGGTGCCCAGGTGGGCAAGGGGGCGCTACTGGCGAGCATCGATGACCGGCAGTACCGGATCGAGCTGGACCGGGCCCAGGCCCACCTGCAGCTGGTGTCGAGCCGGGTGAAGCTGGCCGAAGCCCAGTTCTTGCAGGCCGAATCCCTGGCGGCCAAAAATTTCATCAGTCCCGATGGCCTGCGCATCCGGCGCACCGAACTGGAAGTGCAGCAAAGCGAACTGGCAGCGGCCCGGGCCAACCTGGCCGCAGCCCGCCTGGCCCTGGACAAGACCCGGATCAAGGCGCCCTTCGCCGGGGTGGTGCGGGAGCGCCAGGCCAGCGTCGGCGATCTGGCGGTGCCGGGTACGCCGCTCCTGGTGCTGGCCGCCACCGGCAACACCGAGGTGCGGGCCCGGGTGCCCGCCACCCAGCTGGCCGCTCTCAAGGGCGCCCGGGGCTGGACCCTGGTGGCCGGTGGCAGCTCCCTGCCCCTGAAGCTGGAGCGTATCTCCCCCCTGGTGGACAAGGCAGGCCAGACCCGGGAAGCAATCTTCAGCACTCCGGAGGCCGTTCCTCCGGGCACTGCCGGAGAGTTGCGCTGGACCACCCCGGTGGCGCACCTGCCCGCCGCCTATGTGCAGCAGCGGGAGGGCCGCGCCGGGGTGTTCCTGGTCCGGGACGGCAAGCCGCTGTTCCATCCGCTACCCCAATTCCAGCCCGGCCGGCCCGTGCCCCTGGAGCTGCCGCTGGACACCGCCGTGGTGGACCAGGGCCGCCAGACCCTGGGGATCGCCCGGTGAGCGGGTATCGGCGCCTGATCGACAACCACCCGCTGGCCAACATCGCTTTTGCGCTGGTGCTGCTGGGGGGACTGCTGGCTTACCTGACCCTGCCCCGGGCCCAGGACCCGGAGATCAACTTCAACTGGGTGAGCATCATCACCACCCTGCCCGGGGCCTCCGCCGAGGACGTGGAGCGGGAGCTGACCGGCCCTCTGGAAGACGCCATCAAGCAGGTCAAGGACATCAAGTTCGTGTCCTCCTCCAGCAGGGAATCGGTGTCCTCGATCCTGGTGCGCTTCAACGAGCTTTCCGAACGGACCTTCGACAAGCGCATCGCCGACCTGCGCCGGGAGGTGCAGAACAAGGCGTCTGCCGAACTGCCCCTGGATGCCACCGATCCCCAGATCATGGAGATCACCACCTCGAACGGTTTCCCCACCGCCATGCTGGCCCTGCACGGGGCGGGGGGCGGCGAGGCCCTGCGCCGGGCTGCCTATGTGTTGAAGAAGGAGATCGAGCGTCTGCCCGGGGTGGATCAGGTGATTGCCGCCGGTCTGGACGAGCCGGAGCTGCATGTGGATTTCGACCCCGCCGCCCTGTCGGCCCGGGGGCTGTCGCCAGCCCAGGTGTCGGACGGGGTGGCCGCCTGGTTCCGGAACACCCTGGCCGGGCGGGTGAGGGTGCAGGACCAGGAATGGCTGGTGCGTCTGGAGGGTAAGACCCCCGACCCCGAGGTACTGGCCCAGGCGGCCATCACCGTGCCCGGTGGCCGGGTGGCCCTGGGGGAAGTGGCGGCAGTCAGCCGCGGCCACGAGCGTACCGCCCAGCGGGTGAGCTACAACGATCGGCCCGCCATCATGCTGTCGGTGACCAAGCAGGGGCAGACCAATACCCTGGAGCTGGTGGAGCGCTTGCAGCAGCTGGCGGCGGAACGCAACCTCCTGCTGGCCCCCCAGGGGCTCGAACTGACCTTGCTCGATGATCAGACCTACATGACCCGGGATGCCATCGGCGTGATGGAGTCCAATGCCTTCCTGGGCCTCCTGATCGTGCTGGTCATGTGCTGGCTTTTTCTCGGTCCGCGCCTTGCCCTGCTGGTGGGGCTGGGCGTGCCTTTCTCCCTGGCGGGCACCTTCATCGTGGTGGATGGCATCGGCTCCACCCTCAATCTCACGGTCCTGCTGGGGGTGGTGATCGCCCTGGGAATGCTGGTGGACGATGCGGTGGTGGTCGTGGAGGCCATCTACTACCGCATGGCCCGTGGCGTGCCTCCGCTCCAGGCGGTCATGGAGGGAGTGCAGGAGGTGGCGACCCCGGTGCTGGCATCGGTATTCACCACCATCGCTGCCTTCTTGCCCCTGATGCTGCTGCCCGGCATCCTCGGCAAGTTCATGTTCGTGGTGCCCTTCGTGGTCACGGTGGCGCTCCTGATCAGTCTGGTGGAAGCCTTCTGGATGCTGCCTTGCCACGTGCTCGCCTTTCCCCCCCGGCTGGGCGGACCGCCCACCCGGGGACAGCAGCGCCGGGAACGCTTCACCCACTGGCTGCGGGTGCGTTACTCCCGCTGCTTGATCCGGGTCATGGCTCGTCCCAAGCTGGCCCTGGGCGGCATCGCCCTGGTCTTTTTCCTGGCGGTCGGGGCGGTGGCTGGCGGGGTGGTGAAGCTGCAATTCTTCTCCTTCGATTCCTTTCGCCTGTTCTACGTCAATGTGGACATGCCGCCGGGCATGACCCTGGACCGCTCCCTGGCCGAAGCCGAGCAGGTGGCCCGGGTGGTGCAGGCGCAACTGCCTGCGGATGCGGTGCGCTCGGTGACGGCCTATGCCGGCATCAAATTTACCGACACCGAGCCCCTGTATGGCGACCAGTACGCCCAGGTCCTCGTTTCCTTGCAGCCGAAGCGGGGCGACATGGCCGATACCGGCACCCTGATCGAGCAGCTCCGGCCGGCGGTCCTGGGACTGGAGGGCGAGTCGGTGCGCTCCTTCCTCGAATTGAAGGGCGGGCCGCCCACCTCCAAACCCATCAGCGTCAAGGTCAAGGCGGACGGCTACGAGGAATTGCGGGCGGCGGCCGATGCCTTGAAGCAGGCGGCCGCCGCCATTCCCGGCGTCAAGGACCTGACCGACGACGACGTGCCCGGCCGCACCGAACTGAAGCTCACCCTGAACCGGGAGAAGCTGGCCCGGGCCGGGGTTTCCGCCGGGGAGGTGGCGCGCCTGCTGCGCCTCTACGGCGAGGGGGAGACCGTGGCCAGCACCCGGGACGCGGGGGAGAAGGTGGATGTGGTGGTGCGCGCCCGGCCCGAATCCCTGACCGAGATCGGCCAGTTGCTGGAGCGCACCGTGCCGCTTGCCGACGGCCGCCACGTGCCTCTCTCGGCCCTGGTGGATGAGGAGCCGCGCATCGCCAAGGGTTACATCCGCCATTACCAGCTGGTGCGGGCCATCACCGTGGAAGCCAATCTCGATCTGGAATTGAATGACACCTTGTCCGCCAACAAGCAGTTGCAGGCGGCCTGGGCCGAGTTGAAGCCCCGCTTTCCCAATACCCAGCTCGATTTCTCCGGGGAGTTGGACGACATCCAGGAAAGCCTGGATTCCATGCTGAAGTTGTTCGGCCTCGGCATCGGCCTGATCTACCTGATTCTCGCCACCCAGTTCAGGAGCTATGGCCAACCCCTGATCATCCTCGTCACCGTGCCGCTCGCCTTCACCGGGGTGGTGCTGGGGCTCTTGGTGTCGGGTAATCCACTATCGCTGTACACCCTGTACGGGGTCATCGCGCTGACCGGCATCGCCGTCAATTCCGCCATCGTCCTGATCGATGCCGCCAACGAACGCCGCGCCGCCGGCATGAGCGTGCTGCACGCTTCCGTCTATGCCGCCCGGCGCCGGGTGGTGCCGATCCTGATCACCTCGGTGACGACCATCGGCGGCCTCTTCTCCCTGGCCGTGGGGCTGGGGGGCAAGTCGATGATGTGGGGGCCGGTGGCCGCCTCCATCGTCTGGGGCCTGGGCTTTTCGACGGTGCTGACCCTGTTCGCCATTCCCCTGATCTATCGACTGGCCATGGAGCGCCAGGCGTGGCGATTGTCGCAAAGCTGACACAGGGGGTTGGGCTAGGGCATTGAATCATCGGTGTTTTTCTCCTGGCATCGGGCTTGCTCAACAGGGCTGTCAACCTGCCATTAGGAGAAATCATGCCCAAGCCCAAAAAACACGTCCTGGTCTGCGTTCAGGGGCGTCCCCCTGGTCATCCCCGGGGTTCCTGTCAGGAAAAAGGCTGCAATGCGGTCTATCAGAAGTTTTCCGAGGAATTCCAGAACCGCAATCTCTGGGCTTTTCCGGCTACCTGCTCACCAACACCGGCTGTCTCGGGCCCTGCCACCTGGGCCCCACGGTGATCGTCTATCCCGAAGGCCGCATGTACACCGGCCTCACCCCCGACGATGTGGGCACCCTCATCGATGAGGACCTGATGTTCGACCAGCCCGTGGAGCGCTTGCTGGCGCCCGCCGAAGTCTGGGGCTGACCATGGGCGAAACCAGATACTTCAACATTGGCGACATCGTCTTCAGCCGCGAGGCCCTCTATAACGATGGCGGCATGCCCGGGGTGGCCGAGGACGCCCTGCTGGTGGAACCCGGCGCCCGGGGCGTGGTGGTCAATATCGGCTTTGTCGAGGCCGACCTGGATCAGGAAATCTTCCTGGTGCGCTTTGAGGGAAGCGAGGGCATCCTGGGCAATCCCGTCGGCTGCCTGCCCGAAGAACTGACCCAGGACGAGGCCGTTGCGGCCGAAGCCAGAGAAGTGGTGGCGGCCTGAGCCTGCCGGGGCGGCCGCGCGCGCCATGAGGCGCGGTTTGGCCTGAAAGTGAGATTCGTTTTCCGGTGCCGGCGACCGGAATGTTAAACTCCTGAGTCATATTCCAGGCGGCAGGAGTGCAGCATGAAAATCGGTTTCATCGGTCTGGGCATCATGGGCCGGCCCATGGCCCTCAACCTGCTCACGGCGGGGCATGAAGTCCGGGTGTGGGCCCGCCGGCCCGAATCCATGGCACCCCTGCTGGAGGCTGGTGCCCAGGCCGGGGAAAGCCCTGCCGCCCTGGGAGGCTGGGCCGAGCTGGTGATCTCGATG
Source organism: Betaproteobacteria bacterium UBA2592 (assembly GCA_002340095.1). Lineage (GTDB taxonomy): Bacteria > Pseudomonadota > Gammaproteobacteria > Burkholderiales > Rhodocyclaceae > Azovibrio. The sequence goes on from DDKS01000006.1 coordinate 56,546, forward strand.
GTGGCCGATGCGCCCGATGTGCGCCAGGTGCTGCTGGGCGAGCAGGGCGTTGCCCGCACTCCCCGTTCCGGGCTGGTGGCAGTGGACATGAGCACCATTGCCCCGGCCGCAGCCCGGGCCATTGGCACGGATCTGGCGGCGGCCGGGGTCGATTTCGTCGATGCCCCGGTGTCCGGCGGTGAGGCCGGTGCCATTGCCGGCACCTTGTCGATCATGGCGGGTGGCAGCGAGGCCGCTTTCGCCCGGGCCCTGCCGGCCTTCGAGGCCATGGGTAAGAACATTGTCCATGTCGGCGGCATGGGGGCTGGTCAGGTCGCCAAGGCGGCGAACCAGGTGGTGACCGGCATGGGCGTGCTGGCCGTGGCCGAAGCCTTCAACTTTGCCCGCTGTTCCGGGGTGGACCCGGCCAAGGTGCGGGAAGCCCTGCTGGGCGGGTTCGCCTATTCCAGGATTCTCGAAAATCACGGCCAGCGCATGTTGGACCGGAACTTCAAGCCGGGCTTCAAGGCCTGGATGCACCAGAAAGACATGAACATCGTCATGGAGACCGCCTTCGAACTGGGGCTGGCCCTGCCCGGCTCGGCCACGGCGGCGCAGATGTTCAACGCTCTGGTGGGGCAGGGCATGGGGGAGGAGGATTCCATTGCCCTGCTCAAGCTCCTGGAGCAGCTTTCCCGCGCCTGAACCATGGCAGCCTTTTCCCGGTTCAGGCAGCTGCGGCAGTTCGGCCGCCTGCTGGCGGTGCTGGGAGTGCTTGGCATCTGGTTGATCGTCGCCTACGAGGCGCGTGACATCCGCCTGCGCCACGAAGAGGCCCTGGCCATCCGCGCCGAGAGCATGGCCCGGTTATACGGGGAAGTGGTGCGCAGCTACCTGCGCGAGCTGGATACGGCGATGCTGTTGTTGCGGGACAGGGGGGCATCAGGCGACACCGAGGGCTTCGCCCGGAGTGTCGAACTGCTGCGGCAGGGGCCGCTGGCCGATCTGACGATCCAGATCGCCGTCATCGGTCCCGATGGCCGCCTGCGCTATTCCAGCCTGGGTATGCCGCCCCAGCCGGTGGACCTCTCCGACCGGGCCCATTTCCGTGCGCATCTGGGCGAAGTGCCGGACCGGCCCTACATCAGCGCCCCGGTCCTGGGCCGGGTATCCCAGCAATGGACGGTTCAGGTGTCGCGCCGCATCCTCGATGCCAAAGGCCGCTTTGCCGGGGTGCTGGTGCTGTCCGTGCCGCCCCGGCTCCTGGCCCGGGTGGGGCAGGAGGTGGAACTGGGGGAAGACCACGTGCTCACCCTGATCAAGCCCGATCTCACCGTGGTGAGCCGTTATCCCCAGGTAAACAGCTATCTGGGCATCCGCCTGCCCGAATCCGTGCGCCCCTTCATTGCCCCGCCGTTCAAGGCTCATCTGCGTCCCAGTACCCTCGATGGCCGGGAGCGGATGATTGCCTACCATCCTCTGCCCGAGCACGAATTGCTGGCCGGGGTTTCCCTTTCCCCCGCCGGCATCCGTGCCACCATTGCCGAAGAGACCCGGCACTGGAGGTATCTGGGCGGCATCCTCACGGCTCTGGTCTTTGCCCTGCTGTGGGCCTGGCTGCGCTACCTGAACCAGCGGGAACTGGCGGAGCGGCTGCTCCAGCAGGAGCGGCAGCGCCTCGAAAAAACCCTGAGCCTGGCCGGCTTCGGCAGCTGGGAGTACGACCTGCGCCAGGAGCGTTTTTCCTGCTCCCCTTCGGCCTGCGAGGTGTTCGGCTATCCCCCCGGGGAGCCGCCACCGACCCTGGATGATTGCCTTGCCCGGGTGCACGCGGACGACCGGGAACGGGTGCGCGGCGCTGCCCGGCGTTGCTGGGAGGAGGGGCTGCCGTTCGAGGTCGAGTACCGCATGTTGTCGGAGGACGGCGAGGCGGAGAAGGTGCTGTTTGCCCGGGGCGAGCGGGAAGTGGATGAGGCCGGGGTGCCCAGCCTGCTGCGCGGGGTGGTCCTGGATGTGACCGAGTCCCGGCGCCTGGCCATGACCCTGCAGGATGCGGAACGGCGCTGGCAGTGGGCGGTGACCGCCTCCCGCGACGGCGTGTGGGACATCGACCTGCGCCTGGGCCGGGCCTGGTATTCCCCGCGCTGGAAGGCCATGCTGGGCTACGGGCCGGACGAGGTGGCGGACAGCTACGAGGCCTGGGTGGCCCTGGTGCATCCCGACGACCTGCCCGGCGTCCAGTTGCAGATCCAGGCGTACAAGGAAGGCCGCACCCCCTTCTACGAGGCTGAATTCCGGATGCGGGCCAGGGATGGTACCTGGCGCTGGATCCTGTCCCGGGGTCAGGCAGTGGAGTGGGACGAGGCCGGGCAGCCCTGCCGCTTCCTGGGTACCCATACCGACATCACGCCGCGCAAGGAAATGGAGCTGGCCCTGAGCCGGGAGCGCCGCCGCCTGGCGGAGGCCCAGGCCGTGGCCCAGATGGGCAGCTGGGAGTGGGATGTGGCCAGCGGCCAGTTGTGGTGGTCCGACGAGACCTTCCGCATCTTCGGCCTGCAGCCCGACGAAATCGCCCCTACCCTGGAAGCCTTCATGGCCCGGGTCCATCCCGAAGACCGGGCCCGGGTTCAGAAGGCCGTGCAGGAAAGTCTGAGGGACGATATGCCCTACCAGGTCGACCACCGTTTGCTGCGTCCCGACGGTAGCGTCCGCATCGTCCAGGAGCGCGGCACCGCCGAGCGGGATGCCGAGGGCAATCCCGTGCGCATGCTCGGCACCGTCCAGGACATCACGGCCCGCAAACGGGCGGAGGAGGCCGTGGCCGAAAGCGAGGCCCGTTACCGTTCCCTTGTCGCCGCCATGGCCGAAGGGGTGGTGGTGCAGGATGCCCGGGGCCAGATCACCTTCTGTAACGAGGCTGCCTGCCAGCTCCTGGGGCTGTCGCGTGAGCAGATGCTCGGCCTCGAATCCCGGGACCCGCGCTGGCATGCCATTCGCGAGGATGGCAGCTTCCTGCCGGGGGAGGAGCATCCGGCGATGGTGGCGCTGGCCACCGGGCAGGATGTGGACCGGGTGGTGATGGGGGTGTTGCGCCCCGACGGCCAGCGGGTCTGGCTCACGGTCAATGCCCGGCCCTTGCTGGTGCCCGGGGAGGAGCGCCCGCACGGGGTGGTGACTACCTTCGCCGACATTACCAACGCCAAGGATGCCCAGTTGAACAGCCAGCTCGCCGAGGCGGTGGTCAACTGCACGAGCCAGCCCATCGTCGTCACCGATGCCGAGGGTTTCATCGTCCAGGCCAATCCGGCTTTCTGCCAGCTCGCCGGTTACGAATCCCGGGAAATCATCGGCCGTCCGGTGGGGGGCGTCATGCACTCAGGCCAGCAGCAACCGGATTTCTACGTGCGCCTGTGGCAGACCCTGCGCCAGACGGGCAACTGGGAGGGCGAGGTGTGGAACCGCCGCCGCAGCGGCGAAGTCGTGCCCCAGTGGCTGGCGATTACTGCGATTCGCAATCCGGCCGGCACGGTGGAGCGCTATGTCGGCATCTACATGGACATCACCGAGCACAAGCGCCGCGAGGAGAGCATGTGGAAGGCCGCCAACTTTGATCACCTCACCGGTCTGCCCAATCGCCTGCTTTTCCAGGACCGGCTCCGCGCCAGCCTGGCCCGGGCCCGGCGCCAGGGTGGGAAGCTTGCCGTGTTGTTCATTGATCTCGACCGCTTCAAGCAGATCAACGATACCTATGGCCATCAGGCCGGAGACACGGTGTTGCAGGCGGTGTCCCGGCGGATGGCGGCCCGTGTGCGGGAGGATGACACCTTGGCGCGCATTGCCGGGGACGAGTTCATGGCCCTGTTGCAGAACCTGCGTCAGCCGGAGCAGGCCGAACAGATCGCCGCCAAGCTCCTGGAGGCCGCCACCCGGCCCGTGGACCTCGGCGGGCAGGAAGTCAGCCTGTCCTGCAGCATCGGCTACGTGCTTTTCCCCGATGACGATCCGGAAGGTGATCGCTTGATCGAGCTGGCCGACAAGGCCATGTACCGGGTCAAGGAACGGGGCAGAAATGGCATGGCCCGATTTACGCAAGAGGAGATGGCATGAAAGTGGGTTGCATCGGTCTGGGGGTCATGGGCTTGCCCATGGCCCGGCATCTGGCGGCAGCCGGGCACGAACTGCATGTATGGGCGCGCCGCCCGGCGTCCCTGGCACCCCTGGCCGACCTCGCCCCCCGGGTGGCCGCCACCCCGGCGGCTCTGGCCGGAGCCTGCGATGTGGTCATCAGCATCGTCACCGCCGACGCGGACGTGGCTGGCCTGGTGTATGGCCCCGAGGGACTGCTGGCCGGGGCGGCGCCGGGCTTCATCCACGTGGACATGAGCACCATCAGTTCCGGCATGGCCCGGCAACTCGCGGCGGCCTACCGGGGGCAGGGGGCGGATTTCATCGACGCCCCCGTTTCCGGCGGCGCCCAGGGGGCCCAGGCGGCTACCCTGGCCATCATGGCCGGTGGCGAGGCGGCCACCCTGGAGCGGGTGCGGCCGCTTCTGACCTGCCTGGGGTCCCGCATCGTCCATGTGGGCGAAAGTGGCGCCGGCCAGGTGGCCAAGGCCTGCAATCAGATGATCATGGTGGCTGCCATCGAGGCGGTGGCCGAGGCCCTGCACCTGGCTGCCGCAGCCGGGGCCGACCCCGCCCGGGTGAAGCAGGCCCTGGCCGGCGGCTCCGCCGCCAGCCGGGTGCTGGAGGTGATGGGCGAGCGCATGGTGCAGCGGGATTTCGCCGCCGGCATCGAGGCCCGGCTGCATCACAAGGATTTCGGCATCCTGCTGCGCCAGGCGTTTCAACTGGGGGTGCCCCTGCCCCTGATGGCCCAGGTTGGCCAGCAACTCAACGTCCTGATGGGCCGGGGCTGGGGCAGGGAAGACACGGCCTGCCTGCTACGGGTGCTGGAGCAGGGGGATGGCAGTGGAGAGCCAGGGCGCCAGTCCCAGAGCAGGGCCCAGTCCAGAACCTCCCGGTGATCTCACTGTTTGCCCTGCTGCCCGTAGCCCTTGAACCGTTCCAGCACCGCCGCCATTTCCTTCGGGTTCAGCAGTACCGGTTCGCCCAGCTGGCAGGCACGCCAGTACTGTTCGCACAGGGCTTCCAGTTCAATGCCCAGGTCGAGAGCCTGTTTCAGGGTTTTGCCGAAGACCAGCATGCCGTGGTTCGCCAGCAGGCAGGCCGAGCGTCCCTCCAGGGCGGCCAGGGCCGCCTCCGAAAGCGCCTGGGTGCCGAACAGGGCGTAGGCGCTGCAGCGTACCGTGTCGCCGCCGAAGCGGGCGATCATGTAATGGAAAGGGGGAATTTCCCGGCGCAGGCAGGCCAAGCTGACCGCAAAGGGGGCGTGGGCGTGCAGGATGGCGCCGGCCTCGGGCCGGGTGGCGTAGATGTCCCGGTGAAAGCGCCATTCGGAAGAAGGTTCCCGGCGGCCTTCCACGCGCCCGTCCAGGCCCATCCAGGGGATGTCGGCGGGCTCCAGATCGGCGTAGTCCATGCCCGTGGGGGTGATGAGAAAACCCTCCCCGTGACGCACGCTCAGGTTGCCTGCGGTGCCCCGGTTGAGGCCGGCGGCGGCCATGGCCCGGGCGGTGGCGATCAGCTCGCTCTGCCGCTCAAGCATGGCGCTGCTCCGGGTACAGACCCAGCAGTCCCTCGGCACTGGCAGGGCAGTGACCCCGCTCGGTGATCAGGGCGCTGACCAGGGCGGCCGGGGTCACGTCGAAGGCCGGGTTGCACACGGCTTCGTCCAGGGGAATCTGGCGTACCCGGGCGGTTCCGCCCTGCTCGTCGAGACCGGCCACGAGGCGCAATTCGTCACCCTCCCGTTCCTCGATGGGAATTGCTGCTCCGTTGGGGCAGGCGAAGTCGAGGGTGGAGCGGGGCGCTGCCACGTAGAAGGGAATGCCCCGGTGGGCACAGGCCAGGGCCTTGAGCACCGTACCCACCTTGTTGGCCACGTCGCCGTTGGCGGCGATGCGGTCGGCGCCGGTGATGACCGCATCCACCTGGCCGGTGAGGATCAGTTGCCCGGCGGCATTGTCGGCGATCAGGGTGTGGGGCACGCCGGCCTCCCGGAGTTCCCAGGCGGTGAGCAGGCCCTGGTTGCGGGGGCGGGTTTCCGAGACCCAGACATGCACGGGAATGCCCGCCGCCCGGGCGGCGTAGATGGGTGCCAGGGCCGTGCCCTGCTCGACGGTGGCGAGCCAGCCGGCATTGCAGTGGGTCATCAGTTGCAGGGGGCCGTCCGGGCGCCGCGGTAGCTGTTGCAGCAGCGCCAGGCCGTGCTGGCCGATGGCCCGGTTCTGCGCTGCATCCTCCTCGGCGATGGCGTCCGCCTCGACCCAGGCGGCGGCGGGCCGAGCTTCCGGCTCCAGGGGGGCGAGGCAGGCCAGCATCCGTCCCAGGGCCCAGGCCAGATTCACCGCCGTGGGGCGGGTGGCAGCCAGCCGGGCGGCGGCGGCCGCCAGCCCTTGGTCGCTGGCATCCTGCTCCAGGCCCAGGGCGAGGCCATAGGCGGCGGTGGCGCCGATCAGGGGGGCGCCGCGCACCTGCATGACGCGGATGGCGTGGGCGGCGGCATCGAGGCTGTCCAGTCCGAGCCAGTGGCGGGCATGGGGCAGGCGGGTCTGGTCGAGGATTTCCACGCGGCGCTGGCCGGCGGGACGGCGGATGGGGCGGGGGGCGATGGTGTGCATGGGGGTCAGGTGCCGGAGAAGCCGCTCAGGTAGAGGGCCAGCAGGGCCATCAGGATGCCGATGAAAAAGAAGAAACCGATGGGGCTCTTCTGTTCGGCGTAGGGGTCCTGATGGCTGCGCGCCGCTCCGTCGGGCAGGCTGGCGAGTTGGGTGAGGGCGGTGCCGAAGGGAATATTGATGCGGGCCCGGGCATTCACCGCCCAGCCGTTGGCATCCAGCAGCGCGGCCAGGCTGCGGTTCCGGAGCTTGAACCAGGCCATGGCCATGGCCGGACCGGAGATCAGCAGCAGGATGCCGGCCAGGGCCAGGGGGATCTGCCAGGCCTTGAGGCCCAAAAAGCCGGTGATCACCGAGGCCACGGCCGTGCCCAGGGCGCCCAGGGCGAGACCGATGGCGGCGAAGATACCGGCGAACTTGGCCGCATCGAAGGGGGCCGGTTTGGCGGCTTCGGCCGGGGTTCCCGGGGCTGTCGTGGCTTTTTCCGCCAGCAGGGCGTCGGCCTGCTTCGACTTGGCGGCGGCGAATTTCTGCACTTGCTCGGCAATCAGCTTGGCCGCTTTCTTGTAGGGGGACCAGAAGGCCTGGCGCAGGCTGATGGGGTGGTCCACGATGCGGGTCACCGTGGCGTCCCAGTCCAGTCCCTGGCGGTCGTAGAACACCCCGTTCCTGCCCACGATCAGCTGGTCGGCGTCTCCGGCGGTGATGGCGGCGGCAATGGTCTTCTTCTGGCCGTTGCGATGGCAGTCGCAGTAGAGCAGGTAGATGCCGGCCAGCCCGGCCATGCCGGCGTGTTTGGCCGGGTCCAGGACTTCCAGGGTCAGTTCGCAGCTGCGTCCGTCGATGTACAGGGTGCCGGCCTGGAAGGCCGCCGGGGTCTGGCGGCTGTAGAAATCGCGGAAGGCGACGAAGTTGTGCAGCAGCACCGGCAGGTCGCGCACGTAGCGGGTGATCCGGTCGGCGGCGGCGATGGCTTCGGCTTCGGGCTTCAGGGCCAGGTCGGCGGCGATCAGGGCTTCCAGGCGGCGCGTCAGGGCGCCGTCGGCGAGGGCCTCGAGCCGTTCGGCGGCCCAGCCGGCGATGGGATTGACAGGCCGGGCCGCCTGCCAGGCGGTCCAGGGGGCGAACCGGGCCTTGATGGCCTGCCAGCGGCCTTCGTCCAATTCCTTGCATTCGCCCAGCAGGGGGCGCACTACCTGTTCCCGGAAGTCGGCCACGGCAGCGGCCCAGGCCGGGTTGATGCCCTGTTCCAGGGGCAGGGGGCGGCCGGCGCCGACCAGGGCCAGGGGCAGGGCGGCCATGTCATCCGGGGGGCTGGCGAGATTCTGGCCGGCCAGGGCCCGGAAGGCTTCATCGGAGCCATTGAGCAGGGCTGCGGCCCGGGGGTCGAAGGCGGCCAGGCGGCAGCGGGTGAAGTAGTCGTCCACCTTGGCCGCCAGGGCCGACAGGGCGGCGCCGGCGCGGGCCGTGTCCGCCCCCAGGGGCTGGCAGGCCGGGTCCTGGCGCGCTGCCTGTTGCCAGGCCAGCAGCGCCGACAGGTCGGCCCGGAACTGGTCGAGCCGGGCCTGATCCACGCCGGCTGCGCCGTTCCGGTCCGGCGGGCCGGGGTAGGCGGCGGCCAGTTCCGTGATCAGGGCTGCCAGGTCGGCATCCTCACCGGCGCTCGCGGGGCTGACGATGCCGTCCCCGTTCAGGGGCTGGGCGGCAAAGCGGGCCACCGCCTCGCAGGTGTCCGCGACGCAGATTTCCCGGGCGTCCGCCCTGCCCAGGCCGGCCAGGATGTGCCTGAGGGCGGAAAGCAGGTCCGGGTGGGTGGCGCTGTCGATCTGTTCGAGGGCCAGCCTCGGCTGGCTATGCAGCAGCACTTGCCGGTCCCGCAGGCGGAATCCGGCCCAGTCCAGGGCCTCGAGCAGTTCCGGCGGGCGGATGTGGCCATCTCCATCCGTGTCGATCAGGGCCAGGCTGGCTGCGTCGATGGCCAGTCCCCGGACCGGCACCGACAGGGCCGCCCAGAGCTTCTGGTCGAGTTCGCCAAGACGGGCCAGGTCTTCCCGGTTTTCCAGGCTGACCTGGTCGAAACCGCCGATGCGCACGAACTGCCAGGGATGGGGAGCGGGTTGGGTCATGGGGCTTCCTCAGGCGAAAAGGGTTTGCCAGAGCCGTTTCACGGCCTGGATATGGTGTTCCACCCGGGTGCGGGGCAGGCGCGACCCGGGGGCGTCGTTGAGGCGGTTGATGTGCTGCAGGCGCCGGTATTCCCGGTAGGCGTTGCGGGCACCCTCGGCCAGGTCGACGGGGATCAGGCCCAGTTCGGCCGCCATCTTCAGGAGGGCGATGTTGCCCAGGTTGGCAGTCAGCTGCGGGTGGTCATGAGCATGGCCGAGGATCAGGTACTGGACCATGAATTCCACATCGATGATGCCGCCCGGGTCCTGCTTCAGGTCGAAGCGTTCCGGGTCGCGGCTGGCATGGTTGTCGAGCATCTTCTGGCGCATGGCCAGCACTTCCTCCCGGAGTTTCGGCAGTTCCCGCTGCTGGCAGAGGATTTCCTGGCGGATGGCCTCGAAGCGTTCGCCCACGGCCGGGTCTCCGGCCACGAAGCGGGCCCGGGTCAGGGCCTGGTGTTCCCATACCCAGGCCTGGTGCAGTTGGTAGTCGCGGAAAGCCTCCAGGGGGCAGGCCAGGAGGCCGGCGTCGCCGTTGGGTCTGAGGCGCAGGTCGGTCTCGAACAGGATGCCTGCCGGAGTCTGGCTGGACAGCCAGGTGTTGATGCGCTGGCCGAGACGGGTGTAGTTCTGCTGGGCGTCCTGGCTGTCGTCGTCGTAGAGATAAATGATGTCCAGGTCCGAGGCATAGCCCAGTTCCTTGCCCCCCAGCTTGCCGTAACCGATCACCGCGAAGGCGGGCTCGTCCCGGTGGCGGGTCTTGAGTTTGCTCCAGCACAGACGCAGGGTGGTTTGCACCAGGATGTCGGCCAGCTCGGTGAGATGGTCGGAGATGCGCTCTATGCTGTGCAGACCGGCCAGGTCCTGGGCCAGGAGGCGGAAGATCTGGGCGTGGTGCACCTCCCGGAGCAGGTCCATTTCCCGTTCCGTGTCGCCGTCGGCCTCGGCCAGGCGGCGCTCCAGGTCGGCGCGGAAGGCGGGCCAGTCGGTGGCCACTTCCAGGAGGCGCGGGTCGAGCAGTTCGTCCAGCAGGATGGGGTGGCGGTTCAGGTAGGTGGCGGCCCAGGACGAGGCGCCCACCATGTCGGCCACCTTCTGCAGGGCCTGGGGGTACTGCTGCAGCAGGGCCAGGTAGGCGCCGCGGCGCGCGATGGTCTCGAGGAAGTCCAGCCCCCGGGCCAGGATCAGGTCCGGGTCCCGGTGCTGCCGCGCCAGGTCGATCAGGCGTGGTCCCACCGCGTCCAGGCGTTCCCGGTTCTTGCTGGGAAGCTGCTGATAGCGGCTCGACTGGCGCAGGGCTTCGAGCCGTTCCCAGGTCGGGCCGGGCTGGCCGAAACCGAGGGCTTCCAATTGTTCCAGGGCACTGTCCTGGTCCATCTGCCCAAGCCACAGGGCAGCCAGGGGATGCTCACCTTCCCCGGGGTCGGAGAAGATGGCCTCGAAGTGGGCGCTCACCTTCTGCCGGTGGGCATTGAGGGTGGCCAGCAGGCTGTTCCAGTCGGGGAAGTCCATGCTCGCGGCGATCAGGGCCTGCTCTGCCGCGCTTTCGGGCAGCATGTGGGTCTGCTTGTCCTCGACATACTGGAGCCGGTGTTCCAGCTTGCGCAGGAATTCGTAGGCCTGGCTGAGTTCCTGCTCGGTTTCCGGGCGGATGATGCCGCGCTCGGCCAGCCGTTTGAGCACCGGCAGGGTCGGGCGGATCTGCAGACCCGGGTCGCGGCCCCCCCGGATCAGCTGGAACACCTGGGCGATGAATTCGATCTCGCGGATGCCGCCTGGCCCCAGCTTGATGTGTTCGGCCATGTCCTTCCTCGCCACTTCCCGGCGGATCTGGGCGTGCAGGTCGCGCATGGCGTTGATGGCGCCGAAATCCAGGTACTTGCGGAACACGAAGGGGCGCGACATCTTGCCCAGGGCGGCCATCCATTCGGCTTGCTGGCCCTCGGCGTTGGCGCCGGTGTTCATGACCCGGGCCTTGATCCAGGCGTAGCGCTCCCACTCCCGGCCCTGGGTGATGAAGTAGTTTTCCAGGGCATCCAGGGAGCAGACCAGGGGGCCGGAGTCGCCATTGGGTCGGAGGCGCATGTCCACCCGGAACACCTGGCCGTCGCCGGTGACTTCTCCCAGGGCGGCGATCAGGCGCTTGCCCAGGCGGTTGAAGAAGTCGAAATTGTCGATCTTTTTTGGTCCGGCGGTTTCTCCGTCTTCCGGATACACGAAGATGTAATCCACATCCGAAGAAACGTTCAGTTCCCGCCCGCCCAGCTTGCCCATGCCGATCACCAGCAGGCGCTGGGGCCGGCCCTGGTGGTCCAGGGGCTCCCCGTAGGTCTGGGCCAGTTGCCGGTGGTGATGGTCGAGGGCCGCATTGGTGGTCACGTCGGCCAGCAGGGTCATGCTTTCCACGACCTCGCTCAGGGGGGCCAGGCCGCACAGGTCGCGCAATTCCAGGTGGGCCATGGCCTGCTGGCGCAGGCGGCGCAACTGCCGTTTCAGGGTCTCGTCGTCTGCCGCTTCGGGGCGCAGGGCCGCCCGCAGGCTGTCTTCCGACAGGGGGCGTTGCCATGCATGGGCGAGTTGTTCGGGCAGTTCCGGTCGGGCGGCGAAAAGCTGGCGCAGGTAGTGGCTGTGGGTCAGGGCGCGGGCCCAGCGGGGGTCGGGGATGTTTTCCATGATTTTCCGGAGGAGGGCGGGGCTCGGGATAAAATGGCGGGCCCCGTGGTCTATATCCGGCCCATTTTAGAGAGCCTCCCTTCCAGTTGGCAAAAGCCTTGGCAAATTTTCTTTCCCCGGAACTGCGCGCCGCCTGCTATTACCGCCTGCGTTTCCTGTGGCCCTGGCTGGCCCGGCCGCAGGTGCGCCGGGGGCTGCGCTGGCTCGGCTGGGGCCTGCTCGGCCTGTATTTCGCCTTCGTGGCCCTGGTCCTGGTGTTGCGCTACGCGGTGTTGCCCGATGTGCATCGCCACCAGCCCCGGATCGAGGCGGCCGCCAGCCAGGCGCTTGGCCTGCCGGTGCGCATCGGCAGGCTCCAGGCGCGCTGGGACGGGCTCAATCCCGGCCTGGTGCTCGAGGATGTGCGCATTTTCGACGGCGGCAGCAGTCCGGCCTTGACCCTGGAACGGGTGGAAGGGGTGTTGTCCTGGCAGAGCCTGTGGCGTGGCGAGCCCCGCTTCGCCCTGCTGGTCCTGGAGCGGCCGGCCCTGCAGATCCGGCGTGATAGCCGTGGCGAAATCTTCGTGGCCGGCATTTCCACCGCCGGCGAGGGGGACTCCGGGGCCCTGCAGTGGGTGCTCGACCAGGGACGCATTCGCATCCAGGGGGCCATCCTCGCCTGGGAGGATGAGCTGCGCCAGGCACCGCCCCTGATCCTCGAGGACCTGCACCTGGAACTGGACAACAGCGGCAGTCGCCACCGTTTCGGCCTGACGGCGCTGCCGCCGGAGGGGCTGGCCTCGGGGCTGGATGTGCGGGGCGAGTTCCACGGCCGGGCGGCGCAACCCCTGGCCGAGTGGGAAGGGGAGGTCTACACCCGTCTCGACTATGCCGATCTGGCAGCCTGGAAGGCCTGGATCGACTATCCGGTGGATCTGCCCCGGGGCCGGGGGGCGCTGCGGCTCTGGGCCGGGCGGGAGGATGGGGTCTGGCGGGGCACGGCGGACCTGCTCCTGGCCGACCTGCGCATCCGTCTGGCCCGGGATCTGCCGGAGCTGGATCTGCAACGCCTGAGCGGCCGGGTGATGCTGCGCCAGGGGGCGGGGCAGTTCCGCCTGGAAACCCGCCAGCTGGCCCTGCGGACCCGGGATGGCCTGGAAATCCAGCCCCTGGACCTGAAGGGCGAGTGGCGCGGCGAGCCCGGGCAGCCGGGGCGCGGTGCCTTCTCCGCCAACACGCTCGACCTGGAGGCGCTCGCCTCCCTGGCGGCCTACCTGCCCCTGGACGCGGTGGGCCGAGACCTGCTGGCAAGGCATGAGCCCCGGGGCCGGGTCCGGCAGTTGCAGCTGAGTTGGGACGCCCGGGATGGCCAGTGGCGCCGCTACAGTCTCAAGGCAGGTTTCGAGGGACTTGGCCTCAAGGCACATGGGGTCGTGCCCGGCGCCCGGGGGCTGGCGGGCCGGGTCGAGGCGAGCGAGAAGGGCGGCAACCTGGTCCTCGATACCCGCGCCTCCGCCCTGGAACTGCCGGCCGTATTCGCCGAGCCGGAGATTCCCCTCGAGCGGCTCGTCGCCCAGGTACAGTGGAAGCCCGAGGCGGACGGGGTGGCCATCGGGATCGACCGGGTCGACTTCAGCGGCCCCCATGCCAGCGGCCAGGTGAGCGGCACCTACCGCAGCGTGCCGGGCGGGCCGGGGATCATCGACCTGCAAGGCGGCCTCGATAACGCCCGGGCCACGGAGGCGTGGCGCTTCATTCCCAAGGCCGTCAATGCCGATGTGCCGGCCTGGCTGCGCCAGGGGCTGCTGGCGGGCACCGGTTACGACGCCCGCCTCATCCTCAAGGGCAATCTCGAACATTTTCCCTTCCGGGACCCGGCCCAGGGGCAATTCCTCATTACCGCCAAGGCCCGGGACGTGACCATCCACTATGCCCAGGGCTGGCCGGTGATCGAGGGAGTGGCGGCGGACATGCGCTTCGGCGTCGGCATGGAGATCAAGGCCAGCGCCGGGCGCATCCTCGGCGCCCGGCTGGCGGACGTGAAGGTGGTGATTCCCGATTTCGACGTGCCCGAGGAGCAGCTGCTGGTGGAGGGCCATGCCAGCGGCCCCACCTCGGAATTCCTGCGCTTCATCGAGCAGAGCCCGGTGGCCGCCACCATCGACCATTTCACCGAGGGCATGAGCGCCCAGGGCGATGGCCGGCTGGAGCTGAGCCTGGACCTGCCCCTGCGCCACATCGACGCCAGCCGGATCAAGGGGCGCTATCACTTCGACCAGAACCGGATCACTTTCGTCCAGGGGCTGCCTGCGGCTACCGGGGTGCGCGGCCACCTGGATTTCACCGAAGCCTCCGTCACTGCGCCCGAGGTGAGCGGCAGTTTCCTTGGGCAGCCCATGAAGCTGGCGGCCCTGTCTGCGGCCGGCGGAGTGCAGATCAAGGCCCAGGGCGGCTTCACGGCAAGGGAGTTACGGCGTCAGCTGGACCTGCCCTTGTTCGACCATCTCTCGGGCGGTGCCTCCTGGCAGGCGGAGGTGCGGGTGCGGGGCAAGACGGCGGACTTCATCGTGACCTCCTCCTTGCAGGGGCTGTCCTCCAGCCTGCCGGCCCCGTTCAACAAGAGTGCGGGCGAGAACCTGCCGCTGCGCCTGGAGAAGTCGTCCCTCACGGCCAGGGGCGGGGTGCAGCGGGAACAGATCGACCTGAGCCTGGGGCAGGTGCTGGGCGGCCAGTTGATCCGGGTGCGGCAGGGCGGGGGCTTCGTGCTGGAGCGGGGCGGCATCGGCATCGGCGAAGCGGCGCGGCTGGCGGACAAGGGGGTGGCGGTGTACATCACCCAGGAAAAGCTCGATGCGGACCAGTGGCGCCAGATCCTGGGTTCCGGCGGCGCGCCGGCGGGCAAGGCACCGGCCCCGGCCCTGCCTCTCGCGCTGGTGGCCATCCAGGCCGGCCAGCTCCGGGCCCTGGGCCATGATTTCGGCGAGGTGAGCCTGCGCCTGCGCCCCGAAGGCAGCCGCTGGCGCATCCAGCTTGCGGCGCGGGAGGCGGTGGGCGAGCTGTCCTGGGATGGCAGCGGCCAGGGGCGGGTCACTGCCGATCTCAGGCGCTTGCGGCTGCAAGGCGGCCAGTCCGGCAGTCCGGTCAGTTCCGAACTGCTCGAAAGCCTGCCGGCCATGGACATCCGGGTGGGCGATTTCGCGGTGGGCAGCCGCCGCCTTGGCCGGGTGGAGCTGCGGGCCGAGAACGCTGGCGGGCGCTGGAACCTGAACCAGATCCTGATCGACAACCCGGATGCCCGGCTCACCGGCAACGGTGCCTGGGAGGTGCAGGGCAACCAGCGCACCCGCCTGGATTTCCGCCTCGAGGCCGCCGATACGGGCCGCCTGCTGGAGCGTCTGGGTTATCCCGGTGCCGTGCGGGGCGGTACCGCCACCCTGAGCGGTAAGGTGGACTGGGCCGGTTCCCCGGTGGCCTTCGATCCGGCCAGTCTCGGGGGTACCTTGCAGCTGGAGGCGGCGAAAGGGCAGTTCTCCAAGGTCGAACCCGGCGTGGGCAAGTTGCTCGGTCTGCTTTCGCTCCAATCCATCACCCGGCGCCTGACCCTGGATTTCCGCGACATCTTCAGCGACGGATTCGCCTATGACAGCATTGCCGGCAAGCTGCGCATCCAGAACGGCATCATGCAGACCGAGGGGGATCTGAAAATCGACGGCCCGGCCGGGGAAGTGTTGATGAACGGCACGGTGGACATGCAGAAGGAAACCCAGAACCTGCTGGTCACGGTGCAGCCGGAAGTGGGCGGCATGGCCGCCGTCGGCGCCGCCGTGGCCATCAACCCGGTGATCGGGGCGGCCGCCCTCCTGGCCCAGAACCTGATGCAAAACCCCCTCAACAAGATGTTCGCCTTTCAGTATCGGGTCACGGGCAGCTGGAGCGAGCCCCGGGTGGACAAGGTGGGCGGCCCGGCCCCCCAGGGGAAGCAGCCATGAGCGCCCTGCTGCAGGATGTGCGCCTGGCCGGCGTGCAGATGGTGTCCGGCCCGCGGGTGGCCGACAATCTGGCGACGGCCGCCCGGCTGGTGGCCGAGGCCGTGGACCAGGGGGCCGGGCTGGTGGCCCTGCCCGAGTACTTCCCCATCATCGGCGCCAGCGATGCGGCCCGCCTGGCCGCCCGGGAGCCCTTCGGCCAGGGGCCGGTGCAGGACTGGCTGGCGGAGACGGCTCTGCGCCACGGCATCTGGCTGTTTGCCGGCTCCATTCCCCTGGAGGCCAGCGCCGCCGGCCGGATGCGCAACGCCACCCTGGTGTTCGATCCCGCCGGCCGCTGCGTTGCCCGCTACGACAAGATCCACCTTTTTGCTTTCGACGATGGGCAGGAGTCTTACGACGAAGCCGCCTGCATCGAGGCCGGAGCGCTGCCGGTGGCCGTCGATACGCCCTTTGGCCGCGTCGGCCTGTCCATCTGTTACGATCTGCGCTTTCCCGAGCTGTATCGGCAACTGGGACAGATGCACCTGATCCTGGTGCCTGCCGCCTTCACCGAAGTTACCGGCCGGGCGCACTGGGAAATCCTCTTGCGTGCCCGGGCCATCGAAAATCAATGCTACGTGCTCGCCGTGGGCCAGGGCGGGCGGCACGAAAACGGCCGTCTCACCCACGGTAACAGCATGATCGTGGACCCCTGGGGGGAGATACTCGATCGCAAGGACAAAGGCCCAGGCTTGGTGCTGGCCGATCTCAGCCACGCCCGTCTGGCCCAAGTGCGCCGTCAGTTGCCGGCGTTGCAACACCGAAAACTGGGCTGGCCCGTGCCGGCCGAACAAGGAGAACCATGAACCACCCCGCCGTTTCGAGCCCCCTGGCCCTGGCCGAGTCCCTGCTGCTGCAACCCTACGACCTGGATGCCGACCGGCTGGCCCGCGTCTTCGGCCGGATCATGGGGCATCAGGTGGACTACGCCGACCTCTACTTCCAGTATTCCCGCTCCGAGTCCTGGAGCCTGGACGAGGGCATCGTCAAGTCCGGCAGCTTCAACATCGACCAGGGAGTGGGAGTGCGCGCCATCAGCGGCGAGAAGACTGCTTTTGCCTATTCCGACGACATCAGCATGGCCGCGCTGACCGATGCCGCCGCGGCCGTGCGCGCCATCGGCGCCGCCGGCCAGGACGGCCGTCTGCCGGTCATGGCCGCCCGCTCCCTGCCGCCGCCCCTCTATGCCGCCGCCGATCCCCTCGCCTCGCTGCCGGCGGAGGAAAAGGTGCGGCTGCTGGAGCGCCTCGAAGCCTTCGCCCGGGCCGAGGACCCCCGGGTGGTGCAGGTCATGGCGGGCCTGGCCGGTGAGTGGGAAGTGATCCTGGTGGCCGGTTCCGATGGTCGTCTGGCGGCCGACGTGCGGCCCCTGGTGCGGGTTTCCCTGAGCGTCATCATCGAGGACCAGGGGCGCCGGGAGCAGGGCTCCGCCGGTGGGGGCGGCCGTTTCGACTATGGCTATTTCAGCGATGCCGTGCTCCAGGAGTTTGCCCGGCAGGCGGTGCATCAGGCCAGCGTCAACTTCGACGCCCGGCCCGCCCCGGCCGGGCAAATGACCGTGGTGCTTGGCTCCGGCTGGCCGGGCATCCTGTTGCACGAGGCGGTGGGTCACGGCCTGGAGGGGGATTTCAACCGCAAGGGCAGTTCCGCCTTCTCGGGCCGGGTGGGGCAGCGGGTGGCCGCTCCGGGCGTGACCGTGATGGACGACGGCACCCTGCCGCACCGGCGCGGTTCGCTCACCATCGACGACGAGGGTAATCCTACCCAGGCCACGATCTTGATCGAGGACGGCATCCTCAAGGGCTACCTGCAGGACCGCCTCAACGCCCGGCTGATGGGCGTCGCCCCGACCGGCAATGGCCGGCGCGAATCCTTCGCCCACCTGCCCCTGCCGCGCATGACCAACACCTACATGCTGGCGGGCGACAAGGCGCCGGAAGAAATCATCCGTTCGGTGAAAAAAGGTATCTACGCGGCCAATTTCGGTGGCGGCCAGGTGGACATCACCAGCGGCAAGTTCGTCTTTTCCATGAGCGAGGCCTACCTGATCGAGGACGGCCGGGTGGGCGCACCGCTCAAGGGGGCCACCCTGATCGGCAACGGCCCTGATGCCATGACCCGGATTTCCATGATCGGCAACGACATGCGCCTGGACCCGGGGGTCGGCACCTGCGGCAAGGAAGGCCAGAGCGTGCCGGTGGGCGTCGGTCAGCCCACCTTGCGTCTCGATGGCATCACGGTGGGGGGCACGTCGGCCTGATGCGCTGGTTATCGGAATTCTTCGGGGAGGTCGCCCACGAACTGCGGCTCATCGGCCGCATGTTCCTGCAGCCGTCCACCTGGATCGTCATCGCGGTCCTGACGGCCTTCGGCATCGTCATGTACTTCGGAATGCGCATCGCGCTCCGTTACGACGGCCTGATGCACCTGCTCGGGGTGTCCTTGCAGCACTGCCGCACCCTGAGCAACAGCCAGTACCTGGGGCTGATCTATCTGCTGTTCTTCTTCGCCATGGCGATCATCTACTGCCTTGGCAATCTGGCCAACTACCTCTCCGAGCGCAACAAGGAGAAGTACGGGCGCGACACCCGCCGTCTGGCGGTCCATGCCCTGCTGGGCGGGGTGGGCGCCATCTTCGTGGCCGGCATCGCCATCGGCCTGCTCACCTACTGGTGTTGAGCTACCTCCGGCTCCATCCTCCGTCTCGATAAGGGTTTGATGAAATACGCGGGCAGGGGGGCGGCAACGATGGCGCCAAGGTTTTAGTCTTATATAATTTATCTGTTTTTTTGATACGGGGAGGCCGCATCCCTGGGTGCTCGCGCCGTGGGGGTGCCGTTGCCTCCCTTACGTTTCCACACCAGAGATGGGGCTGAAAGCGCATGATACGAATCAAACGCGGACTGGATTTGCCCATCACCGGCGCACCCGAACAGCGCATCGAGCCCGCTCGGCCCGTGCGCAGCGTGGCGGTCATCGGCTTCGACTATCACGGTATGAAGCCCACGATGGCAGTGCAGGTCGGTGATCGGGTCAGGCTTGGACAGGTGCTGTTCTCGGACAAGAAGACGCCCGGTGTGCATTTCACCGCGCCGGGTGCCGGGGTGGTCAGCGCCATCCATCGTGGTGCCCAGCGGGTGTTGCAATCGGTGGTGATCGATCTCGACGGGGATGAGGCCGAGTCCTTCGCGGCCTATTCCGATCATGAATTGCCGGACCTGGCCCCGGACAAGGTGCGCCAGAACCTGCAGCAGTCTGGCTTGTGGACGGCCCTGCGCACCCGGCCCTTCAGCAAGGTGCCGGCGGTAGACAGCACCCCGTCCTCGATCTTCGTCACGGCCATCGACACCCATCCTCTGGCGGCTGATCCCGGCCTCGTCATCGCCGAGCACCGTGCCGATTTCCGGCGCGGCGTGCAAGTGCTGACCCGCCTGGCGAGGGTTTTCCTCTGCGCCGGGGAACACGGCGAAATTCCCGGCGCGGACCTGCCGGGGGTGCATTGCGCGCGCTTTGCCGGCCCGCACCCGGCGGGCCTGCCGGGCACCCACATCCATTTTCTCGATCCGGTGGACGCGCACAAGACCGTCTGGCACATCGGTTATCAGGATGTGATTGCCGTGGGCAAACTCTTTTCCACCGGCCAGCTCTGGACCGAGCGGGTGGTGGCCCTGGGAGGACCCGTGGTGGATCGGCCGCGCCTGCTGCGCACCCGTCTGGGAGCGAGTCTCGATGATCTGGTGCAAGGCGAGATCAAGTTCGGCGATGTGCGGGTGATTTCCGGTTCCGTGTTCGGCGGGCGCACCGCCTCCGGCCCCTTTGCCTGGCTGGGGCGCTACCACCAGCAGGTCTCCTGTCTGCGGGAAGGCAAGGAGCGGGAATTCCTGCACTACCTGCGCGCCGGTGTCGACAAGCATTCGGTGATGAACCTCTACCTGTCGAAGCTGATGCCCGGCAAGTGTTTCGATTTCACCACCAGCACCAACGGCAGTCCCCGGGCCATGGTGCCCATCGGCAATTACGAGGAAGTGATGCCGCTCGACATCCTGCCGACCCAGCTCTTGCGCTACCTGATCGTCGGCGACACGGAGATGGCCCAGAAGCTGGGCTGCCTGGAGCTGGACGAGGAGGACCTGGCCCTGTGCACCTACGTCTGCGCCGGCAAGTACGAGTACGGTCCCATTCTGCGTGACAACCTCACGCGTATCGAGAAGGAGGGGTGAGCATGGGTCTGCGCGCCTGGCTCGACAGCATCGAGCACCATTTTCACAAGGGTGGCAAGTACGAGAAGTGGTACGCCCTGTACGAAGCCATCGACACCGGGCTGTTCAAGCCCGGCAGCGTCACCCGCAGCACGGCCCACGTCCGCGACGGTCTGGACCTGAAGCGGATGATGATCACCGTCTGGTTGTGCACCTTCCCGGCCATGTTCGCGGGCATGTGGAATGTGGGCCACCAGGCCAACACCATCTTCGCCGCCAATCCCGAACTGCTGGCCGCCCAGGACAACTGGCGCCTGGGGCTGATCGCCCTGTTCGCCGGATTCGATCCGGGCAGCGTCTGGGACAACCTGGTGCATGGGGCGGCCTACTTCCTGCCCATTTACCTGGTCACCTTCGTGGTGGGCGGCTTCTGGGAGGTGCTGTTCGCCACCATCCGCCGGCATGAGGTCAACGAGGGCTTCTTCGTCACCTCGGTGCTGTTCGCGCTCACCCTGCCGCCTTCCATTCCCCTGTGGCAGGTGGCGCTGGGCATCAGCTTCGGCGTGGTGATCGGCAAGGAGGTGTTCGGCGGCACGGGCAAGAACTTCCTCAACCCGGCGCTCACCGGCCGGGCCTTCCTGTTCTTCGCCTATCCGGCGCAGATTTCCGGCGATGCGGTCTGGACCGCCGTCGATGGTTTCACCGGTGCCACGCCCCTGAGCCTGGCGGCGGCTGGCGGGGTGGAGATGATCACCGCTGGTGGCCTGACCTGGTGGGATGCCTTCCTGGGCAAGCTCCAGGGCTCCATTGGCGAGACCAGCACCCTGGCCATCCTGATCGGTGGCGCCGTGCTGCTGGTGATGAAGATTGCTTCCTGGCGCATCGTCGCCGGGGTGATGCTGGGCATGGTGGCCATGAGCCTCACCTTCAATGTCCTCGGTTCCGCCACCAACCCCATGTTCGCCCTGCCCTGGCACTGGCATCTGGTGCTGGGAGGCTTCGCCTTCGGCATGATCTTCATGGCCACGGACCCGGTGTCGGCCTCGATGACCAACACCGGCAAGTGGATCTTCGGGGCGCTCATCGGCGTGATGGTGGTGCTCATCCGGGTGGTGAACCCCGCATTCCCCGAGGGCATGATGCTGGCGATCCTGTTCGCCAACCTCTGTGCCCCCTTGATCGACCACTTCGTGGTCGCGGCCAACATCAAGCGGAGGATGGCACGTCATGTCCAATAAAGAATCGACCGGCCGCACCCTGTTCGTGGCGCTGGCCGTCAGCCTGGTCGCATCCGTCTTTGTGGCGGGGTCTGCCGTCGCCCTGAAGCCGGTGCAGATCGAGAACCGCTTGCTGGACAAGCAGCGCAGCATCCTCGCCATCGCCGGTCTGGGGGGCGAGGGGCTTTCTTCCCGTGAGGTGAAGGAACTGTTCAACCGCCGGATCAAGGCCCGCGTCGTCGATCTCTCCACCGGCGAGTACAACGACAGTCTCGATCCCGTCACTTTCGACCCGCTCAAGGCCGCCAAGGACCCGAAACAGTCCGAAGCCCTCCCGCCTGGTCAGGACATCGCCCTGATCAAGCGGCGCGAGCGCTACACCACCGTCTACATGCTGGAGCAGGAGGGCCGTCTCGAAGCCCTGATCCTGCCCATCCGCGGTTATGGTTTGTGGTCCACCCTGCACGGCTTTTTGGCCATCAAGCCGGACCTCAACACCGTGGTGGGGCTGGGTTTCTACCAGCACGCCGAGACGCCGGGGCTGGGTGGCGAGGTGGATAACCCCAAGTGGAAGGGCATGTGGCCCGGCAAGACCCTGTTCGACGCTTCGGGCAAGCCGGTCATCAAGATCGTCAAGGGCGGGGTCGACCCGGCCAGTCCGGACGCCGCCCACCAGGTGGATGCCCTGGCCGGCGCCACGCTGACCAGCAATGGCGTCGACCGTCTGTTGCAATTCTGGCTCGGTGAGCAGGGCTTCGGCCCCTACCTCGCCAAGCTGCGCCAGCAGGGAGCTTGATCATGTCCAAGCACACAGCCAAGGAAGTACTGCTTAACCCCATCTTTGCCAACAACCCGATCGGCCTGCAGATCCTCGGCATCTGTTCGGCGCTCGCGGTGACCTCCAACCTCAATACGGCCCTCGTGATGTCCGTGGCACTGACCCTGGTGACCGGGTTCTCGAACCTGTTCATCGCCATGATCCGCACCCAGATTCCGGCCTCCATCCGGATGATCGTGCAGATGGTCATCATCGCCTCCCTCGTGATCGTGGTGGACCAGATCCTGAAAGCCTATGCCTTCAGCCTGGCCAAGCAGCTCTCGGTGTTCGTGGGGCTGATCATCACCAACTGCATCGTCATGGGCCGGGCCGAAGCCTTCGCCATGCAGAACCCGCCCTGGATTTCCTTCCTGGATGGCATCGGCAACGGCCTGGGCTATAGCGCCATGCTCATCACCCTGGGGGTGGTGCGCGAACTGTTCGGTGCCGGCAAGTTGTTCGGTGTGGAAATTCTGTCCCTGGTCAAGGACGGCGGCTGGTATGTACCCAACGGCTTGCTGCTCCTGCCGCCCTCGGCCTTCTTCCTCATCGGGCTCATCATCTGGGGCCTGCGCACCTGGCGCACCGAACAGAAGGAACCGGCGCCGTTCCGCCTGGCGCCCCAGGTGAGCGACAAGGAGGGCTGCTGACATGGAACATTATCTGAGCCTCTTCGTGCGGGCCCTGTTCATCGAGAACATGGCGCTGGCCTTCTTCCTCGGCATGTGTACCTTCATCGCCATCTCGAAGAAGGTCGAAACTGCCATTGGTCTTGGCATCGCGGTCATCGTCGTGCAGGCGATCACGGTGCCGGCCAACAACCTGATCTACACCTGGCTGCTCAGGGATGGGGCCCTGGCCTGGGCCGGATTGCCCGATGTCGACCTGTCATTCCTCGGTCTGCTCTCTTACATCGGCATCATCGCCGCCATGGTGCAGATCCTCGAAATGTTGCTCGACAAATACGTGCCCAGTCTTTACAACGCGCTGGGGGTGTTCCTGCCCTTGATCACCGTCAATTGCGCCATCATGGGCGGCACCTTGTTCATGGTCGAGCGCGACTACAACTTCAGCGAGAGCGTGGTCTACGGCCTGGGCTCCGGCTTTTCCTGGGCGCTCGCCATCGCGCTGCTGGCGGGCATCCGCGAGAAACTGAAGTACAGCGACGTGCCCGAAGGCCTCCAGGGCCTGGGCATCACCTTCATCACCATCGGCTTGATGTCCCTGGGCTTCATGTCCTTCTCGGGCATTCAACTGTAAGGAGAGGCAGGCATGAACATTCAGGAAATCCTGCTCGCCATCGGCATGTTCACCGCCATCGTCCTGGCGCTGGCGGTCTTCATTCTCGCCGCCCGGGCCAAGCTGGTGTCGTCCGGCGATGTGGAAATCGAGATCAACGGGGAGCGCAAGATCACCGTGCCGGCAGGCGGCAAGCTCCTGCAGACCCTGGCCAGCAACAACATCTTCCTGTCGTCGGCCTGTGGCGGCGGTGGTACCTGCGCCCAATGCAAGTGCCAGGTGCATGAAGGCGGCGGCGACATGCTGCCGACCGAGGCCTCCCACTTCACCCGGCGCGAGGCCAAGGCCGGCTGGCGTCTGTCCTGCCAGACTCCGGTCAAGCAGAACATGAAAATCGAGGTCCCCGAGGAGGTCTTCGGCGTCAAGAAGTGGGAGTGCACGGTGGAGTCCAACCCCAACGTGGCCACTTTCATCAAGGAACTCACCTTGCGCCTGCCCGAGGGGGAGAACGTCGATTTTCGCGCCGGCGGTTACGTGCAACTGGAATGTCCCCCCCATGTGGTGCACTACAAGGACTTCGACATCCAGCCTGAATATCGCGGCGATTGGGACAAGTTCAACATGTGGCGCTACGTCTCGCGTGTCGACGAACCGGTGATCCGCGCCTACTCCATGGCCAACTACCCGGAAGAGAAGGGCGTCGTGAAGTTCAATATCCGGATCGCCTCGCCCCCGCCGGGCCGGGACGACATTCCGCCGGGCAAGATGTCATCCTTCGTCTTCAGCCTGAAACCGGGCGACAAGATCACGGTCTACGGCCCCTTTGGCGAATTCTTCGCCCGGGATACCGACAACGAGATGGTCTTCATCGGTGGCGGTGCCGGCATGGCCCCGATGCGCTCGCACATCTTCGACCAGTTGAAGCGCCTGAAATCGAAGCGCAAGATCAGCTTCTGGTATGGTGCGCGCTCGATGCGGGAAGCCTTCTACGTCGAGGAGTTCGACAAGCTGGCCGAGGAGAATCCGAACTTCGAGTGGCATCTGGCCCTGTCCGACCCCCTGCCGGAGGACAACTGGACCGGCTACACCGGCTTCATCCACAACGTGCTGTACGAGAACTACCTCAAGCACCATCCGGCACCGGAGGACTGCGAGTTCTACATGTGCGGCCCCCCGATGATGAACGCCGCCGTCATCAAGATGCTGCTGGATCTGGGCGTGGAGCGGGAGAATATCCTGCTCGACGACTTTGGCGGCTGAGGGTCGGCAACGAGGAGGCGGCGCTTCATGGACATGTTCCTGATCACCTTTGGCGTCATCGTCTTTCTGGTCCTCATCATGGCCATCGGCGTGATGTTCGGCAGAAAGCCCATCGCCGGCAGTTGCGGCGGCTACAAGGAACTGGACGTGGAATGCGCCGCCGGCTGCAAGAACCCCTGTGACAGACGCAAGGCCCGCATGCGGGCCCTGGCGCAAGCCCGGGAACAGGCCCAGGCCAAGGAGGAATAACCATGCTCAAATCCATGCTGGTCAAGGACTACATGGTGGAAGATCACCTCAGTTTCAGCCCCGACATGGAGGTGCTCGATGCCATCGACCGACTGCTGGAGCACCGCCTGAGCGGCGCTCCGGTGGTGGATGGCAGCGGCTGCCTCGTGGGCTACCTCTCCGAGAAGGACTGCCTCAAGGTGGCCCTGAACGCCACCTACTACGAGCAGCCCGGCGGCCCCGTCAGCCAGTTCATGACCCGGCAGGTCAAGACCCTGGATGCCGATTCCTCCCTGGCCGACGCGGTGGAACTGTTCGTCGCGGAGCCCTACCGGAGCTACCCGGTCATCGATGGCTCCCGTCTGGTGGGCCAGCTCACCCGCCGGGAAGCCCTGCTCGCCCTCAAGAAACTCGCCTGAGCGGGCTGGCGCGGTCCGGGGCGACAGCCTTGTCGCCCTGGCCTCTGCTGTCGTCGTGGGCGCTTGCGGCCTGGGCAGGGGCGGGCCGCAGGGCGGGTCGGGTAGAATTTTCCCCCTGTCCTTCGAGGAGCCGCCATGTCCCAGCCCCAGATCCCCGTCACCGACGATCTCCGCATTCTCGACATCAAGGAACTGCTGCCGCCATCCCGGGTGCTGGCCGATTGCCCCGCCTCCCCGGCGGCCCGGCAGTGCACCCATGCCGCCCGGCAGGCCATCCACCGCATCCTGCATGGCGCCGATGACCGGCTGGTGGTGATCATTGGCCCGTGTTCGATCCATGACCCGCTGGCGGCCCTGGATTACGCCCGCCGCCTCAAGGCCGAGGCGGCACGGCTCGATGCCGATCTGCTGGTGGTCATGCGCGTCTATTTCGAAAAGCCGCGCACCACGGTGGGCTGGAAGGGCCTCATCAACGACCCCCATCTGGATGGCAGCTACGACATCAACACCGGCTTGCGTCTGGCCCGGCGCATCCTGCACGACATCGCTGGCCTGGGCCTGCCCTGCGCCACCGAGTTCCTCGACACCATCACTCCCCAGTACACGGCCGACCTGATCGCCTGGGGCGCCATCGGAGCCCGCACCACCGAATCCCAGGTGCACCGGGAGCTGGCTTCCGGCCTGTCCTGCCCGGTGGGCTTCAAGAACGGCACGGACGGAAACGTGAAGATCGCCGTGGATGCCATCCGGGCTGCCAACGCGCCGCACCATTTCCTCTCCGTCACCAAGGCGGGGCACTCTGCCATCGTTTCCACGGCCGGCAACGAGGACTGCCACGTAATCCTGCGCGGCGGCAGGGAGCCCAACTATGACGCTCCCCATGTGGAATCCGCCTGTCAGGAACTGGCTGCTGCCGGTCTGGCCCAGCGCCTGATGATCGACCTCTCCCATGGCAACAGCAAGAAGGATTACCGTCGCCAGGCAGAAGTGGCCCGGGACGTGGCGGCCCAACTACAGGCGGGGGAAGAGCGGATCATGGGCGTCATGGTCGAATCCCATCTGGAAGAAGGGCGCCAGGATCTGGTTCCGGGCCAGCCGCTGGCTTACGGCAAGAGCATCACCGATGCCTGCCTGGGCTGGGAAGCCAGCGTCCAGGTGCTGGACGAACTGGCCGCTGCCGTCCGGGCCCGGCGCCTCATCGAGGCCGGGCGCTGACCCGGGCCGGTCTGCTCCCCCCTGCATCCGTCGATGACTCTTCCTTGTCGTCTTGCCGACAAGGAATCCGGAGCGGCCATCCCTTGCATCTCCCTGTTTCGAAAGGAAAATTCGTGGCGCTCGTGGTGTGGCTTGCTTCTTGCTGTTGAGCCTCGGTTCAAATCAAGACAGGGAGCAAACCATGCTGTTCGACCGTTACGAGCAAGATCAACTGCTGTTCAACACCAATTTCAAGGAAGCCTGCAGCGATCCGGGCCTGTCCGCCTATCGGGGCGAACTGATCCTGATCGAGGGCGAGGTGGGCGATGCCCAGGGGCGGCGCAAGCCCCCCCATCTGGTCATGCGCCAGGCCATCGCCCTGGCGGAGGGGGACAAGCTCCTCCTGCTGGCCGGCTCCCTCGACGATGTCCTCCACATCCGCGAAGTGCTGGGCAAATACCAGCCCGACCTCGAGCCGGGGGCCGTGCTCATGTTGTTCGTGGTGAACATTCCCCAGTCCCTCACCGTGACCATGGACGGCATCAACTGCTACCTCATCTCCATGCAGGACGGCATGGCCTGGAACGAGATGTGCGAACTGCTGGGACTGGAGAAGGGCGATTTCAAGGGCCAGTCCGCCGCCGACAAGGTGCTGACCGCCTATCGGGCCTTTGCCGAGTTCAAGCCCAAATACCCGGTGGTGGATCTGGAAGCCGCCCTGGCGACCCGCAACGACGCCAAGCGGGATGCCCGCGGGCCGGTGTGAGGGGTAACTGTGAAAAAACAGCCACACCTGCGGGTGTGGTTTTTTGTTTCCGGTCTGTAATGGCTTTGCGGAGAGCGGACAAATAAAAACGGGCGCCGAAGCGCCCGTTTGATCTTCAGAGTCTCGTCAGACGAGATTAGAAGGTGTGCTTCAGGCCAACCTGGAAGCCGTTCTGGTAGCCGTTGCCAGCGTTGGTGGCGTCGCCGACGCTGGTTTGACGTTGCAGCTGGCTGGCACGACGACCGTTGGCATTGTCGTTGCTGATGTCAGCATAGGCAGCATACACATTGGTACGCTTGGACAGGGCGTAGGTGTAACCCAGGGCCCACTGGTCGGCATCAGCGCTACCGGCACCGTTCAGCTTCAGCTTGGAGGTGTTGTAGGAAGCCAGCACAGCGTGCTTGCCGAAGGGCACGGTCACGCCCAGGCCCCAGGTGCGCAGCTTCAGGTCGTCAGAGCCAGCGAAGTCCTTCCACTTGTTCTGGTCATAGTAGGCAGCCAGCTTGGCCATGCCGAAGTCGTAGGTGCCGCCCAGGGTCCAGTTGGTGATCTTCTGGTTGTCGGCAGGGGTGTCGTTTGCCAGGTCGATCTGGTGGTAGTTCAGAGCCACATCGATGGGGCCGTTGGTGTAACGGGGCAGGATGGCGAACACGGTGTTGTCACCGGTGTTGGCCACAGCTTCCTGGCCGATGGCGTTGTTGGAGTAGGCCACGGTCACGTTGAAGCCGGAGAATCTGGGAGAAACATAAGCCACGGCGTTGTCGACGCGGGTGGGGTCGAACAGGTTTTCACCGCCGACGGTCACACCGTAGTTGGCAGCACCCATCACGTTACGATACCGACCCACGGTACCGGCCTTGAAGGGGTCAATCGTGGACATGAAGGAGTACTTGGGGGTGTACAGGCGACCAGCGATCACGGTACCGAAGTCACCGGTCAGGCCAGCGAACACCTGACGGCCGAACAGACGGCCATTCTGGGTGGAGGTGCCGACGTCAGCGGTGTAGCCGGCTTCCAGGGTGAACAGGGCCTTCAGGCCGTTGCCCAGATCTTCGGTGCCCTTGAAGCCCAGGCGGTTGCCAGCGGAGATGCCGGAGTTGATGGCGTTCTGGCTGTCAACACCGTTGGTGATGTTGTCACCGCGATGGGTAAAGCCCATGTCGATGGAGCCGTAGATCTGCACGTTAGACTGAGCAAAGGCGGCGGTGGAAGCCAGGCCGGCGATGGCCAGAGCGATCAGTTTCTTTTGCATTGATGAATCTCCTTTGTGGTTTGAGATTTGGCCTGACCGTTGCCGGCCTGGCCAACCTTTACCTCTCGGAAAGAGAAGTTGAGCCGGATTCTGGCAAAGGGTGTCGGGGGGGGCAAGCCGTGTGAGCCGTCGGAAGCCCCTGGGGGGATGGTTTGTTGTTTTTTTGCAACTGCAACCGCGGCCTGATTGTTCGCTTTGCGACAA
Source organism: Betaproteobacteria bacterium UBA2592 (assembly GCA_002340095.1). Classification (GTDB taxonomy): domain Bacteria; phylum Pseudomonadota; class Gammaproteobacteria; order Burkholderiales; family Rhodocyclaceae; genus Azovibrio. Next base: position 84,905 of record DDKS01000006.1, read on the forward strand.
TGGTGTGTTGCGAATTTGCTACACAATGTCTTTCGTTGCGGCAGGTTGACGGGTTTGCCCTTGAAAGGGCCGCGTGAGGGCCGGGACAATGCCGGGGACGGGAGAGAGAATTTCGTCAGTTCCATTACAACAACTCTATTCATGTATCGGGTCCTCCGGGGCCTTCTCCCTAATTCATTCCTCATCAGGAGTTTCAGCATGCAGAAGAAACTGATCGCCCTGGCCATCGCCGGCCTGGCTTCCACCGCCGCCTTTGCTCAGTCCAACGTGCAGATCTACGGCGCCATCGACATGGGTTATTCCTACCGTGGCGATTCCTACATCAATGGTGTGAAGAGCCAGAGCGCCATCGATTCCGGCATCTCCGACGGCAACCGCCTGGGCTTCAAGGGCACCGAAGATCTGGGCAACGGCCTGAAGGCCGTGTTCACCCTGGAAACCGGCTTCCTGGCCGATACCGGCGTTTATGACGGCTTTGCCGGCGGTGGCCTGTTCACCCGTCAGGCGCTGGTCGGCCTGAGCAGCGACAGCCTGGGTACCGTGGTGGCGGGTCGCCTCTACAACCCCCAGTATGCCTTCCTGACCTCCATCGATCCCTTCGGTGAAGGCACCGTGGGTACCTACCTGAACGTGGTGGGCAACGATGTCAGCGGTGGCCTGGCCGTGATCCCCCGTCTGAGCAACGCCGTGGCCTATGTTTCCCCCAGCTTCTCCGGCTTCAACGTGACGGCTGCCTATTCTTCCCATGGTGATGTGGCTTCCAGTCAGGACCGTGTGGGCAACAGCGACAACAACAACCGCGTGTTCGGCATTCTGCCCCGTTACACCAATGGTCCCATCGACATCGGCCTGAACTATCACCGCATCAGCTTCGGCGAGGATATCGGTCTGGGTCTGGATGACCTGCGCAACTGGACCCTGGGCGGCAGCTACGACTTCGGTGTGGTGAAGCTGGCGGCCTTCTATGCCGATACCCGTATCGATCCGGTTGCCGGTGACGACCTGAAGATCAAGAACTGGATGGTGGGTGCCACCGTGCCCTTCGGCAAGCATGCGGTCAAGGTTTCTTACAACCAGTCCAAGGCCAAAGTGGCCGATGTGGATGGCACCTCCAAGCAGTGGGCCGTCGGCTACAACTACAGCCTGTCCAAGCGGACCAGCCTGTACACCGCCTACGCCGACATCAGCAATGATCAAGGAGCCAACGATCTGGTGCGCACCAGCACTTCCAGCGATGCTTCCAACGACGCCAGCGTCGGTGGCTACCAGCGCGGCTTCAACATCGGCATCATGCACACCTTCTGATTTCCTTCGGGAACTTCGGAAGGCAACGGGCGCTGCGGCGCCCGTTTTTTGCGCCTGGCGCAAATGCACGGGCGGGTGGTGGCTTTGCTTGCCCGTCAGGTTTCCTGCAGGCATCAAAAAAATCCCCGGGGCGTCTTGGGACGGCCGCCGGGGGATTCATGGGTTTTCATGGGCCGGTTGAAGGCCCATGGAGTGGTATGTCATCGAGCGAGGGGTGAAGTTCCAGCGCCCGCACCTGCTGATACAGCCCTGGCAGGTCGCATGCAATCGTTCTCCAGACCAGTTGCAGATCGACTTTGTCATAGCCGTGGCAAACGCGGTTCCGCATCGCATACATGACCGACCAGGGGATGTGCTTGTGCAGGGTGGTGAATGGCAGGGCGGCGCGCTGAATGTTGTTCGCTGCTTCGCCAATGATCTCGATGTTGCGGATTACGGCGTCCTGCACCAGTTCGTTGGCCATGAATTCCGCTTCACCCATGTTCTCCGTGTAGCGTCTGATGCGCTCGATGGCTGTCAGGATGTGGCGGAGGTAGTCCGGGATGCGTGCGGCCTTGGTCATACCGGCATGGCTTCGGATAGTACCCGGTTGCGGCAAGCATCGGGCAAGGCCGTGGGAGTCAGAACATCGACAGGGACGCCGAGGAGCTGCTGCAGCTCCACCTGGATTGCGGCCACGTCCATCAGCGTTGTTTCTGCCGTGGTGTCGATGAGGATGTCGAGGTCGCTACCATCCGTATCCTGACCGTGGAGCACAGAGCCAAATATGCGGGCGTTGCGGGCCCGATGGGATTCGACCACATGCCGGATGGCGGCGCGGTTCAATGCCAAGGCTTCCGATGGTTTCACGTGCCCTCCCTGCAGCATGGTCCGGGTCGATGGTATTGAAAGCGGTGGTTGAAGACAATAGCGCCACGGGTGGGGCGCGGGATGAAGCCGGGACGGAGGGTAGCAGTGTCCTGCCGTCAAAAAAATCCCCGGGGCGTCTTGGGACGGCCGCCGGGGCGAGGAGAGGACTGCTGATGGACGCCGCGTTGTCCGTTCAGGCGTAGGCCGGGGCGAAGGCCTGTTCCGGATTGGTGAGGGGGCCTTTTTCGGTCCAGTAGGGGGAGAGCTTGCGCAACTGGGCGATGATGGGGGGCACGGCCTCGATCACCCGGTCCACTTCCGCCTCGGTGGTGTAGCGGGACAGGGAGAAGCGGATGGTGCCGTGCGCTGCCGTGTAGGGGATGCCCATGGCGCGCATGACGTGGGAGGGTTCCAGCGAGCCGGAGGTGCAGGCAGAACCGGAACTGCAGGCGATGCCCACCTTGTTGAGGAGCAGCAGGATGGCCTCGCCTTCCACATATTCGAAGGCGATGTTGCTGGTATTGGGCAGCCGGTTGCTCACGTCGCCGGTGGCGAAGGCGTGGCTCACCCGGGCGAGGATGCCCTTTTCCAGCTTGTCGCGCAGGCGCTTCACCTCGGTGTTCTCGTGTTCCATGTACGCCAGGGCTAGTTCGGCGGCCTTGCCCAGGGCCACGATGGCCGGGGCGTTCTCGGTGCCGGCCCGGCGGCCGCGTTCCTGGTGCCCGCCGCGCAGCAGCGGGCGGAAGCGGCAGCCCCGGCGCAGGTAGAGCACGCCGATGCCCTTGGGCGCATGCAGCTTGTGGCCGGACAGCGACAGCATGTCGATCTTGCTGTCCTTGAGGCGCATGGGGATCTTGCCCACGGCCTGCACCGCGTCGGTGTGGAACATGATGCCCCGGGCGGCCGCCAGTTCGGCCATTTCCTCCACCGGGAAGAGGGTGCCGGTCTCGTTGTTGGCCCACATGACGGAGACGACGGCGACCCGGTCGTTCAAGAGGGACTTGTACTCGTCCATGTCGAGACGCCCCTTCTTGTCCACCTTGAGCTTGTGCACGATGTAGCCTTCCTTTTCCAGCCAGTCGCACAGGGTCAGGATGGCCGGGTGTTCGACAGCGGTGGTGATGACCGTGTTGCGCTCCGGCTGGGCCTTGAGGGCCGAGAGGATGGCGGTGGAGTCCGATTCGGTGCCGCAGGAGGTGAAGATGATTTCCGAATCATGCTCGGCCCCCAGGAGAGCCTGTACCTGGCTGCGAGCTTGCTTGATCGCCTTGCCCACCTGGCTGCCGAAGGCGTGGATGGAGGATGGGTTGCCGAAGTGCTCGGTGAAGAAGGGGAGCATGGCCTCCACCGTGGCCGGGTCTACCCGGGTGGTGGCGTTGTTGTCCAGATAGATGGGTTCCATGGCGGTTTCCTGTGGGGTTGGGGGCGGGGCTCAGGCTTCCAGAGCCATGTAGGAGGCGGGCAGCACCAGTACCGGTTCGCCCAGGGCTTCCGCGATCTTCTGCTGGATGCCGCCCAGGGTGGCGGCTTCCATCATGCAGCCGGAACAGGCACCCTTGAGATTGACGTAGATGTGCTTGCCCTGCACCTCCACCAGTTCCACGTCGCCCTTGTCCCGCTGCAACATCGGGCGCAGGGATTCGAGCACTTCCTCCACCACCTTGATGCGCTGCACGCTGGTGAGCCGGGGCCGGGCGGCCGGTGCTGCGGCGGGGGCGGCGGCAGGTATGGCTGATTTTGTGGCGGGCTCGATCTGCACCAGGGGGGGCGAGACTTCGCCGGGGCCGGCCCGTTCGGCCTTGACCCTGGCGAGGATCTCCTCGATGCCTTCGTGACAGGCGGCACAGCCGCCTCCGGCCTTGGTGTAAAAGGTGACTTCCTCGACCGTGTTGAGGTTGTTGGCCTTGACCACGTCCTCGATCATCACCGCGTCGATGGCGAAGCACTTGCAGACCAGGGTGCCTTCTTCGTGGTCGTCGTGCCATTCCTCGCCCCGGTAGTTGGCCACGGCGGCCTGCAGGGCTTCGCGGCCCATCACCGAGCAGTGCATCTTCTCGGGGGGCAGGCCGTCCAGGTAGTCGGCGATGTCCTGATTGGAGACCTTGAGGGCTTCGTCCAGGGTCATGCCCTTGATGATTTCGGTCAGGGCCGAGGAGGAGGCGATGGCGGAGCCGCAGCCGAAGGTCTGAAAACGCGCATCCTCGATCACTTCCGTTTCGGGATTCACCTTGAGCATCAGGCGCAGGGCGTCGCCACACTGGATGGAGCCCACATCGCCGATGCCGTTCGCATCTTCGAGGGGGCCGGAGTTGCGGGGGTTGAAAAAGTGTTCGCGAACCTTGTCGGAATATTCCCACATGATGTCGTCTCCTTAGACCGAGAAGGAAGAGCCGCAGGAACACTGGGCGCTGGCGTTGGGGTTGTCGAACTTGAAGCCGGTATGGGTGAGGCTGTCGATGAAGTCGATGGTGACGTTGTCGAGCATGGGGTGGGAGAAAGGGTCCACCAGCAGCTTGATGCCGTCCACTTCGATTTCCCAGTCGTCCTCGGCCTTTTCGGCCTCCAGGCGCATGCCGTACTGGAAGCCGGAACAGCCACCGCCGGAAATCATCAGGCGCAGCCCGGCCACGGGGGTTTCGGAGCCGCGGATGAAGCGCTGGATGGCTTTCACGGCATTCGGGGTCAGGTGGATCATGCTGAATTCTCCGGTGTAGGGGGATGCCTCCATTCAGCAAGTGCCATGCCAAAGTTCGAAGCGTTTATAAAACAATGGCTTGTATTTCTTCTGGCGGAAGCTTGTCGGGTTTGCGACAGCAGCCGGAAGCTGCTTTCCGGTGCCCGTGCCCCTTCCGGGTGCATGGCGCCGACCTCACCCCAGGACGTGCTCGTAGGCGCGTCGCATCAGCTCCAGCTCGACGGGGGCCACGCCCCGGGCTTCGGTGATGTTGATGAACCTGCCCCCCAGGGACTCGGCAGCGGCAAAGGGCGGGTCGATGCTGCAAAAGGCGCCCAGCAGGATGGGGATGTCCCCTTCCGGGCCGCTTGCCCAACAGTGGAATTCGGGGGCGGCCTCGATGCTGTCGGGCGGTAGCCCCAGCTTTTCTTCGGCCTGACGCAGGAATCCGGCCGGGTGGATTGCGGCGGCATGGGGTGTTTCACCGGAAAACAGGGTGCTGCCCTCGGGCAGGGGTTCAAAGCAGAGCATGCCTGTGGGCAGGCGCAGGTAGCGCAGGCGGCCACTGGTTTTCTGCTTGTGCAGCAGCAGGATGCGGGGAGGGAGGGAGATTCCGCTCATGGTCATTCCGGCAGGGGGAGCAGCACGGGGTCGCTCTTGAGTTGCTCCAGGGTGCCCCAGACCTGGATGGCTTCGACGAACTGACCGGCCAGTTGCGGGTGCGGGACGAGCAGCTGGTATTCCGCCAGAACCCGCTGGTCGGCAAACAGGGTGACGCTGCCGTAACGGCTGCCATCCTGCCAGTGGCCGATGAGGCTGGCTTCCCCGGAGTAGGGGTCGATCCGGCATTCCAGGCGGGGCGGGGGCCAGGCGGGAGCGTCGCCCAGGTCCACCCCCAGCCGGGTGGCTGCCTGGCGGATCTTCGTGCAGACGGCCAGGCCCAGCTCGGTGTGGGCTGCCACCCGCGCGGCGGGGGCGGCCTCACGGGTGACGGGGGGCATGGCTCAGGCCAGGGCAGGGGAGGGGGCGTAGCTGTAACACTTCTTGGGGCAGACCCGGTTGCAGGCGCCGCAGCCGATGCAGTCCTTGACGTCCTTCAGGGTCATTACGGAAGCGGCGTTGTCTTCCCCGTCGTCCAGTTCGTCTACGTCCTTGTCCACCAGATCGAGCACGTCGCGCGGGCAGACCTTGTAGCAGCGGCCGCAGCCGATGCAGGTCTCCTGGTTGATGGCGGTGACGAATTCGGGAATCCAGACGGTGCCGCCGAGGGTCAGGCCGGTGATGTGGGACATGTGAAGCTCCTTTCTTTCCAGAAGTGATCAGGGTTTTTGCGCGGCTTCAAGGCGGGCATGGGCGTCGGCCCAGGCCTTGCAGGCGTCAAAGGTGGATTGGGCAATGCCCGGGATTTCCTGGTAGCCGGCCGGCAGGCGGTCTTCCACCAGGTCGTGCAACTGCGAAGCCCATTCGGAGGCGATGCGCTTGAGCTTCTTCACCTCTTTTTCCAGGGCTTTCAGTTCTTCTTCGCGCATGGCAGGACTCCTCACAGACCGGCCACGTCGGGGTACATGCCGATGCGTTCGAGGGCGATGCCCAGGAGCTTGTCGGCCTCGTCCTTCATCTTCGAGAGGCTGGGAAAGCCGAAGCGATGCACGTCCCGCAGGGTTTTGTCGATGACCACCAGCTTGCCCACGGTCACCAGGGCGCGGCCAAAGCCTTCGTGGGTGAGGTGCACCAGGGGTACGGCCATTAATTTGCATTCCTTCTCGATGAGCACGGAAATGGCGTTGTAGAGGCACTTGACCCGGGCGACGGTTTCTTCATCCGGGTCGCCCACCAGGGGAATTTCGGCCTTCTTTTCCTTGGTCAGGATGAAGGGGGCGAGGATCTGTTCCACGGACCAGCCGTTGTAGGTGCCGTAGGTGTCCAGGGCGCGCATCTGGCGCGCCATTTCCTTGATGAAATCGGTATCGAGAATGGGGTCGCGGGTGGCGACGGCATCAGCGCTCATGGTGGGGCTCCGTATAGGTGGGGGAAGAGGGAACGATGGGAAGGAAGCGGGGGGCTGCGATGATCTTCGGGGGCGGCATCAGCCCGGGCCGCTGGCGCACCAGCAGGCTGACCAGGCCCAGGGCGGTAAGGAAGCCGAGGATGGCGCCCAGGGCGGTGGCGGCATCGCTGCCCATGAGGCCGTGGCCCAGGGCGGCGCCCAGGAGCATGGCAAAGGCGGGGAACAGGTAGCCGAGCATGGCCATCGAGGTCAGGCCCTTTTCCGGCAGGAACAGGTGGACCCGGTCGCCCACCCGGATGCCGGCCGGGGCGTCGAGCACCAGGCGGGGATGGCCGCGCTGGGCGGCCAGTTTGCCGATGCCGCAGGCGCTGCCGTGGCCGCAACTGTTGCAGCCGCCGGTGTCGACGCTGACCGTGGCCTTGCCGTCGGCGAGGGCGAGCACGGTGCCCTGGGGCATGTTCTCGGGCGCCATCAGCCTTCCCAGCCTTCTGCTTCCATGGCGGCGAAGCGGTCCGGCCCGGCGGCCCGGGACTGGGCGGCCAGGGCCCGGTCGATCCAGGGGACACCGCCGGTCTGCATGGCCTGGCTGACGTCCTTGATCAGTTCGTCGATGCTGTCCACCTCGCCGACCCGGATCGGCTGCACGCCCTTGGCGAGCAACTGCTTGATGGCCGAGGCACCGATGGCATGGACGAAGACCGCGTCGCAGCCGGCGAGGAAGTCTACCTTGGCGAGCAGCTTGTTCTCGTTGCCGTCCATGGCTTCTTCCGGGAATTCCCCGAAGCCGCTCACGGTGGCGCCGTTGGGGGTCACGGTGTAGATCACGAAGGCCTGGGCAGCCCCGAAGTGCTGGTTGACCCGGACCCGGTCGTCGGAGGCGAAGGCCAGTTTGAGCATGGTCCCGGGCTCCGGCTCAGTGGACCAGGCCAGCGTGAGGCGCCGCCCCGGAGGCTTCGAGGGCACGGGGGCTGTCCTGCCAGTACAGGGATCGGTAGGCTTCGGTGTCATGGTGCTGGGCCTGCAGAAGGTTGGCGAGGTCGAACAGGGCTTGCCGGGAACCCCGGTAGCCCACCCAGGCGCGGGCGTAACCGCCCACCAGATCGTATTGGGGGAAGCCGGCGCGCAGCAGGGGCAGGCCCAGGCGGCGGGCGGTTTCCACCCCGTGGGAGTTGGTGATGACCAATTCGGCTTCGTGGCGCCGGGCCTGGTGTTCCAGGTCTTCCAGGTCGCCGATGGTGATGCTGCCGATCTCCAGTTCCGCCAGGGTTTCCGAGCGCACCGGGGAAACGGCGGCGACGATCTCGGCGCCCATGCCCAGGGCGAAACTGCCCAGCATCACCAGCAGGTCCGGGTCGGCGGCAATGGCCAGGCGGGCGAAACCGAGCATGAAGTGGCTGTCCACCATGGCGTCCTGGAGCTGGGCCCGGTGCCGCTCCACCTTTTCCGGTACGGGTCTGCCTGAAATTTCGGCCAGGGTCCGGGTGAAGGCATCGCAGGCCTCCAGGCCCATCAGTCCGCTGAAGCGGTGGTCGGGCACGCCGGTGCGGGCCTTGAGCTTGTCGGCGGCCTTGTCCAGGGATCTGCCGATCACCAGGGTGGCGGCGGATTCGCCCATGTGGGCAATCTCGCTCCTGGGGGTGCCGCCGATGGTGAGGGAGGAAAACTCGGCTTCGATCAGGTGGCCGTCCAGGGAGTCGGCGATGTCGGGCAGGACGATGGGCCTGAGGCCGAAAGCTTCGACCCATTCCTTGAGGCTCTCGATGTCGCCGGGGGTGAGCATGCTGGCGGCCAGGATGTTCACCTGTTTGGGGCGGCGGCCAGCGTTGGCGCCTTCTGGCACCAGGGTGTCGATGATGGCTTCCACCGCCAGGGCATGGCCGGTTTCCAGGCAGCCGAGGAAGTCCGGGGTATGCACCGGCACCACGGCCACATGGTCGTATTCCGGGTGGGCGGCGCGGAATTCCTTCACGGCCCGGTGGATGTCCGCCCCCTGGGTTTCGGCAAGGCCGGTGGTGACGAGGCCGATCACGTCCGGCCGGCTCTTTTCGGACAGGGTGGCGAGGGCTTCGACGATGTTCTCGTCGGCCCCCATGATCGAGGAGACCTGGTCCATGGCCGTGGTCTGCAGGGGAATCGGCTCGCGGAAGTGACGCACGAAGAACACCTTGCCGAAGGCGGTACAGCCCTGGGAGCCGTGCATCAGGGGCAGGCTGCGGTTAAGACCGAGGAAGGCCAGGGAGGCCCCGACGGTCTGGCTCACCTTCAGGGGGTTCACCGCCAGCGCCTTGGTGGATTTGATGATTTCAGCCATGTCCTTCTCCCGTTCAGGCGACCAGCACGGTGCCGGCCGCGTTCTGTTGGGCCCAGGGGGCGGGCTTGCGCACCGCGGCCCAGACCGGACTTTCGATGGAAAGCGCCAGTTGCTTGGCCAGCTCCTGCATACCCTCATAGCCGGCGTAGCCGAATTCCCGCTCCTGGTTGATGTCGAGGAAGGGAATGCGGGCCTTCAGGGCGGTGTAGAGGTTGCGGCCGCCGGCGATCAGGATGTCGGCCCGGTATTCCTTGTAGGTGGACAGCAGGGCCTTGGGGCTGCCGTCGTCGATCATCCTGGCGTCTTCGCCCATCAGTTCACGGATGCGGGCCTTGTCCTCCTCCGTGGATTTCTTGGTGCCGGTGGCCACCACGGTCATGCCCAGGTCCTGGAGTGCCGAGACGATGGACCAGGATTTCACCCCGCCGGTATAGAGCAGCACCCGCTTGCCCTTGAGGCGCTCGCGCCAGGGTTGCAGGGCGGCGTGGGCCTTGGCCTCTTCCCGGGCGATGACGGCCTCGGTGCGGGCCATCAGGTCCGGGTCGCCGATCATGCGGGCGAAATCGCGCAGGGCCTGGGAGGTGTCCTTGACGCCGTAGAAGCTGCCCTCGAAGAAGGGAATGCCGTAGTTTTCCTGGAGCTTGCGGGCCACGTTCAAGAGGGCCTTGGCACACACCACCATGCTCACCCGGGCCCGGTGCAGGGTTTGCACCTCGTGGAAGCGGGCATCGCCGGAGAGGGTGCCGAGAATGCGCAGGCCCAGTTCGTCGAACAGGGGGGCCACCTTCCAGAACTCCCCGGCGATGTTGTATTCGCCGATCAGATTCACGTCGTAGGTGGGAATGCCGGCCGGATGGGGCGGGGCGGGGCGAGGTTCGGCGGTGCCGATCACGTACTTGAACATGGCCTCGCCCGCCAGGCGGTTGCCCAGGTTCTTGGTGCCATAGAAGCCGGCGGCGTCGATGGGAATCACCGGCACGCCCCAGCGCTGGCTGGCGGCCTTGCACACGGCCTCCATGTCATCCCCCACCAGGGCGGTGACGCAGGTGGTGTACACGAACACCGCGGCGGGCCGGTAGGTTTCGATGGCCTGCTTGATGGCGTGGAACAGGCGCTTTTCCGAGCGCCCCATGACCACGTCGGTTTCCGATAGGTCGGTGGTCATGCCGATGCGGTACAGGGTGGGGCCGGAGGAACGGGTGCCCCGGTTGTCCCAGGAACTGCCGGCGCAGGCAATCGGGCCGTGGACGATGTGGGCCACGTCGGCAATCGGCAGCAGGGCGATCTGGGCCCCGTCGAAGGAGCAGCCGCCAGCGGTGGCACCGGGCTTGGGCCGGGCGCAACCGGATTTCTCCTTGGTGTTGTGATGGCAGGCGGGCTCGTCGAGCAGGGCCTGGATGTCGCTGGCTTTCATGGGCATCTCCGGAAGTTCGGGGTACTTCTAGCAAGAGCGGTGCCACTGTCCATTGCTTTGATTTTTAGGTGTTTTTTCTGGTTTGGCTTTGTCGTAAAGCCGACAGGCCGACAAGGAGGCGGGCGCTGGGTCATAATCCCCGGCGGTTTGTTGCCGGAGTCCGTTCATGTCCCCCTGCGTCTTCCCTGCCACTGCCGCCGATCTGCCCGCCATGGTGGCCCTGCTGGGCGAACTCTTCGCCCAGGAGCACGATTTCCGGCCAGACCCGGAAAGGCAGCGGCGCGGCCTGGAAATGCTGCTGGAACGCCCCGAGGCCGGGCAATTGTTCGTGTTGCGTCAAGGGGAAGCGGTGCTGGGCATGGTCAATCTGCTGCTCACCATCAGCACGGCCGAGGGGGCGCCCGTGGGCATTCTGGAGGACCTGATCATTGCCGCTCCGTACCGGGGCCGGGGGCTGGCCCGGCAACTGGTGAGCGGGGTGCTGGACTGGGCCCGGGCCCGGGGTCTGGCCCGGCTGACCCTGCTGACCGATCACGACAATCTGCGCGCCCAGTCCTTCTACGCCGGCTTCGGTTTTAAGCCCTCGGCCATGCGGGTGATGCGCCTGGGACTCTGAGCGGCGGCGCGGGGAGAAGGTCCGGCGCCGGGCCCGTGCCGGGGTCAGACCGTGTAGGGCCGGTGCAGCCAGTCGCGCACCACCTCCACATCCCGCTGGGGCAGGTAGGCGAAGCCGGCCAGGGCGTCTTCCACCACGGTCTGGGCGACCCAGTGGGGCACGGCCTTGGTGGTGAGCATGTGGAAGAACCAAGCCAGGGGGTAGCCCACTTCCCGGTCGAAGGATTGCAGGGCGCCTTGCAGCTTCAGCTCCCGGGTGCCCGGGGCTGCGCTGAAGGTGGGCAGGGGGCCGCTCTCGGCAGCGATGAGCCGGGCCCGGTACTGGGTCTGCTGGTAGCGGTCCAGGTATTCGCGCAGGGCGACGACCCAGTGCCGGCACAGGGCGCTGGCATGGCCGGCGCTGCTGCGCCCCCAGTCCTCCAGCAGGCGTTGCAGCGGGGATGTCTGGGGGCTTTGGGCGGCCATGCGCTGCAGCACGGAACCCACATGGCAGAGGCGGCGGAAGCGGTAGACGGGCAGGCCCAGGGGCTGGGGCCGGGCGGGCAGATGTTCCGGGTCGATGAGTTCGGCCAGGGTGGCCGGTTCTCCGGTGCCGAGCCGGTGGCTGCGCATTTCCTGTAGTTCCTCCACTTCGAGTTGCAGGAAGTCGGCGGGGCCCTCGCCGGCCGGGGCGGTCAGATAGTGGGTGCTGCCCACCAGCCGGGTGGCGTGGAGGGGGGTGGCTTCCAGATCGTCGAGAAGCAGGCCGAGGTCGCCGTCCCGGGCGGCCAGGGCGGCTTCGGCCCAGGCCTCCAGGTTGTCGGAGACCGGCTGGCCGGTGGCATCGATGACGCCGCCCAGACGATACCAGCCGCCCCGGCTGGAGCGGTGCTGGAACTGCCATTCGGGCAGGACCGCGGCCAGCTGCCGGGCCAGGGCGGCAGGGCCGCCGGAGACCGTGCTGCCGCTGCAGCATGTCTGAATGGTGGGGGCGAGGGTTTTGCAGTATTCCTGCCAGGCCAGGGTGTCCTTCATGATCCGTCCTTCCGGGGGGAGGGTGAGAGGGGAGGTGCCGTTTTCTCCAGTCGTTGCCGCGCGGCTTCCCGGACTTCGGCTTCCGGGTCGTGCAGCAGCGGGGGCAGGGATTCGGGCGGGGCGTTGTGTACGGCGGCCAGGCGCACCCACCATTCCGGGTCCTGCAGCAGGGTGGCCGCCAGGCCGGGCAGGGCGCGGCTGGCGACGATGGCGCGGATTTCCGCTTCCGGGTCGGCTGCCAGGGTGTAGAGGGCGAAGGGGGGGAGGCGTCGGGCCACGGCCTTGCGCACCTCCCGCTCCGGGTCCCGGGCCAGCCGGGCCAGTTGGCCATGGGGCAGGCGCTGGGCCAGGGTGACCCGGATCAGGTAGTCCGGGTCCTTGAGCAGGGGCGTGAGGGCCGCCGGCGGCAGCCGCGTGGCGACGGTGAGCCGCACCTCCCGGTCCGGGTCGTGGATCAGGGCATGCAGCCGCTCCAGCGGGAGTCGGCTGGCGACGACCCGGCGCACGACTTCGTCGCTGTCGTGCATCAGGCTCTCGATCATTTCCAGGGGGGCGTAGCGGGCGGCAATGGCGCGCCGCTCCCAGAACAGATCCTGTAGGTAGAGGGGCGCTTCGTCCCGGTTGCTGCGCAGGAAACGGTCGATCTGCCGGCCGCTGTGGGCCCGGATACAGGTGTCGCCCGGGCGGCAGCGGCCGGCCAGGAGCAGGGACCCGGCATAGTGGCAGCCCAGGCAAAGCCCGGAGGGCTCCCGGGCGAGGAGGGCTGTGCCGCCGGTCTCGACCCCATCAGTCATCGGCCCGGGCGGCAACAACGATGCCCGTGGCCAGGTCGGGATCCGGGGTGAACTCCAGGCAATGGCCGCTGGCATGGGTGTAGAGGTGGAGAAGATGGGTCGGGGTTTCCCGCACGGGCTTGAGGCGGGCGGGGACGTCGTCCTCGCTGCAGAGGGTGAAGAGCACCCCGGGAAAGCGCTGCCGCAGTCCATTCAGGTCGCAGGAGGGGGCGGCGGCGGCCACCGCATCCAGGAGTTCCGGGGTGATGCTCATGCTTTTTCCTCGGCGAGAGCTTTCTCGTAGCGGGCCAGAGAGGCGGCGGGCACGCCCATGATGCGGGCCAGCCAGGGGGGCGGCGTGTCCAGGTGCGCCTGCAGCCGGGCCAGCACTTCCCGGGCCGGCCCGCCCTTGGGGACCTTGATGGGATGCACCCCGGCGCGCACCACCTTGGCAGCGGCTGGACCGCCGATGGATTGCAGGTAGAGAATCTGGCAGTCCCCGATCAGGGCGGCCCGGGCGGCATTGCGGTCATCGGCCCGGTCGGCTTCGAGGGCGCAGCGTACATCCACCAGCTTCAGGGCGTCGGGAGCGACCTGGTAGATCAGGAAGCGCTCGCAGGAGCCGAAATGGCCATCCAGCTGTTCGCCCCGGTTCGAGGCGATGGCGACCCGGATCGAGTGGGGCAGTTCGCCGTCCTGGTAGGGCTCCACGGCGGGCAGGTCGCTGCCCGGGACGTCTTCGCCCTGGAAAAGCCGGATGGCGGCCTTGAGGTTTTCCAGTCCGACGCCGACGGCGCAGTTTTCTTCCGCATGGCTGCCGGCCAGGATGTCGCGCAGGTCTTCCACCGTGATGGCCGCCAGCTTGGTTTCCGTAAGGGGCAGGTCGTAGCGCCCGGCCAGGGCGCCGACGAAGGCGCGGACATCGAGTCCGTTCAGGGTGCGGGCCGCGTGGGCGATGCGCAGGGCGGCTTCGCGGGAGGCAATCGGGGTCTCGGACATGGGCGCTCCTTGCTGATCGAGGGGGAGGGGGCGGGGAGGCGGCTCACCTCCCGGCCCGGGGCTGGCATCCGGGAGGGCGTGCCAGCCCCGGGCCGGGGGCCGGCCCCGGGTCAGGCATAGGCGATGCAGCCCGCCGGGCAGACATCCATGCACTGGGGCGAATCAGCGTGGCCGTCGCATTCGGTGCACAGGTCGGCATTGATCTTGAAGGTCATCTTGCCTTCACTGATGGCCTTGGTCGGGCAGACCGGGGCGCAGTCACCGCACATGGTGCATTCATCGGGATTGATCTTCATTGCCATGATGCAACTCCTTTTTTCCGTTGTGGCGAGGTCGATTCAGTCTTCCGCCGCCCCCAGTCGCCGGGCGCGCACCGAGATGGGCAGCCGGGCCGGCTTGGGCATGGGGTCCACGTAATAACTGCCACCGTTTTCCAGTTTCAGCTCGCCGCCCCATTTTTCCGGGGTGTCGAACTCGATGGAGCGGATATCCGCTTCCAGATCCCGTTTGGGCAGGTAGAACACCAGCCCGCCGGCGCTGTTCTGGCGAATCATGATGTTGGCCATCGCTTGCTCCCGTGGCGTTCGAGGCGGGGACAGGGGCTGCCGCCCCCGTCCCCGGGCCGGTCAGCGGACCAGGTCGTGGTTGTAGTCGGTCACGCCCATCTGCCGGGTTTCGTCGTCCAGGCGTTCGAGCACGGCATTGACCAGGGTGGTGAGGATGTACATGGCGCCCTCATAGCCCATGGTGGTCATGCGGTGCAGGTGGTGCCGGTCGAAGATCGGGAAGCCCAGGCGGATCAGGGGCACCTCGAACTCCTTGCCCTTGTGCAGGGTGTCGCGCTGGATGAACTTGCCGTAGCTGTTGCCGATCAGGAAGTCAGGCTTGTCGGTGAAGCACAGGCTCCTGAGGTGCCACAGGTCGCAACCCACATAGACCTTGCCATGCACGCCGTAGGGAGATTCGGCCAGCAGCTTCTCCACCGCCTTGCCCCAGCGCTTGGTGCCGTTGTGGCAGACGATGTGGGTGGGTTCGATGCCCAGTTCGAGCATGAAGCCGACCATGCCATAGACGAAATCGGGGTCGCCGAAAATCGCCATCTTCTTGCCGTGCAGCCAGGCGTGGGAGTCGGTCATCATGTCCACCAGGCGGCCGCGTTCCTTGGTCAGGGATTCGGGGATGGCCTTGCCGGTGGCCTGGGATACGGCCATGAGGAATTCGTCGGTACCGGCCACCCCCATGGGGATGGTGATCTTGGGTACTTCGTGATTCCAGGTGTTCTCCACGAACTTCTTGGTCTTTTCCAGGGTTTGAGGCTGGAGCAGGAAGGTGGTGATGGCGTTCGGGGCATCCTTGATCTCGGGGATCGTGGTGCCGCCGGCATACATGCGGAATTCGCCGTCGCAGGGGGTGTCCAGCACTTCCTCGGGGTCGCACAGGAAGGTGTAGTCCACGTCCATTTCCTTCAGCATCCGCTTGATGACGCGGTAGTTGCCCAGGTAGGTCTCGAAGCCGGGGACGATGTTGATTTTGCCGTTCTTGCCCGGCGCCTTGCCTTCCATCTCGTTGAGCGTGAAATAGCGCAGGATGCCTTCTTCCATGTTGTCCCAGCCGGTCACGTGGGAGCCGACGAAGGAGGGGGTGTGGGCGAAGGGAACGGGGAAGTCCTTGTCCAGGTAGCCTTCGTTCTTGGCGTTGTTGATGAAGGCGTTCAGGTCGTCACCGATCACTTCCGCGATGCAGGTGGTGGACATGGCGATCATCTCGGCGCCGTAGAGACGGGTGGCGTTGGCCAGGCCCTCGTGGATGTTCTTCTGCCCCCCGAACACGGCCGCGTCTTCGGTCATGGAGTCGGCGATGAAGGCGATCGGCTCCTTGAAGTGGCGGTTGAAGTAGGTGCGGAAGTAGGCGACACAGCCCTGGGAACCGTGGATGTATACCAGGCTCTTGTGAAAGCCCAGGCCGCACAGGGCGGAACCGAGGGGCTGGCAGGCCTTGGCGGGGTTTACCGTGAGGGCCTCGCGCTGAAAATTGAGGTCCTGGTATTCCTTGGTGGTGGTCCACTGGAAGACCTCGTCCACCTTGGCTTTGCCGGGGTTTTCTTCGAACTGCTCCCGCTTGGCCGCGATCGACGCCTTGTAGTCGTCGTTGCGGAACAGGGGATAGCAGGGTTTGATGTTCTCTACGTCTTGCATGATGATCTCCTTTGCGCGCACCACCCATCCGTGGATACGCGCCAAAGTTGGATAGGGCTTGGCCTTGCCCCCCTCCCGGAGGAGGGGGGATGAGGCATCAGGCGGCTTTCTTCTCGGCGACGGCTTCCTTCTTGACCCAGGGCGGGGTCAGCTTGGTCCAGCAGGGGTTGTTCAGGGTCATGTCCATGTCCCGGGCGAAGATGGCAAAGCCATCCACACCGTGGTAGGGGCCCGAATAATCCCAGGAGTGCAGCTGGCGGAAGGGCACGCCCATCTTGTGGAAGACGTACTTTTCCTTGATGCCGGAACCGATCAGGTCGGGCTTCATGGCCTTGACGAATTCTTCGAACTCGTAGCCGGTCACGTCGTCGTAGATCAGGGTGGCGTCGCCCATTTCCTTGATCGTGCGGTCGTAGTCGTCGTTGTGGGCGAACTCGTAGCCGGTGCCGACCACTTCCATGCCCAGATCCTCGTAGGCGCCGACCACGTGGCGCGGCCGCAGGCCGCCGACGTAGAGCATCACCTTCTTGCCTTCGAGACGCGGACGATACTTGGCGATCACGGCGTCCATCATCGGGGTGTATTTCTCGATGACCCGCTCGGCACCTTCCTTGATCTTGTCGTCGAAGAAGGAGGCGATCTTGCGCAGTGACTCCTTGATCTTGGTGGGACCGAAGAAGTTGTACTCCAGCCAGGGAATGCCGTACTTCTCTTCCATGTGCCGGCTGATGTAGTTCATCGAGCGGTAGCAGTGCAGCAGGTTGAGCTTGACCTTGGGGGTGTTCTCCATCTCGGCCAGGGTGCCGTCGCCGGACCACTGGGCGACCACGCGCAGGCCCATTTCCTCCAGCAGGATGCGGGAGGCCCAGGCATCGCCGCCGATGTTGTAGTCGCCGAGGATGGCCACATCGTAGGGGGTGGTCTCGAAGGCCTGGCCGTCGCGATTGGAGAGAATCCAGTCACGCACGGAGTCGTTGGCGATGTGGTGCCCCAGGGACTGGGAGACGCCACGGAAGCCTTCGCAACGCACGGGCACCACGGGCTTGCCGATCTGTGCGGCGGCCTTCTTGGAGACGGCTTCGATGTCGTCACCGATCAGGCCGATCGGGCATTCGGACTGCACCGAGATGCCCTTGTTGAGGGGAAAGAGCATCTCGATTTCTTCGATCAGTTTGGCCAGCTTCTTGTCGCCGCCGAAGACGATGTCTTTTTCCTGGAAGTCCGAGGTGAAGTTCATCTCGCAGAAGGCGTCCACCCCCGTGGTGCCCACGTAGTAGTTGCGCCGTCCGGCCCGGGCATACTGGCCGCAGCCGATGGGGCCGTGGGAGATGGAGATCATGTCCTTGATCGGACCCCACACCACGCCCTTGGAGCCGGCGTAGGCACAGCCGCGCATGGTCATGACGCCGGGCAGGGACTTGCGGTTGGAGGTGATGCACTTTTTCGAGGATTCCAGCGTCTTGTCGTTGATCATCAGGTGCTTGGCCCTATCCTTCTTGGCCTTGTCCGGATAAACCTCGAGCACCTCGGCGATGAGAGCCTCGGTGTCTTCACGTGTGAGTGCTGCCATGGTCGTTTCCTTTCATTGCGCCGACACTTCGCCGTGCCAGGCGCTCAATGAATGTTGGTCTACGTGCTGCCGGGTTGGCTTGGGCTGCACGCCGCCGGTCAGGCGGCGGCCTCGGCGGCCAGTTCGGCGGCAGTCTTGCCGATGATGGATTCGTCTTCCTGTTCCATGATGCCGAACTCCATCAGCAGCTCCTCGAGCTCTTCCATCTCCAGCGGGGTGGGGATCACGAACTTGGTGTTGTTGATGATCTTCTGCGCCAGGGCCCGGTATTCGTCGGCCTGCTTGGCCGTCGGGTCGTACTCGATCACGGTCATGCGGCGGATCTCGGCGTGCTGCACGACGTTGTCCCGGGGCACGAAGTGGATCATCTGGGAACCCAGGCGGGCGGCCAGCGCCTCGATCAGCTCGTCTTCCCGGTCGGTCTTGCGGCTGTTGCAGATCAGGCCGGCCAGACGCACGCCGCCGGAGTTGGCGTACTTGACGATGCCCTTGGCGATGTTGTTGGCGGCGTACATGGCCATCATCTCGCCGGAGACGACGATGTAGATTTCCTGGGCCTTGTTCTCGCGGATGGGCATGGCAAAGCCGCCGCAGACCACGTCACCCAGCACGTCGTAGAACACGAAGTCGAGATCCTCGTCGTAGGCGCCTTCCTCTTCCAGGAAGTTGATGGCGGTGATCACGCCGCGGCCGGCGCAGCCCACGCCGGGCTCCGGACCGCCGGACTCGACGCACTTGACGCCGCCGAAGCCGACCGCCATCACGTCTTCGAGTTCCAGGTCCTCCACGGAGCCGGCTTCCGCCGCCAGGTGCATCACGGTGGACTGGGCCTTGCTGTGCAGGATCAGCCGGGTGGAGTCAGCCTTGGGGTCGCAGCCGACGATCATTACCTTCTTGCCGGACTCGGCCAGGGCCGCCACCAGATTCTGGGTGGTGGTGGACTTGCCGATACCGCCTTTGCCGTAGATGGCGCATTGACGCAGTTTTGCCATGGTGTAATCTCCTTTGAGTCAGTCGAGTGGTCGATTGCGAGGAATCCAATGGGTCGCACCAGGCCTACTGCACGGACCGTGCCAGCGCTGAAAATTTTTATAAGGCGATGATTTTCAAGTGAAAAAAATGGGGGCTGGCGTTTTTGTCGCGGGGGCGGGATGTGACAATTCCCCCGGGCTTTGTCGGGCTGATGACAAAGGTCCCACCTTGCCGCGCCATGCCCGCCTGCCCATCAACCGCTGCAACCTGCCCGCCGTGATCCTGGGCAGCCTCCGTTTCCAGCAGCACCCGGCGCCCCTGAAGCTGGACGGGGTGGAGGAATTGCACCGGGATCTGTTCCGGCGTCTCGATGCCTGCGCCGGGCCGGAGCGGCGGGGGGAAATCTTCCGGGACTACATGACGGTGCGCTTCCGCCTGGAGCATCTGGACGAGGCCGGTTTCAGCGGCGGTCCCAGGGAGCGGGCCAAGGCCAACTACGTGCGCATGTTGCGCGGCTGGAGTTTCGATTCCGACAGCCGCGAGGGGGCGGTGCTCAAGGGCTGGGTGGAGTCCCGCTTCGGCCTCCTGCCGCGCTACCACGGCGAACCCCTGCGGGAGGGGGACACAAGCGCTTACCAGCGTTACGTGGAAATGCGGGCCCAGGGCCTGTACGGCACCAATGCGCTCGAAGCCCAGCTCGATCTGGTTTATGCCTACTGCCAATATGAATTCGCCCGGCAGCGGCCGGGTGTCAGCCATCTGACCCTGTACCGGGGCACCAACCGCCTCGACGAATACGAGCGCCAGGGCGCGGGGCCGGGGGGGAGCCGGTGCTGCTCCTGAACAGCCTCAATTCCTTTTCCTGCAACCGGGAGCGGGCCGGGGAGTTCGGCGACTACATCCTCACCCTGCAGGTGCCGGTGAGCAAGGTGCTGTTCCATTGTCGCCTGCTGCCCGGCATTCTCCAGGGGGAAGACGAGTTCCTGGTGCTGGGCGGGGTTTACGGGGCGCGGGTCGCCACCTTCTGAGGGGGCGACGCAAGCTCCGGGCGGGCTTGTCGCAAACCCGACAAGGGCCGCTTGTTTCCGAGCGTCCCCCAGACGGAGCGCGGCTTTCGGGGCCGGTGCGGATATTGCTATCCCCCGCATACCCCAATCCCGACAGAGCCCCAACATGATGACACCCGAACTCCGTTCCCGACTCCTTGCCGGCCTCCAGGACGGCTCCATCGTGCCCTATCTGGGCTGCGGCGTCCTTCGGGACGTGGTGGCCGTGGAAGGTGGGCGGCCGATTCCCGCCGACAGCGATTCCCTGATCATCGCCATGAACGGGGGCAAGCCCATGTCCCCCAAGCTCATGTACGAATTCCCCCGGGCCGCCATGAACGTGGAACTGAAGCGGGGCCGCAGCGCCGTGGAGAAATTCCTCACCCAGACCTACGGCCAGACCGCCTGGACCCGGGCGAAGCTGCACGACTGGTTGAAGGCCCTGCGCCCCCCTTACGTGATCGACATCAACCGGGACACCCAGCTGCAGGACTCCTACGCCGAGGTGGCTCACACCCTGATCGTCGGGGTGGCCCGCATCGGCGGCACCGACTACCGCTTCAAGCTCTATGAGCGCAAGGATGGCGCCTACCAGGAAATCACCCTGGAGCAGGCCAACCCGGCCCTGCCCATCCTGTTCAAGCCCATGGGCACCCCGGTGCCGAAACCCAGCTACATCGCCTCGGATGCGGACTACGTGGATTACATCACCGAGCTGATGGGCGGCTTTTCCATTCCCGCCTTCCTCAAGACACGCCGCCAGGGCAAGCAGTATCTGCTCATGGGGTTGCGCCTGAACCGGGACACGGAGCGCATGGTGATGGCCGACATCATCTATGGGGCCGCCAGCCCTGCCGGCTGGGCGCTGATCCCCGAACCCAACGACAAGGAGCGGCGTTTCTGCAAGAAGCTGGGCCTGGAGATCGTCGAGGCCGACTGGAGCGAGCTGGTGGACCCGGCACCCGTCGCGGTCTGATGCAACAACAAACGGCCGGTAGCTCACCGCAAGAAGTGGTCGCCGGTTGTCTGCAATACCAAGGGAGGTAGACATGGATGGCAAGAGCCAGGAGCAACTGCAGCACCTGAAGCAGGATTTCATCCCCTACATGGGCAATGTGGCCCGGTGCGAACGGGAACTCACCGAGCTGGATTTCAACTGGCGCATGATCGAGACCATCGCCAAGATGGCCTGCCCGAGCGAAGCCAAGAACATCCTGCCCACCATGGCCCGCACCCGGGCCGGCTTCGCCAAGCTCGAAGCCCAGTTGCTGGACAACCTGATCCTGGAAACCATCAAGAAGGTGGTGCTGGAGGTACGTTCCAAGGCCCAGGTGGTGGTGGACATCGTCATCCGAAACCTGTTCGAGCGCACCGCCGACGTGGGTTTTCTCGCCACTGACGCCAACATCCGCCAGTTCATCCTGCAGGAAGAGGGGGCGCCCAGCAGCGAATGCCTGCGTGCCCGCCTGGCCGAGTACCGGGACAAATACACGGTCTACGACGAGATCATCATCCTCAATACCAAGGGCCGGGTGCTCACCCACCTGAACACGGAGCAGCCCCTGACCACCTCCGCCGATCCTCTGCTGGCCCAGACCCTGGCCTCCTCCGGCTATGTGGAAACTTTCCGGGCCACCGACCTGCGCCCCGGCCAGGCACAGGCCCTGATCTACTCCCAGCGCATCGAACACCCGGAAACCGGCGAGCCGATCGGGGTGCTCTGTCTCTCCTTCCGGTTCGCCGACGAGATGGCCGGCATCTTCCAGCGCCTGAGCACGGCGCGGGACCGTTCGGTGTTGCTGCTTCTGGATGGCGCCGGGCGGGTGATCGCCTCCAGCGATGAACACCATGTGCCCCTGGGCTGCGCCCTGGAAATGGTGGAGGGGGAATACGGCATCGTCGCCTTCGGCGGTCGTGAATACCTGGCCAAGACCTGCGAGACCGTGGGCTATCAGGGCTACACGGGCATGGGCTGGCGCGGCCATGTGATGGTGCCGCTCCATTCCGCCTTCAAGGACATCCAGGGGGATGCCCTGGCCAGTATCGAGAAGGACACCCTGGCCGCCATTCTCGGCAATGCGGACCAATTCTGCCCGGCCCTGGCGGACATTGCCCAGGATGCGGAGAGCATCAACCTGGCCCTGCGCCGGGTGGTGTGGAGCGGCCAGGTGATGGCCGCCGGCGCGAGCAACGGCAAGAGCGACCTGTCCCGCCTGAAGGTGATCCTGCAGCAGATTTCCGAAACCGGGGATCGCACCAGCCAACTCTTTGCCGATTCGATCCGCGACCTGTACGGCACGGTGATCTCGTCGCTGCTTGCCGACGCCCAGTTCATCGCCGGGCTGATGATCGACATCATGGACCGCAACCTCTACGAGCGGGCCAACGACTGCCGCTGGTGGGCCCTGACGGAGGACATCCGCCGCATCATGGCGGCCGGGGATGTTTCCCCCGAATCCCTGGACAAGATCAACGGCATCCTGGCCTACATCAACTCCCTGTACACGGTTTATACCCGTCTCTTCGTCTATGACCTGGAAGGCAATGTGATGGCCGCCTCCGACCTGCACCAGGACGGCCTGGCGGTGGTGGGCAAAAGGGTGGAGGCCGACTACGTGGCCCGGGTCTGCCGCCTGCAGTCCTCCCAGCAGTACTGCGTCTCTGCCTTCGAGAAGAGCTGGCTGTACGGGGGCTTCCCCACCTACATCTACAACGCCGCCATCCGCGACCCGGCCGACCCGGCCCGGGTGGTGGGCGGCATCGGCATCGTCTTCGATTCCGGCCCTGAATTCCGCAACATGCTCAAGGCCGCCCTGCCCAACAAGGAGGGCGCCTTCGCCCTGTTCCTCGACCGCAAGGGCATCATTGTCTCCAGCACCAGCGAAGCCCACCCGGTCGGGCGGCGCTTTGCCCTGGAAGAGGGGTTCTTCAGCCTCGAAAGCGGCAAGGGACTCTCCTCGGTGATCGAGCTGGAGGGGCAGCTCTACATCGTCGGCGCCTGCATGTCCTCGGGCTACCGGGAGTACAAGCGCAGTGGCGACTACCAGAACGACATCCTGGCCGCCGTGTTCGTGCCCATCGGCAAAAAGCTGGAAGCCGGTGCGCCCAAGGCGGCCGAGCCCATCGTCTTTCCCTTGCCCAAGGGCAGGGAGACGGCCGAATTCGCCACCTTCTTCATTGGCCCCCGGCTCTATGCCCTGCCGGCCACGGCGGTGATCGACTCCGTCGATGCGGACAGTCTGTCGCGCATGGGAGGCGCCCGCCGCTATCTGGCCGGCATCCTCACCCTGCCCCTGGGGGGCGAGGAGAGCAACAGCATCGTGCCGACCCTGGACATGCACTACCTGCTCGAATTGAAGAGCGAGGAAAGCCGCAACCACATCATCATCATCCGCACCAGCGGCGGTCCCCTGGGCCTTCTGGTGAGCGACCTGCACCAGGTGCCCGAGTTTGATGTGACTGATATCGAGGATGTGCCGGAAATGATCCGCCAGGACGCCGGCTACATCGCCAGCGTCATCCACTGCCCGGGCTTGAATCGGGTGGTCCAGGTGCTCGACCCGGAAAAAATCCTCCAGGCCGCCCGGGCCCACTGAGGGAACCCCATCCATCCCTGCCTCCGCTGGAGGGGCTGATTCGCGAATTCAACGACAAGCGATGCGGCAGTCCCTGCGCCGCCACGAAGGCCGGCGGCCGGGACAGGTCCCGGCAGGCCGGCCTGATGGGGGAAGGCCCTGCTCAGTGGTCCTTGCTGCCGAGCCGGTCCATGACCGCGTAGAGCACCCCCGAAATCACGAAGGTCATGTGGATGCCGACCTTCCAGGCCAACTGTTCGTTGCTGTAGCTCTCCACGTGCATGAAGGCCTTGAGCAACTCGATCCCCGAGATGGCCACGATGGAGCCGATCAGTTTCATCTTCAGGTCGGAAAAGCCCACGTGGCCCATCCAGGAGGGGCGGTCCTCGTTTTCGTCGGTGTTGATCTTGGAGACGAAGTTCTCGTAGCCGGCGAACACGATGATGATCAGCAGGTTGGCGATCATCACCACATCGATCAGGGTCAGCACCCCGATGATGATCTCGCTGCCCTCGGCCGTCAGGACCGTGGGCGCGAAGGCGATGAATTCCTTCACGAACTTGATTAACAGGATGCAGATCGCCAGGACCAGGCCGACGTAGAAGGGGGCCAGCAGCCAGCGGCTGTTGAACATGAATGACTCAAGCTTCTGCTCGATTGCTTTCATCGTCGCTTTGCTCTTTGTGTGTTGGATTGGGGAAAGGTTTGCAACATTCGCTTCGGGGGGGGCCGGCTTTTCCGGTCGCGGGTTGCCCGGACCGCCCGCCCTGGGCAGGGGGGCTCATACTACCAGTTTTCCATGATCAACCGGGCAACAGCCGTTCGGCCTGGTCCCGGCAGCGCTCGGCAGAGGCGCGATCCAGGGTCTTGAGCCAGCGCGCCGGAATCCCGGCGCAACCATACCAGGCTCCGGCCAGGGCGCCGAGGATGGCGCCGGTGGTGTCCGCATCGCCGCCCCGGTTCACCACGTCGATCAGGGCCGCTTCGAAGCTGTCGGTGTCGAAGAAGGCCTGGAACACGGCCGGGAGGGTGTGCGCCACGTAGCCGCTCGGGTTTTCCTGGGGGCGCGTGGCTTCCCAGGCATAGGCTGGCCATTCCTGGGCCAGGGTCCGGGCCCGTTCCTTCAGATCGGCCCAGCTGCCGCCCAGAATGGCGTCCTGGATCATCAGCGCAAGGCAGATCCCGCCCGCATCCGAGAGGGGGTTGTTGTGGGTCACGTGGGCCTGGGCCCGGAAGGCCTCCGCCACCCGGGCCTCATCCCGGCCGAGGGTGGCCAGGGCCACGGGCAGGGTGCGCATGAGGGCGCCGTTGCCCGCGTCGTGCTCGCAGGGGGGCGCTTCCGGGACGCCGCTGCGGCGGAAACGCACCAGGTTGCGGCGCACGGTGTTGCCGATGTCCACGGGCTTGGCCCGCATCCAGGCATCGAAGGCCCGGGCACAGGCCGTGGCCTCCACTTCCCCGTGGCAGGCGAGGATGGCATCACCCAGGGCGAGGCTCATGGTGGTGTCGTCCGTGACCTGGCCAGGCTTCAGGTGCAACCAGCCGGCACCGATGATTTCCCGGTGCACGCCGCCCTGGCGGGCGAACTGGTGCCGGATTTCCCGGGGGGTGAGGAATTCCACCGTGGCCCCCAGGGCATCGCCCACGGCCAGGCCCAGGTAGGCACCCCGGGCCCGGTCGGCCAAGGTGTCGGGGTCAGGTTTCCGGCGCAAAGCACTGGGCATGGTCGGCACACTCCCCGCAGGAAGGCGCGGGGCAGACGTAGATGCCGTCCCGGGCGCAGTAGTGGCGGTAGAGGAACTTCTTCCACTTCATGTTGCCCCTGTTCTGCCGGGCCAGGGCGGGAAAGGCGTGGAACAGCAGGTGGGAAAGTTCGTTCCGGTCGGCCAGGCCCAGGTCCTGCCAGAGATGGTCGCGCCCGGCGCAGGCGACGGCGACGATGAGGGCCAGCCAGATGTCCGAAGGAAAGCGGCCGGCCCGGTGTTCGAGCAGCAGGGCGACCAGGTCCTGGCGTTCGGGAATGTCTTCCACCGCCTGGTCCGGCAGGGCCAGGCGGGGGCCGGGAAAATAGGCGCTCCAGAGATTGTCCAGTTCGGCCTTGGGCAGCCCCAGGCTGGCGGGCAGCACCCCTTCGCCACACAGGCGGCCGGCCAGGAGGCTGGCGAGCACTGGCCGGTTGGGGTCGCCTGCTACCGCTGCGGCAGCAGGCCGGGAGAGCAGTTCGGCCCAGATCAGACGGCGATGGGTGGCGACAGACACGGCATTCATGGCGATCTCCAGAAGTGCAGGGAGCCGGCGCAAAGGAACGCGAAGTTGGGTTGCGGGCGGAACAACTGGTTTTCCATCTTGGCGTACCTCTGCGCCTGCGCGCCTTTGCGTTGAACCTAAAAACCTCACCACAGAGACACAAAGACACAGAGAAATTCTCAAAAACAATTGCTTGCATGGCTTTCTGTGCTCACTCAGCGGGTGACCGGGCACTCCAGAGCAAGACTTTGTTTTTTCTCGGCGTCTCTGTGTCTCTGTGGTTCAACAGAGGTTTTAAGGTTGAGACTTTGCTTTACTTGCTGGGATACTCGATCAGCAGTTCTTCGTCGCGCAGGACCATCTGGCAGGCCAGGCGCCACTCGCTGTGATTGAGGTCGTCTACGCGCATGGCGTCGATCTGGGCCTGCGTGATTTTGCCCAGCTCTTTCAAGACCTTCACCTCCTGATCGGTGAGGGGGGCGCCCATGGGGCCGTGTTTCTGGTCGATGCGGCTGGTCTTGACCAGACAGGTGCCGCACTCGCCGTTCTCGCAGCCGAAGTCGATGGGAATGTGGTTGTCCCGGGCCAGTTTGAGGACCGTGTCCCGGTGGCTGCCGGCCACGGCGTAAACGGTCTTGTCCTTGTGCAAGGGACTGCTGAAGGTGATATTGGGCATGGCTTCTTTCTCCGTGATTGCGGGTTTGAGATCGGGGTCGTCCCCGTTTTTTCTCGGTTGGGGTTGGGGTATCCGGGGTGCGGCAGCCAGGGGCGTCAGGCCGGCTTGACCACCACGTCACCGTCCAGCACCTGAGCCTGGCAGGCCAGGCGGTGGCCGCGGGGGGCGAACATGTCCTTGAGCACCTGGTCTTCCAGCACCGAAGGCTCAGCCAGGTGTTCGCCGCCGGAGATCACCTGGGTCAGGCAGGTGCCGCATTCGCCTTCCCGGCAGCCGTAGGTGATGGCGGCGCCGACCCGCTCCGAGACCTCGATCAGGCGGGTGCCGGCGGGCACGGTGATGGTGACGCCGATGTCTTCGAATGTGACTTTTGCCTTGGGCATGTTGTTCTCTCCCTGGGGTTTCAGGTCGCTTCGGCGAACAGCTCGCCGGGCGGGGTGACGAGGTGGCGGGCCAGCTTGCGGCCCAGTTCCTGGCACTGGGCCAGCTCTTCTTCGGTGGGCACGAGCTTGAGGCGTAAGCCCTCGAAGGGCACGTGCAGGCGCAGGCCCTTCAAGCGGTCTTCCATCATGGCCACGGCTTCGCCACTCCAGCCGAAGGAGCCGAAGGCCGCGCCCAGCTTGCCGCGCACATGGATGGTGTGCAGCGAGGAGAGCAGGTCCCAGACCGGCTTGGTGGCGTCGCCGTTGATGGTGGGGCTGCCCACGGCGATGCCGTCGGCGGTTTCGATCAGGTCGATGAAGGGGCTCACGTCGCCCACTTCCAGGTCATAGAGGGAGACCCGCACGCCTTCCTCTTCCTCGGCCCCGGTGGCGATGGCCTCGGCCATGCGCCGGGTGGCGCCGTAGGCGGAGATGTAGAAGATCAGCAGGGTCTTTTCCCCCACCGCCTGGTCGTTCAGACGAGCGGTGGCCAGTTCCCGGTAGCGCTGCACGTAGCGGCGCGGGTTCTGGCGCAGCACCGGGCCATGGGCCGGGGCGATCAGTTGCAGGTCCAGGGGTTCGAGCTGTTCCAGGCCCGCAAGCACATGCTGGCGGAAGGGCCGCATGATGTGGGCGTAGTAGTACTCGAAGGAGAAGCCAAAGTCGCCCACCTTGTCGTTGAACAGGCGGTCGTCGCAGAAATGGCAGCCGAACACGTCGCCGGAAAACAGCAGGCCCAGCTCCGGCACGTAGGTGCACTGGGTGTCGGGCCAGTGCAGGAAGGGGGTCTGGTAGAAGGCCAGGGTGCGGCCACCCAGGTCCAGGCGGCTGCCGGTCTTGACCAGGGTGAAGGCGGAGGGGGTGACGTCGGTGGATTTCAGGAGGGCCTTGAACATCATCGGCGCCCGGCTGGAAAGATAGACGTGGGCCTGGGGGGCGCGCTTCATCAGTTCGGGCAGGGCGCCGGAGTGATCGGGCTCCAGGTGGTTGATGACGATGGTGGTGATCTCGTCGTAGCTGCAGACGGATTCCAGGCGCTGGAAGAATTCCGGCGCGAAGGCTTCCTTGACCGTGTCGATCACGGCCACGCCCTTGTCGCCGCGCACCACGTAGCTGTTGTAGGTGGTGCCGTTGGCGGTGGACAGGACGATGTCGAAGGAGCGCAGGTCAGGGTCCAGGACCCCGATCCAGTGCACCCTCTCGGCGATTTCCACCGCCTGGCCGGGACGGACCCTAACGGCAGGTGCCGGGCGGGTGCTCATGGTCCCCGTCTGCATGGGGGTGGCCTTCGTGGTGGTGGCCACTGCATTGGTGCTGGTTGCCCTGGCAGCCCAGCTCCTCCTCGCTGGCGTGCTGGCCGGCCAGGCCCACCCAGGCATCCACTGCTTCGAGCACGAAGCCCACATGGCGGACTCCGGCGGATTCCATCAAGGGGCGGCGGATCAAGATGGGGTGTTCCAGCATCAGGGCGATGGCGCTCTCCGCGTCTATGCTGTCCGGCTCGATCCGGCCGTCCTTGATCATGGGGGCGGAACGGTTGAACCAGTGGGGCACGGGCAGGGGGGCCAGGAAGGCCAGCAGGCTTTCCCGGGTCCAGGGTTCGGCGAGCAGGTTCTTCACGTCCAGGGTGTGGCCGGCGGAGAGAAGCAGGGCCTTCTGCTTGGCGTTGCCGCCGCAGCCGGGTTTTTCGTAAAAGGTGATGTGAGCCATGGTGCTCCCGGATTCAGGCGGGTTGGCCCTGGGCGGCGGCCTCGAGGATTTCCTGGAGTTTCTCCACGGGAATTCCGGTCAGGCTGCCCAGGGGATTCAAGGGGGTGCCCAGTTCGTCGACGATGGCGCATTCGATGGGGCAGATGGCGGCGCACTGGGGCTCGGGGAATTCCGCGAGGCACTCGGTGCACTTGTCGCTGTCAATGGCAAATACCGGGTCCGATGCGTAGATGGCGGTGTTGGGACACACATCCACGCAGGCCCAGCAATTGACGCAGGCTTCGGTGATGGAAAGGGCCATGTGGGTTCTCCCGTAGCGTTCAGGCGCGTTTCTGGCCGGAGGCGGGCGTGGCCAGCTGGCCGGCCGCGTGCATTTCCCGATACACGGCCAGCACGGCTGCCTCGATGGGCTCCATGGCGTGCTCGCCATTGGGCTGGATGCCGGCGGCTTCGAGCCGGCCCCAGGGTTCGAAGCCGATCTTGGCGCACAGCACCACTTCGCAGCCGGCCAGGGCGGCGAGGGTGCGGTCCAGGATCGAATCGGCAGAAACCCCGTCCTCTCCTGCGTCGCCGCAACTGTCGCCACCGACGCAGTAAAGCTCGGTCTTTCTGTGGCCGACGAAACGTACGCCGGCGGGGCTGGCTTCATACACCAGGAATTCCCGGGCGTGGCCGAAGTGCTGGTTCACCAGCCCCTGGCCGGCGCTGGCCACGGCCATCAGCACCGGACGGGTGCCGTGCGGGATGGGAGTGGGCAGGTCATCGGCCTTGACAGGAGCGGCGGAGCGGGCCCGCTTGGCTTCGAGCTGGCCGATGATGGCGTCGTGCACTTCCTTCCTGCGGGCCATGGCGGAGTCGTAGTCGATTTCCATGGCGTCGAGCTTGTCGAGAGCGAATTCGGCGCCCCGGTCCTCACCCAAGAGGCCCACGGCGTCGGCGCGGCACTGGCGGCAGTGGCGCATCATCGCCATGTCACCGGCACACTCGTCCTGGAGCGCCTGCAGTTCCTCGGCGCTGGGGCTGCGCTGGCCCATGAGGCCGTAGTAGGTGCCGTGCTCGGCCTCGGCGATCAGGGGCATCACGTTGTGCAGGAAGGCGCCCTTGGCCTTCACCACCTTGGAGACTTCCTTCAGGTGCTCGTCGTTCACCCCGGGGATCATCACCGAGTTCACCTTCACCAGGATGCCCCGGGCGGTGAGCATTTCCAGGCCCTTCTGCTGCTGCTCGATGAGGATGGCCGCGGCCTCCTCGCCGCGGATGCGGCGGTTTTCCCAGTAGATCCAGGGATAGATCCGGGCGCCGATCTTGGGATCGAGGCAGTTGATGGTGATGGTGACGTGGTCGATGTTGTGCCGGGCGATCTCATCCACGTACCTGGGCAGGTTGAGCCCGTTGGTGGAGACGCACAGCTTGATGTCCGGCGCCTTTTCGGAGAGCTGGCGGAAGGTTTCGAAGGTGCGTTCCGGGTTGGCCAGGGGGTCTCCGGGGCCGGCGATGCCGAGCACGGTCATCTGGGGGATGGTGGCGGCCACGGCCAGCACCTTCTTGATGGCCTGGTCCGGGGTGAGTAACTCGGATACCACCCCGGGGCGGGATTCGTTGGCGCAGTCGTACTTGCGGTTGCAGTAGTTGCACTGGATGTTGCAGGCCGGGGCCACGGCCACGTGCATCCGGGCGAAGTAGTGGTGCGCTTCTTCCGAATAGCAGGGATGGTCCTGCACCTTGGCGCGGATATGGTCGGGCAGGTGGGCGAGGGCATCCGGCGCCGTGCCGCAGCCGGCGGAAGAGCAGCCACCGCCGGAAGCGGCGGGGGCCGTATTGCTGATCACGGGCAGGTCCACGATGGAGGCTCCTTGAAAGTCGTCGCGGAGCCAGCAGCAATCGCTGTGCCAGAGATTTTAGTATTTCAAAAACAATGGGTTGTTGTTTTTCGAGCGGCGGGCAGCCGCCCCTTGTGGGGTGGCTTGTCGGGAAGGCGACAAGGGATTCACTCCTGTTCGGACTGGGGGGCGGCCTTCTTGCTCCGGCTCCGGGGCGCGACCGGTTTCCTGGGGGATTTCTTCGCCTTTCTGGGCTTTTCGGCGGCGGCTTCAGGGTTGTCGGCGCTCGTGACGGGGAGGGTTTCAGCCGTCGTTTCCACCGGGGCGGGGGCCGGACTTTCCTGGGGAGGCGGGGCGAGGCTGTCGGGGACT
The DNA here is from genome assembly GCA_002340095.1 of Betaproteobacteria bacterium UBA2592. Classification (GTDB taxonomy): domain Bacteria; phylum Pseudomonadota; class Gammaproteobacteria; order Burkholderiales; family Rhodocyclaceae; genus Azovibrio. The sequence goes on from DDKS01000006.1 coordinate 115,472, forward strand.
GTCTCTGGCGCGGCCGCTTCCTGCTTGCGGCTGCCCTGGGCGTCGCTCTTGCTCCGGTTCCCCTCGCCACGGCTGCGGCCCCGGGGCTTGCGGGCCGGTTCGGCGGGCTGGGCTTCGCTGGAAGCATCTGCTGCAGCCTCGGCCACGGCTTCAGGAGCGCTGGCCGGGGCGGCCTCGGGGGCAGCCGGGGTTTCCTGGATGACAACGGGCTCGGGGCTGGCGGCTTCCGGTGCGGGTTGGGCGGCGGTGTGCATGTTGCGGAACACGTAGGCGCCGGATTTCTCGTCCCGGCCGAAGGACAGCAGGCCCCGGTTCTGGGCTTCTTCGAGCAGATTGCCGAAGGCCTTGAAGCCGTAGTAGGACTCGTTGAAGCCCGGGTTGCGGCGCTTGATGGCTTCCTTCAGCACCGAGGCCCAGAGCTTTTCCGTGTCGCTCCTTTCGGCCATCAGGTCCTCGAAGGTGGCCATGGCCAGTTCGATCCCCTTGCTGCGCAGTTCCTCCTTGCGTTTTTTGTCGTCCTCGCTCCGCTTGTTGCCGGCTTCCCGGGCGGCGTCCTTGCGGGCGGCGGCGCGTTTGGCCTCCCGGTCCCGCACCAGGTCGTCGTAGAAGATGAACTCGTCGCAATTGGCGATCAGGAGGTCGGAAGTGGATTGCTTCACCCCGACGCCGATCACCTGTTTGGCGTTTTCCCGCAGCTTGGATACCAGGGGGGAGAAGTCGGAGTCGCCGGAAATGATCACGAAGGTGTCCACGTGGGCCTTGGTGTAGCAGAGGTCCAGGGCGTCCACCACCAGGCGGATGTCGGCGGAGTTCTTGCCGGACTGGCGCACATGGGGAATCTCGATCAGCTCGAAATTGGCCTCGTGCATGGCGGCCTTGAAGCCCTTGTAGCGGTCCCAGTCGCAATAGGCCTTCTTCACCACGATGGAGCCCTTGACCAGCAGGCGCTCCAGCACCGGCTTGATGTCGAATTTCTCGTACTGGGCGTCGCGCACGCCCAGGGCGATGTTCTCGAAGTCGCAGAAGAGGGCCATGCTGATGCTGTCGGGGGTGCTTGCCATGGAAAATACTCGGATGAAGGGGAGGGCCGGCAGTTTACCCTACTCGGCCGGGGCTTCCGTTGGCACCGCAGTGCCCGGGCCGGGTAAACTTGGCTCTTTCGTCCTGGCGCGTCCTTCATGTCCTTCGCTGCCCTCAAGCTCATCGATCCCCTGTTGGAAGCCCTGGAACTCTCCGGCTACGCCCGGCCCACCCCGGTCCAGACCCAGGCCATTCCCGCCGTGCTGGCCGGGCGCGACCTGCTGGCGGCGGCCCAGACCGGCACCGGCAAGACCGCCGCCTTCGCCCTGCCCCTGCTGCAGCGGCTGGCCGCCGAACCCCGGGCAGAACCCGGGCGGGTCAAGGCCCTGGTGCTGGTGCCCACCCGGGAGCTGGCGGAGCAGGTGCTGCGGAGCTTCCAGGCCTATGGCCGGTTCCTGATCCTGCGCAGCGACGTGGCCTATGGCGGCGTGCCCATCCATCCCCAGATCACGGCCCTGGGCCGGGGGGTGGAAATCCTGGTGGCGACGCCGGGCCGCCTGCTCGACCTGCACCGCCAGGGGGCCTTGAGCCTGGCTGCCGCCTCCACCCTGGTGCTGGACGAGGCGGACCGGATGCTCGACCTGGGCTTCGCCCGCGAGCTGGACGAAGTCTTCATGGCCCTGCCGCGCCAGCGCCAGACCCTGCTCTTTTCCGCCACCTTCTCCGAGGAGATCCGGGCCATGGCCGGCAAGTTGCTGCGCGATCCCCTCAAGATCGAGGTGGCACCGCGCAACAGCACCGCCAAGAACGTGAAGCAGTGGCTGGTGCCGGTGGACAAGAAAAAGAAGCCGGCCCTGTTCTGCCACCTGCTCAAGCAGCAGCGCTGGGGCCAGGTGCTGGTGTTCGTGAAGACCCGCAAGGGCGTCGAGCAGCTGGTGAGCATGCTCCAGGAGCGGGGGGTGAAGGCCGGTTCCATCCACGGGGACAAGTCCCAGGCCAGCCGCCTGCGGGCCCTGGAATCCTTCAAGGCCGGGGAGGTAGAGGTGCTGGTGGCCACCGATGTGGCCGCCCGGGGGCTCGACATCGACGACCTGCCCCTGGTGGTGAATTTCGACCTGCCCCAGGTGGCGGAGGATTACGTGCACCGCATCGGCCGCACCGGCCGGGCCGGGGCCAGCGGCGAGGCCGTGTCCCTGGTCTGCGCCGACGAAGTGAACTTGCTGGCCGCCATCGAGCGCTTGATCGGCCGGGGGCTGGAGCGGCGCGAGATGCACGGCTTCGAGCCCGATCACCGGGTGCCCCTGACCGGCCCGGACGCCCGGCCCGGGAACAAACCCGCCCCCGGTCGCCGTGCCGGGCCGGCTGGCAAACCCGGGACCCAAACCGCTGGCCGCCGGGGCGGCAAGCCTGTCCCTGGCCGCCGGGGGGGCTTTGCGACAGGGATTCCCGCCCGCAAGCCGGGCAAGGGCCGGCACCGCTAACTTCCCCATCAGGAGCTTCCATGTCCGAACCCATCGCCTACGCCCCCACCCAGCCCTCCCGGGAAGAGATCGACGCCCTGGCCGGGCTGACCCTGCTGGAATTCGGCGCCCCCTGGTGCCCCCACTGCCAGGCGGCCCAGGCGCCCCTGGCGGCCGCCCTGGCGGGCCGGGCCGACATCCGCCTGCTCAAGTTCGAGGATGGTCCGGGCCGCCCCCTGGGGCGCTCCTTCCGGGTCAAGCTCTGGCCCACCCTGATTCTTCTGAAGGACGGCCAGGAACTGGCCCGCCGGGTGCGCCCCACCCGGGTCGAGGAAATGGCCGAGCTGCTGGCAGCGGCCCGGGGCTGATTTCCGCTGCGATTTTCCATGCGCCTCCTGCACACCTCCGACTGGCACCTGGGCCAGCATTTCATGGGCAAGACCCGTCAGGCCGAGCATCAGGCCCTGATCGGCTGGCTGCTGGAGCAGGTGGAGGCTAAGCAGGTGGATGCGGTGCTGATCGCCGGGGACCTGTTCGATACCGGCACCCCGCCCAGCTATGCCCGGGAGCTCTACAACCAGCTGGTGGTGAGCCTGCACGCCCTTCGGGTGCCCCTGCTCCTTTTGGCCGGCAACCACGATTCCGTCGCCACCCTGAACGAAAGCCGGGAACTCCTCGCCCGGCTGGGGGCCACGGTCATCAGCGCGGTGGGTCCCGACCCAGACAGCCAGTGCATCATGCTTCCCGGACGGGACGGGCAGCCGGGCTGCCTGGTGGGGGCGGTGCCCTTCATCCGCCCCCGGGACCTGCTCCAGAGCCAGGCCGGGCAGAGCGGCGAAGACAAGCAGCGTTCCCTCCAGAACGCCATCGAGGCCCATTACGCCGCCGTCCACGCCGCCCTGGTGGAACGTCAGCAGGCCCTGGAAAGCAGCCTGGGCCGGCGCCTGCCCCTGGTGCTGACCGGCCACCTGACCACCGTGGGGGCCAGCGCCAGTGAATCGGTGCGGGAGATCTACGTGGGCAGCCTGGAGGCTTTTCCCACCCGCGCCTTTCCGCCGGCCGACTACATCGCCCTGGGGCACATCCATCGCCCCCAGAAGGTGGGCGGGCTGGAACACATCCGCTACAGCGGTTCGCCCCTGCCCCTCAGTTTCGACGAGGCCGGCCAGCAGAAGGAAATGCTGCTGGTGGACCTGGAGGCCGGCGGCCTGACGGCGGTGACGCCCCTGCCCGTGCCCCGCTTCCAGGGGCTCGCGGCGATCCGGGGCAGCCTGGACAGCCTCTCCGGGCCCATCGGCGGCGCCGCCGCCCTGGGTTCGCCGGAGCGCCCCACCTGGCTGGAGGTGACGGTAAGCGGCGACGACTGGCTGGCCGATCTGGCGGTCCGGCTGGAAAAACTCACCGCCGGCTGGCCGGTGGAAATCCTGCGCATCCGCCGGGCCCGGGCTAACGAGGCCGCCCGGCTCGCCGCCAGCCCGGGAGAGACCCTGGACGAACTGAGCCCGGAGGAGGTCTTCGCCCGCCGTCTGGCCCTGGAAGACCTGGACGAGCCCCAGCGCGAGGCGCTGACCGGGCTGTACCGGCGCCTGCTTGCGGACATGGAAGCCGGCATCGAGGCGGGCGGGGAGCATCCGTGAAAATCCTGCGCCTGCGCCTGAAGAACCTCAACTCCCTGAAGGGGGAGTGGCGTATCGACTTCACCCGGCCCCCCTTCGTGGACAACGGCCTGTTCGCCATCACCGGCCCCACCGGGGCGGGCAAATCCACTCTGCTGGACGCCATCTGCCTCGCCCTCTACCACCAGACGCCGCGCCTGGAGCGGATTTCCAGCAGCGACAACGGCATCATGACCCGGCACACGGCCGATTGCCTTGCCGAGGTGGAGTTCGAAGTGAAAGGGGTGGCGTACCGGGCCTTCTGGAGCCAGCGCCGGGCCCGGGACAGGGCGGACGGTGCCCTGCAGGCCGCCAAGGTGGAGCTGGCCGAGCTGGCCGCCGATGGCAGCGGCACCATCCTTTCCAGCCAGGCTGCGGACAAGCTCAAGCGCATTGCCGAGATCACCGGCCTCGACTTCGCCCGGTTCACCAAATCCATGCTCCTGGCCCAGGGCGGTTTTGCCGCCTTCCTGAACGCCAGCCCCAACGAGCGGGCCGAGCTCCTGGAGGAACTCACGGGCAGCGAGGTCTATGGGGAAATCTCCCGCCGGGTCTTCGAGCAGGCCCGGGCGGCCCGTCAGAGCCTCGAACAGCTCCAGGCCCGGGCCGAGGGGGTGGAACTGCTGAGCGAGGCGCAGCGGGACGAGATGGCGGCGCAGATCCTCCGGCTGGAAAGCGGGCTGGCGGCCTGCCAGGCCCGGATCGCGACGCTCCGGGCCCAGCACCAGTGGCGCCTGGACCTGGCCGGGAGCGAGCAGGAGATCCGGGCGGCCGAGGCCAGGCTGGCCGAAGCCGCCGAGGCCCTGGCCGCCATCGTTCCGGAACTCCAGCGCCTGGCGGTGGATGAACCGGCCCAGGCCCTGCAGGCTCCCTATCAGGCGTGGCAGCAGGCCGGGGCCCTGTGCCGCCAGAGCAGCGCCGCGCTGGCCCAGTTGCGCCAGGCGCAGCAGCATCTTCAGGCGCAGTGGTACGGTTGCCAGCAGGAAGCCCGGGCCCTGGCGGTCCACCTGGCCGCCCAGGCTCAGGCCGCCCAGGAGCAGGTGGAGCAGGAGCTTCGGGCCATCGACGCATGTTGTGCCGCCCATCCCCAGCGGGCCCGGCTGGGGGAAAAACTGGGGGAATGGAAATCCCGCCTCGGGGAGGTCCGGCGCCTGGAGGAGGAAGCCGCCGCCAGACAGCATCAGTTGCAGCAGCTCGCCGCCGAAATCACGGCCTGGCAGGGGCGCCAGACCGCCCAGGACCTGGCAGTGGCCCGCGCCGGGGAGGCCGCTGCCCGGGCCGAGGCCCGGCTGCAGCAACTGTTGCAGGAGCAGGCGCAGCGCCTGGCCGGGCAAAGCCTGCCCGGGCTGCGCACCGCCTGGCAGCAGGCCCAGACCGTCCTCGGGTGGTGGCAGCAGCTTGCCGAACTGGCCCGCCAGCGGCGCGAGCTGAGCGCCCGCCTCCGGGCACGGCTTGAGCAGCAACAGGCGCTGCAGGCCCGGCTCGCCGGCCAGGAGCAGGCCCTGGGCGAATTGCGCAAGGCCTACGAAAACCTCAACAGCCAGGTCCTCGACAAGCGTCGCCTGCTGGAGCAGGAAAAACTGATCCAGAGCCTGGAGGCCCACCGTCGCCAGCTCCGGCCCGGCCAGCCCTGCCCCCTGTGCGGCGCCACCGGGCACCCGGCCATCGCCGCCTATCAGGCCCTCGACGTGTCTGCCACCCAAACGGCCCTGGACGAGAAGGAGGCGGAACTCAAGGCCCTGACGGAAAAGGGGCAGCAGGCCCGGGCCGAGCAGGCCGCTTGTCGCGCCACCCTGGAGGCCGGGGAGAAGGATCGCCTGGCGCTGGAGGCGGAACTCGCCCGTTGCGCCCGGCTCTGGCAGGACACCCTGGCGGGTTTGGCCTCCGGGGCCGACCCCGCGTCCCTGACGCCGGACGCCTGGGAGGATGAAAGCCGTCTGGCCGATGCCTGCCGCCACGCCGAACAGGATCTGCAGCGGCTGGCCCGGGGCCTGCAAGCCGCCGAGCAGGGGGAGGCGGCCATCCATGCCGCCCGCCAGGACGCCGCCCAGGCGCAACAGGTCCTGGAAGCCGCCCGGCACCAGCACAGCCTGCTGCAACAGCAGGGGGAAACCCTGCAGCTCCGCCAGCGGGAACTGCAGCAGGCCCTGGCCGACCGTGAGCTTGCCCGCGCCGACCTGCTCGGTCAGCTCGCCGCCGCCATTCAGGGCGCCGGCCATGCGCCGCCGGACCTGGCGGCCCCGGCCACCGACTCCGCCGCCGACTGGCTGGCTGCTCGCGAGGCCGAGTGGCGCCAGTGGGAACAGCAGCAGCTCCGCCGCCAGGAACTCGCCGGCGCCCTGATCCGCCAGCAGACCCAGGTCCAGGCCGCCCGGGCCGCCGCCGCCCTGTGGGAACAACGCTGCCGGGAGCTGCCCGGGGCGCTGGCCCAGACGGCCTCTGCCCCCGGCTCCCCCGACGGGGGCGAGGCCACCGCCCGGCTGGCTCGCTGCGAGGCAGACAGCGAACGCCTGGGCCGGGAGCTGGCCGCCCTCGAAGGGCGCCAACGCCAGCTGGCCGCCGACCTGGCCCGCCAGGAACAGGCCGAGCAGACATGCGCCGCCGCCTGGCGGGCGGCCCTGCACGACAGCCCCTTCCCAGACCAGGCCGCCTGGCAGGCGGCCCTGTTGCCCGAGGCGGAACGCCAGCGCCTGCGGCAGTTGCGCGAGGTCCGCCAGCAGGCCTGGCAGCAGGCCGAAGCCGTGCTTCTGGCCGCCCGGGTCAGGAGACAGAAGCTGCAGGCGGAGTTTTCCGGGGCTGCGGCACAAGCCGGGGAGCCGCCGGCCCTCCCCGAACTGGAGGCGCAGCTGGCCCGGCTGGAGGAGCAGCAGCGCACGGACAGCGAGCAACTGGGAGCCTGGCGTGCCCTGCTGGAGCAGGACGCCCGGGCTCGCCAGACCCGGCAGGCCCTGTTTGCCGAAATCGACCGACAGCGGGCCGACAGCGACCTCTGGCAACGGCTCGACAGCCTGATCGGTTCGGCCCGGGGCGACAAGTTCCGCCGCTTCGCCCAGGGCCTGACCCTGGAGCGGCTGCTCGTCCTGGCGAACCGCCACCTGGGGCGGCTGCACGGCCGCTATCAGTTGCGCCGCAAGGAGGGCGGCGAGCTGGAACTGGAGATCATCGACACCTGGCAGGGGGAGGCCGCGCGGGACACCCGTACCCTCTCGGGCGGCGAAAGCTTCCTGGTCAGCCTGGCCCTGGCCCTGGCCCTCTCGGACCTGGTCAGCCACAAGACCTCCATCGACTCCCTGTTCCTGGACGAAGGCTTCGGCACCCTGGACGGGGAGACCCTGGAAACCGCCCTCGATGCCCTCGACAGCCTCAACGCCAGCGGCAAGATGATCGGCATCATCAGCCATGTGGAAAGCCTGAAGGAGCGGATTCCGGTGCAGATCCGGGTGGACAAGGGCAGCGGGATTGGCCATTCGGCGCTGCGGCTGAGCGGCTGAGGCAGAGGGGGGCAAGACCGCAGCGCGGATGAAGTCGCGCGGGTTCAGCCGTTCCTGGATGTTGCCGCGCTCATTTGAGTTGCTCCTCGATCCAATCCCACCGCTTGTCCTTGACCATCACGAACCGGCAGCGCCCCTCGGACAGGCTGGCCCAAAGGCCACCGATCAAACGATCATCCTCTGCCCCGTTCCAGCGATCAGCCCCCTTGTATTCCACTGCCAGGATCACGCCGGGCTGGTCTGTGCTGCCGGGCAACTGGCAAAGGAAATCCGGGTAGAAGCGGCCATTGGCTTTCTGCAGGAAGAACGAGCAGCCTTCGCGTCGAACGAGGTTGCGCACCCAGAACCGGATTCGCCCCTGTTGCGCCAACATGTCCAGCTGGCAGGCGCATTCGAATTCTTCCTTGCTGTCGAAGTCGCCCATGCGCCCGTAAAAATGCTTGCGGAAATCGAAATGGCCGAAGCGCCCGTCGTAGTCGCGGCTGGGCGCATAGGCCTGCGCATGAAATTCGAATGCGAACTGATCGCTCACTGCCACGCGCGAGGCGGCATCGTCACCAAACAGTGTCTGCTGGTAAGCCTTGCCGACAGCCCGTTGGCGCAGCTCGCGAATGCGCGCCTCGAGCAGATTGCGGATCAGGAACTTCTGCAGGTTCGCTCGTGCCAGGGTGAAACCTTCGCGGTGCAGCAAGTTGGTGAGCCACGCGGCGACAAACACCTGCTTGCTGGCATGGGTCAGCGATGGCTCCGGCAGGTTGCGGCACAGCCAGGCGGCAAGGCGCAGCTCATCCCAGTTTTCGGGTTGATAGGCGAGGCCCAGATCGCGCTGCAACTCCGGCAGGAAGCGCGAAACCACGTGGCCGCCCTCGTCGATGTCGATCTCTCCGCCTTCCGATACTTTCAGGGCTGTACCCAATACCGTCAGATCATCGGTTGTCGGCGCGGCATCATAGGGAGACAAATCCCACGGGTACTCCAGCACTTCCGGGTCATCGAACAGCGCCAATTCGCCCTGTGCGCCCTGCACGCGCAAGGCCAGCTGCGGCACGCGGAAACGCTCGCCCAACTCGGCGGGCGTCTGGAAGAACTCAATGGCCGAGGTGCGGCTGACTTCGGCGGCTTCCACAATCGCCGCCGCAGCGGTTTCGGAGGTCACAGAGGCCTTGAGGACTTCGGCTTCATCCTCTGTCAGCGGGGTGCTGATCGTCAGCGTGTTGAGCTTGCCGTCCCAACTCACCTTGTCTCGCACCGGCTTCGGCACGCGCTTCAGGTCGGGCTTTTCGGGCAAGGTAATCGCCACGGGCCACACGACCACGCGCCCGGCGTGCCCCTCCAGGTCCAGTCGTGCCTGTTCGGCATGGGCCGCAGTGACGAACTCGCTCACCTCGCGCCGTTCAAAGCCTGCGCCGGCCACCAGCCGATCCCGCAGCGCACCAGCCGTCTCGGCAAAATTGCGCGACACCACGAAGGCATAGGATTGGTTCAATGCCTTTGCCCGCCGATGGGCACCATCCGGCTGCCGCAACACACGCCCGAGCAATTGCTCCACCGCCGTTGCCGACCTGAGTTCCGCCATGCTCACCAGAATGTAGGCAAACGGGCAATCCCAACCCTCTGCCAGCGCCTTCTGGGTGATGACGAATTTCACCGGGCAGGCCGGGTCGGCCAGCCCCAGCTTGTAATCGGCATCGATTCTCTCCAGCCCCTTTTCCTCGCCGGTGGCGACGACGATTTCGCTGGCCGGGATGCCGTGGTTGGTGATCAGCTCGTTTTTTACCCTCTCGAAATCCAGCGTCTCGATGCCGGCGCGGCGCGGTTCGGACTGGATCAACACCAGCGGACGCAAGTAGGCCGCTCCGGCCCGGAGCTCTTCATCAGCCAGCTTTTGCAGGTCATCGCGGGTAGCGATGGCTATTGCCAGACACTGCTGCCAGTTGGGTTCGGTTTCCAGGACCACCGGCAACTTGATCATTGCTTCCGCCTTCAATTCGGCGGCGGACACGCTGTGCAGCACATTGCTGGGCGTGCGTTCCAGGTCGGGTGTGGCGGTCAGTTCCATCACGCCGCTGGGGCGGAGGCGCGCCAACATGTCGAAGGCCAGTTCGGTACGGCTGTTATGCGCCTCATCCACCACCACGAACGGCCGGCGCAGGCGCAGCACGTTGGCCAGCGAGCACGGCGTCGTGCGCTCGGCACCTTCGCCGTCGCTCAATAGGCCGTCGCGCTGCGTGGGCGACAGGTTGTCGAAGTGGTGCATCAGCGCGCCGCTGCTCTGGTACACCTTGCGGGACTCTTCGTCCTCCACCTGAAACGCCTGCCGGGTGGCGACGATGATCGTGGTCGAGGTGTCCAGCGTCGCACGGGTCACGCTCTTGGCCTCGTCGAGATCCATCACCGTGATGGGCCCGGCCTCTCGCAGCGCCGCGTGGTACGGATGCAGCCGGTCGCGCAGCGCGCGCAAGGTCTGCTCGCGGATGGGCTTGCTCGGTACCAGCCACAGGATCACGCTGTGCTCCGTGCGCAAGAGATGCGTGTTGACCAACGCCACGCTCTTGGCCGCCAGCCACGTCTTGCCGCCGCCCGTGGGCACGCGCAGGCAGAAGTACGGCATGTCGGGCGGAAAGCCCGCCAGCGTGTGGTATGGGTTGCCACGCCCCCACAGCCGCTCCGTGGTGGCGGTGAAGGCGATCGAGGGCGACTGCAGTTCGTGGCAGGCCTTGAAATAGGCCTCGACGCTGTCGAGCACCTGCTGCTGGTAGGTCTTGGGCGCGAACGTGCTCATGCTTTACACCTCCAGCGCGTAAGGGGTTTGCTTGAAGGTGATGCCCTCGCGTGCTGTGCGGGCCCCCATGCGGTTGGCAGCGGCGTAGATCACTTTGGGGCCGGGGAACTTCGGCAGCACATCGAACACCGGGCCGGTGAGCACATTGCCGCCACCCACGGACTTGTCCTTGAGGATGCCGTTGTAGAGCAGGTAGATCGCGCGGCCCTCGTGCACACCGAGCAGCGGCGAATCAGCCTGGCCCGTGTAGCCGGTGCCGGTCTCGGCGAACCAGACGAACTCGGCCAGTTGCGCGAAGCTCACATCGCTGCGGATTTGGCCGTTGGCGTCGAACAGGGGTTCGGTGGACAGGCGGCAGAACTGGAAGCCGCCGCCGAGCCCCTCTACGGCTTGTCCTTTGGCGTTGGTGTAGCCCTGCGCCACCCGCCGCACCCGCTCGGCGGTGACGGTGCGGGCGATGGCCTCGTCCATTTCGACGAGGATGAAGCGGCGATTGCCGCCGTCCTCAATGTTCTGCTTGAGCACGGCGTGGCCAGTCGTGCCAGAACCGGCAAAGCTGTCGAGGACGATGGAGTCCTTGTCGGTGGCGATCTGCAGGATGCGCTGAATGAGCCGGGTGGGTTTCGGCGTGATGAAAACGTCGTCAGACGTGTTGAAGTCGACCAGTTCGAGCAGTTCTTTCTTGCCTTCCTGCGTATGGCCGACCTCTTGATAAAACCACATGGTCTGCGGCACCCGACCATCCTTGACTTCGTGCAGGAAGCGCTTGATCTGCGGAATGGCATTGCCATCCTTGCCCCACCAGATGCGGTTGTCGCGGTCCAGTTCCTCGAACTTTTCCTTTGAAACCCGCCAATACATTCCCTTGGGTGGAGCTTCAATCACTCGCCCAGAGGGGCAGGTGATCGAGTACGTTCCCGCCGAGTAATAGTTGCGCGCCGACAAATCACTGGTTTTCCATACGCCGCGCGGGTCCTTGTCCGGATTTTTGTACGCTGCGTTTTGTTCTTCCGTGCGCGGCAACAGATTCGGTTTCCACGCGTCGGCCTTGGCTGCGTAGATGACGATGTAGTCGTGATCTTCAGAAAGATGACGTGCCGAGTTCTTCGGCGAATAGACCTTCTGCCACAGGACTGTCGCCACGAAGTTCTTCGCTCCAAATATCTCGTCCATCAACAAGCGCAGCGTCGCCACCTCGTTGTCGTCGATGGACACGAAGATCGCGCCGTCCTCGCGCAGGAACTGCTTGAGCAGCACGAGCCGCGGGTACATCATGCACAGCCAGCGGTCGTGCCGGTCCAGCGTCTCGCCTTCCTTGCCCACCACCTCGCCCAGCCACTTGCGAATCTCCGGGCTGTTGACGTTGTCGTTGTACACCCAGCCTTCGTTGCCGGTGTTGTAGGGCGGGTCGATGTAGATGCACTTCACCTGCCCGGCATAGCGGGGCAGCAGCGCCTTCAAGGCGTGCAGGTTGTCGCCCTGCACGATGAGATTGCCGCTATCTGCCTCGCCGCAGGAGAGTTCAGGCACCGGCTCCAGCAGGCGGAAAGGCACTTCCTGGTGGTGTTTGACGACGGCTTCCTTGCCGATCCAGTTGAGTGTGGGCATTCAGGCCATTCCTTTGTTTCGTGCGCGGCATCGCCGGGCCGGACCTGCCGTGTTTTCCTTGTCGGCGCTTCTTGCGCGTTGCCCAGCCCGCCAACTCCGTCTTGCTCGCTTTTTCCGGGGCGCCGCCCGGGGTTTCGGCCCCCCGGTTGCCTCGTGGCACGCTTGTTCGACGGGGCGCGCCGCAATTTATCAGCTCCGGCGGGTCAGGGGTAGTGCTCCATGCTGGAGGCCGCAGGCCAGGGGCCAGTGGGGTCATGCCCTTTCCTGGTAGGCCGCAGGGCGCGGCAGCAGCACCCGCACCCGGGGAAAACCGCTGCCTTCCCGGAGCGGGTAGCCCAGGGTGCGGCAGATGTGCCGGGCGGCGGGGTGGCCGGTGGCCAGGTGGATTTCCCGGATGCCCTGGCGGGTGGCTTCCTCCAGGGCGGCGGCGAACAGGCGGCGGGCGTGGCCCTGGCGGCGGCAGGCGGGCAGGACGCTGGCGCCCAGTTCGGCGATGTCACCAAAACAGGCCAGGTGGATGAAGCCTGCCAGCGGTCCTCCCGGGCCCGTGCGGCCTGGGATGCCAAAGCCCAGGTCCCGCTCCAGGTCCATGCCGGTGACGTAGAGGGCGATGGCGTGGTCGGTCAGGCTGCTGGCGAAGCGGCCGTAGCGGTCGTCGGGCGAGAGGGCGAGCAGGTGGTCGAGAATGGCCGGGCGCCAGCCCGGGTCGAGCCGCCGTACCGGGGGCGCCATCCGGGCGAAGGGAATGCTCACTCCCACGCCAGGCCGCCACCGCTCTGGTACTCGGTGACCCGGGTCTCGAAGAAGTTCTTCTCCTTCCTCAGGTTGGCCTGTTCGTCCAGCCAGGGCAGGGTGGCCTGGGCGCCGGGGAAGGGCTCGTCCTGTCCCAGTTGCCGGGCCCGGCGGTTGGCGACGAAGCGGAACTGGCCCAGGTGCAGTTCGGCGTTGTAGCCGAGGATGGGTTCTTGCAGGATGTGGCGGGCGTAGGCGTCCTCGGCGGCTTCCGCCTCCTGCCAGAGTTCGGCCACGGCCTTGGGGTCGAGCTTCAGGTTCTCTTCCTTGATCAGTTCCCGTACCACGCGGATGCCGAAGGCGCAGTGCAGCACCTCGTCGCGCATGATGTACTGCAGTTGCTCGGCGGTGCCCTTCATGAGGCCGCGGCGTTGCAGGGCGAAGATGGGGGAGAAGCCGTTGTAGAACCAGCAGCCTTCGAAAATGGCGGCGAAAAACAGGTAGGAGAGGGCGAATTCGTGCAGGTTGTCCCGGTCGGTGAGGTCCAGGTCGGAGCGCAGCACCCGCTCCAGACGCCGGTTGGCGAGCGCGATCTTGCCGTGGATGGCGGGCACTACCCGGTAGCGGTTGTAGATTTCTCCCTGGTCCAGGTTCAGGGTTTCGATGCAGTGCTGGTAGGTCCAGGTGTGCAGGGCTTCTTCATAGACCTGGCGGGCCTGGTAGATCTGCAGTTCCGGCGCCGTCATCTTTTCCATCACCGCCAGGCCGATGTTGCGCATGGCGAGGATGTCCGAGGTGGTCAGGTAGGCGAGCACGTTTTCGAACACGTGGCGCTCCGCCGGGGTGAGCTTGTGGTGGTAGTCCTGCACGTCCTGGGCCATGTTCACCTCGGTGGGTGTCCAGTGGTTCTTGTTGGCGGTGAGGAAGAACTCCCAGGCCCAGGGATACTTGAAGGGGGCCAGCTGATTGATGTCTCCCAGGCCGTTTACGATGCGTTTGTCGGCGGCCCGGATGGGGGCCTGGGCCGGGGCCGGGGTGGCGGCCCGGGGCGGCGGGGCAGAGGGGGCGTCCTGGTGCCCGGGGACATCGTCCCAGTCGTCGAAACGGGGATTCATTGGCAGGCCTCGCAGGTGGGGTCATCGATGGCGCAGAACCTGGGCGTGGCATCGGAGGGCGGGGCCACCTCCCCGGGTTCGTTCCGGTTTCCGCCCAGTTTCTCGGCCTGGGAGGCGCCCAGGGTGCGCAGGTAGTAGGTGGTTTTCAGGCCCTTTTCCCAGGCCAGCTTGTAGAGTGCGTCGAGCTTTTTGCCGGAGGGGGTGGCCAGGTAGAGGTTGAGGGATTGGGCCTGGTCTATCCATTTCTGGCGCCGCGAGGCGGCTTCCACCAGCCACTTGGGGTCGATTTCGAAGGCGGTGGCATAGCGGGCTTTCAGGTCGGCCGGCACCCGTTCGATGCGGGCGAGGGAGCCGTCGAAGTATTTGAGGTCGGCGACCATCACCGGGTCCCACAGGTCCCGGGCCTTCAGGTCCCGCACCAGGGCTTCGTTGACCACGGTGAATTCGCCGGAGAGGTTGGATTTCACGTAGAGGTTCTGGTATTCCGGGTCGATGCCCTGGGAGACTCCGACGATGTTGGAGATGGTGGCGGTGGGGGCGATGGCGATGCAGTTGGAGTTGCGCATCCCCACTTGGCGGATGCGGGCCCGCAGGGCTTCCCAGTCCAGGGTGCTGCTGCGGTCCTGGTCCACCGGCCGGCCCCGGCCTGCTTCGAGGAGGGCGATGGAGTCCAGGGGTAGGATGCCCTGGTCCCACAGGCTGCCGGCGAAGCTGGAATAGCGGCCCCGCTCCTCGGCCAGCTCGGTGGAGGCCTGGTAGGCCAGGTAGCAGACGGCTTCCATGGAGCGGTCGGCGAATTCCATGGCCTGTTCCGAGGCATAGGGCAGGCCCAGCCGGTGCAGGCAGTCGGAGAAGCCCATGATGCCCAGGCCCACGGGTCGGTGCCGCAGGTTGGCGTTTCTGGCCTTGGGGGTGGCGTAGAAGTTCAGGTCGATGACATTGTCGAGGATGCGCATGGCGGTGCGCACGGTGCGGGCCAGCTTGTCCAGATCCAGTTCCGGGCCCCGGGGGCCGTCCCGCAGGTGGGCGGGCAGGTTCACCGAGCCCAGGTTGCACACGGCGGTTTCCGTGTCGGAGGTGTTGAGGGTGATCTCGGTGCATAGGTTGGAGCTGTGCACGACGCCGGCGTGTTGCTGGGGCGAGCGCAGGTTGCAGGGGTCCTTGAAGGTGATCCAGGGGTGCCCGGTCTCGAACAGCATGGTGAGCATCTTGCGCCAGAGCTGCACGGCGGAAACCTTTTTGTAGCGCCGCATTTCGCCCCGGGCGGCCCTGGCTTCGTAGGCCGTGTAGGCGGTGACGAAATCCTGTCCGTATCTTTCATGCAGGTCGGGCACTTCGTCCGGGGAGAACAGGGTCCATTCGCCGTTTTCCATGACCCGCTGCATGAACAGATCGGGAATCCAGTGGGCGGTGTTCATGTCGTGGCAGCGGCGTCGCTCGTCGCCGGTGTTTTTCCTGAGTTCGAGGAATTCCTCGATGTCCAGGTGCCAGGTTTCCAGGTAGGCGCACACGGCGCCCTTGCGCTTGCCGCCCTGATTCACCGCCACGGCGGTGTCGTTGACGACCTTGAGGAAGGGAATCACGCCCTGGCTCTTGCCGTTGGTACCCTTGATGCGGCTGCCCAGGGCTCGTACCGGGGTCCAGTCGTTGCCGAGGCCGCCCGCATATTTCTGCAAGAGGGCGTTTTCCTTGACGCTCTGGAAGATGTCGTCCAGGTCGTCACGTACCGTGGTCAGGTAGCAGGAGGAAAGCTGCGGGTGGCGTGTGCCGGCATTGAACAGGGTTGGCGTCGAACACATGAAATCGAAGCTGGAGATGAGCCGGTAGAACTCGATGGCCCGGGCTTCCCGGTCGATCTCGTTGAGGGCCAGACCCATGGCCACGCGCATGAAGAAGATCTGGGGCAGTTCGATGCGGCGCTCGTCGATGTGCAGGAAATAGCGGTCGTAGAGGGTTTGCAAGCCGAGATAACCGAATTGCAGGTCGCGCTCCGGTTCGAGCGCGGCAGCCAGCCGCGGCAGGTCGAATTCCAGCAGGCGCGGGTCGAGGAGTTCGGCCTCCACCCCCTGCTTTACGAAGCGGGGGAAGCAGGCCCGGGTTTCGCCATCGATGGCCTCCGGGCTCACCTCGTGGCCCAGGACTTCGCGCTGCAGGGCGAACAGCTGCAGCCGGGCGGTCACTTTGTCGTAGGCCGGGTCCTGCTCGATCAGGGTGCGGGCGGCCAGGATCAGGGCCTGATGCACATCTTCCAGGGGTACCCCGTCGTAGAGGTTCTTCAGGGCGTGTTCCAGGATCGTGGGGGCCGATACCGCCGGCCCCAGGCCGGCACAGGCGGCTTCCACCCGGGTCAGCAGGGCGTGGGTGTCCAGGGGTCGGTGCCGGCCCTGATCCAGC
The DNA here is from genome assembly GCA_002340095.1 of Betaproteobacteria bacterium UBA2592. GTDB lineage: Bacteria > Pseudomonadota > Gammaproteobacteria > Burkholderiales > Rhodocyclaceae > Azovibrio. The sequence goes on from DDKS01000006.1 coordinate 131,729, forward strand.
ACCTGCAGGCCGGCTTCGGGGCGTGAGCCCTGCTGTTCGGCGGCGCGCTTTTCCGCCTGCCGCTCCCGGTACAGCACGTAGGCCCGGGCCACGTCATGTTCCCCGGCCCGCATCAGGGCCAGTTCCACCTGGTCCTGGATGGTCTCGATGTGCACGGTGCCCCCGGCGGGGCGGCGGCGCAGCAGGGCATCCACCACGTTCCGGGTGAGCTGGTGCACCACTTCCCGGGTGCTGCTGGATGTGGCGCCCTGGCTGCCTTTGACCGCCATGAAAGCCTTGGCGAGCGCGACAGCGATCTTCTCGGGCTGGAAGGGCACCAGATTGCCGGTGCGGCGGATGACTTCGAGGCTGGCGGCGGCGGGCGGGGCGAACCCCCCGGCGCCGGAGGCCTGCTCGTGGTGTTGATAGGCGGCTTCCAGCACCTGCTGGCCGCCCGTGACGGTGTGTGAACTCTGCATTTCCAACGCTCCCCGGTGGTGGCGCGGGGGGCTGGAGGATGGGGGCTGCCCATGGCAAGCGAATGCGGGCAGGCGCCGTCATCGTCCCGGAGGCACCCCGCTCCGTTCGACAAAGTGGTATGGAGGGGCAGGTATCCTGGCTTTCGGGTCGTCGCGGTACGCCGGCCTTCCCGGAAAAATCCAGTGGCGCGATTGGCGTGCAGCTCGCCGACTACAGTTGCGGGGGCAGCTCCGGAATGGGGCGGATGTTTCCGCCGGGACCGGATTCCCTGACACTTCCGGGGCCGGAGTCTAGGCGGGGCGAAGCGGCTTGTCAATGCTGTGGCTACTAGATGTAGTGTTTTGCTGGGATTTTTTTACTAAATGTAGTGCTCCGGGCGGGGTGTGCGCCGGTTCACCTTTTCGCCGTCAGGCGAGCGTAGAATCAAAGGCAGGTTCCCGGTCCAGGCGGCCGTCCGGAAGTGGCATGCCGCCCCGGGGGCTTCGTCAGGCATGGAGGGCGTACTTGTTCCCGAAGTCCGTGTGCCAGTTCATGCCGGGGGTCGTCTCGAAGGGTTTGCCGCACCCCTGCGTCTTTCTTGCGGTGAGGTGCTCATGACCATCCATTTCTTGCGATTTCCCTTCTCCTTGTTCGCCATTCTGCTTCTTGGCGCGGGCTATGCCAGCCTCGGCTTCCTGTTCATGGGGCTGGCGGTTCCGCCGGGCTATGCGATTCCGATCTTTCCCCCGGCGGGCCTTGCTCTGGCGATCTTGCTGATCTACGGTGCCCATCTTTGGCCCGGGGTCTTGCTCGGTGCTTTGGTGGTGCAGGTGGTGGCCGGCATGCAGGTGGGGGTGCTGGAATTCAATCCGTTCATCCACCTCCTCGCGCCCCTGGGAGCGGTTTTGCAGGCGCTTTTCGGGTATTGGCTGGCGCAGCGGCTGGTGGGCTTTCCCAATCCCCTCGATCAGGTCCGGCCGATCCTGCGCTTCATCGCCCTGGTGGCGCCGCTCAGCTCGGTGGTCAGTGTTTCCGTGGCCATTCCGGCCCAGTTGATCGGCGGGCTGATCCCGCCGGACGATGCTCTGTTCATCGCCTGGAACTGGTGGGCGGGGGATACCCTCGGGGTGCTGCTGATGACACCCCTGGTGTTCGTCTTTCTCGGGCAGCCCCGGGAGGACTGGGCGCCCCGGCGCCTGGGGGTCGCCTTGCCGCTGGCGGTGGCCCTGGTGCTGATGGTGGTGCTGTTCCTCCAGGTGCGGGATTGGGAGCAGGCCCGCATCGAGGGGCAGTTCCAGCGCGATGGCAGTCATTGGGTCCATCTCATCGCCAAGCGTTTTGCCGTTCAGGAAGATCTGCTCATGGCGCTGGACCGGCTGATGCTGGTGTCTCCGGACCTCGATGCGCAGGGCTGGCATGATTTCGTCACACCCTGGCTGGCGCGTTACCCCGGGGCCTTGAACTTCGCATGGGCGCCATGGGTGCCGGCGGCCGAACGCTCCGCTTTCGAAGCGCGGGTGCAGGCTTCGGGTCATCCCGGCTTCGTCATCCGCAACCGGGATGATCAGGGCGCCTTTTTTCCTGCTCCGCCCGATGAGGCTTACACCCCTTATCAGTTCATCGAACCGCTTGCGGGGAATCAGGCCATCCTTGGCCTGAGCGTCTATGGCTGGCCCCAGGCCAGGCAGCGCCTGGAGGAGTCCCTCGCCACCGGCAGGCCCCGGGTTACCGAGGCGGTGCGTCTGATCCAGGAGCCCGGGGGGCAGCGTGGGGTGGTGCTCTACCAGATGGTTCGGGACGGGCGGACGGGGAAAGTGTTGGGGCTCGTGGCGGGAGCCTTGCGCATGGACGATGTGATCCAGGCTACCCTGGACGGGGAAGCGCTGCGCCAGTTTGAGGTTTGCCTGGTGGACCGGGACGGGCGACCCGACAACCGCCGTCTGACCGGACCGCCCGGATGCGAGGAGGCAGGATGGCTGGCCGGTACGCACAGCGGCGTGTATTCCTTGCCTTTTGCCGGTCGGGCGTGGGAAATCCGCCTGCGCGCCACATCGGGTTATCAGCATAGCCAACGAGGCTGGGCGGCCTGGATGACCCTGGCGGTCGGTCTGGCTACCGTGGCCGTGCTGGGCGCTTTTCTGCTCGTGAGCACTGGGCGGGCCCGACGCATCAGCGAGTTGGTGGAAGAACGTACCGCCCAGTTGGCGGATGTGGGCGAGCGCCTCAAGCAGCAGACCGAGCAACTGGCCCGGGCCCAGCGCATTGCCCTGCTGGGCAGTTGGGAGATGGGGGCGGAGGGGAATATCCAGGGGTCGGACGAACTGTGCCGCCTGCTGGGCCTGGCACCCGGGACGAAGCTCACTCTGGAGCAGTTGCTGGCTCAGGTCCGGTCCGAGGACCGGGGGGAGCTCCGCCGCGCCCTGGAGGAGGCGGGCCGGGCTGTGGCCAGCATCGCGCTCGATTGCCGTCTGGACCGGCCGGGCGAAGCGGGCGAGCGGGTGCTGCATTTCCTGATCGAGAGCGAGACAGGGCCCGGCGGCGTCCTGCGTCTGCGCGGCACGGTCCAGGATGTGACGGAGGTGCGCCATATCGAGGCTCATATCCAGTACCTGGCCCATTACGATCCCCTGACCCATCTGCCCAACCGCACCTTGTGGATGGAACGGGCCGGGGCTGCCTTGTTTGCCGCCCGGCGTCACGACCAGGATGTGCTGGCGGTGATGTTCCTGGACGTGGACCAGTTCAAGACGGTCAATGACTCCCTTGGCCACGGGGTGGGGGACCAGCTCCTGGCGGAAGTGGCCCGTCGCCTGCAATCCTGCCTGCGCGGCGACGATCTGCTGGCCCGGTTGGGCGGCGACGAGTTCGTGCTGCTGCTCCCGCGTCTGGCCCAGGCCGAGGATGCCGCCGGGGTGGCGGCGAAGCTGCTGGCGGCTCTCGCCCATCCGGTGCTGGTGGCGGGGCATGAGCTGTCGGTTTCCGCCAGCATCGGCATCGCGCTGTACCCGGCAGACGGAGAGGATGTGGAGACTCTGCTCAAACACGCGGACATCGCCATGTACAGCGCCAAGGCAGCCGGTCGCGCCAACTTCCAGTTCTTCGTGCCGGAAATGAACGTGCGCGCTTTCGAGCGCATGATGCTGGAAAACGCCCTGCGTCGCGCGCTGGAGCGCCAGGAGCTGGTACTCCATTACCAGCCCCAGGTGGAGGCCTGCAGTGGCCGGTTGATCGGTTGCGAGGCCCTGGTGCGCTGGCAGCACCCGGAAATGGGGCTGGTACCCCCGGGCCATTTCATTCCCGTGGCCGAGGATTCCGGCCTCATCGTTCCCCTGGGCGAGTGGGTGCTCGCCGAGGCCTGCCGTCAGCAGGTCCGCTGGGCCGGCCAGGGGCTGGTGATGGCGGTGAATATTTCCGCCCTGCAGTTTCGCCGGGGGGACTTCGTGGAAATGGTGGAGCGCACCCTGAAGGAAACCGGGGCCGATCCGGCCGCCCTGGAGCTGGAAATCACCGAGAGCGCCCTGATGCAGCCGGGTGACGAACTGTCCGAGCGTCTGCACCGGCTGCGGGCCCTGGGCCTCACCCTGGCCCTGGACGATTTCGGCACCGGCTATTCCAGCCTGGCTTACCTCAAGCGCCTGCCCATCAGCCGCCTGAAGCTCGACCGTTCCTTCGTCATGGACATCCCCCTGGATGCCGAGGATCTGGCCATCGCCACGGCTACCCTGTCCTTGGCGGCGGATCTGGGCATGGAGGTGGTGGCCGAGGGGGTGGAAACCGAGTCCCAGGTGGATTTCCTCACCCGGAAGGGCTGCCAGGTCCTGCAGGGCTTTCTGTTTGGCCGGCCCATGCCGGCGGCTGAATTCGAGGCCCTGCTGGGCCGTTCTGCCGCACCGTCGGCCTGAACCCGTGCTGGCAGGATCGGCGCGGGTGCTGCCGTGCCGGGAGCCTCCTGGGGCCAGGCTGGGGCCGACGGAAAGCTGGCCCGGTTTTCGCTATGTCGGTTTGTAGATGGCGCCTGAACGGGGCGCCGCCCCGTCCCGGGGCAGGCCTCCCGGAGCAGTCTCCCGTTTTCGTGGGGAGCGGTCATGGTGCCCGGGGCTGTGCCCCGCGGCCATCGTTATATATCTGACGATATTGCGACAAAATGGAACAAAACCTACATCGTTTCAAGGGCCGGCTGGAAGTGGAGACCGAATTGGGCCCCTTTCTCGGCGACACCCGCATCCGCCTGCTGGAGGCCATCGCCCAGCATGGCTCCATTTCCCAGGCTGCCAAGGCCGTGCCCTTGTCCTACAAGGCGGCCTGGGATGCGGTGGATGCCATGAACAACCTGGCCGACGAGCCTCTGGTGATCCGTTCCGCCGGGGGCAGGCATGGGGGTGGTACCCAACTGACCGAGTACGGCCATCGGGTGGTGAATCTCTACCGGGCCCTGGAGGCCGAGTACCAGGCCGCTCTGGAACGGCTGGCGGCGGGCATGAACGAGGGCGAGGCCAGCAGCTTCGCCCAGTTCCGCCAGCTCTTGAAGCGCATGTCCATGAAGACCAGCGCCCGCAACCAGTTTGTCGGGGCCGTCGTCGGCCTGAAGGCCGGGGAGGTGGATTGCGAGGTGCGCCTGAAGCTCGATGACGCCAACGAGTTGGTGGCGGTGATCACCCGGGAATCCGCCGAGACCCTGGGGCTGACCATGGGCATGGAGGTGTATGCCCTGGTGAAGTCCTCCTCGGTGCTGCTGCTCACCGACCGGCAGGTGCGCACCACGGCCCGCAACCACCTGTGGGGCGAGGTGACCCGCATCCATGAAGGGCCGGTCAATTCCGAAGTGACCCTGGCCCTGCCCGGGGGCAAGAGCGTCTGCGCCGTGCTCACCCACGACAGCATCGCCCACCTGGGCCTGGCCGTGGGGCAGCCGGCCTGCGCCGTGTTCAAAGCTTCTGCCGTGATCCTTTGTAAAACCACTTGATTCGACCCTGGAGAATCCCATGAATCTACGCCAGTTCCTTGCTCGCTCCTTGGTGGTCTTTACCATGTTGGGAGCCGGCACCGCCCAGGCGGAAAAAGTGACCATTGCCGCCGCCGCCGACCTGAAGTTCGCCATGGACGAAATCGTCGCCCATTTCAGGGAGGAGAATCCCAGGGACGAGATCGAGGTCATCTACGGTTCATCCGGCAAGTTCCATACGCAAATCCAGCAGGGCGCCCCTTATGACCTGTATTTCTCGGCCGACATCGGCTTTGCCCAGGAACTGGTCAAGGCCGGCCACGCCGCCTCACCGGTGATTCCCTATGCCGTGGGCCGTATCGTGCTGTGGAGTCCAAGTATGGACGCCAGCAAGATGACGCTGGAGAGCCTGGCCGATCCGAAGATCGCCCGCATCGCCATCGCCAATCCCAAACACGCCCCTTACGGCAAGCGCGCCGAGGAAGCCTTGCGGGCCACCAGGCTGTGGGACAAGGTCGAGCGCAAACTGGTCTATGGCGAAAACATCGCGCATACGGCCCAGTTCGTGCAGACCGGCAATGCCCAGGTGGGCATCATCGCCCTGTCCCTGGCACTGAACCCGGCGCTGGCAGACAAGGGCGGCTACTGGCTGATCCCGGACAATCTGCACGAGCCCCTGGAACAGGGTTTCATCATCACCAAACGAGCCGCCGGCAATGCCACCGCCAAGCGTTTTGCCGATTACATGAACCGCAAGGCTGCGCGCGCCACAATGACCAGGTACGGCTTCGTGCTGCCCGGGGAAAGTACGGGCAGGTAAAGCAAGGAGACCCGCCATGTTTCTGACCGACGCCGATTTACAGTCCATCTGGCTGACGGCGCGCCTGGCCGGCATCACCACCCTGATCCTGTTCGTGGTGGGGACTCCGGTTGCCTGGTGGCTGGCGCGCACCCGCTCACCCTGGAAAGGACCCATCGGGGCGGTGGTGGCTCTGCCTTTGGTGCTGCCGCCTTCCGTGCTCGGTTTCTACCTGCTTCTGGCCATGGGGCCGAACGGGCCGGTGGGCCAGATGACCCAGGCCCTTGGCCTGGGCACCTTGCCCTTCACCTTCTGGGGGCTGGTGGTGGCTTCGGTGTTTTATTCCTTCCCGTTCATGGTGCAGCCCTTGCAGAATGCCTTTGAAGCCATTGGGGAGCGGCCGCTCGAGGTGGCGGCCACCCTGCGTGCTTCGCCCCTGGATGCCTTTTTTTCCGTGGCCCTGCCGCTGGCAAAGCCAGGCTTTGTCACGGCGGGCATTCTCACCTTTGCCCATACAGTCGGCGAGTTTGGCGTGGTGTTGATGATCGGTGGCAACATTCCCGGTGTTACCCGGGTGGCCTCGGTGCAGATCTATGACCATGTGGAGGCATTGGAGTATATGGATGCCCACCGCCTGGCCGGAGTCATGCTGGTGTTTTCGTTCCTGGTGTTGCTGGCGCTCTATGCCTGGCGCCCCAATGGGCGCAAGTGAGGTGGGGCATGTCGTCGATTGAAGCAAGTTTTCAACTGGATTACCCGGGTTTCAGCTTGGACGTGAATCTGCGTCTGCCCGAAAAGGGTGTCACCGCCCTGTTCGGCCATTCCGGTTCGGGCAAGACCACGGTGCTGCGCTGTTTCGCCGGCCTGAACCGGGCGCCCAAGGGCCGGCTGGTGGTGGAAGGCGAGGTCTGGCAGGACGAGGGTAACGGCAGGGCCAAGGGTATCTTCCTGCCCACCCACCGGCGTCCCCTGGGGCTGGTGTTCCAGGAAGCGAGCCTGTTTCCTCACCTGTCGGTGCGCCAGAATCTGGAATACGGCATGAAGCGTTCCGGCAACAAGGCCGGGGATGGTTTTGAGGCCAGCGTCGATCTCCTGGGTATCCGCCCCCTGCTGGAGCGGGGGCCGGAGCGGCTTTCCGGCGGCGAACGGCAGCGGGTGGCGATTGCCCGGGCGCTGCTGACCCGGCCCCGGCTGCTGCTGATGGACGAGCCCCTGGCGGCCCTGGACCTGAAGCGCAAGCTGGAAATCCTGCCCTACCTGGAAAAGCTGCACGACGAACTCGATATTCCCGTGCTCTATGTGAGCCACGCCCCCGATGAGGTGGCGCGCCTGGCCGACCATCTGGTGCTGATGGAGGAGGGCAAGGTGGTGGCCAGCGGGCCCCTGATGGAAACCCTGTCCCGCGCCGATCTGCCCTCTGCTTTTGCCGATGATGCGGGGGTGGTGCTGGAGGCCCGGGTGGAGGGCCAGGAGGCGGACGGGCTGACCCGCCTGGCCATTCCCGGGGGCCGCTTGCTGGTTTCCCGGGTGGAGGCCGAACCGGGAAAGACACTCCGTTGCCGCATCCATGCCCGGGACGTGAGTCTGGCGCTGACGGCCAGTACGGATAGCTCCATCCTCAACACCCTGCCGGCCCGGGTGGCTGCCGTGGTGGCCACGGATACCCCGGGCCATGTGCTGGTGCAGCTGGAGTTGGCAGAGGGGGTGCGGCTGCTGGCGCGCATCACGGAACGCTCCCGGGCTGCCCTGGGTATTGGTCCGGGGCTGGCGGTGGTGGCTCAGGTCAAGGCCGTCGCCTTGCTGGCCTGATACATGCCCCCGGGGCAGAAAGGGCGGCGTTGCTGGAAACATCCTTGGGGCGGAGATTCGCCGTGCAGCTTGCCGTTGCCACCCGAGATCTCAGGTCGGGCCCTGCAGGCAGCGGGGTTCGAGCAGGAGATCGCCCCGGGCGGAGGAGAGCCAGACCTGACCATCCTGGAGGGTGCAGGAGAGGGTCATGGTGCGTTCCGCCAGGGCGGCCAGGGCCTGGCTCTGGGCGGCCGGCAGTTGCAGCACCGTGAGCTTTTCCAGCCTTGCCAGGGCCGTCTGGTTCTGCTGCCACCACATGTCGGCGGTGCGGCCGCTGTAGGTGAGCACCACCACCTGGCGGGCCCGGCCGCAGGCTTTGCGGAGGCGTTTCTCGTCGGGCAGGCCCACTTCGATCCAGCGTTCCAGGTTGCCGCCCAGATCCCTCTCCCACAGGTCCGGTTCGTCCTCGTCGGACAGCCCCTTGCAAAAGCTCAGGTGCTCGCTGGCATAAAGGGCGAAGGCCAGTAGGCGCACCATCAGGCGCTCCTCGGTTTCGGAGGGGTGGCGGGCCAGGGTCAGGCTGTAGCTGCCGTAGTGCTGCCGGTCCAGGTCGGAGAGCTGGAGTTCGGCCTTGTGGATGGTTGCCTTGAGGGCCATGGGGTCGGTGCGGGAAAAAGGGAAGGCGGGATTGTAACCGCAGGGCGCCCCGGGGCCTCGGGCCCGATGGCGGTGGCCCCTGACTTTGGTATGGGGTAAAGTCTTGCTTCCGGGAGGGGCCCCGCGGGGGGCACATCAACATAAAGAAGAGCAGATTGAGAGGGCGTAAGTGGGCTTGCATCTCGCTGTCAGGTCGGTCTGGCTGAGGCTGTCGGTTTTTCTGACGTTGCTGGTGGTGGTGCCTGTTTCCCTGGCCGTGGTCATGGCCCGGGAGGATTTGCTGTCTACGCTTTTTCACCAGCATACGGCGGTGATGCTGTTCGTGGATCCGAATACCGGCGAGATCGTCGATGCCAACCGTGCCGCGGCCGAGTTCTACGGCTATCCCGTGGCCACCTTGCGGCGCATGACCATCCAGCAGCTCAACGCCCTGGAGCCCGAGGCCGTGGCGGCCGAGCGGCGGCGGGCTCTGGAGGAATCGCGCAACTACTTCATCTTTCCCCATCGGCTGGCCAACGGGGCGCTGCGCACGGTGGAGGTTTATTCTTCTCCGGTGACCCTGGAGAGCGGGCGCCAGGTGCTCTTTTCCATCCTCCATGACGTGACCAACCGGGCCCTGTCGCCGGAGGAGCATCTGCTCTACCAACAGCGTCTGGAACAGGCCGTGGCCACCCATACCGAGTATATAGAGGCGGCGCGGCGGCGGGAGCGGCTGTACTTCATGGCCGGTCTGTTGGTGGCGCTGCTGGTGATTGTGGCCCTCGCGGTGTTCATGCTGCGCCAGCGCAAGGTCGAGGCCGCCCTGGCGCACCGGGAGGAGCAACTGACCACCCTGATCGATGCCATGCCCGACATCGTCTGCTTCAAGGACGGCAAGGGGCGCTGGCAGCTGGCGAACGCCTTCGACCTGAAACTGTTCGGCCTCGAGCATGTGGATTACCGGGGCCGGACGGACCGGGAGCTGGCCCAGTACCTGGATTTCTACCGGGAGACTTTCCTCAGCTGCGAGGCCTCCGACGAGGCGGCCTGGCAGGCAGGGCAGATGGTGCGTGCCGAGGAGGCCATCCCGATGCCCGAGGGGGCGGCGAAGATCTTCGACATCATCAAGGTGCCCCTCTTTTATCCCGACGGCAGCCGCAAGGGGCTGGTGATGGTGGGGCGGGACATCACCGAACGCAAGCTGGCCGAAGCCGAGATCGATCGGCTCGCCTATTTCGATCATCTGACGGGCCTGCCCAACCGGCGCCTGTACCTGGATCGCCTGGAAACGGCGCTGGCCGCCGCCCAGCACGGCCAGCGCCATGGGGCGGTGCTGTTCGTGGATCTGGACGATTTCAACACCCTGAACGATGCCCGGGGCCACGATGTGGGCGACCGGGTGCTGCAGGAGTGCGCCCGCCGCATCCGCGCCGTACTGGAGGGCTCGGGCACGGTGGCCCGCTTCTCGGGGGACGAATTCGTGGTGCTGCTGCCCCAGCTGGCCAGCCAGGAGATGCTGGCCGTGGATCAGGCCCGCAGTGTCGGCGAGCGAATCCGCGTCAGCCTCGCCCAGCCTTTCAGCATCGGGGCCGAGGAGGTGAGCCTGGGGGCCAGCATCGGCATCAGCCTGTTTCCCACCGACGCCCAGGACGGGCCCCAGGAGTTGATCAAGTTCGCCGACACGGCCATGCACCAGGCCAAGGCGGCGGGGCGCAACCAGGTGCGCTTCTTCGAGCCGGACATGCAGGCCCGGGTGGAGGCCCGCTTTTCCCTGGAAGGAGATCTGCGCCAGGCCCTGGCCCGCGGCCAGATGCAGGTGTACATCCAGCCCCAGGTGGATCAGGAGGGGCGGGTGCGGGGGGGCGAGGCGCTGCTGCGCTGGCTGCATCCGGAGCGGGGCATGGTGTCGCCCGCCGTCTTCATTCCGGTGGCCGAGGCGAGCGGGGCCATCCTGGCTCTCGGGGACTGGGTGCTGGAACAGGCGTGCCGCCTGCTCAACGAGCCGGCCGTGCAGCAGCAGTCCCTGCGCATTTCCGTGAATGTAAGCCCGCGCCAGTTCCACCGGCCCGACTTCGTGCAGCGGGTGCAGCAGGTGCTGGCCCTGACCGGCGCCGATCCGGGACGCCTGACCCTGGAAGTGACCGAGGGCCTGGTGATCGACAACCTGCACCAGACCGTGGCCACCATGAGCGAGCTCAGGGCCTTGGGGGTGCACTTTTCCATCGATGACTTCGGCACCGGCTACTCGTCTCTTTCCTACCTGAAGCGTCTACCGCTCAACGAGCTGAAGATCGACAAGTCCTTCGTCCAGGATGCCCCGGAGAATCCCAGCGACGCCGCCCTGGTGGACGTGATCCTGTCCGTGGCCCGGCATCTGAGCCTGAAGGTGGTGGCGGAGGGGGTGGAGACCCCGGAGCAGGCCAGCTTCCTGACTTCCCGGGGGGAGATGCTGCTGCAGGGCTATCTGTATGGTCGGCCCGTGCCCCTCCAGGATTTCGTGAAGCAGCTCAGCTGAAAGGGCGCCGCATGCTCCCATGCCCGGGGCGGGCCGCCGGAGGTCAGTGGGGGAGGGTCTGGTTCGGGCAGCGGGCCGCGCGCAGCCAGTCTTCCAGCTCGGTGGCGGGCATGGGGCGGGCGCAGAGATAGCCCTGGTATTCGTCGCAGGCATCGAGCCGCAGCTGTTGCAACTGGGCCAGGTTTTCCACTCCTTCGGCAATCACTTCCATGTCCAGGCTGTGGGCCAGGCTGATGATGGCGCGGATGATGGCCTGATCCTGGGGGTTGTCCTGCAGGTCGGCCACGAAGGAGCGGTCGATCTTGAGCTTGTCGATGGGGAAGGACTTCAGATAGGCCAGCGACGAGTAGCCGGTGCCGAAGTCGTCGATGGAGATGCGCACTCCCATGGCTTTCAGGCGGCCCAACATCTGGGCAGCGCTGGCGGTGTCCTCCATCAGAGGGTGTTTACAAATTCA
>DDKS01000068.1 GCA_002340095.1 Betaproteobacteria bacterium UBA2592
CCTTTCATGCGATTGCCCTGCCCGGGCCCTTGACCCGGAGGCGCCCGGCCCATGACAATCCCCTCACCCCAACGCAAGGAGATCCCCATGTCAGCCCCCCAGGTTGCCGATTTCACCCTTCCGGCCACCCGTGGCCAGACCTTCACCCTGTCGGAGCAGCGCGGCAGGATCGTGGTGCTCTACTTCTATCCCAAGGACAGCACCCCGGGCTGCACCACCGAGGCCACGGAGTTCCGGGACCTGCACGCCGACTTTATCGCCGCCAACGCCGTGGTGCTGGGGGTTTCCCGGGACAGCCTGAAATCCCATGAAAATTTCCGGGCCAAGCAGGAACTGCCGTTCGATCTCTTGAGCGATAGCGAGGAAACCCTCTGTCGTCAATTCGATGTCATCAAGATGAAAAAAATGTACGGCAAGGAAGTCAGGGGCATCGAACGCAGCACCTTCGTCATCGACGCCACCGGCGTGCTGCGTCGGGAATGGCGGGGCGTCAAGGTGCCGGGCCATGCCCGGGAAGTGCTCGACTTCGTCAAGACTCTCTAACCTTTTCCGGGGCTCCCACCATGGCCAGAAAATCCAGCAGGAAAGCCGAGGCGACCAAGATTTTCGTCCTCGATACCAACGTGCTGATGCACGATCCGACCAGTTTGTTCCGCTTCGAGGAGCACGACATCTTCATCCCGATGATGACCCTGGAGGAACTGGACAGCCATAAAAAGGGCATGTCCGAAATCGCCCGCAACGCCCGCCAGGTATCGCGCACCCTCGACGAGATGCTCGCCCTGGCCGAGGACATCGAGGAGGGTATACCCCTCGATGCGCCCAGCAAGGGGCTTTCCAGCGGCCGCCTGTTCCTGCAGACCGAAGCGATCAGCTCCGAACTGCCCCCTGCCCTGCCCACTTCCAAGTACGACAACCAGATTCTGGCCGTTGTCATTCACCTGCAGCGCCGCTACCCCAAACGGCTGGTGATCCTGGTCTCCAAGGACATCAACATGCGCATCAAGGCCCGTTCCCTGGGCCTGCCGGCAGAGGATTACTTCAACGACAAGGTACTGGAGGACACGGACCTGCTCTACCCCGGTGCCCGGGCCCTCCCCGCCGACTTTTGGGAAACCCACGGCCAGGGGATGGAGTCCTGGAAGAAGGACGGCAAGACCTATTACCGGGTCAACGGCCCCCTGTGCCCCGACTTTCTCCTGAACGAATTCGTCTATCTCGACGGGGAGCCGGAATTCGCCGCCCAGGTCAAGGAAGCCGCCGGCAAGAAGGCAGTGCTGGAAACCCTGGTGGATTACTCCCATCCCAAGCATGCAGTCTGGGGCATCAATGCCAGGAACCGGGAACAGAACTTCGCCCTCAACCTGCTCATGAACCCGGAAATCGACTTCGTCACCCTGCTGGGCCAGGCCGGTACCGGCAAGACCCTGCTGACCCTGGCCGCCGGTCTGACCCAGGTGCTGGAGACCAAGCGCTACGCGGAGATCATCATGACCCGCATCACCGTGCCCGTGGGCGAGGACATCGGCTTTTTGCCCGGCACCGAAGAAGAGAAGATGGCCCCCTGGATGGGCGCCCTGGAAGATAACCTCGAAGTGCTGACCCACTCGGAAGAAGGCGGCGGGGCCTTTTCCGGCGAATGGAGCAAGGCAGCCACCACGGACCTGATCCGCGCCCGCATCAAGGTGAAATCCCTGAATTTCATGCGTGGCCGTACCTTCCTCAACAAGTTCCTGATCATCGACGAGGCCCAGAACCTGACGCCCAAGCAGATGAAGACCCTGATCACCCGGGCCGGTCCAGGCACCAAGGTGGTCTGCCTGGGCAACATCGCCCAGATCGACACCCCCTACCTGACCGAAGGGTCCTCCGGCCTCACTTACGTGGTGGACCGCTTCAAGGGCTGGACCCATTCCGGCCACGTGACCCTGCAACGTGGGGAACGCTCGCGCCTGGCCGACCACGCCGCCGAGGTGCTCTAAGGGCAGTTATAATGCCCGGCAGTCCTGCAGACCGCGCCTCCGGCGCGGTCTGTCTTTCGCCGACCCGATGACCGGAGATTCCCAGTGAAGCGTCGTGCCTTCCTCGCCGCCGCCAGCCTGCTCTCCCTGTTTGCAGCCCCGACCGCCCTGGCCGCGCCCAGGAAGAAAACGGCCAAAAAACCCGCAGCCAGAAAGACGGTAAGCAGCAGGAAGCCAGCGCCGACAAACCGCCCACCGGCTCAAGCCCTTACCACCCCGGAAAACTCCGTGCTGGATGCGGCCCATCAAGGCTCCTCCGCCACCCGTCTGCCCCCGGTGCGGGCCCCCGAGCCTCCCGCCCTGTGGCGCACTTTCGAGATCCGCACCAGTGTGCAGCTCAAGGCGGCCCGCAGCCGCCAGCGCCTCTGGCTGCCGCTGCCCCTGAGCCAGGACACGCTCTATCAGCGCAACCTCGGTCATACCTGGCAGGGCAATTTCGAACTGGGCAGCCTGCGCCGCCTGCCCGACGGGGAGCTGGAAGCCTTCTACTGCGAATGGAAGGAGGGCGTGGCCCCGCGGCTCGATCTGACCATCAACGTCACCACGGCGGACCGCCACTTCGATGTTTCCCGCCGCAGCCTGCCACCGGAGCGGGAGGACATCCTGCGCCGCAACCTGCAGGCTTCCCGGCTGATTCCCAACGATGGCGAGGCGCACCAGCTGGCCCAGCGCATCATCGGCCGCATCCTCGACCCGGTGGCCCAGGCCAAGGCCATCTTCGACTGGGTGGTGGACAACACGGAATATGACATGAGCCTACCCGGTATCGGCACGGGCGACGTGCGCCGCCAGCTCGAACAGCACCGCTTCGGCGGCCGCTCCGCCGACATCAACGGCCTGTTCGTCTCCCTGTGCCGGGCCATCGGCATCCCCGCCCGGCGGGTCTTCGGCCATCGCATCGAGCAGTCGCGCATCGCCCCCAGCCTGGGCATCCAGCGCGGCGACGCCACCCTCGCCGCCCACTGCCGGGCAGAGTTCTACGTACCCGGCTATAGCTGGATTCCGGTGGACCCCAGCGACGTGCGCCGCACCATCGCCATGGAAGGGCTGGACCATCGGGATCCCAAGCTGACAGCCATGCGGAAGATCCTCTTCGGGGTCTGGGAAATGAACTGGATGGCCTATAACGTGGCAGAGGACCTGATTCTCCCGGGCAGCAATACCGCCCTGAACTTCTTTGCCCAGCCCCAGCTGGTCAGCCAGGATGCGGCAGTGCCGCTGTCCGGCGAGGAAAACGGGGCCATCCGGATCGAGGCCCGCCAGGTTCTCTGAGTCCCGCCGGGGGCGCTGCCGCGTCCCCGGACCCCGTCAGTCGCTGCCGAACAGGTCCCGGCTGTACACCTTGTGGGCCACATCCTGCAGCTCCGGAGTGACCCGGTTGGCCGCAATCACATCGGCCTCGCGCTTGAAGGCTTCCAGATCATGGATGACGCGGGAGCGGAAGAATTCATCCTCCCGGAGCACGGGTTCGTAGACGATCACCTCGATCCCCTTGGCCTTGATGCGCTTCATGATCCCCTGGATGCTGGAAGCCCTGAAATTGTCCGATCCGGCCTTCATGATGAGCCGGTACAGCCCCACCACCCGGGGATTCCGGCTGATGATGCTGTCGGCGATGAAGTCCTTGCGGGTGCTGTTGGCCTCGACAATGGCATGGATGAGATTCTGGGGCACATCCCGGTAGTTGGCCAGCAACTGCTTGGTGTCCTTGGGCAGACAGTAGCCGCCGTAACCGAAGGAAGGGTTGTTGTAGTGATTGCCGATGCGCGGATCGAGGCAGACGCCGTCGATGATCTCACGGGTGTCCAGGCCATGGGAGGCGGCATAGGTGTCGAGCTCGTTGAAGTAAGCCACCCGCATGGCCAGATAGGTGTTGGCGAACAGCTTGATGGCCTCGGCCTCGGTACTGCCGGTAAACAGGACGGGAATGTCCTGCCGCAGGGCTCCTTCCTGGAGCAGCCTGGCAAAGGTGGCCGCCCGTTCGCTCCGTTCCCCCACGATGATGCGGGAAGGATGGAGGTTGTCGTAGAGGGCCCTGCCTTCGCGCAGGAACTCGGGCGAGAAGATCAGGTTCTGCGTGCCGAACTTTTCCCGGGTGGCGAGGGTGAACCCCACGGGCACGGTGGACTTGATCACCATCACGGCCTGGGGATTGATGGCCTGCACGTCGCGGATCACCGACTCTACCGAGGCCGTATTGAAATAATTGGTCTCCGGGTCGTAATCCGTCGGGGTTGCGATGATGACGAAATCCGCACCGGCATAGGCTTCCTGCCTGTCCAGGGTGGCACGGAAATTGAGCGGCTTGTCGCGCAGGTAGGCCTCGATCTCCGCGTCCTCGATGGGCGACTGCCGGCGATTGAGCATCTCCACCTTGGCCGGGACCACATCCAGGGCCACCACCTCGTGATGCTGGGCCAGCAGGATGGCGTTGGAAAGCCCCACATAACCGGTGCCGGCAATGGCGATTTTCATGATGGAATCCTTCTCGTGTTTCAGTCATTCAATCCCGGAAGCCGAGCCCCGGGGATGATTTCAGTTGAAAATATCGACCACGCCCAGCACCACGCCCGCTTCCACCACCACCAGGGCACGGATGCTACGCTCGTGCATGAGCTGCTCGGCCTCGGTCATGCGACTGCCCGGAGCGATGGTGACGGGGTTGGGGGTCATGAATTCCCGGGCCGGATAATCGAGCACTTGGCTCACCCGCCGCATGGCGCGGCGCAGGTCTCCGTCCGTGAGGATGCCGGCCAGCCGGCCCTCTTCAAGGACGATGGCCAGCCCCAGGCGCTTCTCGGTCATGACCTCGATGACCTGGGCCATGGGCGTGTCGGGAGCGACGATGGGCAGATCCTTGTGCATCACGTCCGCCACCCGGGTCAGCAGACGCCGCCCGAGGCTGCCGCCCGGATGGTAGCGGGCAAAGTCCTGGGGCTGGAAATCCCGGGCGGAAATCAAGGCCACGGCCAGGGCATCCCCCAGGGCCATGGTGGCCAGGGTCGAGGTGGTCGGCGCCAGATTGTTGGGGCAGGCCTCGCGCTCCACATGCAGCGTCAGAGTGATCCTGGCATAGCGCGCCAGGGTCGAGGCCGGAGCATTGGTAATGGCGATGGTGTCGTTGCCGAAGTCCTGCAGCGAAGGTAGCAGGCGCAGCACCTCTTCGGTCTCGCCACTGTTGGAAATGAGGACGATCACGTCGCCGGACATGACCTTGCCCAGGTCGCCATGCAGGGCCTCACCGGGATGAAGAAAGAAACTGGGCGTTCCGGTGGAAGCGAAGGTGGCGGACATCTTGCGCCCCACCAGGCCGGACTTGCCCATGCCGCAGACGATCACCCTTCCCTTGCAGCCCAGGAGCAGGTCCACTGCCTGGTCGAAAGCGTCGCCAAGGGAACGGGCCAGCTGCTCCAGTGCTGCGGCCTGCTGGGTGATCACCTGTCGTGCAATTTCTTGATGACTGGACATGAGGTTTCCGTTGGCTGTCGTCGGAGAAGGCCATGATGGCAAACCCGGGATTTTACGCGAGACACCGAAAGCGTGTCCGGTCTCCGGATGCGTGGAAGACTCAATACTGACTCTCCACGAATCCCCCCTGGGCCAGGCTCTCGAAGCGGGTGTACTGGCCCAGGAAGGCCAGCCGGACCGTGCCGGTGGGGCCGTTACGCTGCTTGCCGATGATGACTTCGGCCACGCCCTTGTCCTGGGAGTCGGGGCGGTAGTATTCATCCCGGTACAGCATCATGATCACGTCCGCATCCTGCTCGATGGCACCGGATTCGCGCAGGTCAGACATCATGGGACGCTTGTCGGTCCGCTCCTCCACCTTACGCGAGAGCTGGGAGAGGGCGATGATGGGGACTTGCAGCTCCTTGGCCAGGGATTTGATCGAGCGGGAGATTTCCGACACTTCCGTAGCCCGGTTCTCGTTCTGGCGGGCGGACGACATGAGCTGGATGTAGTCGATGACGATCAGGCCCAGCTTGCCGCACTGGCGGTGCAGGCGCCGGGCCCGGGCACGCAGGTCCACGGGATTGAGACCGCCGGTCTCGTCGATGTAGATCGGCGCTTCGTGCAGTTGCCCCAGGGCGAAGGAAAGCTTTGACCATTCCTCGTCGTTGAGCTTGCCCGTACGCACCCGGCTGGAATCCAGGCGACCGATGGAAGCCATCATCCGGGTAGCCAGCTGCGCCCCCCCCATTTCCATGGAGAAGACGCCCACCGGCAGACCCGCCTGCAAGGCCACGTTTTCGGCAATATTGAGGGCAAAGGCAGTTTTTCCCATGGAAGGACGGCCGGCGACGATGATCAGGTCCCCCGGCTGCAGGCCGGACGTCTTCTGATCCAGGTCGATGAAGCCTGTGGGAACGCCGGTCACGTCGGAAGGGTCATCCCGGTCGTGCAGTTCCTGGATGCGCTCCACCACCTGGGTCAGCAGGGGATTGATGTGCACGAAACCTTCGCTGGTGCGCGAGCCCTTCTCGGCAATCTCGAACACCTTGGCCTCGGCCTCATCCAGCAGGGTCTTGGCATCCCGCCCCAGGGGATTCAGGGCATTGCCGGCGATCTCGTCGGCGGCAGCCACCAACTGGCGCAGGATGGCCCGCTCCCGCACGATTTCGGCATAGCGGCGAATGTTGGCAGCGGATGGGGTATTGCTGGCCAGTTCCCCCAGATAGGCGAGCCCGCCCGTGTGCTCGCTCTCGCCAGCAGCGTCCAGGGCCTCGGCCACAGTGACCACGTCAGCCGGCTTACCCTTTTCCAGCAGGCTGCGGATCTGTCGGTAGATACGCTTGTGCTCGTCCCGGTAGAAATCCGAGTCGGTAATCATGTCGCCGATGCGGTCCCAGGCCTGATTGTCGAGCAGCAGGCCGCCGAGCACGGACTGCTCGGCCTCGATGGAATGGGGCGGCACCCGGAGTTGGGCTAGCACCGGGTCCACCGGCCCCCTGGATTTTTTGAAAGGTCGTTCTTCACTCATAGGGGCGAGAGTTTAACCCTTTCGGTAGAAAAGAAAGCAAAAGGCCCTGCACCGGGCAGGGCCTTTTTGCACGAACAGCGGGAAGGCTTATTCGCCCGCCACCACCACGGTGACGGTCGCCAGCACATCGGTGTGCAGCGCCACTTGCAAGGGGAAGTCGCCCGTCGTCTTCAGGGGTCCTTCGGGCATGCGCACGTCGGCCTTATCCACTGCAAAACCGGCTGCCTTCAGGGCATCGGCCACGTCGTGGTTGGTCACGGAACCAAACAGGCGACCGTCCATGGCGGACTTGCGGGTGATGGTGACGGAGACACCGTTGAGCTTTTCAGCAACGGCCTGGGCTGCGGCCAGCTTCTCAGCCTGGATTTTTTCCAGTTCGGCGCGACGGGCTTCGAACTCGGCCAGGGCAGCCGGGGTGGCACGCTTGGCTTTCTTCTGGGGAATCAGGAAGTTACGGGCGTAACCATCCTTGACCTTGACCACGTCACCCAGATTACCGAGGTTGACGACTTTTTCGAGCAGAATGATTTGCATGATTCGCGCCTCCTCTTACTGGTGGTTGTCGGTGTAGGGCAACAGGGCCAGGAAACGGGCGCGCTTGATGGCGGTGGACAGCTGACGCTGATAACCGGCCTTGGTGCCGGTCAGGCGAGCCGGCATGATCTTGGCGTTTTCCTGGATGAACTCCTTCAGGACATCCACATCCTTGTAATCGATCTGTTCCACCTTCTCGGCGGTGAAGCGACAGAACTTGCGGCGCTTGAAGAGACCGCCACCGCGGCGTTTTTTCTTGTCGTCATCCTTCTTCTTGAAGAACCTAGCCATTTTGATTTCCTTCCAAAAATTCGATTTCTTGCACGTGCAACACGAGCGTCCTGCTGCTGCGGCTTTTCGCTGCCAGGAATCCACTCACCCGGACAGCGGCCCCGAGCGGAGCGACATCCAGCCATCTGGCTTCGGAACCCAGGGCCAGCAGCGGAATTTCGCAAACCACCTGCCTGGGCAATCCTGCCTCCAGCTGCTCCGACTGATGTTTAAGCCTGGCTTCTGCCACCGGCAGACCCGCCGGGGTATGCCGCAAGGGCTTCCTTTCGCAGAGCTGGCCGACGACCTGTAGCCGGTTCAGGAGCGCGCCCGCAGACTTGTCAGGCTGCGCTGACAGACTCGGCAGCTTCGGCCGGAGCGGCTTCACCGGCGAGCAGGGACTTGGCCTTCTCTTCCTTCATCATGGGAGAGGGCGTCGTCACGGCATGCTTCATCTTGATGGTGAGGTTGCGCAGGACGGCATCGTTGAACTTGAAGCCATGCTCCAGTTCGGCCAGGGTCTCACCGTCGCACTCGATGTTCATGAGCACGTAATGAGCCTTGTGGATCTTCTGGATGGGATAGGCCAGCTGGCGGCGCCCCCAGTCTTCCAGACGGTGAATCTTGCCACCCTTGCTGGTGACCAGGCTGCGATAGCGCTCCACCATGGCAGGCACCTGTTCGCTCTGGTCCGGATGGACGATAAAGACGATTTCATAATGACGCATGAACACTCCTTTTGGCAAAAACCCTCCGCCATGCGATCCGGTAGGGCAAGGTTGAAAAGCCGGGCATTGTAGACGAATTCCGGCAAAAAGGATATGCCTCAAGACCATTCGTTCAGAGCTGGTAGGCCTCGCCGCCGCCCTGAAGCACGCGCTCCACGGCCCTGCGGTCGAGATGGGGAGCGAACCGGGTGATGAAGTCGTATTCGTAGCGACGCAGAAAGACCCCGCGCCGCAGGGCCAGGCGGGTCGTATTGGATTCAAAGAGGTGTTCAGCCGAACGGGCCTCCAGACCCGCATCCCGCTCCGGATCAAAGGCCAGGGCGGAAATGATGCCCAGCCCCAGGCCCAGGATCACATAGGTCTTGATCACATCCGCATCGAGGGCGGTCAGCACCACCTGCGGCGCCAGCCCCTGGCGCTCGAAAGCCCGGTTGATGCCGGAACGGCCGGTAAAGGCGGCATCGTAGGTGATCAAGGGCCAGCGAGCCAATTCATGCAGGGAAACCGGAGACTGCTGCAAGATGGGATGCCCGGCAGGCGCGATGATGCAGTGACTCCACTGGCGCACGGGCAGCGTCACCAGGCCCGGATGGTTATCCAGGGCCTCGGTGGCGATACCGATGTCTGCATCGCCCTTTTCGACCCAGTCGGCAATCTGGGCCGGCGTGCCCTGGTGCAGGATCAGCTGCACTCCGGGGTGCTGGGCAACGAACTCCTTCACCGCAGGCGGCAAAGCGTAACGGGCCTGGGTATGAGTAGCTGCCACGGTAAGTGTGCCCGTATCCCCCCCGGAAAAATCCCTGCCCAGCCGCTTGAGGTTTTCCGCCTCCAGCAGGATGCGTTCGGCACTGGCGATGATGGCCCGCCCCGGCTCGGTGACGCCGGTGAAACGCTTGCCGCTGCGCTCAAAAATGGTGACTCCCAGCTCGTCCTCCAACAGCTTGATCTGTTTGGAAACGCCCGGCTGGGAGGTATAGAGGGCTTCCGCCGCCTCCGAGACATTCATGCCCCGACGGGCCACCTCGACGATGTAACGGAGTTGCTGGAGCTTCATGGCAGCACCTCGAAATAGCATTGAGTTATAACAATGTAACTCGATATTCTTTTTCGTTCAAACAACGCTCCTGCTACCATCCAGCCGTCCATGATCGTCCTCCGGCCGCGGAAAGCCTTCCCGTCCGGCCCGATCGCCAAACGAGGTTTGCTGCATGTACCGTTACGACAATCATGATTTCGCCCTGGTGCGGGAACGCGTCACCCAGTTCCGGGACCAGGTAGCCCGCTGGCAGTCCGGGGAACTCAGCGACGATGAGTTCCGCCCCCTGCGCCTGCAAAACGGTCTTTACGTGCAGCGTCATGCCCCCATGCTGCGCATCGCCGTACCCTATGGCATGCTCTCCAGCACCCAACTGCGCGCGCTGGCACATGTCGCCCGCACCTGGGACAAGGGCTACGGCCACTTCACCACCCGCCACAACATCCAGTTCAACTGGCCCCGGATCGAGGATTGCCCGGACATCCTCGAATACCTGGCCAACGTGGAAATGCATGCCATCCAGACCTCGGGCAACTGCATTCGCAACATAACCACCGACCACTTTGCTGGCGTGGCTCCCGATGAAATCATCGACCCCCGCCCCCTGGCTGAGATCCTGCGCCAGTGGAGCACCTTCCATCCGGAATTCGCCTTCCTGCCGCGCAAGTTCAAGATCGCCATTTCCGGCACCCGGGAAGATCGGGCCCTGACCTGGTTCCACGACGTGGGCCTGCACCTGAATCTCGACCACCAGGGCGAACCCAGCTTCCGCGTCATCGTCGGCGGCGGTCTGGGCCGCACCCCGATCCGGGGCGAAGTGGTCCGGGAAAGCCTGCCCTGGCAGCACATCCTCACCTACCTGGAAGCCATCCTCAGGGTCTACAACCTGCATGGCCGGCGCGACAATGCCTACAAGGCCCGCATCAAGATCCTCGTCCAGGCCCTGGGGGTGGACGAGTTCGCCCGCCAGGTGGAGGCCGAATGGGCGCACCTGAAAGACGGGCCCGCCACCCTGACCCGGGAAGAATACGACCGGGTCAAGGCCCACTTCGGTACACCGGCCTACCGGAGCCTGCCCCCGGAGGACGCGGGTTTCGCCGCCCGCAAAGCGGAAGATCCCGCCTTTGCACGCTGGGTGGCCCGTTGCGTCCACGGCCACAAGGTGGCGGGCTATGCCGCCGTGACCCTGTCCCTGAAGGCCCCCGGCCAGGCTCCCGGCGACATCACGGCGATACAGATGGAAGCCGCCGCCCGTCTCGCCGACGAATTCAGCTTCGGGGAAGCCCGCTCCTCCCATGAACAGAACCTGATCCTGGCCGACGTGGAACAGGGCCGTCTCCACGCGCTCTGGCTCGCCGCCAGGGAACTGGGCCTGGCCACGCCCAGCGTCGGCCTGCTCACCGACATGATCTGCTGCCCCGGCGGCGACTTCTGCGACCTGGCCAACGCCAAGTCGATTCCCATCGCCAACGCCATCCAGGAACGCTTCCAGGATCTGGACTACCTGTTCGACCTGGGCGACCTGGACCTGAACATCTCGGGGTGCATGAATGCCTGTGGCCACCACCACGTGGGCCATATCGGCATCCTGGGCGTAGACAAGAACGACGCTGAGTTCTACCAGATCACCCTGGGCGGCCGCCAGGGTAGCCAGGCCCGCACCGGCAAGGTGATCGGCCCCTCCTTCGCCGCAGCCGCCGTGCCGGACGCCGTGGAAAAGATCATCGGCGTCTATCTCGCCCACCGGCACCCGGACGAAACCTTCCTGGACACCTTCGACCGGATCGGCATCGAACCCTTCAAGAACAAGGTCTACGAAGACCGGGCCCACGGCCGGGCAAAAACCGCCACGACGGAGCAGCCAGCATGAGCACACTCATCAAGAACCAGGCCATCATCCCCGATACCTGGCAACACCTGGAACCCGGCACCGACCCGGCCAGCCAGCCCCTGCCGGAGGCGGACATCCTCTTTCCCGTGGCGCTCTGGCAGGCCCGCAAGAACGAGATCATTTCCCGCTACAAGCGCATCGGCCTGTGGCTGGAACCCGATGCCAAGCTCGAACCCCTGGCGGATGACCTCCACTATTTCCAGGTCATCGCCATCCACTTCCCGAAATTCACCGACGGCCGGGGCTATTCCCTCGCCCGACTGCTGCGCGAACGCCACCATTTCGAGGGCGAGCTGCGTGCCGTGGGTGACGTGCTCCAGGACCAGCTTTTCTTCATGAAGCGCGTCGGCTTCGACGCCTGGGCACTCAAGGAAGGCAAGAACCCCGCAA
This sequence comes from Betaproteobacteria bacterium UBA2592, assembly GCA_002340095.1. Classification (GTDB taxonomy): domain Bacteria; phylum Pseudomonadota; class Gammaproteobacteria; order Burkholderiales; family Rhodocyclaceae; genus Azovibrio. Next base: position 11,852 of record DDKS01000068.1, read on the forward strand.
AGGCCCTGCACGCCTTCACGACCTTCCAGAACCCCTACCAGGGCGCCACTGACGAACCCACCCCCCTGTTCCGCCGGAGAAATCCATGAGCACATCATCCCGCATCCCCGGCACCGGCCAGGGCAACCCCGCCACCCGGCCGGACCTGACCCCCGAACTGCTCCAGTCCGTCGCCCTCAAGACCCGCGACGTCATCACCCTGCTGGAAGAAATCGCCGGCAACTTCTCGCCGGCCGCCTTTGCCAACAGCCTGGGCGCCGAAGACATGGTGCTGACCGACCTGATCCTGAAGCACAAGCTTCCCATCGAAATCTTCAGCCTGGATACCGGCCGCCTGCCGCCGGAAACCTACGATCTGCTGGCCGCCACCGAAAAACACTACGATTGCCGACTGAAGGTTTACTACCCACGCCACGAGCAGGTGGAAAACTACGTCCGCACCCACGGCATCAATGCCTTCTACGCATCCGTGGAACTGCGCAAGGCCTGCTGCCACGTGCGCAAGGTAGAACCGCTGCAACGGGCACTGGCCGGCAAAAAAGCCTGGATCACCGGGATGCGCGCCCAGCAATCAGCCACCCGGACAGCACTGCCCATTCGCAGCTTCGACGCCGCCAACGGCCTGGAAAAATTCAACCCCCTGGCAGACTGGAGCGAAAAGGAAGTCTGGGCCTATATCCGCAGCCAGAACATTCCCTACAACGCCCTACACGACCAGTTTTACCCCAGCATCGGCTGCGCCCCCTGCACCCGCCCCATCAGCCTGGGCGAAGACATCCGTGCCGGCCGCTGGTGGTGGGAAGATCCCGCCTCCAAGGAATGCGGCCTGCACGTGAACAAGGGCTGAAATCACAGACAGACACAGGCAATACCCGGCGGCGGGACTTGCGCCCGCCGTCGCTCGACAAGCCGATCCGGCGCGCAGCATCCCACCTCAAAAAAAACGGCACCTTGCGGTGCCGTTTTTTGGAAGCAAGCGCAGGATCAGGCAGCGGACAGCGCCTTGATCTGGGCAGACAGGCGGCTCTTGTGACGGGCAGCCTTGTTCTTGTGAATGATCTTCTTGTCGGCAATGCGGTCCACCACTGCCATGGAAGACTGGAAGACACCCTGGGCGGCAGCCTTGTCACCGGCTGCAATTGCCTGACGCACACGCTTGATCGCGGTACGCAGCGTGGAACGCAGGCTGGCATTGTGGGCGCGCTGCTTGGTAGCTTGACGGGCGCGCTTGCGGGCTTGTGCGCTGTTGGCCATGAAAAATCCTAAGCTGAGAAAACTGAAAAGAGCATCATACAACAGCGAACTGGAGGGCGCAAGAAAAACCAGCACCCACGGCCGCACGTATTCCCGGCGCCCGCCCCCTTGTCCATGCCCCTACCACTCACCATGGCAAATTGACCGGCAATCGAGCCACATTGTTACCATCCCCCCGTTCGTCTAGCATTCAACCAAACAAGGAGACCTCGCCATGCATACGCTTTCCCCGCTTGCCCCATCACCTCGCAATACCGGTTTTACGCTGATCGAATTGATGATTGTCGTGGCGATTGTTGCCATACTGGCGAGCATCGCCCTGCCTGCCTATAACGATTACGTCATCCGCAGCAAAATCCCCGAAGCCACATCCGGTCTCTCCGGCCTTCGAGTCAAGCTCGAACAGTACTTCGACAACAACCGCACTTACGTCGGCTTCAACTGCGCTGCCAATGTCCCCAGCAGCAAGCATTTCAATTTTGCCTGCGATCTTGGCGCCAATGCTTACACCATCACAGCCACTGGCAAGGACACCATGGCTGGCTTTGTTTATACCCTGAATGAAGCAAACGCCAAGGCAACGACTGGGGCAAAGTCAGGCTGGAGCACCAACGCAAACTGCTGGGTGACCCGAAAGGATGGATCGTGCTGAGCTCCGGACCCTGCACCCAGCGCGGCATATCTCTCATTGAAGTGGTCGTTGGCATGGCCATCCTGGCCATCGCCATGATGCTGGGGCTCCCCTCCTTCAATGAATGGATACAGAACGCCCAGATACGGACAGCCGCAGAAAGCCTCGTATCCGGCCTGCAGCAGGCGCGAAGCGAAGCCGTACGCCGCAATGCCCACGTGATCTTCATCGCCAATGGCAATGGCACCCCGGGTGTCACGGGATGGCAGGTCATCCTGCGCAATTCAGGCGCAGTACTGCAAGCCCAGATTGATGGCCAGGGCAGCCGCAATGCCACGGTGACTCCCAATAACCAGCAGATTACCTTCAATGGCATGGGCAGGGTTCTTGAAAGGAATCCGGATGGGACAAACCCCATCACCCAGATCGAGGTGGACAATCCCAAGCTCAGCGCCGAAGAAAAACGCAACCTGCGCATCACCATCAATGCCGGTGGCGAGATCCGGCTGTGCGATCCCAAAGTCACCGATAACTCGGACCCGAGATCATGCTGAACATCTCACGACATCCCTCACATCAGGCCCAGAAGGGCTCGGCGCTTCTGGAAGGGCTCATCGCCGTGCTCATCTTCTCCCTCGGCATTCTGGCCCTGGTTGGCCTGCAGGCCAATTCGATGCGCGCAGTGACAGACTCGAAGATGCGGATCGACGCCAGCAACATCGCCGGCCAGCGGATTGGAGAAATGTGGGCCAAACCGGAAAACATCGACTCATTCAAGGAATCGGGAACGAACATCCCTGAACTTCCAGGTGGCAAACGCACGACCACCATCGAGGGCGATGCCACAAGTGGCTATGTGGTGACGGTGACCGTGGCCTGGCAAGTTCCAGGCACCGATGAGCAGCAGACCTACACCGCCGTCTCCCAACTCATCAGCAATCCCAAGCCCTGAGAAGGAGAAGCTCATGCATCACTCGTTTTCGAAAAACAAGGGGTTTGGCTTGGTGGAGATCATGGTCGGCGTCGTGATCGGGATGATTGCCTCGATCATCGTCTTCCAGGTCTTCGAGGTCACGGAGCGCCAGAAAAGGATCGCCACTGGTGGTGCGGATGCCCAGACAAACGGCGCCTATGCGCTTTACATGATGGAGCGGGATATCCGCATGGCAGGGTTTGGCCTCGAAAATGATGTGGCCAGTAAATGCGAAAAGGGGAAGCTTTATTCTTACTATGCAGACCAGAAAACACCAGGCCCTATTGAAGGCCTTGATGCCGCTGCCTCAGTCATGATTGAAGATGGCGGTACCAATCCCGATCAGATTTACATCGTCTATTACAGCAACCCAGCCGACAGCACGGTCAGCTTCCCCAACTATTCCCAGTCCATCGACAAAGAAATGCCACTGACTTCGGTGGAGTTCAAGGTCAGCAATGTCGCCGGTTGCAAGCCTGGAGAACTCGCCATGGTCATTCAGGATGGCAACTGCACCCTTTTTGGCATCACCAAAGTCAGCAAAACCGTAAAAGGCGAGCAGCAGATCCACCATCTCACGAGCGACAAAGATACCGACGCCGATCTTTACAACCCTAAAAGCAATTATAAAACAGCCAACAACTGGCCCGTTCATACGGAAGGATCATCGGTTCGCTGCGGCCTCAAGGCTCCGTTCGTACGCAGATATCATCTGCAGAACCAGTCGCTGGCTTATCAGGACAACGGTGAAAACGGCACAAAAGACTCGGCCGGGGACTACATCTCGGTTGACCTCGCGCCGAATACCGTCGAACTCCAAGCCCAATACGGTGTTGCAAAAGACGCAAGTTCCACGGATATCGAAGACTGGGTGGATGCCAAGGGTGCATGGGCCAAGGACAGCCTCACCAAAGAAAACGGCAAGCGCATCAAGGCATTGCGGATAGCCGTTGTGGCACGCAGCAGCGAATATGAAAAACCCGATCCTGGTCAGACATGCTTCACCACCACGGCAGATACCGTGAGCAAGTGGTCGGACTGGGCCGACCTGGATGCCGTCAAGAACATCCCCGACTGGCAGTGCTATCGCTACAAGACCTTTGAAACGGTGATCCCTCTGCGCAATGTCATCTGGAGTGGCTCCTAAGCTCAATTTAAAAGGTGATTTCATGACCTTCCCATCCCCCACTAGGCTGAAAACCACCGCCTCCCGAGAACAGGGCCTGGCCCTGATGGTTGCACTCATCGCCCTGGTGGCCATGACGATGGCGGGCGTGGCGCTGGTACGCTCCATCGACACCAACGCCCTGATCGCCGGCAACCTGGCTTTTCGCCAGAGCGCAACCCTGAGTGCCGAACAGGGCATCGAAGCCGCGATCAAGACCCTAGCGAGTTTGAGTGTCAGTCAGCGGGAACAGGATCAGGAAAGCAAAGGCTATTTTTCCACCATGCAGGATGCGGGCCTGGTGGACGGCAAAGGGATCGACTACACCGGGAACCGTACCGCCTCCACCGAAGACAACATCCGCTGGCAGGACCAGACAGGCGATGCGGCTGACGGAGCGGTCAAACCTTTCTGCATGAGCAACCTGGATGCCGCTGGCAACCGCATTTGCTACACCATCCATCGGCAATGCAAGAATCCGGGAGCACCCACCGACACCAACCAAGAATGCATCTTCGAATGTACCGATCTGGGCAACCGTAGTGGCAAAGGTGGCGACATGGTTTCTGCCACCTATGACCATCTGAAAAGTCCGAGTGGAGTGGACGAATGTGAAAAAAGACTGCTTTTCTACAAGATCACCGTCCGAGCCGCCTCTCCTCGGGGCAACAGCAGCTATGTTCAGGTCTTCGTGAAAGAGGCAGAAGAATGATGCACTCCCGAGACAGCAGATATCAGCCCATTCTGTCGAACCTTCCAAGGAGAAAAACATGAACTCCGCAAGGCCAAGTCCCAGCCCCTTGATCCTGCTGACCGCCCTGTTCGGCAGCCTCGGCTTTCATCTATCCGCCCATGCGGCGGCTACCGACCTGTCCGATGTTCCCCTGGCAGAAGCGTCGACCGTCACTGTCCTTCCCAACATTTATTTCATCCTCGACGATTCAGGCAGCATGGACTGGGATTACATGCCTGATTACGTAAATGACAGCTATTGCCGTGGTAATGGCACCAGTCTGACTGGCTGCCGCCCTGGAGACCCTCCCTACTATAGCAGCGCCTTCAACCGGGTTTATTACAACCCCATGGTCAACTACACGCCTCCCGTCAACGACGATGGCAGCAGCAAGACCAGTTACACCACCTGGACCGCTGTCCCCATCGATGGCTACCGCATCCAGGACAAAACCGGCAACACGAATCTGGTGACCAATTACCCGGAAAGAGTAGCCTGTACAGGCACGACTTACAGCACCACCGATTGCCGCCCCCAGATTGACGCCAGCAATAACTACAGTTTTCCGAATAGCACTTACAAAAACATTGTTTCCAAGAACGGGGCACCGTTTTACTACAACGTGACGGTGGAGTGGTGTAGTCAGCGAGAATCCTCAGGTCCCAGATTTGGTAAAGCCGGCACCTGCCAATCCCAGAAAACCAACACATACCAGTATGTGCGCTATACAAACTGGGAGCGAGTGGACATCGTCCCCAGTCGCAACAACTATCCCGGTCCCAATGGCACCACCCGCACCTACGCCGAAGAAATGACCAACTTCGCCAACTGGTATGCTTGGTACAGGACCCGCATGCAGATGGCCAAGACCGGCATAGGCCAGGCTTTTGTGAACATTCGCGGCACTCCCAATCCGAATGACCCACTCGACAAGAACTATTTCCATGCACGGGTTGGCTTTTCCACCATCAGCAAGAAAGACACGGCGGATGGCACTAAATTCCTGAAGATCGACAACTTCGATCCACCCCACAAGAAAACCTGGTTTACCCGCCTGTATGCCACTATCCCTACGGGTGGCACCCCCCTCCTCGGCGCACTCGCCAAGGCCGGGCGGATTTATGCCGGAAAACTGGCCCCGGACCCGGTTCAGTATTCCTGCCAGCGCAACTTCACCATTCTCTCCTCGGACGGCTATTGGAACTCCGTGACCGCGACCTACGGCCCGACCAAGGAAGATGGCAGCACAAAGGTCGGCGAACAGGATGGAGTGACCGGTGTCACACGTCCTTCCTTCGACAAGAACAAGACCCCCGACACCCTGGCCGACGTGGCCTTCTACTACTACCACAACGACCTGCGCCCCGGTAACTGCAAGGTATGCACCGACAACGTTCCGCCCGCCGGCACCAAGAACAACGAAGATGACGTGGCATTGCACCAGCACATGACCACCTTCACCGTGGGTCTGGGCGTGGATGGCACCCTGGTGTATCAGGATAGCTACAAGACATCCTCCACCGGTGACTACCAGGCCATCAAACAAGGAACGAAGGACTGGCCTGTCGTGGTGGCAGGTACGAATGACGAACGGAAAATCGATGACCTGTGGCATGCCGCCGTCAATGGGCGGGGCACTTATTTCAGCGCCCGGGATCCGGAGAGCCTGGTGAAGGGCCTGGTCACCGCACTCGGCGCCATGGAGGCTTCCAACGGCTCCGGTGCCGCTGCCGCCACCAGTAATCTGGATATCGTGGAGGGCGATAACGGAATCTACATCGCCAACTACCGCACGGTGCAGTGGGACGGTGAGTTGTCAGCCCATACCATCGACGTCAGCACGGGCGACATTTCCGATACCGCCACCTGGAGAGCGGCAGCGAAACTGGACGCGAAAACCGGTCCTGATTCCGATTCCAGGACGATTTACACGGTCAATAAAAAAACACTGATCGACTTCCAGTACGACAAGCTGAGCACGGAACAGAAAGGCTATTTCAACAAGAACAGCCTGTTGAGCCAGTACGATGGGATGAGCGATGAAGACAAGGCCAAGGCCACGCCGGAACGGCTCCTGAAGTATCTGCGGGGGCAGAATCGCTATGAAGACCAGGACCGGCCGGAAGGGTTTGACTACAGCCGGCTTTATCGGGACAGGGCCACGGTCCTGGGAGACGTGATCCACTCCCAGCCCGTCTATGTACGCAACCCCAGGCTGAGTTATACGGATCCTGGCTACGCCGCGTTCAAGGCGGACCAGACCAACCGGGCGCCAACCGTCTATCTGTCGGCCAATGACGGGATGCTGCACGCTTTCGATGGAGATATTGCAACCGGTGGCAGCGAGCGCTGGGCTTTCGTGCCCCCGATGGTGATGGACAAGATGTGGACTTTGGCCGACAAGAATTATGCCAACAACCACAAATTCCTCGTGGACGGCCCCCTTGCCGTTGGTGACATCAGCACAGGCGCCAACTGGAAGACGGTATTGATCGGCGCACTCGGCAAGGGTGGGCGCGGCTATTACGCTCTGGACATCACCGACCCCGCCACCCCCAAGTTCTTGTGGACCTTTTCGGCGGAAGACGACCCTGATCTGGGCTATTCGTATGGCCGGGCCGTCATCACCAAAGTAGAGGGCACCTGGGTGGCCCTGATTCCCTCAGGCTACAACAACATTCCCGAAGGCGGGAAGTATGCATCGGCCACCGGCAAGGGTTATCTTTTCGTCGTGAATGCCGCCACGGGACAGGTCATCAAGAAGATTGCCACGGGAGTCGGTAGCGTCTCCTCTCCCAGCGGTCTCGGCAGGATTAACCCGAAAGTGGATGACATCGGCACGGACAATACCGCAAAATTTGCCTACGGAGGGGATCTGGAAGGAAATCTCTGGCGCTTTGACCTGGTCGATGGGTCGGCCTCGGCAGTCATTTCCCTCGGCAGCACCCAGCCCATCACCGCCACCCCCGAAATCGGCGAAATCTCGGGCAAGACGGTGCTGTACTTTGGCACGGGGCGCTACCTCGGCCAGTCCGACCTGTCCAACAACGATCAGCAGGCCCTGTACGCGGTCAAGGACGTGGAAGGGAAAACCGTTGCCAAGACGGACCTCATCCAGCAAACCATCACGGGGGACAAGATCAGCAACAACAGTGTGAACTGGACCGAGGACGGAGGCTGGTATGTGAACCTCCCCGACCCCAAGGAAAGGTCCTACCTGGCGCCGATCCTGATTTCCGGTACCGTCATCTTTGCCAGCACGATTCCCGAAGCCACCGAGTGCTCTCCTGGCGGCTACAGCCATCTGTACATGGTGGACTACCAGACCGGAGGCAGTGTGGATGGCGACAAGAAGGCAGTCTATACCCTGACCTCCCCCATTGTCGGCATCTCGGTCTTCCGCTTGCCCGACGGCACCATCAAGGTGATCCCCGTGACCGCCGATGGCGCCAAGCCCCAACCCCTAAGTGTCTCTACATCATCCGGTGGTGGCGGATCAAGCGGCGGCAATTTCAAGCGCATGATGTGGCGTGAGCTGATCGACTGAAACCCGGCTTCCTCAACCCTGCCAGCTACGCCCCGCAAGGGGCGTAGCAGTTTCATGGTCCATCCTTCCCTGCCCCAGGCCTTCCTCATCTCCCTTGCCCTGCACGGCCTCCTGTTGACGCTGCCGGCCGGCAAGGTAAGCGGCACACCCTTTTCTGAACGATCCCAGCGAACCCTGAAGTCTGCCCCAGACGCCAGAACCGTGCTGATGCTCACATGGAAGAAGCAGGAGTCCCCATCCCCCTCACCTCAGGAAATCAAGCCGGCACCGGACCGGATTCCCCCCCTGCCCCCCCCGGCCCACCGGGAGACACCGGAACATCAGGACCAGGCAGAGCCGGAAAAAACCGTACCAGACAATCCGCCAGCCCCGGATGGCAAGCCGACGCTGGGTAGCGGCCATTATTTCCTGCGCGAGGAAGTGGAACGGATGCCGCGCATCCTGGAAGACCCGGGAGCCCCTGATGGAGAGCTGGAGCAACAACTGCAAGCCCATACATCCGGCGGTCGTCTGGTGCTGGAGCTTTGGATCAGCGAACATGGCTACGTGGACAGGATCGACATCCTGGAAAGCACGCAGAAACCAGAACTGGAACAGCTCCTGACCCGTGGTTTCGCCCAGGCGCGATTTTTCCCGGCCCAGCGGCAGTCCGTGAATGTGAAGAGTCGTCTGAAAATCGAGGTGGTCGTCCAGCCCAGATGGCAAAGAATCGAGCTGGAGTAAGCCCTCAGACCGCCAGTTCCCGCGGCAGCGGGAAGTTCACATCCTCTTCCACCCCCTGCAGCTCCAGCACCTCACCCTGGCCGAGCTGCCGGAGCCGTTCCACGACACGGGCCACCAGATTTTCCGGAGCCGAGGCGCCGGCAGACACGCCCACCCTTTGCCTGCCCTGCAGCCAGTCGGCCTGGAGTTCGTCGGCGGAATCGACCAGATGGGCCTCGATGCCCATTCCCGCAGCAACCTCCTTCAGGCGCCGGGAATTGGAGCTGTTCTGGCTGCCCACCACGATGACCAGGTCACACTGCTCCGCCAGGGCCTTGACTGCATCCTGGCGGTTCTGGGTGGCATAGCAGATGTCGTCCTTCTTGGGTCCCTGGATGAGGGGAAAACGCTGGCGCAGGGCGTTGATGACGACGCTAGCGTCATCCACGGAAAGCGTGGTCTGGGTCACATAGGAGAGCCGGGCCGGGTCCCGCACCGCAAGGCGGGCCACATCGTCTGCCGTTTCCACCAGATACATGCCCCCCTGGCTCTGGCCCATGGTGCCCTCCACCTCCGGGTGGCCCTTGTGGCCGATCATCACCACCTCCCGCTCCTGGCTGCGCATCTTGCCCACTTCCACATGGACCTTGGTGACCAGAGGGCAGGTGGCATCGAAGACCTTGAGGCCCCGGGCTTCGGCCTCCTGGCGCACGGCCCTGGAAACCCCGTGGGCGCTGAAGATCACGGTGCTGCCGGGCGGCACCTCGTCCAGCTCCTCGACGAAGATGGCCCCCTTGGCGCGCAGGTCGTCGCAGACGAACTTGTTGTGCACCACTTCATGGCGCACGTAGATGGGGGCGCCGAACTTTTCCAGGGCCTTTTCGACGATGGCGATGGCCCGTTCCACGCCGGCGCAAAAGCCCCGGGGATTGGCAAGCAGGATTTCCATGGTCAGAGGATGCCGATGATTTCCACCTCGAAGCGGATGGCCTTGCCCGCCAGGGGATGGTTGAAGTCGAAGAGCCCGTGGGTGGCATCCAGCTCGCGCAGGAAGCCGGAGAAAGCGTGTCCGTCCGGGGCTGTGAATTCCACCACGGAGTTTTCCTTGAGCTCCATGCCCGGCGGCAGGGCGGTCAGGGCGATGCGTTCCACCAGCCTGGGATTGGGCACGCCGAAGGCCTCCTCCGGCTCCAGATCGAAGACGAAGCGTTCCCCTTCGGGCAGGCCGATCAGGCAGCGCTCGAGAAACTCGGCCAATTGGCCGCTGCCCATCTGCAGGGTGGAGGGCGACATGTCGAAGGTGGACAGGAACTCCTCCCCCTCCCGGGAAGAAACCCGGTAGTGAAGGGTCAGGAAACTGTCGGAACGGACGGTCGGAGCAGTCGTGGTGGCAGGGGTCGTCATCAGGAGAATCTTTCTTCAAGCCAGGGATCGGCATCATTGTGGTAGCCGCGCACCTCCCAGTAGCCCGGGCGGTCCTCGGCGTGGAATTCGATGGCCTTGAGCCATTTGGCGCTCTTCCAGGCGTAGCGCTTCGGCACCACCAGGCGCACCGGCCCGCCATGGGCTGGCGAGAGAGGTCCCCCCCGGACGCCGTGGGCGATGAGCACATCCTCGTCCAGGAGAGCGGACAGGGGCAGATTGGTGGTGTAGCCATCGTAGCCATGCAGGGTGACGAAGCGGGCCTCGGGCAAGGGCCGGGCCAGGGCGAGGACATCGGCTGCCCGCACGCCTTCCCAGTCCAGATCCAGGCAGCTCCAGGTGGTGACGCAATGGAAATCGGAAACATCGACCACCTGGGGCAAGGCCATGAGGCCGCGCCAATCCAGTTCCACCTCCCGCTCCACCCGCCCGTGCAATCGCAGACGCCAGTCCTCGTGGGAGACATCCGGCAGGATGCCCAGGTCCAGCACGGGAAATTCAGGGGCCAGATGCTGGCCCGGGGGGATACGTTCTCTGCTCATCATCTTTCCTTGGGCCTGACGATGGTCCGGCAGGACCACTATTTCGCTTCGGCATCCGGACGCCGGCCGGACAACAGCTGATCCAGCACCAGCAGCACGGCACCGATAGTGATGCCCGAATCCGCCACATTGAAGGCCGGCCAGTGCCAGCCAGCCACATGGAAATCGAGGAAATCCACCACCGCACCGTACATGACGCGGTCGATCACATTGCCGATGGCGCCGCCGAGAATGAGGGTAAGAGCGAAGTTCTGTCGCTTTGGTTCCGGGTGGGCAAGCAGCATGTGGAGGATCCAGCCGGAAATGGCCAGGGCCAGGAGCACGAAGAACCACTTTTGCCAGCCCCCGGCGTTGGCCAGGAAGCTGAAAGCCGCCCCGGGGTTGTAGACCAGCACCAGATTGAAAAAGGAGGTGACGGCCAGGCTCTCCCCCAACTGGAAGCGGGCGAGGATCGCCAGCTTGGTGAACTGATCCACCAGGACCAGCCCCCCGGCCAGGAGCAGCCAGTTCCAGAAGCGCTTGTCCGGCTTAGGCATGCTGACGGCCCTCGCCCTCCCCGTACAGGTTGCTGACGCAACGACCACACAATTCGGGATGCCCGGCATCCGCGCCCACATCCTCGCGCACGTGCCAGCAACGCTCGCACTTGGTCCCTGGGGCCGGCTCCACCTGGATGGCCGCCGGTCCCTGCTGCAGATGGGCGGCAGAAGCGATGAAGACGAACTTCAGGTCATCCCCCAGGGCAGCCAGGGCGGCGTACTGCTCGCCCTCGGCCGTCACCGTGACCCGGGCCTGCAGGGAAGCGCCGATCTGGCCGGCCACCCGCAATTCCTCCATGGCCTTCAGCACCTCGGCGCGCACGGCCCGCACCTGCTCCCAGCGGGCCACCAGGGCGGCCTCGTCGGCCACGGCGGGAATCACGTGCCAGGTGTGCAGCATCACGGAATCCTCCGGGTCATTGACCAGGGTCTGCCAGATTTCCTCGGCGGTAAAGCTGAGAATCGGCGCCATGAGCTTGGTCATGGCCTGGAGGATGTGCCAGAGGGCACTCTGAGCCGAACGGCGCGCACGGGAGCCGGGCGCCGTGGTGTACAGGCGGTCTTTGAGCACATCCAGGTAGAAGGCCCCCAGATCCTCGGAGCAGAAGGTCTGCAGGGCCTGGACGATGCGGTGGAATTCGTAGCGCTCGTAATCCGCCTCCACCTGCTCGTGCAGGGCCCGGGTGAAGGCCAGGGCGTAGCGGTCCAGCTCGAACCACTGCTCCACCGGCAGCATGTCCTTGCCCGCATCGAAGTCGGCCACGTTGGCAAGCAGGAAGCGCACGGTGTTGCGGATGCGGCGGTAGGCCTCCACCACCCGCTTCAGGATCTCGTCGGAGATGGTCAGCTCGCCGGAATAGTCGGTGGAAGCGGTCCACAGGCGCAGGATCTCGGCGCCCATCTTGTCCGCCACCTGCTGCGGCGCGATCACGTTGCCCCTGGACTTGGACATCTTGTGGCCCTTGCCGTCCACCACGAAACCGTGAGTCAGCAGCCCCTTGTAGGGGGCTTTGCCGTCGATGGCGCAACCGGTCAGCAGCGAGCTCTGGAACCAGCCCCGGTGCTGGTCGGAACCTTCCAGGTACAGGTCGGCCGGCCAGGTGTGGGCATCCTTGTGGGAGCCGCGCATCACGTGCCAGTGAGTGGAACCGGAATCGAACCAGACATCCAGGGTGTCCTTCATCTTCACGTACTGCTCGGCCTCGGCCCCCAGCAGTTCGGCCGCATCCAGGCTGAACCAGGCTTCGATGCCCGCCTTTTCCACCCGCTTCGCCACTTCCTCGATGAGTTCGGGGGTGCGGGGATGGGGCAGGCCGGTTTCCTTGTGCAGGAAGAAGGGTATGGGCACGCCCCAGTTGCGCTGGCGGGAGATGCACCAGTCGGGCCGGGTCTTCATCATGGCCTCCAGGCGGGCACGGCCCCAGGCCGGAAAAAAGCGGGTCTCATCCACAGCCCGCTCGGCGATCCAGCGCAAGCTGGGAGCATGCTCACTGCCGTGGGCGCGCTGCTCCATGCCGATGAACCACTGGGTGGTGGCGCGGAAGATGATCGGGGTCTTGTGGCGCCAGCAATGGGGATAGCTGTGGCGGATCTTTTCCTGCTTCAGCAGCAACCCCTTGCTGTCCAGCTCCTGCAGCACCAGGGGATTGGCTTCCCAGACCGTCTTGCCGGCCAGTTCGCCCACGGACAGGGCCGGGGTGTTACCGAGAAACCTGCCGTCGTCACCCACCGGATTGTTCACCGGCAGGCCGTAACGCTTGCCCACGTTGTAGTCATCCACACCGTGGGCGGGAGCCGTGTGCACCAGGCCGGTGCCAGCCTCGGTGGTCACGTGGGTGCCGCAGATGATGGCCACGTCCCGGTCCTGGAAGGGGTGTTTCAACAGCACCTGGTCCAGGGCGGCGCCCTGGCAGGAAGCCACCACCTTGCCTTCCAGCCCGTAGCGCTTCAGGGCGCTCTCGGCCAGCTCGCGCACCAGGATCAGGGCGCCCTTGGCGGTCTCGATCAGGTCGTAGGTGAGTTCGGGATGGACGGAGACGGCCTCGTTGGCGGGCAGGGTCCAGGGCGTGGTGGTCCAGATCACCGCGAAGGCGGGGCCGCGCAAATGGGCAAGGCCAAAGGCGGCCGCCACCTTGGCCGCATGGTGGTCATGGACGGGGAAGGCCACGTCGATGGCAGGCGAAGTCTTGTCCTCGTACTCCACCTCGGCTTCGGCCAGGGCGGAACCACAATCCAGACACCAGTTCACCGGCTTCAGGCCCTGGTACAGGTAGCCCTGCTCCATGATCTTGCCCAGGGCGCGGATTTCGTCGGCCTCGGCCTGGAAATTCATGGTCAGGTAGGGGTTTTCCCAGTCGCCCAGCACGCCCAGGCGAATGAAGTCCTTCTTCTGGCGCTCCACCTGCTCGGCGGCATAGACGCGGCAGAGTTCGCGCACCTTGTCGGCGGGCAGGTTCTTGCCATGCAGTTTTTCGATCTGATGCTCGATGGGCAGGCCGTGGCAGTCCCAGCCCGGCACGTAGGGCGCGTCGAACCCGGCCAGGGTCTTGGAGCGGACGATGATGTCCTTGAGCACCTTGTTCACCGCATGGCCGATGTGGATGTCGCCGTTGGCGTAGGGCGGGCCGTCGTGCAGGGTGAAGCGGGGCCGGCCGGCACAGACCTCGCGAATCTTCTGGTAGAGCCTTTTCTCCTGCCACTGCTGTACCCAGACAGGCTCGCGCTTGGGCAGGTCGCCCCGCATGGGAAAGGGGGTATCGGGAAGATTCAGGGTGTCTTTGTAGTCGGCCATGGTTCACTCAGCACTGAAAAAGGCCCGGGCTGCCGCCACATCCTGGGCGATCCGGGCCTGCAAGGCGGAAAGGTCGGGAAACTTCATTTCATCGCGCAGCTTGTGCACGAACTGGACGGACAGGTGGGCACCGTAGATGTCGCCCTGGAAATCGAAGAGATGCACTTCGAGCAAGGGCCGGCTGCCCCCAAGGGTGGGACGCAGGCCCAGGTTGGCCACCCCCTGGCGCAGCACGCCGTCCGGCCCCCGCACCTGCACGGCGAAGACGCCGCTCATGGGCAGAGGATTGTGCTTGATGTAGATGTTGGCAGTGGCAAACCCCAACTGTCGCCCCAGCTTGCGGCCATGCACCACCCGGCCGTCGATGGCGTAGGGACGTCCCAGGAAGGCGGCCGCCTTGGCCATGTCACCTGCCGCCAGGGCCTGGCGCACGGCGGAGCTGGAAACCCGCTCGCCTTCTAGCACCACGCTGCCCATGGATTCCACGGCAAAACCGCAGGCCCGGCCTGCTGCCTGAAGGTAAGCAAAATCCCCCAGGCGACCGGCACCGAAACGGAAGTCATCGCCAATGATCACATGGCGCACCCGCAAGGCCCGTACCAGAACGGTTTCCACGAAGGCATCGGCACTCAGGGCGGCAAAAGCCTGATTGAAGTGGGCCACATAGGCCCGCTCCACGCCGGCTGCGGCGAAATGTTCGAGCTTTTCCCTCAGGGTGGTGAGCCGGGCGGGCGCCGAAGCCGGCGCGAAAAATTCCCGGGGGTGGGGTTCGAAAGTCACCAGACAGGCCGGCAGGCCATGCTCGGCTGCCACCTTGCCGAGGCGCTCCAGCAGGGCCAGATGGCCCCGATGCACCCCGTCGAAGTTACCCAGGGTGAGCACGGTGGCAGAAGGAGACGGGCGGTGGAAACCGCGAAAGACGAGCATGGAGGAAGGCGCTGCCGAAAAAAGCGGCAATTATACCGTCTTGACGGCCGAAGCCCGGTACTGCTTCGACACCGCTGCAGGGACACCCGCCCCCGGCGCTCAGCCCAGCCGGGCCATGGGCGATTTGGCGGGCGGCGGATTCTGCTCCAGATAGCGCAAGATGCCCCGGGCCAGCGCCTCCGCCATCTGCTCCTGGTACTTCTCGTCCGCCAGCTTGCGCTCCTCTTCGGGATTGGAAATGAAGGCGGTTTCCACCAGGATCGAGGGAATGTCCGGTGCCTTCAACACCGCAAAACCCGCCTGCTCCACACTGGATTTGTGCAGCTTGTTGATGCCTCCCAGTTCCCCCAGCACCGCCTTGGCCAGACGCAGACTATCGGCGCTGGTGGCCGTCTGGGACAAATCAAGCAGGGTGCGCGCCAGGAAAGGGTCCTTGACGTTGATGTTCACGCCGCCCACCAGATCGGCATCGTTTTCCTTCTGGGCCAGCCAGCGCGCCGCCGTGCTGGAAGCCCCCTTCTCGGACAGGATGAAAACGGAAGAGCCCCGGGCCTCGGGCTTGATCCAGGCATCCGCGTGGATGGAAACGAACAGGTCCGATTGCACCCGGCGTGCCTTCTGCACCCGGGTGCCCAGAGGCACGAAGAAATCCCCGTCCCGGGTCAGGGCAACCCGCACATTGGGGTGGCGTTCGAGCCTGGCCTTGAGACGCCGGGCAATGGCCAGGGTCACGGTTTTTTCGTAGGTGCCGCCCCGGCCCACAGCCCCGGGGTCCTCGCCCCCGTGGCCCGGGTCCAGGGTGATGGTGATGAGGCGGTTGACCCGGGCCTTGCCGCTATCCGCAGCTTTGCTGTCGGACTTGCCGGAGGCGGGCCTGGCGGGCTCGTCCAGCTTCAGTTCTTCCGCCTGCTGCAGGGGACGGTCGCTGCGGCTCTGCTCCTGGAGCAGGGCGAGCAGCGGGTCCACCGGATTTTCCGGATACACGTCCAGCACCAGCCGGTGGCCGTACTCGCCCACCGGAGCCAGGGTGAACACCTGGGGCGCCACCCGGGTCTTGAGCTCCATGACCAGCCGCACCACGCCCGGCTTGAAACGCCCGGCCCGGAGCAGCTTGATGTAGGGGTCGCTCTCGGACACCTTGCCGGAGAGGGACTCCAGCACCTTGTTGAATTCAATCCCTTCGATATCCACCACCAGCCGGTCGGGATTCTCGATGGTGAAATGGGAGAACTTGATGGGGGAGTCATGCTCCAGCGTGACCCGGGTGTAATCGGCCGCCGGCCAGACCCGGACCGCCAGGATGGAGGGCTGGCGCGGCCCCGCCAGCCCCAGGGGGGTGACGGAAAGGGCTAGGGTCGCCCCGGCGAAATGCAGGAGTCGGCGGCGTCCCAGGCTGCGTAGAGTCTTGTCAGACATTGCTGGCCCTCCTCGCTGCAGGCAAGGGGGCGACAACGCCGTCCCGGGGGCTCATGCCCGACAGCCAGGCGCAGATCCGCTGGCGGGACATATCCCGCCGCTTTCTCCGGCCACTCCACCAGACAGACCGAATCCCCGCGAAAGTATTCGCCCAAACCTGCATCAACAAATTCCTCCGGCGAACCGAAGCGATAAAAATCAAAGTGATACAAGTATAAGCTCGAAATTACGTAAACTTCAACCAAAGCATAGGTGGGACTCTTCACCGGCCCCGTGTGGCCCAGGGCCCGCAGCAGGGCCCGCACCAGGGTGGTCTTGCCCGCGCCCAGGTCCCCTTCCAGATAGATCACCAGCCCCGGGCGGATGCATCGGGCCAGCAGCCCGCCCAGGCGCTGGGTCGCCGCCTCGTCGGGCAGGCTCAATTCACGGGTACACTGCGGCTCATGCATGATGCTGACTCCTTGATTCAACTGGCGGACAGGCTGGGCGACTGGGCCCGGGAACTGGGCTTCGCCCGGCTCGGCATCGCCCGGGCCCAGGTGGGGGATGCCGCCCCGCGCCTGGCCGGGTGGCTGGCCGCCGGCCGGCACGGGGAGATGGATTATATGGCGCGCCACGCCCCCCTGCGCACCAACCCCCAGGAACTGGTGCCCGGCACCCTCACGGTGATTTCCGTGGCCCTCGACTACTGGCCGGAACAGGGTCTGCTGCCCGCCATCTCCAGCCTCGCCAACCGGGAGCGGGCCCACATCTCCCGCTACGCATTGGGCCGGGATTACCACAAGGTGGTCAGGAGCCGGCTGCAGAAGCTGGCCAGCCGCATGGAGGAAGCCATCGGCCCCTTCGGCTACCGGGTGTTTTCCGACTCGGCCCCGGTCATGGAAGTCGAGTTCGCCAGCCAATCCGGCCTCGGCTGGCGCGGCAAGCACACCCTGCTCCTGTCCCGGGAGGGTTCCTGGCGCTTTCTCGGGGAAATCTACACCGACCTGCCCCTGCCCGAGAGCGCGCCGGAAAAGCCCCACTGCGGCAGTTGCAGCTCCTGCATCGCCGCCTGCCCCACCAGGGCCATCATCGCCCCCTACGAGGTGGATGCCCGCCTCTGCATCTCCTACCTGACCATCGAACTGGCCGGCGCCATTCCCGAACCCCTGCGGCCCCTGATCGGCAACCGCATCTACGGCTGCGACGACTGCCAGCTGTGTTGCCCCTGGAACCGCTTCGCCCGGCTGGGCGACCCGGAATTCGCACCCCGGCACGGGCTGGACAAGGCCAGCCTGGTGGAACTGTTCGCCTGGGAGGAAAAGGAATTCAACGACCGGCTGGCGGGCAGCCCGATCCGCCGCATCGGCCATGAGCGCTGGCTGCGCAACATCGCCGTGGCCCTGGGCAACGGCCCCGCCACCCCGGCGGCCCTGGCCGCCCTGGAAAAAAGGAAAGGCCACGCTTCGCCGCTGGTGCGGGAACACGTGGCCTGGGCCCTCGCCCGGCTGGCGGGCGGGGAGGCGGCGATCAGGTCCTGAAGCGGGCCAGGGCGTCCTGCAGGTGCCGCGAGAGCCCCTGCAGATGCTGGGTGGACTGGGCGTTGCGCTCGGCCACGTCCGTGTTGGATTCCGCCATCTGGGCGATGTTTTCCACGGAACGGGCGATGTCCTGGCTGGCGGCGCTCTGCTCCCGGGTGCTGTTGGCGATCTCATGGACCACCAGCACCACCCGTTCGGCCTTCTGGTCGATCTCGGAAAGGGCCTCGCCCGCCTCCCGGGCCAGCCCCACCCCTTCATCCATGCGGGTCCTGACCAGGGACATGCGGTCCACCGCCGCCTGGGTTTCGCGCACGATGGCATCAATGGTGGCGGCGATTTCCTGGGTGGAAAGGGTGGTGCGTTCCGCCAGCTTGCGCACCTCGTCGGCCACCACGGCGAAGCCCCGGCCCTGTTCCCCGGCCCGGGCCGCCTCGATGGCGGCATTGAGGGCGAGCAGGTTGGTCTGGTCGGCAATCTCCCGGATCACGCCCACCACGGAGGAAATCTGACGGGACTGCTCGCCCAGGGCCATGATGGTGTCGGCGGAATCGCTGATCTCCCGGGCGATGTTCTCCATCTGGGTCACGGTACGGCTGACCACCTGATGCCCCTGGACGGTGGATTCCCGGGCCGCCGAACTCAGGTCGGCGGCTTCGCCGGCGTTCTCGGCCACATGGGTGATGCTGACGGACAGTTCTTCCACGGAAGCCGCCATGCTGGAGGCTGCCTGGGACTGCTGGCTCGAGCTGTCCTGCACCGTGACGGAGGCCTGGCCCAGCAGGTCGGCGGCACTGCCGATGGATTCGGACGCGGCACGCACCTCGCCCACCAGCTTGCGCATGCTTTCCGCCGTGGCGTTCAGGGCATGTCCCAGGCGCAGCATCTCGTTGCCGCTGCCGGCATCGGCCAGGGGCACGCTCGCCTGGAGATTCCCCTGGCCAAGCTGGGTCAGGGCTTCGGTGACCCCGGCCAGGGGCGCCAGACGGGAGCGCACCAGGAAATAGACGAGGACGCCGGAAGCCAGGGCCCCCACCACGCCCACCAGCAGCATGAGGTTGCGCATCTGGCGGCTTGCATCCAGATATTCCTGGAGCCGGCTGCCCGTGACCACCGTCATGCCCCAGCCCTCGGAATGGCCGATGCCGGCAATCCGCTCTTCCCGCTGGCCGCCCGCGCCTTCCAGTTCATAGCGCAGGGCACCATCCTTCCGGGCCATGACCTGGCGCACCACCGCCTGGGCCGGGCCGGGCAGGGCCTCGCTCACGGCCTTGCCCTGGTGCTGGGGATGCAGGATGAACTCGCCGATCTTCGCCTCATCCTCGGTGGGGCGGACGATCCACACATAGCCCGTGTCGCCGGCCTTGATCCGGCCCATGACCTCGCGGATCTGCTTCAGCTCCGCCGCGAGGCTGATGCGCACGGAAATGCCGCCGAACACCTTGCCGTCGGGCCCCTTGAGTGCCTTCACGGTACTGAAGTAGAACTCCCCGTTGCGCACCACCAGACCCGCGTAGTTTTCCCCCTTGTTCAGGGACTGGGCCACCGGGTCCTTGTCGCTCAGGGCCGTACCGTCCATGGATTTGCCATCGCGCTTGAGCAGGGTGGCCGCCCGGAACACCTTGCCGCCATCCACCACCAGAAAAGCCACGTCATCCCCGGTCAGGTCGCGGAAGTCCGCCAGGCGTTTATGCTGACTGTTGAGGATTTCATTGCCCAGGCGCAGTGCCGGCAATTCGACCTCCCCCGTCATCACCCGCCCCTCACCCAGGCGGATATCACCGCCCAGCCACTGGCGCAGAAAGCGGGACTGGCGCTCGCCCCGGACCCGGACGTTCTCGAAATAGGCATCCAGGATGCCGGTCAAGATCCGGGCCTGCTCATGCAGCTCCAGCTCGGTTTCCGCAATGGCGGTCTGCTGGTTGAGACGGGTGCTGACAAAGGTGACGACTGCAAAGATCAGCAGCAGGAAGGCCACGGCCGCCATGATGATCTGCTGGGAAATGGACAAATGACGATAACGCACAGACATGGAGAGTCTCCCCCGATTTGGTTATTTTTGATTTTGACCATCCGGTTTCAGGACCGGACATCCCGAGAGAATACGCCTGAGGCCGGAGGCTGAATAGAGCCCCGCCCCGGCCTGGCAACCGTGACCACTTCCCGGCATGCACTGCAGTAGCGCAAAGGACTGTCCGGGCCTATGCTGGCACTTCCATCAGCGGAGCCTTCCCATGACCACGATCCTGGCAACCCTGTTCATTGGCGACCTGCGCCCCCTGCCGCCGGAAGGACAGATGTCCGGCATTTTCAAGCACCCGACCCGGGAGCGGATTGCCGTGGGCACCCACGGCCTGGAAGGGGACCGGCAGGGTGACCTGCGCCACCATGGCGGACCGGACAAGGCCGTGCACCACTACCCGGCCGAACATTACGCCGCCTTCATCCAGCGCTGGCCCCAACTGGCGGGCATTGCCCTGCCCGGGGTGCTGGGCGAGAACATTTCCGGCACCGGGCTGAACGAAAGCCAGGTCTGCATCGGCGACATCTACCGGATCGGCAGCGCCGTCCTCCAGGTCAGCCAGCCCCGCACGCCTTGCTGGAAGATCAGCCACCGGCTTGGCGTAGATAAAGCCTCCCAGTTCGTGGCGGAAACCGGTATCACCGGCTGGTATTACCGGGTGCTGGAGCCGGGCAGCCTGGCGGCCGGGGACACCATCGAACGGATTGCCCGCCCCAACCCGGAGCTGACCCTAGCCAGCTACTGGCAGGCCATTCACCAGCACCGGCCCGACCCGGACCTGCTGGAACGCATTGCCGCCGCCCCCGGCCTGGCCGGGGACAAGGCCGCCCGCCATGGGGAGCGGGCCCGCTGGCTGCGCCAGCAGGGCTGAAGTCTTTTCCCCGGAATTAGGACAGATCAAGGTTTGCGTTGCCGCAAGGGGAGAAACTGCCCCCTGACTTGATGGCTATCCCCACGCGAACCCCATGAATGAAATCGACACCCTCTGGCTGGCCCGGGCCCTGCACGTGGTCGGCGTCGTCCTCTGGATCGGCGGCGTCGCCTTCGTCACCACCACCCTGCTGCCCGCCATCCGCAGCGGTTTCTCCCCGGAACAGCAACTGGCGGAATTCGAGCGCTACGAACGCAGCTTCGGCCGTCAGGCCCGCTGGACCACCCAGCTGGTCGGCGCCAGCGGCCTCTACCTGACCTGGAAGATGGAACTCTGGTTCCGCTTCACCACGCCGGGCTACGGCTGGATGCACGCCATGGTGGCGGTGTATGGAATCTTCACCTTCCTGCTGTTCGTAGCCGAACCCCTGTTCTTCCACAAACTGCTGCGCCGCCTCGCCGCCCGCCACCAGCAACTGCCCATGACCGTGCTGACCCGCATCCACTGGCTGCTGCTCACTGCCAGCCTCCTCACCGTAGCTGCCGCCATGGCCGGCGCCCACGGCTGGAATTACAGCTCATAACCCCCCAACCGGAGAACCTTCATGCACGACTGCAGCCTGCCCATCCTCAACCAGGGTCCCTACCCCTTCGATGCCCGGGGCGTTGCCAAGCGCTTTCGCCACGCCGCCATTTTCGGTGCCCTGAGCGCCCTGCAGAAGGGCGAAGTCATGCGCTTCTGCAACGACCACGATCCGATCCCCCTGCTGCAGCAGATTGGCGAATATTTCGGCGATCAGGTGGATGTCCAGTACGTTTCCCGCCAGCCCGGGGAAATCGTCATCGACTTCCACATCACGGCCTGAGTCAGGGGCATTTAGGGCAGTCCGGTCACATTCGGTGACCGGACTCTCTGAAGTTATTGGTTTGCCAGAAGCAAATCCGCTTCCTGTAACTGTGCCTCTGAGGGTGGAAGACCAGCTTCAATGACTCGTTGAACAGCCTGATTAAAAGCGTTGGATACCAATTCGCGCAAATCACGTCCCGAATAACCTTCTGTGTTCTCCGCTATTGTTTCAAGCGTAAGCGCTGAATCCACTGGACGACCATTTAGCAAGACACTCAAGAGTTGTAGGCGCTCTTGATAACCAGGCAAGCCAATTTCGATTTTTTGCGAGAACCTGGAAAGTACGGCTGAGTCGATTTGCTCAACGATGTTCGTAGCCGCAATAACGAAGACATGCCCAAGGGCATCTTTGGCGCCATC
This sequence comes from Betaproteobacteria bacterium UBA2592, assembly GCA_002340095.1. Taxonomy (GTDB): domain Bacteria; phylum Pseudomonadota; class Gammaproteobacteria; order Burkholderiales; family Rhodocyclaceae; genus Azovibrio. The sequence goes on from DDKS01000068.1 coordinate 34,171, forward strand.
CATTTCCTGCAAAAACTGAGTAAGCACCTCAGCTTGCAGTTTATCAACCTCACCATCTCTAGATGGCGTTAGTGAGTCGATCTCATCAATGAACATGATGCAGGGAGAAACCGCTCTTGCCGACTCAAAAGCCTGCTTGACCGCATTTGCTCCATGCCCAAGGTGCATTGCCTTGAGGTCTGCCGTAGAGAAGGCCTTGAAACTAACGCCAGATTCGTTGGCAAGAGTCCGTGCAATCTCTGTCTTTCCTGTTCCGGGCGGACCATAAAGTAGCAGTGACTTCGGTACAGGTATTCCTTTACCGGTCAAGGCTTCAGCATCTTTCACCATATGCGCAATAGTTTTTAGTGATTTGATAGTTTTAGCAGGAAGGATCAGCGTCTCCCACTTTGACCCTGCGCTTACCTTGGTTGCCCCCTTACCTCTTGTCTTTGCCATAGCCGCTTCGTAATGAGATATTTCGGGCTCACTTGGTGCTGCAATTCTCATGGCCGACAAAATAATGTTTTTGATGTCACGTCCACTGAGTCCACCAAAAAAATGTAGACAATCTTCTGGGATATCGGTTTTTAGACCTACTTGTTTGGCAACAGCTTGGACCAAAGCCTCCCTACTCTTACTGTCAGATGGATTAATATCAAGCACATCAGAAAAACGACTAATAATGGCATCATCAATCAGTTCAGGGCGGTTCGTAGTTGTGTATCGTTCTTTC
>DDKS01000007.1 GCA_002340095.1 Betaproteobacteria bacterium UBA2592
GCCATCCGTGAAGGCGGCCGCACCGTCGGCGCCGGCGTCGCCGCCAAGATCATCGAGTAATCGCCCCTTGCTCTTTTGAAACCCGGGGCGGGATTCTTCCTCCCGCCCCCTGTTCTTTGGAAAAAACATGCAAAGCCAGAAAATCCGCATCCGTCTGAAGGCCTTCGATTACAAGCTGATCGATCAGTCTGCCCAGGAAATCGTCGAAACCGCCAAGCGCACCGGAGCTGTGGTCCGCGGTCCCGTGCCCCTGCCCACCCGCAAACAGCGTTTCGACATTCTGCGTTCGCCCCACGTGAACAAAGCTTCCCGTGACCAGTTCGAGATCCGTACCCACCTGCGTCTGATGGACATCGTGGATCCCACCGACAAGACGGTGGATGCCCTGATGAAGCTGGATCTGCCGGCTGGCGTGGATGTGGAAATCAAGTTGCAGTAAATAAACGGTTGCGGTTATAATCCGCAGCTTTTCGGGGGTGGTGCGCCAGCGCCGCCCATTCTTGCTTGTCCATCCGCCGGCCAACCGTAGCCGGCGATGAGGAGAATAACCATGAGTCTAGGCCTTGTCGGTCGCAAGGTGGGCATGACTCGCATCTTTGCCGAGGATGGTGCGTCCATTCCGGTGACGGTGCTGGATGTGTCCAATAATCGCGTGACCCAAGTCAAAACGCCGGAAACCGACGGCTATGCAGCCGTGCAGGTCGCTTTTGGCAAGCGCCGCGCCTCCCGTGTGACCAAGCCCCTGGCAGGTCATGTGGCCAAGGCGGGTGTCGAAGCCGGGCATGTCCTGAAGGAATTCCGGGTCGAGCCCGATCAGCTGTCCGGCTTCAAGCCCGGCGATCAAGTGGCTGTCACCATTTTTGCTGAAGGTCAGAAGGTCGACGTTACCGGCACTTCCATCGGTAAGGGCTTTCAGGGCGGCATCAAGCGCCACAACTTCAGCTCCCAGCGTGCATCGCACGGTAACTCCATTTCCCACAACGCTCCGGGTTCGATTGGCATGGCCCAGGATCCGGGTCGTGTGTTCCCTGGCAAGCGCATGGCCGGCCATCTGGGCGCGGTCACTTGTACCCAGCAGGGGCTCACCATCGTGCGCGTCGATGCCGAGCGCCAGCTGCTGCTGGTGAAGGGTGCGGTGCCGGGTGCCAAGGGCTCCGACGTGGTCGTCCGCCCTGCGGTCAAGGCTTAAGGAGTCGGCATGGAACTGAAGGTAATCAACGAACAAGGTCAGGCTGGCGCAACGCTGCAAGCTTCTGACACCCTGTTTGCCCGGGAGTACAACGAAGCGCTGATCCACCAGGTGGTGGTGGCCTATCAGGCCAATGCGCGCGCCGGCAACCGCAAGCAGAAGAACCGCTCCGAAGTGGCGCACAGCACGCACAAGCCCTGGCGCCAGAAGGGTACGGGTCGTGCCCGTGCCGGCATGTCCTCCTCCACCATCTGGCGTGGTGGCGGCCGGGCGTTCCCCAACACCCCCGAGGAAAACTTCTCCCAGAAGCTGAACCGGAAGATGTTCCGCGCCGGTGTGGCCTCCATTCTCTCCGAGCTGGTCCGTCAGGATCGCCTGGTGGTGGTGGACTCCCTCACCGTCGAGGCGCCCAAGACGAAGCTCTTTGCCCAGAAGCTGAAGGGCATGGGTCTGGATGACCGCCTGCTGGTCATCACCGATCGTCTGGACGAGAACCTCTATCTGTCTTCCCGCAACCTGCCCAATGTCCTCGTGCTCGAGGCGCATGAAACCGATCCGGTCTCCCTGATCCGTTTCCCCCGGGTGGTGGTGACCAAGGAAGCCGTGGCCAAATTTGAGGAGATGTGGGGATGAATCAGGAACGTCTGTTGCAGGTGCTGCTCGCACCGCAGATCTCCGAGAAGGCCACCTATGTTGCTGACAAGAACCAGCAGGTGATCTTCCGGGTCGCCACTGACGCCACCAAGCCTGAAATCAAGGCGGCCGTCGAGCAACTGTTCAAGGTCGAGGTGGAGTCCGTCCAGGTGCTGAACGTCAAGGGCAAGGTCAAGCGCTTCCGCCAGACCGTCGGCCGTCGCAAGGGCTGGAAGAAGGCCTTTGTCTGCCTGAAGCCCGGTCAGGAAATCAACTTTGTCGAAGGGGGGAACGCGTAATGGCCCTCATCAAAGTCAAGCCCACTTCCCCTGGCCGCCGTGGTGTGGTCAAGGTTGTGGCCGAGAATCTCTACAAGGGCAAGCCGTTCGCCGGCCTGCTCGAGAAGAAGGTCAGCAAGGCCGGTCGCAACAACAACGGCCGTGTCACCGTGCGCCATCAGGGCGGCGGTCACAAGCAGCACTACCGCTTGGTGGACTTCAAGCGCAACAAGGACGGCATTCCCGCCAAGGTCGAGCGCATCGAGTACGACCCCAACCGTTCTGCCCACATTGCCCTGCTTTGCTATGCCGATGGTGAGCGTCGCTACATCATCGCCACCAAGGGCATGGAGGTGGGGCAACAGGTCCTGAGCGGTCCCGAGGCGCCCATCAAGCCTGGCAATGCCCTGCCCATCCGCAACATTCCCGTGGGTACCACCATTCACTGTGTCGAGATGCTGCCGGGTAAGGGGGCACAGCTGGCCCGTGCCGCTGGCACCTCCGTGCAGCTGCTGGCCCGCGAGGGGGTGTATGCCCAGGTGCGTCTGCGTTCCGGTGAAATCCGCCGTGTGCACGTCGAGTGCCGCGCCACCGTCGGTGAGGTTGGCAACGAGGAAAACAGCCTGCGCAAGATCGGCAAGGCCGGTGCCAACCGCTGGCGTGGCATTCGTCCCACCGTGCGTGGTACCGCCATGAACCCGATCGATCACCCCCATGGTGGTGGTGAGGGCAAGACCGGCGAAGGCCGCGTGCCCGTCAGCCCGTGGGGTCAGCCTGCCAAGGGCTACCGCACCCGCAACAACAAGCGCACGAACAGCATGATCGTGCAGCGTCGTCATAAGCGTTAAGGGGTAAAGATATGGGACGTTCTGTAAAAAAGGGCCCGTTCGTCGATGCCCACCTGCTGAAGAAGGTTGACGCTGCCCGCGCCAGCAACGACAAGCGGCCGATCAAGACCTGGTCGCGTCGTTCCACCGTGCTGCCTGATTTCGTCGGCCTGACCATCGCCGTGCACAACGGCAAGCAGCACATTCCGGTCTATGTGACCGAGAACATGGTTGGCCACAAGCTCGGCGAGTTCTCCCTGACCCGTACCTTCAAGGGTCACACCGCCGGCAAGAAGGCGAAGAAATAAGGAGGCCACATGGAAACTACTGCAACACTTCGCGGCGTGCGTCTTTCCGCCCAGAAGGGTCGCCTCGTGGCTGACCTTATCCGCGGCAAGTCGATCGGCAATGCGCTCAACATCCTCACCTTTTGCCCCAAGAAGGGGGCTGGCATCATCAAGAAGGTGCTGTTGTCCGCCGTGGCGAACGCCGAGCACAATGACGGCGCCGACATCGATGAGCTGAAGGTGAAGACCATCCACGTCGAGAAGGGCGTGATGCTCAAGCGCTTCACCGCGCGCGCCAAAGGCCGTGGCAACCGGATCGTCAAGCCGACCTGCCACATCTACGTGACTGTCGGGAACTGAGGATAAGCCATGGGACAGAAAATTCATCCGACAGGCTTCCGCCTTTGCGTCACCCGTGACTGGGACTCCCGTTGGTTCGCCAACTCCAAGGAGTTCCCGGGCATGCTGGCCCAGGACGTAATGGTTCGTGAATACCTGAGCAACAAACTGAAGCACGCATCCGTTGGTCGGGTGCTGATCGAGCGTCCTGCCAAGAATGCCCGCATCACCGTGTTTTCCGCCCGTCCGGGCGTGGTGATCGGCAAGAAGGGTGAAGACATCGAGGTGCTGCGCAGCGACCTGCAGCGCATCATGGGCGTGCCCGTGCATGTCTCCATCGAGGAGATCCGCAAGCCCGAGATCAACGCCCAGCTGATCGCCGACTCCATCGCCCAGCAGCTGGAAAAGCGGATCATGTTCCGTCGTGCCATGAAGCGGGCCATGCAGAACGCCATGCGTCTCGGTGCCCAGGGCATCAAGATCATGAGCTCCGGCCGTCTCAATGGCGCGGAAATCGCCCGTACCGAGTGGTACCGCGAAGGCCGTGTGCCCTTGCACACCCTGCGTGCCGACATCGACTACGCCACCTCCACCGCCGAAACCACCTACGGTGCCATCGGCATCAAGGTGTGGGTGTACAAGGGCGACATGCTGGCCCGGGGCGAGCAGCCCGAAGCCGAAGTGGCCGCCGCTGATGATGCCCGTCGCGCCCGTCGTCCCCGTCCGGATGCCGACAAGGCCCGCGCCCCCCGCGCTGCCGACCGGAAAACCGGTGAAGGTGACGCCAAGGCGCCCGCCAAGCGTGTAAGAAAGGCAGGTGCTTAAATGCTGCAACCCAATCGTCGCAAGTACCGCAAGGAACACAAGGGCCGCAATGAAGGCCTCGCCACCCGCGGCGCCAAGGTTTCCTTCGGGGAATGGGGCCTCAAGGCCATCGGCCGCGGCCGTCTGACCGCCCGCCAGATCGAGGCTGCCCGTCGTGCCATGACCCGGCACATCAAGCGGGGTGGCCGCATCTGGATCCGGGTGTTCCCGGACAAACCCATCTCGAAGAAGCCCGCCGAAGTCCGGATGGGTAACGGTAAGGGTAATCCCGAATACTGGGTTGCCGAAATCCAGCCGGGCAAGGTCCTTTACGAAATGGACGGGGTGAGCGAAGAACTGGCGCGCGAGGCCTTCCGCCTTGCGGCTGCCAAGTTGCCCTTCGCCACCACCTTCGTAACCCGTCACGTGGTGTGATCATGAAAGCGATCGAACTGAGAAAGAAGAGCGTGGAAGAGCTCAAGACCGAGCTGCTGGAATTGCTGAAGGCCCAGTTCAGCCTGCGTATGCAGCTCGCCACGCAACAGCTGGCCAATACCAGCCAGCTTGGCAAGGTACGCCGCGACATCGCTCGCGTGCGCACCCTTATTCGTGAAAAGGCGGTGCAACAATGAGTGAAACCACCAGCATCAAGCGGACACTGATTGGCCGCGTCGTCAGCGACAAAATGGACAAGACCGTGACGGTTCTCGTCGAGCGTCGGGTGAAGCATCCGATCTACGGCAAGATCATCACCAAGTCCAAGAAGTACCACGCCCACGACGAGAGCAACGAAATGGGCACCGGCGATCTGGTCGAGATCGAGGAATCCCGTCCCGTGTCCCGCACCAAGACCTGGCGTGTGACCCGCCTGCTCGAAAAGGCAGAAGTGGTCTAAGCCGGGGCTTGCGCCAATTAAAGGAAGCCGGTAAAATCCGGCTTCTTTGTTTCCCGTGGCCCTCTCCCGGGGCTGCGGATCAAGTTACTTCCTCCCTCACGGGGTCCAAGACTGTCCGCCGCCGGCGGGATAAGTTGGAGTGAAAAATGATTCAGATGCAGACGGTTCTGGATGTGGCCGATAACACCGGCGCGCGTTCGGTAATGTGTATCAAGGTGCTGGGTGGCTCCAAGCGTCGCTATGCGAGCATTGGTGATGTCATCAAGGTCAGCATCAAGGATGCGGCTCCCCGGGGTCGTGTCAAGAAGGGCGACGTCTATAACGCCGTGGTGGTTCGCACCGCCAAGGGTGTGCGCCGTCCCGATGGTTCCGTGGTCAAGTTCGACAGCAATGCCGCGGTGCTGCTCAATAACAAGCTGGAGCCCATCGGCACCCGTATCTTCGGGCCGGTTACCCGCGAACTGCGGACCGAGCGCTACATGAAGATCGTTTCCCTGGCGCCGGAAGTGCTGTAAGGAGCCTGTGTAATGGAAAAGATTCGCAAGGGCGACGAAGTGGTCGTCATTACCGGCAAGGACAAGGGTAGGCGCGGGACTGTGGTTCGTCGCGTCGATGCCGATCATCTGATCGTGGAAGGCGTCAATCGCGTCAAGAAGCACGTCCGCCCCAATCCTATGAAGGGCGTGGCAGGTGGCATCGTGGATAAGGACATGCCCATCCATATCTCCAATGTGGCGCTGTTCAATCCTGCCACCGGGAAGGCCGACCGGGTCGGCATCAAGGTGCTGGAAGATGGCCGCAAGGTTCGCGTGTTCAAGTCGAACGGCGAACTGGTGAACGCGTAAGGAAACGACATGGCTCGCTTGTTTGACATCTACAAGAAAGAAATCACGCCGAAGCTGACTCAGCGTTTCGGCTACAAGTCCCCCATGGAAGTGCCCCGCATCACCAAGATCACCCTGAACATGGGTGTGGGTGAGGCTGTCGCCGACAAGAAGGTGCTGGAGCACGCCGTGAGCGACATGGAGAAGATCGCCGGTCAAAAGCCGGTGGTCACCAAGGCTCGCAAGTCCATCGCCGGCTTCAAGATCCGCGATGGCTACCCGATTGGCTGCATGGTCACCCTGCGCGGCCCGCGCATGTATGAATTCCTCGACCGTTTGGTCACCATTGCCCTGCCTCGCGTGCGCGACTTCCGCGGCGTGGCTGGCAAAGGTTTTGACGGCCGGGGTAACTACAACATGGGTGTGAAAGAGCAGATCATCTTCCCCGAGATCGAGTACGACAAGGTCGACGCGCTGCGCGGGATGAACATCAGCATCACCACCACGGCCAAGACCGACGAGGAATGCAAGGCGCTCCTCGCCGCGTTCAAGTTCCCTTTCAAGAATTGAGGCAGACATGGCGAAACTTGCCCTGATTAACCGCGAAGAAAAGCGCCGCGCACTGGTTGCCAAGTACGCGAAGAAGCGCGAGGCGCTCATGGCTGTCATCAACGATGCCAGCCTCACCGAGGCCGAGCGTTTTGAGGCCCGGCTGAAGCTGCAGCAGCTCCCCCGCAACGCAAGCCCGACCCGTACGCGCAACCGTTGTCAGCTCACCGGGCGTCCCCGTGGCGTGTTCCGCAAATTCGGCATGTGCCGCAACAAGATCCGCGAACTGGCCTTTGGTGGCAAGATTCCCGGTGTTGTCAAGGCCAGCTGGTAAGCTCAGGAGGAAAGAAAGATGGCAATGAGCGATCCGATCGCGGACATGCTGACCCGTATCCGCAATGCCCAGATGGCCGAAAAGGCCGCTGTGGTGATGCCCTCTTCCAAGCTCAAGGCGGCCATCGCTGCCGTGCTCAAAGAAGAAGGCTACGTGGAAGACTTCGCAGTCAAGACTGTCGAAGGCAACAAGGCGACCCTGGAAATCGCCCTCAAGTACTATGCCGGTCGTCCGGTCATCGAGCGCATCGAACGCGTCTCCAAGCCCGGCCTGCGTATCTACAAGGGTTCTGCGGATATCCCCCGTGTCATGAACGGCCTGGGTATCGCCATCGTGTCCACCCCCAAGGGTGTGATGACTGACCGCAAGGCACGCGCCAGCAAGGTTGGCGGCGAAGTGCTCTGCATCGTGGCGTAAGGGAGGAACCATGTCCCGCGTAGGTAAGAACCCCATCGTCCTGCCCGCCGGCGTCGAAGTGAGCGTCGGTGCCCAGGAAATTACGGTCAAGGGCCCTCTGGGCACCCTCAAGGCTCCCGCCCATCCTGCCGTTCAGGTCAAGGTGGAGGGGCAGACCCTGCAATGCACCCGCGTGGAGGGCGTCGCGAACGCCTCCGCCATGTGGGGAACCATGCGTGCCAACCTGAACAACATGGTGACCGGTGTCTCCAAGGGCTTCGAGAAGAAGCTGAACCTGGTGGGCGTGGGTTATCGTGCCCAGGTTCAGGGGGATGCCGTCAATCTCACCCTCGGTTTTTCCCATCCGGTGGTGCACAAGCTGCCCGCCGGCGTGAAGGCTGAAACGCCCTCCCAGACCGAGATCATCATCAAGGGTGTGGACAAGCAGGCTGTCGGCCAGGTGGCCGCAGACATCCGCGCATACCGCAGCCCCGAGCCCTACAAGGGCAAGGGTGTCCGCTATGCCGATGAAGTCGTTGTCCTCAAGGAAACCAAGAAGAAGTAAGGGTGGCATATGCTTAACAAGAAACAAGCGCGTCTGCGCCGTGCCCGCAAAACCCGGGCCAAAATCGCCGAACTCAAGGCTGTGCGCTTGTGCGTTAACCGCACGAACTGCCACATTTACGCCCAGATCATCAGCCCCTGCGGCAGCAAGGTCCTGGCGGCGGCTTCCACCCTGGAGGCCGATGTGCGCAAGGATCTTGCCAATGGCGGGAATAAGGCTGCAGCCAGCGTTGTGGGCAAGCTGATTGCCGAGCGGGCCAGGGCGGCCGGCATCGAGACCGTTGCCTTCGATCGTTCCGGTTTCCAGTACCACGGCCGCGTCAAGGCGCTGGCCGAGGCGGCCCGTGAAAACGGTCTCAAATTCTGATCCACGGGCCTTAGGACGAGGTTAAAGAAATGGCTAAACCCGAAAGAAACAAGAAGCCTCAACAGGCTGAAGAGCGCGACGACGGTCTGCGCGAGAAGATGGTCTCCATCAATCGCGTCACCAAGGTGGTGAAGGGCGGTCGTATCCTCGGCTTCGCTGCGCTGACCGTGGTGGGCGATGGCGATGGTGGTGTCGGCATGGGCAAGGGCAAGTCCCGCGAAGTGCCCGTTGCCGTGCAGAAGGCGATGGAAGAAGCCCGTCGCAAGATGTTCAAGGTCAGTCTGAAGTCCGGCACCTTGCACCATACCGTCATCGGCAAGCACGGTGCCACTGAAGTCATGATCCAGCCTGCCCCCGAAGGCACTGGCATCATCGCCGGCGGCGCCATGCGAGCCGTCTTCGAGGTGGTCGGCATCACCAACGTGGTGGCCAAGGCCCATGGCTCCACCAATCCCTACAACATCGTTCGCGCCACGCTGAACGGCCTGGCACGCATGAACACGCTTGCCGAGATTGCTGCCAAGCGGGGCAAGCGCGTCGAAGAGATTCTGGGGTAAGACATGACCGCAAAAACCATCAAGGTGACGCTCGTCAAGAGCATCATCGGTACCAAGCAGTCCCATCGCGCCACTGTTCGTGGCCTGGGTCTGCGCAAGCTCAACTCCACGGTGGAACTGGTTGATACGCCCGCAGTGCGCGGCATGATCAACAAGGTCGCCTATCTGCTCAAGTGCGAGGGCTAAGATGCGTCTGAATACCATCAAACCCGCCGACGGTGCCAAGCACGCCGCCAAGCGTGTCGGGCGCGGCATCGGCTCCGGTCTGGGCAAGACCGCCGGTCGTGGCCACAAGGGTCAGAAATCCCGCTCCGGCGGTTTTCACAAGGTCGGCTTCGAAGGTGGGCAGATGCCCATCTACCGCCGCCTGCCCAAGCGTGGCTTCGTTTCCCTGACCAATCATCGCAACGTGCAGGTGCGCCTGTCCGAGCTGAACGCCCTGCCCGTGGATGAAGTGGATCTGCTCGTCCTCAAGCAGGCGGGTCTGGTGGCCGGCAATGCCCTGTCCGCCAAGGTCATCCTGTCCGGCGAGATCACCCGCAAGGTGGTTCTCAAGGGCGTCGGTGCCACCAAGGGCGCCAAGGCTGCCATCGAAGCGGCTGGCGGCAGCGTGGCAGCCTGATCGAAGCTAAAAGCGAGGGTATAGATCTTGGCAGCGAATCCTGGTCTGGCGAGTGGTGGAAAGTTCGGTGATCTCAAGCGCCGGCTGATGTTCCTCCTGGGGGCGTTGGTGGTGTACCGCATCGGTGCGCACATCCCGGTTCCCGGCATTGATCCCGCAGTCCTGGCTGACCTGTTCAAGTCCCAGCAGGGCGGCATCCTGGGCATGTTCAACATGTTCTCGGGTGGCGCCCTGTCACGCTTCACCATTTTTGCCCTGGGCATCATGCCCTACATCTCTGCATCGATCATCATGCAGCTGATGACCGTCGCCATTCCCCAGCTCGAGGCACTGAAGAAGGAAGGGGAAGCCGGGCGGCGCAAGATCACGCAGTACACCCGCTATGGCACCTTGGTCCTCGCCTTCTTCCAGGGTCTCGGCATCGCCATCGCCCTAGAAGCCCAGCAAGGCCTGGTGCATGAGCCCGGCTTCCTGTTCCGGCTCACGACCGTGACCACCCTGGTGACGGGCACCGTCTTCCTGATGTGGCTCGGCGAGCAGATCACCGAGCGCGGCCTCGGCAACGGCATCTCCATCATCATCTTCGCCGGTATCGCTGCCGGCCTGCCCAGCGCCATCGGTGGCTTGTTTGAACTGGTGCGCACCGGTGCCATGCATCCGCTCACCGCCATCTTCATCTGCATCCTCGTGGTGCTGGTGACGGGCTTCGTGGTCTTCGTCGAGCGTGGCCAGCGCAAGATCCTGGTCAATTACGCCAAGCGCCAGGTCGGCAACAAGATTTATGGCGGTCAATCCTCGCACCTGCCCCTCAAGCTCAACATGGCCGGGGTCATTCCGCCCATCTTCGCCTCCAGCATCATCCTGTTCCCGGCCACCGCCGCGGGCTGGTTCGGCTCGGGCGAATCCATGAGCTGGCTCAAGGATGTGGCAGCCGCCCTGTCGCCCGGCCAGCCCATCTACGTGCTGTTGTACGCGGCCGCCATCGTCTTCTTCTGCTTCTTCTACACCGCCCTGGTCTTCAATTCCAAGGAAACCGCGGACAACCTGAAGAAGAGCGGTGCCTTCATCCCCGGCATCCGTCCCGGTGAGCAGACCGCCCGTTATGTGGACAAGATCCTCATGCGTCTGACCCTGGTTGGAGCGGTGTACATCACCCTGGTCTGTCTGCTGCCCGAGTTCCTGATCCTGAAGTGGAACGTGCCCTTCTATTTCGGCGGTACATCCTTGCTCATCATCGTGGTGGTGACCATGGATTTCATGGCCCAGGTACAGGCATACGTGATGTCGCACCAATATGAAAGTCTCCTGAAAAAGGCGAATTTCAAGGGTGCCCCCTTGATCAAGTAATCAGGAAATGGCGAAAGAAGATCTCATCGAAATGCAGGGCGAGGTCATGGAGAACCTCCCCAATGCAACGTTCAAGGTGAAACTGGAAAATGGGCATGTGGTACATGCCTTCATCTCCGGCAAGATGCGCATGCATTACATCCGCATCCTCCCGGGGGACAAGGTCACGGTGCAGCTGACGCCTTACGACCTCTCCAAGGCCCGGATCGTGTTCCGGACCAAATAAGGATTCTCTACGCGTAACCCCAGGCAGGATGGGATCACGGCTGCTCCCGGATTGCCTAATTGAGGAGTTGTAAAATGAAAGTGTTGCCTTCGGTGAAGCGCATTTGCCGTAATTGCAAGGTGATCCGCCGTAAGGGCGTGGTGCGCATTATCTGCAAGGATCCGCGCCACAAGCAGCGGCAGGGCTGATGAGCCCTGTTCGGATTTTTTATTAATTTTGGCATCGTTGGGGTGAATCAATGGCCCGTATTGCAGGGGTAAACATTCCGAACCACCAGCACGCAGAAATCGCGTTGACCGCCATTTATGGCATTGGTCGTTCTCGCGCTCAGAAAATCTGCGACGCTGCTGGCGTTATTCGTACCACCAAGATCAAGGACCTGTCGGACAGCGACATGGAAAAGCTGCGTGACGAAGTGGGCAAGTACACCGTTGAAGGTGACCTGCGTCGCGAAGTGACCATGAGCATCAAGCGCCTGATGGACCTGGGTTGCTATCGTGGCCTGCGCCACCGCAAGGGTCTGCCCTGTCGCGGTCAGCGCACCCGGACCAACGCCCGGACCCGCAAGGGGCCGCGCAAGGCCATCGCCGGCAAGAAGAAGTGATAGGAATTGATCATGGCTAAGACCACTCAGAAAGTTCGCAAAAAGGTGAAGAAGAACGTGGCCGAGGGCATCGCCCACATCCACGCCTCCTTCAATAACACCATCATCACCATCACTGACCGTCAGGGCAACGCCTTGTCGTGGGCAACCGCCGGTGGTGCCGGTTTCCGTGGCTCCCGCAAGTCCACCCCCTTCGCTGCCCAGGTGGCCGCCGAGACGGCTGGCAAGGCGGCTCAGGAATGCGGCGTGAAGAACCTGGAAGTCCGCATCAAGGGCCCTGGCCCCGGTCGTGAGTCCTCCGTCCGCGCCCTCAATGCGCTGGGCATGAAGATCACCGCCATCAGTGACGTGACGCCGCTGCCGCACAATGGCTGCCGTCCGCCCAAGAAGCGCCGTATCTAAGGAGTAGAACGTGGCTCGTAATCTCGATCCCAAGTGCCGTCAGTGCCGCCGCGAAGGCGAAAAGCTCTTCCTCAAGGGCGAAAAGTGCTACACCGACAAATGCGCCATCGAGCGCCGTGAGTACGCCCCTGGCCAACACGGCCAGAAGTCCGGTGCCCGTCTGTCCGACTACGGCGTGCATCTGCGCGCCAAGCAGAAGATCCGTCGTATCTATGGCGTGCTGGAAGGCCAGTTCCGCCGTACTTTCGCTGAAGCCGAGCGCCGCAAGGGCCAGACTGGCGAAAACCTGCTGCAACTGCTCGAAGCCCGTCTCGATTCCGTGGCCTACCGCATGGGCTTTGGCGCTTCCCGTACCGAAGCCCGTCAGGTGGTGCGTCACAATGGCGTGCTGGTCAATGGCAAGCGGGTGAACATCCCCTCCTATACCGTTCGGCCTGGTGACGAAGTCGCCCTGACCGACAAGGCCAAGGCCCAGCTGCGCACCAAGGCTGCCCTGGCGGCTGCCGAGTCTCGTGGTTTCCCCGAGTGGATTTCCGTGGATGTCAAGGAAGCCAAGGGTGTCTTCAAGGCCATGCCGCAGCGCTCCGAGCTTTCTCCGACCCTCAATGAAGGTCTGGTCATCGAACTGTACTCGAAGTAACCAGGCCCCCGGCGAACAGAAAAAGGACAGCCCATGCAAAGTAATGCTCTCTTGAAACCGCGCATCATCGACGTCCAGAGCGTCTCCCCGGTGGAAGCCAGGGTCGTGATGGAGCCCTTCGAGCGCGGCTTCGGGCATACCCTCGGGAATGCCTTGCGCCGTATCCTGCTCTCCTCCATGGATGGTTTCGCGCCGACCCAGGTGTCCATCGACGGGGTGCTGCACGAATACTCTGCCATTGATGGTGTGGAACAGGATGTCGTGGACATCCTCCTCAACCTCAAGGGCGTTGTCTTCAAGCTGCACAACCGCACCGAGGCCCTGGTGACCCTGAAGAAGGAAGGCCCGGGCGTGGTTCGAGCCGGTGATATCGAGGTTTCCCACGACGTGGAAATCATCAATCCCGAGCACGTGATCGCCCATCTGCAGCCTGGCGGCAAGCTCTCCATGGAAATCAAGGTGGAGAAGGGCCGTGGCTATGTTCCCGGCAACCTGCGCAATCTGGGCGATGCCAAGACCATTGGTCAGCTGGTCCTCGATGCTTCCTTCAGCCCCATCAAGCGGGTTGCCTACTCGGTCGAATCCGCCCGGGTGGAGCAGCGTACCGACCTGGACAAGCTGATCGTCGAGATCGAGACCAACGGGATCATCCAGCCCGAGGAAGCCATCCGCGCTGCGGCACGCATCCTGATGAGCCAGCTGGAAGTGTTTGCAGCTCTCGAAGGAACCGCTCCGGCGGTCGAGGCCGCCAAGCCGGCCCAGGTGGATCCCATCCTCCTGCGCCCGGTGGACGACCTGGAGCTGACCGTCCGTTCGGCCAACTGCCTCAAGGCAGAAAACATCTACTACATCGGCGACCTGATCCAGCGCACCGAGAACGAACTTCTGAAGACTCCGAACCTGGGCCGCAAGTCCCTGAACGAAATCAAGGAAGTCCTGGCCTCCCGGGGCCTGACCCTCGGCATGAAGCTGGAGAACTGGCCGCCTGCCGGTCTCGAGCGCGTCTGACCCTCAGAGACCCGCGCCCTTAAAGGGACGCCTGTACAAAAGGAAAGGAATCAACCATGCGTCACCGTCTTGGTTTGCGGAAACTGAACCGCACCAGCAGCCATCGCCTGGCGATGCTGCGCAACATGTCCGTCTCCCTGCTCAAGCATGAGGCGATCAAGACCACTCTGCCCAAGGCCAAGGAACTGCGCCGTGTCGTGGAGCCCCTGATCACCCTGGGCAAGAAACCCAGCCTGGCGAACCGCCGTCTGGCCTTCGATCGTCTGCGTGACCGGGAAGTCGTGGTCAAGCTGTTTGATGTTCTGGGGCCCCGCTACGCCAACCGTCCCGGTGGCTACCTGCGCATCCTGAAGTGCGGCTTCCGCGTCGGCGACAACGCCCCCATGGCCTTCGTGGAACTGGTGGATCGTCCCGAACTCAGCGAACCTGTGGAAGTGGCTGAAGAGCAGAGCGAAGCCTGATCGGCGCTTGATCTGCTTCAGAAAAACCGGGCCTTGTGCCCGGTTTTTGTTTTCGCACTCCGGGGTCATCCCTTTGCCGGTGTGCCCTGGCCAGGGGCTCAGACCCAGTCCTGCGGCTGCAGGAAGACTTCGTAGAGTTCCGCTTCCGGTGTGCCGGCTTCCGGCTGCCAGTCGTAGCGCCATTTGACGATGGGCGGCAGCGACATCAGGATCGACTCGGTGCGTCCGCCCGATTGCAGGCCGAACAGCGTGCCGCGGTCCCAGACCAGATTGAATTCGACATAGCGTCCGCGGCGATAGGCCTGGAAGTCACGTTCGCGCTCGCCGTAGGGCGTGTCCCGCCGCTTCTCGAGCACCGGCAGGTAGGCCCGGGTGAAGGCATCGCCGACGGCCTGGGTGAGCCTGAAGCAACGCTCGAAACCGCCCTCGTTCAGATCGTCGAAGAAGACCCCGCCGACGCCGCGCGGTTCGTTGCGGTGCTTCAGGAAGAAATACTCGTCGCACCACTGCTTGTACTTGGGGTAAACCTCGTCGCCGAAGGGGGCGAGCGCATCGCGGCAGGTGCGGTGGAAATGCTGGACGTCCTCGCGCCGGCCGTAATAGGGCGTCATGTCCATGCCACCGCCGAACCACCAGACCGGTTCCTCACCGTCCTTGGTGGCGACGAAACACCGCACGTTCATGTGCGCCGTCGGGCAATACGGATTGCGCGGATGCAGCACCAGCGACACGCCCATCGCCTCCCAGGCACGGCCGGCCAGTTGCGGCCGGACGGCGGTGGCCGATGCGGGCAGCGACTGGCCGGTGACGTGCGAGAAATTGACGCCGCCGCGCTCGAAGAAATCGCCTTCCTCGATCAGCCGGGAAATCCCGCCTCCGCCCTCCGGGCGGAGCCAGCTGTCGGTACGGAAGGGCTGGCCGTCGAAGGCTTCGAGTTCGGCGACGATGCGGGATTGCAGGTCGGTGAAATATTGTTTGAGGGCGGCAATATCCATGCTGTCGATCCGGTTTTTCAGGTTGCAATGAAAACGGGCGGCCAGGCCGCCCGTTACAGGCAAGGCAAGCAGATTCAGCGGCTGAGGGCCCGATACCCGATGTCCTTGCGGAACTGCATCCCTTCCCAGCTGATCTGGGCGAGCGCCTCGTAGGCGCGCTTCTGCGCCAGCTTGACGTTTTCGCCCAGCGCCGTGACGCAGAGCACGCGACCGCCGGCGGTGACGACCTTGCCATCATCCTGCGTGGCGGTGCCGGCGTGGAAGACGTGGCAGTCTTCGCCGAAGCTGTTGCCCGCGGGCAGGCCGTGGATGACGTCGCCCTTCTTGGGGGTGTCCGGATAGTTGGCGGCGGCGAGCACGACGCCCAGCGCCACGCGGCGATCCCATTCGGCTTCGGTCTGGTCGAGCGTGCCGGCGATGCCGTGTTCGAGCAGGGCAAGGAAATTGGATTTCAGCCGCGCCAGGATCGGCTGGGTTTCCGGGTCGCCCATGCGGCAGTTGAACTCCAGGGTCTTGACCGAGCCATCCTTGCCGATCATCAGACCGGCATAGAGGAAGCCGGTGAAGGGGATGCCGTCGGCCATCATGCCGCGCACCGTCGGCAGGATGATTTCACGCATGGCCTTGGCATGGATTTCCGGGGTGACGCACGGTGCCGGGGAGTAAGCCCCCATGCCGCCGGTGTTCGGGCCCTGGTCGCCGTCGAAGATGCGCTTGTGATCCTGGCTGGAGGCGAGCGGCAGGACGTTCTTGCCGTCGACCATGACGATGAAGCTGGCTTCCTCGCCGTCGAGGAAATCCTCGATGACGACGCGGGCGCCGGCATCCCCCAGCTTGTTGCCGGAGAGCATGTCGTCGATGGCGGCGTGCGCTTCAGCGAGGCTCATGGCGACGACGACGCCTTTGCCGGCGGCCAGGCCGTCGGCCTTGATGACGATGGGGGCCCCCTTGCGGTCAACGTAGGCGTGCGCGGCAGCGGCATCCGAGAAGGTCTCGAACTCGGCGGTCGGGATGTTGTGGCGGGCCATGAAGCGCTTGGCAAAATCCTTGGAGGACTCGAGCTGGGCGGCTTCCTTGGTCGGGCCGAAGATTTTCAGGCCGCGGGCGCGGAAGACATTCACCACGCCGGCGGCGAGCGGGGCCTCCGGCCCGACGACGGTCAGGTGGATCTTGTTCTGCTCGGCGAAGTCGGCCAGGGCTTCCGGATCGGTGATATTGACGTTTTCCAGCTCGTGCTCACGCGCCGTGCCGGCGTTGCCGGGGGCGACGTACACCTTTTGCAGGCCGGGCGCCTGCGCCAGCTTCCAGGCCATGGCGTGCTCGCGGCCGCCGGAACCGATAACCAGTAGTTTCATGTTTTGTTCCTTGTTATGTCCGAGGCTATTTCGTGGCCGGCAAAGCCGTGACGCGAAGACGAGCCGAAGACAGTGCTATTGCACGGCGAGGCGAAGTCGACAAAGTCACGGCGCAGCCGGACGCGAAATTAGTGCCTGAAGTGACGGGCGCCGGTAAACACCATCGCGATGCCGTGCTCGTCGGCTGCCGCGATGACTTCCTCGTCGCGCATCGAGCCGCCCGGCTGGATGACGGCGACGGCACCGGCTTCGGCCAGGACGTCGAGACCGTCGCGGAACGGGAAGAAGGCGTCCGACGCCACCACCGACCCCTTGAGCGACAGGCCGGCATTCTGGGCCTTGATGCTGGCGATCTTGGTCGAATCGACGCGGCTCATCTGGCCGGCGCCAACGCCCAGGGTCATGCCGCCGCCGCAGAAGACGATGGCGTTGGACTTGACGAACTTGGCGACGCGCTCGGCGAAGAGCAGGTCTTCGATCTGCGCAGGCGTGGGTTGCACCTTGGTGACTACCTTCAGGCCGGAAGCCTGCGCGGTGAAGTCGTCGGCCGTCTGCACCAAGAGGCCGCCGCCCACGCGTTTCAGTTCGAGCTTGTTCAGGTCACGGCCCTTATTCGCCCCAATTGGCACAACCAGCACACGCAGGTTCTGCTTGGCGGCCAGCGCGGCCTTGGCTTCGGCGGTGAAGGACGGGGCGATCAGCACCTCGACGAAGTGCTTGCGCTCGTTCATGGCGTTCACTACGTCGATGCCGACTTCGCCGTTGAAGGCGATGATGCCGCCGAACGCGGAGGTCGAATCGGTCTTGAACGCCTTTTCGTAAGCGCCGAGCAGGGTGCCATCGATGGCCACGCCGCACGGGTTGGCGTGCTTGATGATGACGCAGGCCGGGGCGTCGAAGGTCTTGACGCATTCCCAGGCGGCGTCGGCGTCGGCGATGTTGTTGTAGGACAGTTCCTTGCCCTGCAACTGGGTGTAGGCGGCGATGCTGCCCGGCAGCGGCGTGGTATCGCGGTAGAAGGCAGCCTGCTGGTGGGCGTTCTCGCCGTAACGCAGCACTTCGACGCGGTCGAAGGCCAGTTGCAGCCTGGCCGGGAAGATCGACGGCGCCGGCGCGGCATCCGCCGGCTGGCTTTCCGCGCCGTCCTTAAGCCCGGTCAGCCAGTTGGCGATCATGCTGTCATAGCGGGCGGTGTGGGTGAAGGCCTTCTTGGCCAGGTTGAAGCGGGTGGAGAGCGTCAGCGCACCGCCGTTGGCCTTCATTTCAGCGAGCAGCGGGGCATAGTCGGCGGGATCGGTGACGATGGCCACACCGGCGTAGTTCTTGGCCGAGGAGCGAACCATGGCCGGACCGCCGATGTCGATGTTCTCGATGGCGTCCTCCAGCGTCACGCCCGGCTTGGCGATGGTGGCGGCGAAGGGGTAGAGGTTCACGCAGACCAGGTCGATGGTCGGGATGCCGTGCTGCTCGATGGTGGCCATGTGCTCGGCCAGATCGCGGCGAGCCAGGATGCCGCCGTGCACCTTGGGGTGCAGGGTCTTGACGCGGCCGTCGAGCATTTCCGGAAAGCCGGTGTAGTCGCCGATTTCGGTGACGGCGAGGCCGGCGTCACGCAGCATCTTGGCGGTGCCGCCGGTGGACAGCAGCTTGACACCCTGGGCGGCGAGGCCTTGGGCGAATTCGAGTACACCCGTCTTGTCGGAGACGGAAATCAGCGCTTGCTTGATGGTCATGGCGTCTGCTTTCAGATCAGTTGGAATTCGGTGAGTTTCTTGCGCAGCGTGTTGCGGTTGATGCCCAGCATTTCCGCCGCCTGGGTCTGGTTGCCGCCGGCCTGGCGCAGCACCATTTCAAGCATGGGGCGTTCGACGCTCTTCATCACCATGTCGTAGATGGCCGTGGGCTTTTCCCCGTCCAGGTCGCGGAAATACTTCTCCAGGGCCCCGAGCACGCAGGCCGCGATGTCTTGTTGCTGGCTCATGCCACCAGTTCCTCCTCTTTTTCGTATTCGAGATGTTCCGATCGTTCGGCCAGGTGGCCGAAGAAGTCATGCACCGCCTGGCGCTGCTGGGCGACGTCGGGCAGGGTGTTCATCACTCTGCGGAAGGCGGCCGAGCCCACGAGCCCCCGGGTGTACCAGGAGATGTGCTTGCGGGCCACTTTGACGCCGGTGTCCTCGCCATAGAACTCGTACAGATCCGCCAGATGGCCCATGAGGATGGCGTGGATTTCCTCCACCCGGGCCGGTGCCAGCTTCGTGCCGGTCTTCAGATAGTGTTCGATCTCGCGGAAGAGCCAGGGCCGCCCCTGGGCGGCGCGGCCGATCATCACGCCGTCCGCCTTGGTGTAATCGAGTACGAATTTGGCTTTTTCCGGCGTCGTGATGTCGCCGTTGGCGATCACCGGAATCTTCACCAGCGTCTTTACATGGGCGATGGTGTCGTACTCGGCTTCGCCGGTGTACTGCTGGCAGCGGGTCCGGCCGTGGATGGCGACGGCGCGCACGCCCGAGGCCTCGGCGATGCGGGCGATGTTCGGGGCGTTGCGGTTATCCCGGTTCCAGCCGGTGCGGAATTTCAGGGTCACGGGGGTATCGGGCACGGCAGCCACCACCGCCTCCAGAATGCGGGCCACCAGGGCCTCGTCCTGCATCAGTGCCGAACCGGCCATCACGTTGCACACCTTCTTGGCCGGACAACCCATGTTGATGTCGATGATCTGGGCACCGTTATCCACGTTGTGCCTGGCGGCTTCGGCCATCATCTTCGGATCGGCCCCGGCGATCTGCACGGAAATGGGCTCCACCTCCCCGTCGTGGTTGGCCCGGCGGATGGTTTTCGCACTGCCGTAAAGGAGCGAGTTGGACGTCACCATTTCCGACACGGCCAGCCCGGCGCCCAGTTTCTTGCAAAGCTGGCGGAAAGGGCGATCCGTCACGCCCGCCATGGGGGCAACGAAAAGATTGTTGCGCAGGGTAAAGCCGCAAAATTCCATGGCGGAATCCGACAAAAGGGGAGGGAAGGGGGCGGATTCTACCCCAAGCGCTGCCTAAAAAATAGTCACCCGTCCCAGGGGCTCGTCAAACCGGAGTGCCGTTCCAGGGCAAGGGGGCGTGGGCGAAGCGGGACCGGCAAAAACACTGGCCGACGGGCCGGGGGAGGCCAATCCATCGGGCCCAGCATCTGCGATGGAGGCGGGCAGGCAGGGCTTACCAAGCCCGGGCGCCCCAGATCATGCGCCGGGCCACGAAATCCCGGGCCGGAGGCAGCAGGTCCAGCGCCAGGAGCCCCAGGCCCCGGGCCCAGCGCAGGGGCGGCAGGTCGTTGGAAAAGAGGCGCACCACCTTGTCCGTGAAGAAAGCGCCGCCGCTGCGGTCCAGTCTGCGGCGGGCGGCATAGGACTCCAGGGCAGGCGCGGTGCCGGGATCGTCGCCCCCGGCGAACAGGCACTCGGCCAGTTGCCAGGCATCCCGCAGGCCCAGGTTGAAACCCTGGCCGGACACCGGGTGCAGGGTCTGGGCGGTGTTACCGATCCAGACTTCACGCCCCTGAACCAGCTCGCGCCGCTGGCGCAGGGCCAGGGGGAAACGGTCGCGCCGACCCACGGCGGTGAAGCCGAAGCGGCTGCCGAATTGCCGGGACAGGGCCTGGAGGAAGGCGCCGTCATCCAGGGCCATCAGGGCATCCGCCCTGGCGGGGGGCACGGTGAACACCACCGAGAAGCCCTGTTCCAGGGGCAGGAGCGCCAGAGGGCCGTCCGGGGTGAAGCGCTCCCAGGCCCGGTGGGCATGGGGCCGGTCCGGCATGGCATCGCAGATGATGGCCTGCTGGCCGTAGTCATCCACCTGCACGCCGGGGTCATCCCCGGGCGTGCCTTCCGCATGGACCAGCAGCCGGGCATGGATGCGCCGGGTCTGCCCCTGGCGCTCCAGGGTCGCCACCACGCCGTCGGGGTGGCGCTCCAGATCGACCTGTCCCGTTTCGTCCAGGCATTCACAGGCGGGCAGCTGCCCCACCCCGGCCTGGAGCCGCGCAGCCAGGTCCTTGTAGCGCACCACATAACCCAGGGCCGGCAGGCCGTACTCGGTCCGGTCCATCAGGGTGCGGCCAAAGCCACCTTGCTGGGAGACGTGGATGGTCTCGATGGCGGTGGCAGCCCGTTCGGGCCAGGCATCCAGGGTTTCCAGCAGCTGGCGCGCCCCGTGGGACAGGGCCAGGGCCCGGGGGTCGGCGGCCTGGGCGGCCAGGGGGCGCTTGTCCACCAGGGTCACACGCCAGGGGCTGTCCTTGAGCGCCAGGGCCAGAGTGGCCCCTACCGGGCCGGCGCCGATGATCAGGATGTCCGTCTGTTCCCGTTCAGTCATGAGTCATGACCTCCTCGATTTCTGCCACTGTCTTCGGGGCGCTGGTATAGACCCGGCAACCCTCGGGGGTGACGATCACGTCGTCCTCGATGCGGATGCCGATGCCGTGCAGGTGCTCCGGCACATCGGCCCCGGGGCGGATGTAGAGGCCGGGCTCCACGGTCAGCACCATGCCGGGGGCCAGGGGTGTCCAGTCCTCGCCGGACTTGTATTCCCCCGCATCGTGCACGTCCAGCCCCAGCCAGTGGCCGGTGCGGTGCATGTAGAAACGCTTGTAGGCGCCGGATTCGATGATCCCGTCCACGCTACCCGTGAGGAGCCGCAGGTCCACCATGCCCTGCACCAGCACCTGGACCGCCGCATCGTGGGGCGCCATGAACCCGGCCCCGGGCCGGGTGGCGGCGATGGCGGCGGCCTGGGCGGCCAGGACGATCTCGTAGCAGTCCCTCTGGGTGGCGCTGAAGCGGCCATTGACCGGGAAGGTGCGGGTGATGTCGGCGGCGTAGCCCTCCAGCTCGCAGCCCGCGTCGATCAGCACCAGGCTGCCGTCGGCCAGCAGCTTGTCGTTCTCCACGTAATGGAGGATGCAGGCGTTGGCCCCGCCGGCCACGATGGGGTTATAGGCATGGGCGGAAGCTCCCCGGCGGCGGAACTCGTAGGTCAGCTCCGCCTCCAGCTCGTACTCGGCCATGCCGGGACGGCAGGCGGCCATGGCCCGGGCATGACCGGCGGAGGCGATGTCGGCGGCCCGCTGCATGATCTCCAGCTCCACTTCGTCCTTGACGAGGCGCATGGCGTCGAGGACCTGGCGCAGGTCATGGATGGCCGCGGGCGGCCGCTTGCCGGCCCGGGCCTGGCTGCGCACCGCGCTCAGGGCCCGGCCGATGCGGGCGTCCCAGTCCGGATCATGACCCAGGGCGTGCCAGAGGGCGGGCCGGTCGGCCATCAACTCCGGCAGTTTTTCTTCCAGGCTGGCGATGGGCCAGGCTTCGTCGAAGCCGAAGGCCAGCCGGGCCGCCTCGGGACCGTAGCGGAAACCGTCCCAGATTTCCCGCTCCTCGTCCTTCTCCCGGCAGAACAGGATGGACCTGCCGCCTGCCAGCACCAGCACCGCCTCCGGCTCGGGAAAGCCGGTCAGGTACCAGAAATAGGAGTCGAACCGGTAAGGATGATGGGTGTCCCGGTTGCGCACCTGCTCCGGGGCCGTGGGGATGAGGGCGATGCCGTCGCCCACCTGGGCCAGGAGCCGGGCCCGGCGGTTGGCAAAAGCCTGAGGTTTGCTGGTGTTCATGTGCTTGTTCCCATGGCGAAGCGGATTTCCCCGTCCAGTTGGGCCAGACGCTCCGGGGTGCCCACGTCGACCCAGCGGCCCCCGTGCCGTTCCCCGGAAACCCGGCCCGCATCCGCCGCCGCCCGCAACAGGGGCGCCAGCTTCGCGGGCTGGTCCGGGTCCAGGCCGGCGAACAGGGCCGGGGCGTAGATGCCGATCCCGGCAAAGGTGAGGCGGCCCGCCTCCTGGTTGCCCACCTGCCCATCCACCAGGGCGAAATCCCCGGCCGGGTGATGGGGAGGGTTATCCACCAGCACCAGGTGCGCGAGCCGCTCCTGCAGGTCCAGGGCGAGGGCGGCAGCGGGGTCCCAGTCGCAGAAGATGTCGCCATTGATCACCAGGAAGGGCGCAGGCCCCAGGAGCGGCAAAGCCCGGGCGATGCCACCGGCGGTTTCCAGGGCACCCGGGGGTTCGGGCGAATAGCGGATTTCCAGTCCCCAGGCACTGCCGTCGCCGAGGGTGGCGGGAATCTGCTCGCCCAGGTGGGCGTGGTTGATCACCACCTGGCGCAGGCCCGCCCGGGCCAGGCGCTCCAGGTGCCAGACGATGAGTGGCTTGCCGCCCACGGGCAGCAGGGGTTTGGGCGTGTGGTCGGTGAGGGGCCGCATGCGTTCGCCGCGGCCCGCTGCCAGGATCATGGCGCGCATGGAGGGCTCAGAAGGTCAGCCCGGTTTCCAGAGGCCTGTCCTCCAGCTCGTCCAGAAGCATCAGCAGAGGCTTCAGGGCAGCGTAGCGCCCCGCCACCTTGCGGGCATAGCCGAGGAAACGGGGCAGGTCGGTGATGTAATTTTCCTTGCCGTCCCGGTACTTGAGGCGGCAGAAGATACCCAGCACCTTCAGGTGGCGCTGCAGGCCCATCCACTCGTAGGCCTGCCAGAATTCACCGAAGTCGGCATGGACGGGCAGGCCCGCATCCCGGGCCTTTTCCCAGTAGCGCACCACCCAGTCGATTTCCTGCTCCTCCTCCCAGGAGATGAAGGCGTCCCGGAACAGGGAAACCACGTCGTAGGTGATGGGGCCATAGACCGCGTCCTGGAAATCCAGCACCCCGGGAGTGAGCTGGGCCTCGCTTTCCACCACCATCAGGTTCCTGGGCATGAAGTCCCGGTGCACGAACACCCGGGGCTGGGCCAGGGCGGAATCCACCAGCAGCCGGAAGACATTTTCCAGGGTCTGCCGTTGTTTCCCGTGCAGTTCCCGCCCCAGGTGGCGGCCGATGTACCACTCGGGAAACAGATTCATCTCCCGGCGCAGCAGGGCCTCGTCGTAAGGAGGCAGCACGTCCGGGCGGGAAGCCAGCTGCCAGCGTACCAGCACGTCCAGTACCGGGCGCATCAGGATGTCGGCCAGGGCCGGCTCGGCGTTGAGGGCGGCCAGGTAGCCGATGCGCCCCAGGTCGGTGAGCACCAGAAAGCCGTTTTCCAGGTCTTCGATCTCCACCTTCGGGCCATGGATGCCGGCCTCGGCCAGGAGCCCCGCCACCTGCACGAAGGGGCGGCAGTCCTCCTTGTCGGGGGGAGCGTCCATCAGGATGCGGGTGCTGCCGTCCGGCAGGCTGAGGCGGAAATAACGGCGGAAGCTGGCATCGGCGGAGGCCGGGGCGATGCCGATTTCGGCGCCGGGATAGCGGTGAGCGAGGTGTTGGGCCACCCATGCTTGCAGTTGTTCGTCGCGGGACATGTGGACCGGAAGGGTTCGATGTAAAATGCCGCGATTCTAGCACCGGCGTCACCTGCACCCTCTCCCCTTGCTGCCAGCTCCGATTCCATGACCCGATTCGTCCGCCGTCCGCTGCCCTTCTTGCTTGCCTGCCTGTTTTCCGGCAGCCAGGTGGCGCAGGCAGCCCCACTCCTGCCCACCGGGCAGGTCGCGGCTGTCGGCGATGTCGATGTCGAGCCCTCCCGGCTCGTGCCCCTGCTCATCCAGGCCCAGGCCGACACCTACCAGGACAGCCGTGTGGCCGCCCCGCTGGCCCTGCGCCAGAGCCGTCGCCTGGTCACGACTCCGCCGCCCAAGGACAAGGAACCCCGGCCCTCCTTCCTCATGGCCGATCAGATCGAAGGAGAGTCGGAGTACGTCACCCGGGCCGAAGGCCAGGCCGAGCTGCGCAAGACCGGCACCCTGCTGTTTGCCGACCGGCTCACCCACCACAGCCTGGAAGACGAGATCGAGGCCCAGGGCAATGTGCGGCTCCTGCAGGACGGGGCCGAAGTCACCGGGCCCTACCTGAAGCTGCGGCTTTCCGACCAGATCGGCTATTTCGACCAGGCCTCCTACCGGATCGAACGCCAGATCCAGCGCCGTGACCAGGATTCCCCGGCCCCGGGGCTGTTCTCGCCCCTGCCTGCCCTGCCGCCCCGGCTTTCCACGGCCTACGGCCAGGCGGACCGCATCCACTTCGAGGGGGAGAACCAGTTCCGCATCGAGAACGGCAGCTATTCCACCTGCAAACCGGGCGAGGTGGACTGGTACGCCAGAGCCAGCGACATCAAGCTCGATTACGACCAGAACCAGGGGCAAGCCCGCCATACGGCGGTCTATTTCAAGGACATCCCCTTCATCTACACCCCTTATCTGGATTTCCCCCTCAACAACCAGCGCAAGTCAGGCATCCTGGCGCCTTCCTTCGGCTCCAGCACCCGCACCGGCTTCGACTTCTCCCTGCCCTATTACTGGAATCTCGCCCCCAACTACGATGCCACCATCACCCCCCGCGTCATGGCCAAACGGGGGCTGCAACTGGGTACCGAACTGCGCTACCTGGACCACTACACCACCAGCCAGCTCCAGTTCGAGTACATGAACCAGGACCGGGAACTGGGTGAGCGCCGTTATGCCTATGTGTTCAAGCATCGGCAGGAGCTGGGCCGGGGCTTTGCGACCCAGATCAACTGGAGCGGGGTTTCCGACGACGAATACTTCACCGATCTTTCCAACCGGGTGGTCAACACCTCCCAGCGCCAGCTCCCCCGGCAGTTCAACCTGACTTACGGTGGCGCCTGGTGGAATGCCAGCCTCCAGACGCTGCGCTACCAGACCTTGAATCCGGGGGAAAAGACCGCCATCGGCCGTCCCTATTTCATCGAGCCGCAGCTCGCTTTCAACGCCCGGGTGCCCGAGTGGAGCGGCCTGGATCTCATCGCCACCGGCCAGTACACCCGCTTCAGCCACGAATCCCTGGTGCAGGGCGAGCGCACCGTCTTCTATCCCCAGCTGGCCCTGCCTTTTGTCCGGCCCGGCTACTACATCACGCCCAAGATCGGCGTTCATGCCACGCGCTACAACCTGTCCCGCCAGGCGCCGGGCCAGCCGGAGACCCTGCAGCGCACCCTGCCCATCTTCAGTCTCGACGCGGGCATGACCTTCGAGCGGGACACCACCCTGGCCGGCCAGAACTGGACCCAGACCCTCGAACCCCGCCTCTATTACCTGCGGGTGCCTTACAAGGACCAGAGCCATTACCCCGTCTTCGACACGGGCCTGGCGGACTTCAATTTCGGACAGATCTTCAGCGAAAGCCGGTTCAGCGGTTACGACCGGATGTCCAATGCCAACCAGCTCACGGCCGCCCTCACCTCCCGCCTCATCGATCCGGATACCGGTGCCGAGCGGCTCCGGGCCATGGTGGGCCAGCGTTACTACTTTACCGATCCCCGGGTGGGGCTGCCGGGCGAACGGCTGCAGCAAGACAAATTCTCCGACTTCCTGGCGGCCTTCACCGGCCAGGTGGCGCCCAGGACGTATGTGGACATGGCCTGGCAGTACGACTTCAGCAATTCCACCAACGAGCGCTTCACCATCGGCGCCCGCTACCAGCCCGCCCATGGCCAGGTGCTGTCCGCGGCCTACCGCTACAACCGGGGCAGCGTCGCCCAGAATCTGGGCTCCATGGACCAGATCGACCTGGCCGGGCAGTGGAACCTCTCGGGCCGCTGGCATGTGGTGGGGCGCTACAACTATGCCTTCGACAGTTCCCGCCTCGTCGAAGGCATCGCCGGGGTGGAATACAACGCTGGCTGCTGGGTGGCCCGTTTCGTGACGCAACGGCTCGAATCCACCGCCGGCGCTCCCAACACCAGCTTCTTCTTCCAGCTGGAGCTCAACGACTTCGGCCAGATCGGCTCCAATCCCATCCAGATGCTGCGCCGCAGCGTTCCCGGTTACAGCAAAATCAACGAACTGCCGTCCGGCAGCCTCCTGAGCGACGAGTAAAGCCATGCGCAAGATTTTTTCCACTCTTTTCCTGGCCCTGGCCGGTTTCTGCTGCGCCACCGTCCT
This sequence comes from Betaproteobacteria bacterium UBA2592, assembly GCA_002340095.1. Lineage (GTDB taxonomy): Bacteria > Pseudomonadota > Gammaproteobacteria > Burkholderiales > Rhodocyclaceae > Azovibrio. Next base: position 26,475 of record DDKS01000007.1, read on the forward strand.
CCAGGCCCGTCCCCAGGTGCTGGAGGCCGACCGCATCGTGGCCGTGGTGGGCAGCGAGGCCATCACCCTGTCCGAGCTGCGCTCCCGGCTCCAGTCCGTCACCGCCCAGCTCCAGCGTCAGGGCACACCCCTGCCACCGCCGGAAGTGCTGGAGCGGCAGATGCTCGAACGCATGATCATGGATCGGGCCCAGTTGCAGGCTGCCGCCGAACTGGGGATCAAGGTGGACGATGCACAGCTCGAACAGACCATTGCCCGCATCGCTGCCAACAACAAGCTGACCCTGGCCCAGTTCAAGGCCGCCCTGCAGAAGGACGGGATTGCCTATCCCCGCTTCCGGGAAGAGATCCGGGACGAGATCATCATTTCCCGGCTGCGCGACCGCGAAGTGGACAGCCGCCTGGTCGTTTCCGATGCCGAGATCGACAACTATCTCGCCCAGACCGGGGCCGGCCAGGCCCAGGAGGAATACCAGGTGGCGCACATCCTGCTGCGTGCGCCCGAATCCGCCAGCCCGGAACAGCTGCAAAAGCTCAAGGCCAAGGCCGAGGGCGTTCTGAAGCGCGCCCGGGAGGGAGAAAACTTCGCCGAACTGGCCGCTGCCTATTCCGATGCGCCCGATGCGCTCCAGGGCGGCAACCTGGGCTGGCGTCCCCTCGAACGGATGCCGGCCCTGTTTGCCGAAGCAGCCGCACGCCTGCAAAAGAACCAGGTCAGTGGCTTGCTCCGCTCATCCAACGGCTTTCACATCATCAAGCTCGTGGACAAGCGGGGGGGGCAGCAGGTGGATGGCGGCGTGCGCCAGACCCGGGCCCGGCACATCCTCCTGCGGGTCAACGAGGTCATGTCCGAGGGCGAAGCCCGGCGGCGCCTGGAGGATCTGCGCCAGCGCCTGCGCCATGGGGCTGACTTCGCCGAACTCGCCCGCCTCCATTCCCAGGATGGTTCCGCCGCCAAGGGTGGCGACCTGGGCTGGGTGAACCCCGGCGACACGGTGCCCGAATTCGAGCGCGCCATGGATGCCCTGCAGGAGGGCGAGGTGAGCGAGGTCATCCAGTCCCCCTTCGGCTTTCACCTCATCAAGGTGGAGGAGCGCCGGGTCCAGGACATGAGCCAGGAGAAGCAGCGCCTGGCTGCCCGCCAGGCCCTGCGCGAACGCAAGATGGACGAGGCCTACCAGGACTGGCTGCGCCAGCTGCGGGACAAGACCTACGTGGAATACCGGCTGGAAGACCAATGACCCGGCCCCTGATCGCCGTCACCTCCGGCGAACCGGCCGGCATCGGCCCGGACCTCTGTCTGCGTCTGGCGGAAATCGACACGGGGGCCCATCCCCTGGTCCTGGCCGATCGTAACCTGCTGCAGGCCCGGGCCGCCCAGCTTGGCGTGCATGTGGCCCTGCGCGATTACGTACCGGGCCGGGCCTGGCTGCCCGGCGTACTGGACGTGCTGCACCAGCCTCTCCTGTCCCCCTGCCAGGCCGGCCGCCTGGACCCGGCCAACAGCCCCTATGTGCTGGGCCTGCTCAACGCCGCCCTGGGCGGCTGCCGCCATCAGGAATTCGATGCCATGGTCACCGCCCCGGTGCACAAGGGCGTCATCAACGAAGCCGGCATTCCCTTCACCGGCCATACCGAGTACCTGGCGGCAAGGACCGGCACCCCCAGGGTGGTGATGATGCTCGCCGGCGACACGGACCGGGGGCCGCTCCGGGTGGCCCTGGCCACCACCCACCTGCCCCTGCGACAGGTGCCCGATGCCATTACCCCGGCCAGCCTGACCCAGGTCATCCGCATCCTGCACCTGGACCTGCAGCGCAAGTACGGTCTGGCCGAACCCCGCATCCTCGTCAGCGGCCTCAACCCCCACGCCGGGGAGGGTGGGCACCTGGGGCGGGAGGAAATCGAGGTCATCGCCCCCACCCTGGAGCAACTGCGCCAGGAAGGCCTGCAACTCATCGGCCCCCTGCCGGCCGACACCCTGTTTACCCCACCCGTGCTAAGCCAGGGAGACGCGGTGCTGGCCATGTACCACGACCAGGGCCTCGCCCCCCTCAAGTACGCCACCTTCGGCAAGGGCATCAACGTCACCCTGGGGCTGCCCATCATCCGCACCTCGGTGGACCACGGCACCGCCCTGGATCTGGCCGGCACCGGGCGGGCCGATCCCGGCAGCCTGTTCGCGGCCGTGCGCGAAGCCGCCCGTATGGCCGGCCGGACCACCGCCCGCAAACCCGCATGAAGAAACGATCTGCCCTCACCCCCTCGGCCCAGGCCGGCCACGCCCCGCGCAAGCGCTTCGGCCAGAACTTTCTGGTCGATCAGGGCATCATCGCCGCCATCATCCAGGCCATCGACCCCCGCCCCCAGGACACCCTGGTGGAAATCGGTCCCGGTCTCGGTGCCCTCACCGAGCCGCTCCTCGAACGCCTGGAGCACCTGCACGTGGTCGAAATCGACCGGGACCTGATCGCCCGCCTGAAGCAAAGGCACAGCCGGGAACGCCTCACCCTCCACGAAGGCGACGCCCTCAAGTTCGACTTCGGCAGCCTCGGCCCCCGCCTGCGGGTGGCCGGCAACCTGCCCTACAACATTTCGACCCCGCTGCTGTTCCACCTGGCCGCCTTCGCTGACCGGATATGGGACATGCATTTCATGCTGCAGAAGGAAGTGGTGGAGCGCATGGTGGCCGAACCGGGGGAACCGGCCTACGGGCGGCTTTCCGTGATGCTGCAATACCGCTTTTATCTGGAATGGCTGATCGACGTGCCGCCGGAAAGCTTCGACCCGCCCCCCAAGGTCCAGTCCGCCGTGGTGCGCCTCATGCCCCGGCCCCGCGAAGAACTGCAGGCGAAAAATCCGGAACATCTGGCCCTGGTGGTGGCCGCCGCCTTCTCCCAGCGTCGCAAGATGCTGCGCAACACCCTCAAGGGCTTGTTTACCGACCCGGAACTGGAAGCCCTGGGCATTCCCTTAACCGCCCGGGCCGAGGAACTGCCCCTGGAAGCCTTCGTGCGGCTGGCGAACGGCTACGGGGCCGGGTAGGCCGGTTTTTCACCGGGCGCCGAATCCCGTGAGCATGATGCGCACGGTCATGATCGCAATGATCAGATCCAGGGCCAGGGAGCAGTTCTTGATGTAGTAGAAGTCGTGCTCGATCTTCACCTGGGTTTCATCGGCGCTGGCGGTGTAGCCGTGCCGGACCTGGGCCCAGCCGGTGATGCCGGGCTTGACGATGTGGCGATAGCTGTAGAAGGGAATCCGTTTGTCGTACTCCGCCACGAAAGACGGTTGTTCCGGTCGTGGCCCGATCAGGCTCATTTCACCCTTCAGGATATTGATGAACTGGGGGATTTCGTCGATCCGCAACTTCCGGATCACCCGGCCTACCCGGGTAATCCGGGGATCGTGTTCTCCGGCAAACTGCTCCGGGGCGTTCCGGTCGAATCGCATGCTGCGGAATTTGTAGATGGTGAAGGGGCGATTGCCCCTGCCAATCCGCGTCTGGCTGTAGATGACCGGCCCCGGACTTTCCATCCGGATGAGCAGGGCGGTGATCAGGGCAACTGGCAGCACCACGGGGGCTGTCAGTAGCAGGATGGAAAGGTCGAACAGGGTTTTGAGGAATTCGTAGGTGGGCGACGGCAACAGGGAGCCGATGTTGTTTTCTGACATCCGGTGGATCTTCACCCGGCCGGTCAGGGATTCAAAGATCTGCCGCGCATCATAGACCGGCGTATGGTTCAGCGCGCATCGGGCCAGGAATCTCTGGGTTTGCGCATCGATGCTGTCAAAATCGGCGACCACGCCATCGTAACGGCTGCCCTGCAGGTCGAGGCAGGGCAGCGGCCTTGCATCGATGAATGGAATGGCAAGAACGTCTTCGGTATAACGTCCCCCCGGAATCACCGCCAGCTTGAGGCGCAGGTACTTGAAGGTGAGGGTGTATTCCACATAGAACCAGAACAGGGCCGCCACGCCACTGGCGAGCAACAGGTAACGGGATACCTGCAGATGCAGGCCCAGGGCAAGCAGGGCCAGGGCACCGTAGGCCAGTAACACCAGCGGGGCGATGAAAGGGGCGGCTCGTCCCCCCGGATAGACAGACCTGAGCCGGATGAGGCCTATCTGGCTCACCAGGTAGGCCAGTGACGTCACCACCAGAGCGGTCCGCTGGCCTTCATTGGGTGCCAGCAAGGCCGGCCAGGACCAGAACGCCACGAAGGGCAGCAGAACGGTCAGGACCCAACCCAATAAGAACAGGAAGGGAAAAGACAGCAGAAGTTTTTGATGCAATCGCCGGAAGCGACGATGCCGATGCAGGTTGGTCACGGCGCAGGAATAAAAAATATTTGAAGCTATTGACCCCTTTTGCAGGACCAGCCCGCACTGGCGGCTTTTGATCCAAAGCAGCATGAAAGGCAGGCGATAGCGGTACAAAGCCCCGTAGTTGGGAGAGGTATAAGCGTAAAACAGGAAGCCCGCCATGCCCAGGACTAGCAGCCCCAAGATGCGCGAAAAGGCATCAACGACTCCTATTGTTGTTCAATTACGTTTGGTTCCAAGTACGCGCATCAAGAGAGCATTTGCCCGCCGCACATCAAACCGTTCCTCGGCCAGCCGGCGGCTCTCGCGGCCCATGGTTTCCACCAGCGACGGCTGCTCGATGAAGCGCCGCATGGCTGCTGCCAGTGCCGCTACGTCGCGCGGCGGCACCAGAAAGCCGTTGAGGCCATCGACCACCGTTTCGCGGCAACCGGGCGCCTCGGTGGTGATCACCGGGCGGCCCAGGGCCATGGCCTCCTGCGTGCTGCGCGGCACCCCCTCACGGTAAGATGGCAACACGAACACGCTGGTTTGCGCAAGCCACGGCCGCACGTCCACCGCCCCCGGCCATTCGACGAGCCCCTCGCGCACCCATGGTTCGATATCGGCGCGGGTCAGGCCGCCGGGATTCTCGTCCAGCGGCCCCAAGAGCCAAAACCGCGTCTTAGGGTACTCGCCCTTGATCTGCCGGGCCGCCTCCAAAAATTCCCGTACCCCCTTCTCGCGCAGCAGGCGCGCCACCAGCGTGAAGGTTAGCGGCTCAAAGTGCGGCGGTTGGCAAGGCCATTCGTCCAGAGGCAGGCCAATGCCCCCAAGCAGCACGGTCTTCTCGGCCGCAAGGCCGCAGTCGTGCTGCAGGTCGCGGGCGTCGTCCGGGTTCAGCACCAGCACGCAGTGTGCGGCGCGAAACGCCCAGCGATACAAGCCAGCCAGCACCCAACCCAGGGCACGCTGCTTGAGGGTTCGACGGCCCTGCTCACCGTCGGTGAAGGCGTACCCCATCCCTTCCACCATCGCCACCCGCCGCGGCACGCCTGCCCATGCGGCTGCCAGCATCCCCCACACATTGGTTTTGGCAGCAAAGGTGAGCACCGCATCCGGTCGTGCACGGCGCAGGTGGCGGTAGAGCGCCCACAGGGTGCGCAGGTCCTGCAAGGGATTGAGCCCCGTGCGCGCCAGGGGAAACAAGGCCCCCTGCGCCCCCAAGGCCCGCAGACGCTCCAATTGCTGCGGCGTCCAGTCGGGCGCCAGCACATCCACGCGGCAACCCGCTGCCACCAGATCAGCGATCAGGGGAGCGCGGAAATTGAGTGTCGCCCCTGCCGCATGGCCAACCAGGTGTAGACGCTTTAAAGGCATATCACTCATCGACCACACATCGGGTGGTGGCTCGCCGCCAGTGGCGCATCACCGATACCCCTCCGGATTCGCCGCCTGCCAGCGCCAGGCATCCTGCATCATCTCCGCAAGACCGCGCCGGGCCCGCCAGCCCAGCTCGCGTGCCGCCTTCCCCGGGTCGGCATAACAGATGGCCACGTCGCCCGGGCGCCGGGGCGCGAAGCGGTACGGAATGCGGCGGCCGCTCGCCGCCTCGAAGGCGCGCACCATCTCCAGCACGCTATAGCCGCAGCCCGTGCCCAGGTTCCACACCTGCGCACCCGTGCGCGCTGAGAGTGCCTCCAGGGCCCGCACATGGCCCTCGGCCAGATCGACCACGTGGATGTAATCGCGCACGCCCGTGCCGTCCGGGGTGGGGTAATCGTTGCCGAACACGGCCAGCTCCGGCAACTTGCCCACCGCCACCTGGGCAATGTAGGGCAACAGGTTGTTGGGGATGCCCCTGGGGTCTTCGCCGATCAAACCGCTTTCGTGCGCCCCCACCGGGTTGAAATAACGCAGGATGGCGATGCGCCAGCGCGGGTCAGAAGCGGCCAGATCCCGCAGGATGTCCTCCACCATCAGCTTGCTGCGCCCGTAGGGATTGGTCGGCCGTCCCACCGGGCAGGCCTCGGAAATCGGCATCTGCACCGCCTCGCCATACACGGTGGCCGAGGAGCTGAAGACGAACGTGAACACCCCAGCATCCGTCATGGCCTGCAGCAGGGTACGGCTGCCGCAGACATTGTTGTCGTAATAACGCAGCGGTTGGGCCACGCTCTCTCCCACCGCCTTGAGGCCGGCGAAATGCAGCACGGCCTCCACCTCGTACTGGGCGAACAGCCCCTCAAGCAAGCCCGCATCGCGCACATCCCCCTGCACGAACACCGCCGCACGCCCGGCAATCCTGGTGACCCGCGCCAGCGACTCCGCCGAGCTGTTGCAGAGATTGTCGAGCACCACCACGTCGTGCCCCGCCTGCAACAAGGCCAGCACCGTGTGTGAACCGATATAGCCGGCACCGCCGGTGACAAGAATGGAATTCATGGAAAGGTTTTACGACTCACGCGAGGATGGCGAATTTTTTTTGCAGCGCCCAGTAAAGCAGCGGGGGTCCAGCGTAGCGCAAACGTCAGCAGACCCACACCATGGCGTCCAGCGTTGAATGCGAGCCTACGAATCGCATCCACCCCCACCACATCCCCGTTTGCCTTGAAACCCGCCGCCGTAAAAAAAGCGATGCGGTCGAACAGTACCGAAAGCCCCCGGCGCTGCTGTTTGGTCAGCTCTCCCTTTTTCAACAGCTCTGCGATGTACTTCAGTGACCCCGGCGGCTCCGTCTCCCGCAATCGATCCGTGCGATTCACCGCATCCTGGCAATAAACCGCGGTGACCACTTCGGCGTGAGCCACGGGATGGTTCAAGGCAATATTGACCCAGCAGATAATATCCTCACCTCGCGATACACCTGCCGGGAAGCCTCCTGCCTGCAACGCATCTTGTTTTTTGACGCATGCGGTAATCGAGTTGATCAGGCACAGCCCTTTTGCGTAGCGCGCAAAAAAATTATCCACCAGTCCACACCAGCCATCAGGATATGAACTTTTGGGACGGTAGCGGTCTCCGCCTCGCTCGATGACGTGGGCCGTACTCAGCAGTGCCGCCTGCGGCTGTTTTTCGATCAGCCGCCGCAAAACTTCCAGATGCGCGGGCAACCAAAGATCGTCGGCATCGAGAAAAGCCACGTATTCTGCGCTCGCAGCCTCGATGCCACGGTTTCGCGCAACACTTACGCCACCATTCTCTTGCCGTATCAGCCGCACGCCATGTTTTTCCACATACGGGATGACGCATTCCGCACCGCCATCGGTCGACCCGTCATCGACGACGATGATTTCGTCGGCCGGACTGGTTTGTGCCAACACACTTTCGATGGCCTTCGCTATGTGTGGCGCTTTGTTGTAGAGCGGGATGACAACCGAGATGCCGCATTTTAGGATGCTCATTGGTTACAAGCTCAGTCGCGCTTTAAATTTTATGCATAGCAATTTACTGCTATCCAGTGGATGTAGCCTGTAAGCCTCAATCAAGACCCTCATGGCTAGCGCGTAAGCCTGATTACGCACTGCGCCATTCAGCAAACGCATTAAAAAACCACAAGTAACGGACTCCCTTTGGGCCTCAGGATGCAGGTTTTGGTAGTCTTGCCACGCGGATTCAATTGCAGACCTGTCGGCCAGTGAAACACGAGCGTGCCGCAAAACAAACATCGCTGCCTCTAGGTCCTGACGCAAGCTTGCAGGCACTGTTTGAATGAGTTCTGCTTGGATTTTTTCCACACCCTCAACAGGATCAGGCAGCCCTGCCTTACGGCAGCGATGAGCCAAGCGGGCAACGATTGTGCCCAATTCCTGCGCTTCTCGGTGCACAGTTGAAACGTTGGCGCCATGTACCCGGTAATTCAATAGCGGTTGTGGCAAATTGGCAATCGCATACCCAAGCTCACTAATGCGCAGCCACAAGTCATAGTCCTCACAATGCGAGAAAACCTTACGATAGCCACCTGCCTTGATCACAGCCTCTTTTCTCATCATTACCGTTGGATGCGCGAGAGGAGAGCCATGCTCTAGAAAACGTGCAGTCTCTGCTGGCGCCACTGGGTAAGTACCCAGGCGAATAAACCGCCCTGTTTTATCCACGATACGGATAAAGCTGCCAAGCACCCCCAGCCCTGGTTCAGCACTCATGCGAGCCAGCTGCAAGGCAAAACGTTCTGGTATAGCGACGTCATCAGCATCCATGCGTGCAATAAAATCTGCCCGCGCCCTTCCGATGCCCTCATTAAGCGCCGATACCAGCCCTGCGTTCGCCCGCTCCACCAGCACGATGCGCGGGTCGTGGGCTGCCAACTCCCTCAGAATTGAACCACTGGCATCGGTCGAGCCGTCATTGATGATGATCAGTTCGAAGTCCGTGAAAGTCTGCGCCAGAATGCTCTCGACAGCTTCGCGCACATAGGCTTCTGCGTTGTAAACCGGCAGAACAACACTGATGGCAGGCTTCTCGCTCATTTCAGCAGGATCCAGTCATCGGGGTAAAGGTCGAGCACGTTGCAGGTGGCCAGCTTGTCTGGCGTGAACCAGCGGGCTGGTGCGATTACGCGTTTGTCCTGAGACGGGTTCAGCCAGGCACCCCACCAGGAATAGGAGCTGTTGGCGATGATGTTGTGTTTGCAACGCGCCATCAGAAACATGTCTTCCCATGGTGCGGAAGGATCGGAACGCACCACATGAGCGCGCGGCAGGTCGACAAAGACCTGAGCGATGAAATCCGGTTCGTCGGAAAAGAGGAAAAACTCCGCCCTGGGTCCTACCAGATCCTGCATCAGGGCGACCGCCCGGTCGTAATAGCCTCTGTCCAGCGCCGTGTGCACGGCTGAGGCCGTTGCCGTCAGATAGTCGCCCCGGCGCACGTGCAGCGAGACGCTGCACGGCGAGGCGTCAATCTTCGCCGCCCAACGGGTCGCTGTCTCTGTCAGCGCCCCCCTCGGCTGGAAGCGTTCGCGTAGCAGCGCCTCCGCGCCTTCAAAATAGCGTGGACTTTGAAAATAACCGTCGAGCAGAATTTCTTCACCCGTCAGGCTGAAAAATTCAGGATCGAAATGAAAATGCGGCTCCTGGTACACGCCTTCGCGGAAACTGTAGCCCCCCTTCAGCTTGCGGAGCACGCGATCGCGGAGCGACCTGGACACGGGCCCGGCCAGCGGCGTGCCGGTGTACAAATCCTGCGGCACCTTGAGACAGTCCAGCTGGTAGGGCCATGTCCTGTAGGCTTCAAAAGCGGACACATCCAGCCGCAAGACCCTGCCCTGCTGCACTGCCAGTCCAAGTGCGGCTGCATACTGGAACATCTGGTTTCCCAATCCTCCCACAAGGCGGATGACAACCATGCCTCTTACGCCTGCATTATTGGTCATTCATTCCTACCCATCGCTTTGTGCGCCACCAGATATACCGAAGGACACGAAGAAAAATGTTCGACCAAAAATGGGCCGGACCGGAAAAAATAGAACGGGCCAGCCGACTTTCACTTGCGGCCATCTGTCTGTAAAAATGCTGCGCTCGCCACGGCCTGCGTAGCAATGGCAGCGCCAAATTGCAGGCACGGTTTCTCAGGCTTTCCTTGAGTCGATGGTCATGTTCAATCAACTCTTCCCATTTGGCATAAACGAGTAATTGCTGATTAAAGAACTGTATTTCACGATCTGCCTGCGGGCGACGCTGTGCGCTCTGATCATGCACACGAATGCCCACAACGGCCTCGGGGGTGAAATCCACCTTGCTGATGCGGGCTAGCCTGATCCACAGGTCCCAGTCCTCGCCATGGAACAGCCGCTCGTCAAAATGTCCGGCCTTGTCCAGCACCTCCCGCCGTACCATTACGCTGGAGGCAGAACCTGACAGGACATAACCCTCCAGCAGCAGCGGCATAAAAATATCGCCACGCTGTTTTGGCTCGAAAATCAGCATGTCCGGAATAGATTCCCCATGCTGGTTAATGTAGAAATATGACGAGTGCACAAAGCCAATCTCAGGCCCTCCCTGCTCGAAGGCTTGTATCTGCAGTTCCAGCTTCTCCGGCAGCCAGATGTCATCCGCATCGAGAAAAGCGATGAAAGGTGCCGAGGAAGCCGCAATACCGGCATTGCGGGCAGCGGAGACACCGGCATGCGGCAGCTTCAGATAAGTGATACGTTCGTCGTTGGCCATGAAGCCAGCGGCAACCTGTCGGGTCCCGTCTGTCGATCCGTCGTCAGCGATGATGATTTGCGCAACCGGAAACGTCTGCTGCTGTACCGACCGCAGGGCTTCGGCGAGAAACCTCTCGCCGTTGAAGACCGGGATAATGACGTCAACCTCACTGCTCTTCATGTGGCGCTACCTGCATCGTCCCGTCGTACCCACGACTCCCACACGAAGGGGTAGCGCCACTGCAATCTGTGGGTACGCCGTAGGCGTTTCGCAAGGTCCTTGTACAGCTGTCTAGCATTGGGAACATTCAGGTGGAACTGCACCTGAATATACTTGATCGACTTGATCCGGCCGGTCTCGATCAGCTGGTTCAGCAACGCATACTCACCGCCCTCGATGTTGAGCTTGGCAAGATGCCACTCTTTCGTGCCGCACTGGCTGAGAAACCGCTCGGCATCCCACAAGACCACCTGCACCCTCTGGCCGCCTGAGGAACCAAAAGCGCCGGAAGCATCTGCATCCAAATCAAACTCTGCCACCTCGTCCTTGTCGGAAAGGCCTGCCTCATGAACACGGACACGCGGGTCACCGGCAAACCGCTCTCTGATCTGAGCAGCAAACTTGCTGACCGGCTCGAACACGGTCACGTTCGCGTCGCAGAGTTCGATAAGCCGCGCGGCAAAGTCACCCGCATAACCGCCCACATCAAGAATGTTGGCGCCTGAGGGCAAAACATACTGAAAACGGACATCATCCTGCGGATTATCCCGAAGCCACCGTTGATGCGATCTGTAGAATTCGTCCGTAAGATACTTCCAGTAATGCTGCATCTTGAGCTCAGCAGAATGCCCTTTTTGCTTGAGCAGGCGGAAAGCTTTCCGCAGCACCGGTACCCTCCCTATCCGGGATCGCAGCGATAGCTTGAGCCTGGAAGCAAAGGGCTGGAAATGGCTCTCCGGGTACAGCGTCCGTACGTGCTGCCGGCTGGATGTGCCATCCCCCGCAAGCAACTCCCTGGCCACACCCGCCAGCATGCCGAAGACATTGTGCTCGTGCATGACGCGCCGCCGCGCCTCGCGCAAACATTCCCGGCGTTGTTCCGCCAGATCAGAGCTAATCACCTCTCTGATAATCTCGATTGCCTCATCAGGCTCGTAGATATTGATCGGCTGCAATGACCCGGCTGGAAAGTAGTCGAAAATATTGGGGCAGCCATGATAGATTGGAAAAGTCAAGGTCAGAAAAGGATCGGCCAGTTTCTCGGTCCAGTAATCCTTGATGGCACAATTTTCGATGGCGATGTGATACCTGTAGGCGTCGAGCACATCGCGCTTGTCCGCGAAGTCGTTGATGCCCCGCCCGAAGACATCGACCTGATCCCCCAGTGCTGCCTTGAGCTTTTCAACGAAGGCCAGCCTTGCCCGATGCTCCGGGGTAAAAGGCTTGTCGGATGACACCACGGACACAAGCTTGGTCTTTTTTGGCTCATGTGCCTCGAACTCTTCGAATGTCATGGGAGTATCAAGCAACTTGCCGCCCGCTGCCATACTGCCTGCATGCCAGGGAAGGCCGGCCTGAAGAAAAATACGCCTTGGGTGAGGTGTGTCCCGATCGGATGTTATAACGGCATCGAACTGGGCCAGAAATGCAGCGTTGTAACGCTTCACGTTCTTCGGCTCTGAGGCTACAAAAACCACAGGGACAAACCGCTTGACTACAAGCTTGTCGTCGGGAAGGGCATCATAGACGAAGACGATATCAGCCTCTTCAACCGGTACAAAGAACTCAACGCCATCGAATGCCTGTTGCCTTTTTGGCAACTGGCGCTTCCAAGGCCAGCCTATATGGAGGGTAACGAAAGCCGCTTTAACCATCCGCATTCTCGCCTGTCTGAAACCGCATCAATCTGTTGCCCAGTCCAGCACCGGCGCGATCACACCGGGACGGCGGGAGCGCCAATAGGGCGAATCACTCAAGCCGCCGGCAATCTGGAGATATACAAAAACCGCCGTTTTACCCGGTTCGGAGAACCAGCCCTGCCCGTGGAGAGACGCAAAAAAATCGACACGGTAACGGCCCTCGTTCAACAGATGGGCCGGAATGCGGGTCCGGATCACGTTGCGGCCGGTCTTCAGCTCCGGCCAGTTTTCCACAGCCTTGTCGGTCGTAACCGACCAGAGGACATGCTGGCCGTGCTCGTCAATGACCGCAAAGCCAAAGTTCAACAGCGGGCTCAGCCGGTGAACATCCACACAGATTTCAACGCCAATCGCAAGGCTGCCAGGGATCGGGTGATCCAGCGTGGCACCTTCCGGACCCACGAGGCGGAAAGATTTCAGCGAGAAGAAATCGCATTCAAGCGCGCCATGAACGTCCGCATCATGGCTGCCTTGCAGCCTGCCCTCCTCACCCAACAGATAGCGGCCGCAGGTCTCGTGCACATCGCGGCTATCGGCCTTGATTTGGCCGCCTTCCAACCAGATGATGCGCGAACACAGTTGCATCACCGCGTTTATGTTGTGTGAGACGAACAGCACGGTGCGACCAGCGCTGGCGACGTCACGCATCTTACCGATACACTTGTTCTGAAAATCAACATCACCGACAGCTAATACTTCATCAATGATCATGATTTCCGGCTCCAGATGAGCTGCAACCGAGAAGGCAAGACGCATCTTCATGCCGCTGGAGTAGCGCTTGATCGGCGTGTCGATGAAGGTCTCGATGCCGGAGAAGGCGACGATCTCGTCGAAGCGGGCCTTGATTTCATGCTTTCTGAGGCCGAGGATCGTACCGTTGAAATAGACGTTCTCGCGGCCCGTCAGCTCCGGGTGAAAACCCGTTCCCACCTCCAACAGCGAGCCCACCCGGCCATTGAGGATGGCCTCTCCGGTGGTTGGCGTGGTGATGCGGGAGAGGATTTTCAAGAGCGTACTCTTGCCCGCGCCATTACGCCCGACGATGCCGACGACCTCGCCCTCGTTCACGTCGAAGCTGACATCCTTCAGCGCCCAGAACTCGCGCGGGCTGGCTGGGGTGATTTCAGCGGCCGGGTCGAGGCGCTTGCGGAGAACGAGCGAGGTCAACATGTCGCGCAAGGTGTCGTGCGCGGGGCCTGATCCGTTCAGCCTGTATTTCTTGCCGATACCGTTGACACTGATAATAGGTGTCATGGGTTAGATCCTGTCAACGATAGTCGGTTCGAGCTTGCGGAAAGTCCGGAGGCCGAAGGCGAAAATGAGTGCGATCCAGGCAATCAGGGTGCCAAAAGCCGCAAGGGAGGGGAACGGGGTGCCTAGCAGAGCAGCGCGAGCCGTATCCAGTAACGTTGCCACGGGATTCAACAGGAACACCCATTGCCAGTGCTGTGGCACGAAGCTGACCGGATAAATGACCGGTGTCACATACATACCGATCTGCACGAAGAAAGGGAGGGCAATACCGACGTCCCGGTAAATTGCATTGACCGGAGATAGCAGCAAACCAATGCCGTATCCGAGAAGCCCCGCAAAAGCCATTAACAACGGCAGCAAAAACACGTAGGGTGTAGGCACTATCCCATAGATCAGCATCAGCACCAGCAGGATCACAAGCGATACGCCCAGATCCACTGCAGCCGAGAGCGCTGGCACTAGCGGCAGGATCAGCCGGGGGAAGAACACCTTGGTGATAATGCCCTCATTCTTGACGAGGGAGCCGGAGGATTCGACCACCACCTTGCTGAAATACTGCCAGAACAATAGTCCCATCAGCACGAACACGGGATACGGTGCACCATCCGTCGGGATTTTTGCCAGGACACCGAAGACGAGCGTAAAGATCACGGTCGTCACCAGTGGCTGCATGACGGCCCAAGCTACGCCGACCAACGTCTGTTTGTAGCGGATCTGTATCTCGCGCAGCGCAAGTGTCCATGCGATATCTCGGTTCGACCATAGGTCGCGGACGCTATCAAAAAGAGTGGTATCGCTTCTAGGGCGGATAACAATGCGCGACCGGCTGTTGCCCGTGCTTGATGCGGATATGGGGGGGGTACTTATTGCCAAATCATCCATGTTTCAATCGTTCAGGCCGGCTGCTTCATTCAAAGCCTGTTTCAGCAATGCAAATTGCTGATCAAGTGGGTAGTGATGATTGCCAATGAATAATCCATTCGCATCGACATCTTCAGCATTTGTAAGCGAGCCGTGAATTTCATAGTTGAACCATCGCAGCACATCATTCTTTGCGAAATTGCCCGCGACAATCGGGCGAGTGTCGATATTGTGCTGCGTGAAAACCCGAATCAAATCGGCGCGCGAGAAAGGAGCATCACGTTCTACTACTATGCTAAAACCGAACCAACTGCTTTCGCCAATCTCTTTCTGTACACGTAGATAAGGGTAGTCCCTCATGAGATGCAAAAAATTTTCGGCGTTACGGCGCCGCTCAAGAATAAGGCAAGATAATTTGCTTACTTGCTCAATGCCAATAGCTCCACTCAATTCGAGCGGCCGCAGGTTATAACCAGGAAGCACGAACTTGAACGATTCCACAAAAGCATCGTCACTTTTGGTGCCTGTCAGTGTATTGTGCTTCGGTAGATTACGCGTCCAGCCATGGGCACGAAGTGACAGCATAATGTGATAGAGCTCTTCATCGTCTGTGACCACCATTCCACCTTCCATAGTGGATATGTGGTGGCTGAAAAAAGTGCTGTAGGAACCCATGACACCAAAGGTGCCTGCCTGTCGACCATTTAGGCGAGCCCCCATCGACTCGCAGTTGTCTTCAATAATAATGACATTACGCTCGCCGACGATTTGAGTGATGGCGTCAAAGTCGTTGGGGTTGCCGAGCAAATTAACGACCATGATGGCCCGAGTCTTGTCGGTTACAGCCTCCGACAAAGCCGAAATGTCGTAGTTGAGGGTGTCGCGGTCTATATCGACAAACTTCAATTTCAATCCATATTGCTGGAGCGGATAGTAGGTTGTGCTCCAGGAAACTGCCGGCACAATAATTTCATCTCCAGCATGCAAGGCATTTTGTTTGCGAAAACGCAGTGCTGCAATCATCATCAGATTCGCAGATGAGCCTGAATTCACCATGACGCAATAGCGACTACCTACATAAGCCGCAAAAAGCTGTTCGAATTCCCGAACATGGGAGCCCATGGTAAAAATACCAGATTCAACAACCTTTTGTATTGCCCTGTATTCGGCATCATCCCATGTGGATGTCGCCAACGGGTAAGATAGTTGATTCATGCCCTTATTCTTTCTAGATAAAATTGGTATGTTTTTGTGACGCCCTGCTCAAGTGTCGTGGAGGCAGCCCACCCCCACTTTTCGAGTTTTTCTGTACTTACGAGTTTTTGTACCATACCTTCAGGTTTGGTAAGATCGTGTACGAATGTTCCGGTATAGCCTACTACTTTGGCAATAGTCTTGTAATAATCCAAGATAGAAAAGTCAAACCCCAATCCAACATTCATTACCGACGGTAGCGTTTCAAAGTTCTCTATCGCTCGCCACATGCAGTCTGCGAGATCTCCTGCATACATGAATTCTCGCCTTGCGTTACCCGTCCCCCAAACTAAGACTTCATTTACCCCGTTTATTTTTGCCTGATGAATTTTATGAATTGCAGCGGGGACCATGTGAGAGTTCTCAGGGTTAAACTTGTCGTGGCGACCATAAATATTACATGGAATAAGCGTCTTGTATTGGAAGCAATTGTCCTTTCGATTAATGTAATCACACAATTTGGCGGTTACTATTTTTGCCAGCGCATAGCCTTCATTGGTGGGCTCTAATTCCCCAGCAAGGATTTTTTCTTCGCGTAACGGATTAGGCGCATTACGCGGATACATGCATGAACTCCCAAGGTTAAGCAATTTCTTAATCCCTGCTTGTCGTGCCGACAAGATAACGTTACGTCCCATGTCTAAATTTTCGATCAAAAATGAAACGGGCTCACGCATGTTGGCTTGAATACCACCGACACGACCTGCGGCATGAACTACGATGTCAGGGGATGTATGCCAAATGAAGTTGCAAACCTCTTTGTAATCACGCAGATCTAGTTCGCTGCTAGTAGGCGCAAAGATCTCATAGTCGCTGGCCGCTGGATGCTCCATAAAATTCCGACCCACCATGCCGCGACCACCCGTTAGGAATATCCGCATACTTATCCTTGGCTGAAAAGCACCTTGCTGACGGCGTCAATCAAAGAATAAAGTTGGGATTTCCGGCGATGTAAGTATTGTTTTCTATCATTCATGACAGTCCAAAGCCGTGTAGCCGTGATGTTTGATGAGCTCGTCCCGCTCGGCGGATTTGAGGTCTTCGCGCACCATTTCGGCGACGAGTTCCTCGAAGGTGGTTTTCGGCTGCCAGCCGAGCTTGGCCTTGGCTTTGCTGGCATCGCCGAGCAGGGTTTCGACTTCGGTAGGGCGGAAGTAGCGGGGGTCAACGGAGACGATCGGAGCGTTGGGTGTCAGGTGCGGAGTGTTAGGTGGATTCAGCCAGTAGCCTTTTTCTTCCACGCCTTCACCCTCCCAACGGATTTCCATGTCGAGTTCCTTGGCGGCGGCGTTGACGAAGTCGCGCACGCTGTATTGCACCCCGGTGGCGATGACGAAGTCCTCGGGCGCATCCTGCTGCAGCATCAACCACTGGGCCTCGACGTAGTCGCGGGCGTGACCCCAGTCGCGGCGGGCCGATAGGTTGCCCAGATACAGACAACCCTGTAGGCCCAGCTTGATACGGGCGAGCGCCCGGGTGATCTTGCGGGTGACGAAGGTTTCCCCGCGAATGGGGCTTTCGTGGTTGAACAGGATGCCGTTGCAGGCGTAGATACCGTAGGCCTCGCGGTAGTTGACGGTGATCCAGTAGGCGTAAAGCTTGGCCACCGCGTAGGGGCTGCGGGGGTAGAAGGGGGTGGTCTCCTTCTGCGGGATTTCCTGCACCAGGCCGTAGAGTTCGCTGGTGCTGGCCTGGTAGAAGCGGGTTTTTTGGGTGAGGCCCAGGATGCGGATGGCCTCCAGGATGCGCAGGGCGCCCAGGGCATCGGAGTTGGCGGTATATTCGGGTTCCTCGAAGCTCACCGCCACGTGGCTCTGCGCGGCGAGGTTGTAGATTTCGTCCGGCTGGGTTTGCTGGATGATGCGGATGAGGCTGGAGGAGTCGGTGAGGTCGCCGTGGTGCAGAAAGAAGCGCACGCCTTCTTCGTGCGGGTCGCGGTAGAGGTGGTCGATGCGGTCCGTGTTGAACAGACTGCTACGCCGCTTGATGCCGTGGACGATGTAGCCTTTGTTGAGGAGAAATTCGGCGAGATAGGCGCCGTCCTGGCCGGTGATGCCGGTGATCAGTGCCACCTTGGGTTGTTCTGTGGTCATATCGCGGTTTGGATGTTTAGAAGTTGATCTTTTCGTGCGGTGTCATGGAGGTGAATTTCAGATGCCTGTCGCCGCTACGACTGCCGAGGCAAACTCGGCAAAATCCTGCAGGTGACGTGTGGCTATGGTATGGGTGATTTGCCAGTCGATCGCTTCGTAATTGTGCACGGCGATATTGCGAAAGCCCACGGCCTTTTTCATGCGTATCGCCAATTCTTCCTGTATCACGCCCATGTCCGCCAGGAGATCGAAGGTTTGCCCCATGGTGTCGGGTGCCGGGTGGTTTTGCTGCGCGATCAAGTGCGCACCGATGTCCACGCAAAGCTGTACTGCGCGTGTCAGGTTCAGGGTGAGGATGTCTTGCGCATCCACATCCGTTGCCAGTGCAGCTGCGGTGGCAGGGGTTTTCTCACGAATCCGCGCGACACAGCGGCGCAGTGATTCGATCTTTTGCCCGATCACCTCCCGATCCATGCCTGCCTCCGTTCGGCGAGGATTCTTCGGTGGTAGGGCATGAAGTCGGCTTCTTCGAACAGATGCCGCTTGAGCAAACCGGCATAGTCGCCATCGTTGCCCAACAGACGAATGCCATGTTTGAGAATCTGCCCCAACAGGGGCTCGCCCACCGTGCGTAAATCAACCAAATCGACAGGCCGGCCTGTCGCCAATGACAGATCGTCGATCAGCTGCATTTTGGTTTCAGCCGTCAGCGGCGCTTCCATCAGGATGGCGAGATCGAGGTCACTTTGTGGCGTGGCACGCCCCTGGGCCAGCGAACCGAACAGGATCGCCAGACGTATGCCGGTATGCCGGGCAAGCACCTGCTGAATACGATGGTTCAACTCCATCTGTCCGTTTCCTGTGATTTTCAATGACGAAGCGTTTGGCTGGCCAGAAAATCCTGATAGGCCAACATCAACCCATCTTCGAGTTCGACTTTCGCCTGCCAGCCTAGAGCACGAAGCCGGCTGCTGTCCATCAGCTTGCGCGGGGTGCCATCGGGTTTGCTGGGGTCGAAAACGATTCTGCCGGCGTAGCCCACGACCTTTGCGATGGTCTCGGCCAGCTCGCGGATGCTGATCTCCTGCCCGCTGCCGACATTGATGTGGCTGAGCATGGGCCGGGATGACGTGGGCGTTTTCCGGGTGGTAGTTGTCGCCGGGGCCGTAGAGATTGGTGGGCATCACGCAGCGATAGTCGGTGCCGTACTGCCGGTTGTAGCTTTCGCAGAGCTTGATGCCGGCGATCTTGGCAATCGCATAGGGCTCGTTGGTGGGTTCCAATGGGCCGGTGAGCAGGGCATCTTCGCGCATGGGCTGAGGCGCCAGTTTGGGATAGATGCAGCTGGAGCCGAGGAACAGCAGTTTCTTTACACCATTGCGAAAGGCGGCGTCGATCACGTTCGCGGCGATCATCAGGTTCTGGTGGATGAACTCGGCGGGATAGGTGTTGTTGGCATGAATGCCACCCACCTTGGCAGCGGCAAGATACACCTGGTCGGGCTTTTCTCTGGCAAAGAAGGCGCGCACCGCGGCCTGGTCGGTGAGATCGAGCTCGGCGTGGGTGCGAAGGATTAGGCGCGAGGTGTTAGGAGTTAGGGCTTGAAGATGGCGGACGATGGCAGAACCCACCATGCCCCGGTGGCCGGCGACGTAGATTTTTTGTGGCACTTGGGACATGGCGATGCGTCAACCTGCTTGAGTGGACTGTTCTATCAATAATTGCATGAGAAATTCAGGCGCCATATCCGCACCGTTCGCCCATACGACTGTCTCCATGACCGGGTCTTGACGCGCCGTGGCAAAAAGGGTTTCGTCCTTGAGCGGCTCGAACACCTCTCCCCAAAGCTCATGCCGTAGATCGATCTCGCCGGATACGCCGTTATTGAATTCGACGTACAGGCGATACCCGGGACGTGGCTCGATGTGCCTGGTATGCAAAAACATGGCGTTTACTCCAGCTACTCCAGCGGGGCAATCGGTTTGAGCGGCTTGCGCTGCTCGGCGAGGCGCCAATTTTCCAGCAATTCCGGCTGATGCTCATCCAGCCATTCCAGCACGGCACGCAAGGCTCGCTTGGGAAATTGCCCTTTGACAACCCCGGTCTCGATTTCGACCGTGATTTCGTAGTTTCCGTATTTGGCATGAAAGTGCGGCAGGGGATGATCACCCCAGTTCATGAAGATGATGATCCCAAGGAAACGGCTGATCTCTGGCATATCAGTGTCTTCCATAGCTATCTTCGAGCCGGATGATGTCGTCTTCGCCCAGATAACTGCCTGACTGCACTTCGATGATCTCCAGCGGGATGTTGCCGGGGTTTGAGAGGCGATGCACCTCGCCCAACGGGATGTAGGTGGATTGGTTCTCGGTGAGCAGGATCCTCTCGTCGCCGCAGGTGATTTCCGCCGTGCCCCGGACAACCACCCAGTGCTCGGCGCGATGGTGGTGTTTTTGCAGGCTCAGGCTGGCTTTGGGTTTGACCTGGATGCGTTTGACCTTGAAGCGCTCGCCCTCGTCGATGCTGTCATACCAGCCCCAGGGGCGGGGTACCTTGCGGTGCAGGGTATGTTCTTCCCGCTGGGTTTGCTGCAACTCTGCCACGATGCGCTTCACATCCTGGCTACGCGATTTGTCGGCCACCAGCACCGCGTCGGGGGTTTCCACCACCACCAGATTCTGTACGCCCACCAGGGCCACCAGCCGGCTGGTGGCATGCACCAGGGTGTGGCGGCTATCGGTGGCCAACACATCGCCTACGTGGACGTTGCCTTCATCGTCTTTGGGGCGGACGTTCCAAACCGCGTCCCACGCGCCCAAATCGTTCCAGCCAGCGTCGAGCGGCACCATTTTCAGGGGCGAGGTGTTAGGGGTTAGGTGTGATGTGGTGGCGGTCAGGGGTTCCATGACGGCGTAGTCGATGGATTCGCTGGGGATGTCGCTGAACAGGTCTTGGGCGGGACGGACGAAGGCAGCATCGGTGCTGCGCTTTTCCCAGGCGGCACGGGTAGCGGTTGCGATGTCGGGCCGAAAGCTTTCGATGGCCTTCAGCCACATCGACGCCTTGAGCACGAACATGCCGGCGTTCCAGTAGTAACCGCCATCTTTCAGGAACTGCCGGGCCGTGAGGGCATCGGGCTTTTCGACAAAGCGTTCGACAACCAACGCTGGCGCGTGCTCGACCTGAGCCTGGATGTAGCCGTAGCCCGTTTCCGGTCGATCGGGCGTGACCCCCAGGATGACAATATTGCCTTGCGCCGCCTGGTGGATGGCATCTTGCATGGCGCGATTGAAAGCTACCCTATCCGCCACGGTTTGGTCTGCGGGCGTGACCACCAGCACCGGGTCCTCTTCATTTTCGATGGCAGCCAGGGCGGCTAATGTAAGGGCCGGGGCCGTGTTCCTGGCCACCGGTTCCAACAAGGTGGCACCCGGCTCGATGCCAACTTCACGCAACTGCTCAAGCGCCACGAATCGATGCGCTTCGTTGGTGACGATGTAGGGCGAGCCGATCTTGATTGCTTCATTGGAAAGCCCTGTCAGGCGCCTTGTCGCTTCCTGAAAGAGGCTTTCTCTGCCTGTCAAACAAAGAAATTGTTTGGGAAAGCCCGAACGAGAAAGCGGCCAGAGCCGAGTTCCCGATCCACCACAGAGAATCACGGGTCTTGCTTGAATCATGATGCGACTCGAGAAATGGGTTTCATCGGGCAGGAAAATGTTTGTAAGGCTTTGAACAAGGCCAGGAGAATCGAAGTGCAGGGAACAAAATCAATCAACCTTAAAACCTCAGTTAAACCA
>DDKS01000063.1 GCA_002340095.1 Betaproteobacteria bacterium UBA2592
GGCCGCCGGGGGCGGGTCGGCCGGGGGGGGCGGCCGCTTCAGGGCATCCATGAGCAGGCTCATGGCCCGTTGCCTCCGGAAGCGGCGCCGGAAAGGGCCGGGTTGAGGGGCTGGGCTTCCGCCGGTTGCTGGAAGAAGCGGCTGTCGGGCAGGTAGCCCTGCAGGCCGGCGTAATCCCCGGCCAGGCTGGGGTCGCGGATCACCACCGGGCGCAGGAAGATCACCAGTTCCGACTTCCGGGCCGAGTTGTTGCGCGAGGTGAACAGCTCGCCGGCCACCGGCACCTGCCCCAAGAGCGGGACGCGGCCGGTCTTGTAGTCCACCCGGTCTTCCATCAGCCCGCCCAGCACGGCGATGTCGCCGCTGGAAACCCGCAGGATGGATTCGATCTCCCGGGTGCGGATCTGCGGCACCTGGTTCGAGACGTTGCTGGGGATGTCCGGGTTCGGGTCCTTGACCATGCCGGCGATGCTGGAGATGGTGGGCCGCACGTTGAGGATCACCGTGTCGTTGTCGCTGACCTGGGGTGTCACCGTCATGACCAGGCCGACGGAGACGGTCTGGGGCGTGGTGGTGTAGGCGACGATGGGGTTGGTGTTGGTGTTGCCCGGGGTGATGTCGGCCTTGATGTTGAAATAGACCACGTTCTCCACCACCTTCAACAGGGCGGTCTGGTTGTTGAGCACCGACAGGCGCGGGCTGGAGAGCACCTTGGTGGTGCCGAAGGATTCCAGCAGGTTCAGGGTCAGGTTGAGGGGGTTGGCCTCGTTGACGAACTTGAGCACGAAGGGGGTCAGGGCCGGGTTGATGCCGCTCGTGGCGGTGGTGGGGGTGACGCTGAAGGACTTGTTGCCGCCGGACCAGACGCGGCTCCACTCGATGCCCTGCTGATAGCCGTCGCCCAGTTCCACCTCGACGATGGTGGCCTCGATCATCACCTGGCGGCGGGCCGAATGGCTGACCTTGTCGATGAATTCCTGGATGCGCTCATGCTGGCGGCCGGTGGCCCGCACCGTGAGCACGCCGCTTTCCGGGTGCACGATCACCGAAGCCGCCTCGCGGAACGTGCTGCGCCGGGCTGCCCGGGCCGGCGCGGCGGGACGGGCCTCGCTGGCGCCGGGCCGGATGGCCGCCGGGACGGGGGCTGGCGTTTCGATCTCCTCGCCGCCGTCGGGCAGGATCTTGTCCGTTTCCCGCAGGATGTCCTTGATGTTCCGCTCCAGGGATTCCCAGAACAGGTTCCTGGAACTGTTCTCGACCCGGGTGCTGGAGATGTTGCCGCTGCCGAGGCTGGATTCCGCGCCACCGGAACCCGAGGCACCCGTGGCGATCTGGGTGTTGGTGGCCACCGTGCCACTCATGTTGCGGCTCAGGTTCACGTAGTCCACCTTGTAGTGCTTGAGGAAGGGGGTGTCCGGCATCACCACCAGATTCGGGCCGTCCAGCTCGAAACGCATGTCCACCTGCCGGGCGATGCGGGAGAGCAACTGGGGCAGGGTCTGGTCGATGGCGTTGAGGCTGACGTTGCCGGTGATGCCCGGGTGGATGTCCACGTTGAGCTTCGCGTCCCGGGCGAGGGCGAAGAGCAGGTCCTCGACCCGGACGTTGTGCACCACGACGCTGTAGGTTTCCACCCGGGGGGCCGGTCTGGGCGGGGGCAGGGCCAGGGTCTGTTGCACCGGGGCGGGAATGGTGCTGGTGGCGGGGGGCGCGGCGGAGGTGTTGAGATGTCCCTTCAGGGGTTCCCGGGGAGCAGGGGCCGCGCAGGCTGCCAGAATGCTCGACAGCAGGCAGGCGGGGAGGATTCTGGCAAGCATGATTCACCTCTTTCAGGGTGATGTAGTCCGCGGGGAAGGGCGGCGCCGGGCCTCCTTCGTTTACTCCCTTGACCCGACGGTTTCATCCTAGCACAGGCTTTCGTTACTGTAACTGGCCTATGACGCGAGGGTAGGCGCCGGCGGAGCGGAGGCTGCGGGGTAGCTGCTGCAGGGCTGCGCCGGCCTCCTGGCGGCTGGCGTAGCTGCCGTAGATCACACCGAGCCGTTCGCGCCCGGGAGGGCCGGAGCGGTAGACCCGGAGCGCCTCCGCCTCCATGCCGGCGGGCAGGCGGCTCAGGAAACGTTCCACGTCGCCGCTGCTGCCCAGGTCGGTGACCAGCAGTTGCAGGGTGAAGTGGGCCGGGTTGGCCTGGGGCAGCCAGGCCTGGAAGGCGGCGATGCGCCGGGCGGTGAGGGGGGGCAGGCCGGATGCGGGAGGCGTCGCGGGGGATGCCGGTTCGGGCGCGGCGGTGGACGGCGGGGCGGCCGGAACCGGGCTGGCGGCGCTCGGGGCGGCGCGGGGCCCCGCCTCGGCCCTTGGTCGTTCTGCCTGTAGCCAGAGGCCGGCCAGCAGCGCCGCCAGCACTAGGGCGCCCAGGCCCAGGGCCAGGGCACGCTGCCAGGGAGGGCGCCCCGGCAGGGGCCGGAGCGGCTGAATGGGCTGAAAACGGGCATCCTGGATGGCGGCCGTGGCCTGGGGGCGATCCACCTGGTGCAGGTTCTGGGAGAAGGCGGCGAGCAGGGCCTTGTCGGCCAGGATGTTGATGCGCCGGGTCAGTCCCTCCGAAGCCGCGGCGATCAGTTCGATGGCGGCGCGGCTGAAGGGGTTGGGGCCCCGGTAGCCGGCCGCCCGCAGGCGGAAGTCCAGATAGGCGGCCACATCGGCCTGGGGCAGGGGATCGAGCTGGAAATGCTGGGTGATGCGCTCCCGCAGCTGGCGCAGGTCCTGCTGGGCCAGCCGGTTGTCCAGCTCCGGCTGGCCGAACAGGACGATCTGCAGGAGCTTGCCCTGCCGGGTCTCCAGGTTCGAGAGCAGCCGCACCTCCTCCAGGGATTCGGGCGGCATGGCGTGGGCCTCGTCGATGAGCAGTACCACCCGCCGGCCGGCCGCGTGGCGTTCGAGCAGAGCCTTCTGCAGCACCCGGGTCATGCCGTGGGTGCCTGCGGCGGGCAGTTCCAGGCCCAGGTCCTCACCGATGGCGGCGAGGATTTCCTGCTGGGAAAGGGAGGGATTGGCCAGATAGACCGTATCGACCCGGTCGCCCAGGCGCTCGAGCAGCATACGGCAGAGCATGGTCTTGCCGCTGCCCACCTCGCCGCTCACCTTGATGATGCCCTCCTCGTCCTGCAGGGCGTAGAGCAGGGCCTCCAGGATCGGGCCCCGGTTGGCCCCGGCATAGAAGAAGTCGGTGTGGGGGGTGATGCGGAAGGGGGGCTCGTCAAGGCCGAAGTGGTCCAGGTAGAGGCTCAATCTCGGCTCCAGGCTTCGAGGCGGTTGTAGAAGGTGCTGCGGCTGATGCCCAGCAGGCGGGCCGCCTGGCTCACGTTGCCCTGACTGTGGCGCAGGGCGGCTTCCAGGTAGGCGCGGCCCCAGTGGTTGAGGGTGCGGTCCAGGTCGATGGGGCTGGTCTGGGCCAGGTGTCGGGCGGCTGCCTGCACCAGGGCTTCCGGATGCATCTGCGGGGTGGGGCCGGCCGGGGCGGGGAGCGGGGCCTCATCCTGCTCCAGCTCGGGTTGCAACTGCCAGGGTTCCAGCGTCTGGCCTGGATAGCGGGCGAGGAGTCGCAGGACGATGTTGCGCAGTTCCCGCACATTGCCGGGAAAGCCGTATTCCAGCCAGCAGCGGCGGGCTGCGGGGCCGAGCTGCAGGGGCTTGCAACCCAGTTGCGGGGCGAGCAGACGGTTGAAATGTTCGAACAGCTTCAGACGGTCCTCGCCCATGTCCCGCAGAGGCGGGACCTCCAGGGTGAAGACCGAGAGGCGGTGGTAGAGGTCGGCCCGGAAGCGCCCTTCCCGCACGGCCTGGCGCAGGTCCCGGTTGGTGGCGGCGATGATGCGGGCGCGGGAACGACGGGTCTGGGTTTCGCCCACTCGCTGGTATTCCCCGTTTTCGAGTACCCGCAGCAGCTTGGGTTGCAGTTCCAGCGGCAATTCGCCGATCTCGTCCAGGAACAGGCAGCCTTCCCCGGCATCCTCGAAATAGCCGCTGTGGGTGTCGTGGGCGCCGGTGTAGGCGCCCTTGGCGTGGCCGAACAGGGTGGCTTCCATCAGGCTGGGAGCCAGGGCGGCGCAGTTGATCGCAAGGAAGGGCTGCTGGCAGCGCCGGGTTTGCCGGTGCAGACCCCACTGGGCCACCACTTCCTTGCCGCTTCCGGATTCGCCGGTGATCAGCACCGGGTAGGGGGCATCGGCAAACAGCTGGATCTGCTGGCGCAGCTTGTGCAGGGCCGGGCTGTCTCCCACCAGGGGACTGTCCTGCTGGCCGCCGGTTGCGATGGGTGCGGCCAGGGCCCGTTCGAGGGCGGCCTGGAGGCGGGCCGGGTCGCAGGGCTTGGGGATGAACTCCAGGGCCCCCAGGGTGCGGGCATGGCGGCCGTTCTCTTCTTCGTCCTGGCCGGAGAGGACCAGGATGCGCAGGTCGGGATGGCGGGCCAGCAGTTCCCGGATCAGGGCGAAGCCTTCCCCGGGGCGGTGCGGGTAAGGCGGCAGGCCCAGGTCGATCAGGGCCAGTCGGGGGGGCTGCGGCAGGCGTTCGAGCAGGGCCAGGCAGGCCGGCCGGCTCGCGGCCAGGCTGATGTCGAAGCGTTCTGCCAGGGCAAAGGCCAGGGATTCGGAGATGAGCGGGTCGTCATCGACGATGAGCAGCAGGGGCTTGGACATCCGCAGGATCCGGCAGGGGACGATGGGGGAAGATTACAGCTTTCCGGCGGCCATGCAATATGGTTTCGCTTCCCGGTCTGATAGAATCCGCAGTCCTGTTTCGCCTCCCGAGCGTTTGCCACCCCGCATGTCCGAAGACACCCTGGTCCAGATCGACAACCTCCAGTTCGACTATGGCGGCAAGCCCGTGCTGCAGGGCATCAACATGCGCATTCCCCGGGGCAAGGTGGTGGCCATCATGGGCGGGTCCGGCTGCGGCAAGACTACCTTGCTGCGCTGCATCGGCGGTCAGCTCCGGCCGTCGGCCGGCAAGGTCTGCGTCGACGGCCAGGTGGTCAACGAGATGAGCCGGAAGCAGATCTACGCTTTGCGCCGGCGCATGGGTATGCTGTTTCAGTTCGGTGCCCTGTTTACCGATCTTTCCGTGTTCGAGAACGTGGCCTTCCCCCTGCGCGAGCACACGGACCTGTCCGAGGCGATGATCCGTGACCTGGTATTGATGAAGCTCCAGGCCGTGGGTTTGCGCGGCGCCCGGGACCTGATGCCCAATTCCCTTTCCGGCGGCATGGCCCGGCGGGTCGCCCTGGCCCGGGCCATTGCCCTGGACCCCTCGCTGATCATGTACGACGAGCCCTTCACCGGGCTGGACCCCATCTCCCTGGGAGTGATCGGGCAGTTGATCCGGCGTCTCAACGATGCCCTGGGGGCCACCTCCATCATGGTGACCCATGACATCCAGGAGTCCCTGTTGATCGTGGATTACATTTACTTCATTTCCGGCGGGCGGGTGGTGGCCGAGGGCACGCCCGAGGACATCCGCAATTCCGGCGATCCCTTCGTGCACCAGTTCGTCCATGCGGAGGCCGATGGGCCGGTCCCCTTCCATCTCAAGGCAGCGCCCATCATGGAAGACCTGGGGTTGGGAGACGTCCGTGCTTGACCCCCGTCCTTTTCTGCGCCGTCTCGGCGCCCTGGTGCTGGAAAAAATCGCCCGCCTGGGCCATGCCAGTCGTTTCTTCGTGGCGGTGCTGCTCAATTCCGGCGCGACGCTGCGCCGTTATCCCCTTACCTTGCGGGAGATCTGGTTCAGCGGCGTCCTGTCCCTCATCATCATCCTGGTTTCCGGACTTTTCGTCGGTTTGGTGCTGGGCTTGCAGGGGTACGAGATCCTGCAGCGCTATGGTTCGGCCGAGCAACTGGGCACCATGGTGGCGCTCTCGCTGCTGCGCGAGCTGGGGCCGGTGGTGGCGGCCCTGCTGTTCGCCTCCCGGGCCGGCTCGGCCATCACGGCGGAAATTGGCCTGATGAAGACTACCGAGCAGTTGAAGGCCATGGACATGATGGCGGTCGATCCCATCGCCCGGGTCGTGGTGCCCCGCTTCTGGGGTGGCGTCATCACCATGCCGCTCCTGGCGGCCATGTTCTCCAGCATGGGCATCTTCGGCGGCTGGTTCATCGGCGTGGTGGTGATCGGCGTGGATGACGGCTCCTTCTGGTCCCAGATGCAGGATGCCGTGGATTTCCGCTACGACGTCTGGAATGGCGTGGTCAAGAGCTTCGTCTTCGGTGTGGCGGTGGCCCTGATCGCCGTCTTCGAGGGCTATGATGCCGACCCGACGGCCGAAGGCGTGTCCCGGGCCATCACCCGCACCGTGGTGACTTCCGCCCTGGCCATCCTGGCGCTGGATTTCGTGTTGACCTCTTTCATGTTCCGGGGAACCTCATGAATCGCACTACCCTCGACCTTTGGGTCGGTTTCTTCGTTGCTTTGGGCATGGCCGCCCTGTTGTTTCTGGCACTCAAGGTGGGCAGTTTCTCCGGCGTGCAGATGGAGCAGACATACCAACTGCAAGCCAAGTTTGATAACATCGGCGGCCTGAAGGTGAGGGGGCCGGTCAAGAGCGCCGGGGTCGTGGTGGGCCGGGTGGCGGACATCCGCTTCGATCCGGACACCTACGAAGCCGTGGTGCTGCTCAACATCGATTCCCGCTACACCTTCCCCAAGGATACCTTTGCCTCCATCTACACCTCGGGCCTGCTGGGCGACCAGTATGTGGGCCTGGAACCCGGCGGTGACGAGCGGAAGCTGGTGGCCGGCGACACCATTTTCAAAACCCAGTCGGCCGTTGTCCTGGAGAAGCTGGTGAGCCAGTTCCTCTTCAACAAGGCAGCCGAGAGTCAGGATCAGCAATGAACATCGATATTCAGCGGAAATCCGCCCTGCGCGGGTGGCGGGGCGTTCTGGCCCTGGCGGCCCTGGCCCTGCTTGCCGGCTGTGCCGGAACGACCCGGGCGCCCAGCGACAAGGATCCCTACGAGGGCTTCAATCGGGCCATGTTCGAAGTCCACGAGGGCATTGACAAGGCGGCCCTGAAGCCGCTTGCCAAGGGTTACGATGCCGTCGTGCCCCTGCCTGCGAGGATGGGCGTCCACAACTTCTACGAAAACGTCTGGGACCTGAACCGGGGTGCCAACGCCCTCTTCCAGGGCAAGGGCGAGGAGGGGATGACCGGTTTCGGGCGGCTGCTGATCAACTCCACCGTGGGCATCTTCGGCCTCTTCGACGTGGCCAGCGAACTGGGCCTCGACCAGGGCGAGGAAGACTTCGGTCAGACCCTGGCCGTCTGGGGCGTGTCGGACGGTCCCTACGTGTTCCTGCCCATCATCGGCCCCAACACCGCCCGGGATCTGGTGGGCTGGGGCGTGGACCAGGTCTTCTACCCCCTCTGGTGGGATCTGGACGACGTTCCCCTGCGCAACAGCCTGATCGCCCTGCGCGCCGTGGAATACCGGGCCCGTCTGCTGCCTGCCGACAAGGTGGTGGAGGAGGCCGCCCTCGACAAATATGCCTACATCCGCTCCGCCTACCTGCAGCGCCGCCATTCCCAGATCCATGATGGCCGGCCGCCTCGCGAGCAGGACGACAACTGATCCGCAGGAACTGACCGGGATAGCTTCATGAAGCGACTGTTTGCCTTTGTTTTCACCGCCTTCCTCTCAACCTTCGTGCTGGCCCAGGATATGGCGCCGGATGTGCTGGTGCGCACCGTCACCGAGGATGTGCTGGCCGCCGTGCGCCAGGACAAGGACATCCAGAACGGCAATACCCAAAAGACCATTGCCTTGATCCAGACCAAGGTGCTGCCCTACTTCAATTTCCAGCGCATGACCTCCCTGGCCGTGGGTCGTGACTGGCGCCAGGCCACGCCCCAGCAGAAGGAAATGCTGGCCCGGCAGTTCCAGGAACTGCTGGTGCGCACCTACTCCAACGCCTTGAGTTCCTACCGGGACCAGACCGTGCGCTACCGCCCTTTCAAGATGAACCCCGGCGAGACCGACGTCCTGGTGCGTACCGAGGTGTTGCAACCGGGGGGGCGGCCCATCCAGCTCGATTACAGTCTGGAGAAATCCGACAAGGGCTGGAAGGTCTACGATGTGGTGGTGGCCGGTGTCAGCCTGGTTACCAACTACCGGGAAACCTTCGCCCAGGAGATCCGTGCGGGCGGCATCGATGGCCTGATCCGTTCCCTGGAAGCCAAGAACAAGTCTCTTGCGGCCGGCAAGGCGGCCTGACGCCGGGCCTGTCCGGCGGGGATGACCATGATCGCGCGTGAAGGCAATCGCCTGCTGATCCAGGTGCCCATGGTCATGGGTACGGCCCGCAGCCTGCTGGAAGCGGGCCGCGCCTGTCTCGACGCGCAGGAGTGGGTCGTGGATCTCAGTGGCGTCGGTGAGGCCGATTCGTCCGGACTCGCCGTCCTGCTCGAATGGCAGCGCTGCTGCCGGGCCTGCGGGGGCTCCCTGCGCGTGGAAGGTATGCCCCCCGGCCTGGCCGCCCTGGCCGACCTCTACGACCTCGGCGCCGCCTTTTCCCGGGCCTGAGCCCGATGCCCGCCATGAGGGTTGCCGTATCCTTCGCCGGGGTGCTCAAGCGCTTTGGTGCCTTCACGGCCCTGGACGGGGTCAGCCTCGATATCGGTGAAGGGGAGTTCTTCGGCCTGCTGGGCCCGAACGGGGCGGGCAAGACCACCCTGATTTCCTGCCTCGCCGGCCTGGCCCGGGTCGATCAGGGGAGCATTGCCGTGCTCGGCCACGACGTGGTGCGGGATTACCGGACGGCCCGCAGGCTGTTGGGCATCGTGCCCCAGGAGCTGGTCTTCGATCCCTTCTTCACCGTGCGCGAGACCCTGCGCATCCAGTCCGCTTACTTCGGCCTGCGCCGCAACGACGACTGGATCGACGAGATCCTGCACAACCTGGACCTGACCGACAAGGCCGATTCCAACATGCGCCGTCTGTCCGGCGGCATGAAGCGCCGCGTGCTGGTGGCCCAGGCGTTGGTGCACCGGCCACCGGTGATCGTGCTCGACGAGCCGACCGCCGGGGTCGACGTGGAATTGCGCCAGGGGCTCTGGCGCTTCATTCGCCGCCTCAACCAGGACGGACACACCATCATCCTCACCACCCACTACCTGGAAGAAGCGGAAACCCTCTGTCAGCGCATCGCCCTGATGAAACGGGGGCGCATCCTGGCGCTGGATAGCACCGCCAACCTGCTGGCCCGCTTTTCCGGCCATGCCCTGGTGCTCCAGCTGGCCGAGGGTCAGTGCCTGCCCGAGGCCCTGCGTTCCTGCTGCCGGGCGGTGCGGGGCAGGGAGGTGGAGCTTGCCCTGGAGCGGCTCGATGCCCTCGAAGGGGTGCTGGCCATCCTGCGCCAGGCTGGAGTGACCGTGGCCGACCTGCGCTTGCAGCCCCCGGACCTGGAGGATGTCTTCATGCGCATCGTCGGTGTGGCCGAGGCGACTCCATGAACATAGGCGGCAGCGGCTTTGCCGCCCTGTTTTACAAGGAGCTGCTGCGCTTCTGGCGGGTGGCCTTCCAGACCGTGGCCGCTCCGGTGCTCACGGCCCTGCTCTACCTGCTCATCTTCAGTCATGTGCTGGAGGCGGACCGGCAGGTCTACGGCGTGCCCTATACCTCCTTTCTGGTGCCCGGCCTGGTGATGATGGCGGTTCTCCAGAATGCCTTTGCCAATTCCTCGTCGAGCCTGATTCAGTCGAAGGTCACTGGGTCCATCCTTTTTGTGCTGCTTCCCCCCATTTCCTATGCCGCCTTCTTCTGGGCCTTCGTTGCCGCGGCGGCGATCCGCGGGCTGGTGGTGGGGCTGGGGGTCTGGCTCGTGACCCTGCCCTTCGTCCCGGTGGCTCCGCTCCAGCCCTGGTGGGTCCTGCTCTTCGCCCTGCTGGGCGGCGCCATCCTCGGGGCTCTGGGCGTGATCGCCGGTATCTGGGCCGACAAGTTCGACCAGCTGGCGGCCTTCCAGAACTTTCTGGTACTGCCCCTGACCATGCTCTCGGGCGTCTTTTACTCGATTCATTCCCTGCCTACCTTCTGGCAGGCCGTCTCCCATTACAATCCCGTTTTTTACATGATCGACGGCTTCCGGCACGGCTTCTTCGGCATTTCCGACGTGGCGCCGGAACAGAGTCTGGCGGTGGTCGCCGCCTGCTTTGCAGGGCTTGCCCTGCTGACCCTGGCGCTCCTGAAACGGGGCTGGAAACTGCGTACCTGAAGATGATGCATCCTGAAGCAATCGAAACCCTGATCCGGCAAGGCATGTCCTGCACCCATGTGGAAGTGGACGGTGATGGCCGGCACTTCGAGGCCGTTGTGGTGAGCGCCGAGCTGGCTGGCAAGAGCCGGGTCCAGCGCCAGCAGCGGGTGTATGAAACCGTCAGGGCCCAGCTCGACAGTGGCGAGCTGCATGCCTTGTCCCTGAAAACCTATACCCCGGAAGAATGGAGTGCCCGTGGATAAACTCGCAATCCAGGGCGGTACCGCCCTGTCCGGTGAAATCACCATTTCCGGCGCCAAGAATGCGGCCCTGCCCATCCTCTGTGCCGCCCTGCTCACGGCCGAGCCCTTGCGGCTGAGCAATCTGCCGCACCTGAACGACATCGCCACCATGCTGCGCCTGCTCGGCCAGATGGGCGTGGGCGTGACCCTGGAGGGCAGTGACGGCCTGGTGCTGGACGGCGCCGGGCTCGCCAATCCCCTGGCCCCTTACGATCTGGTCAAGACCATGCGTGCCTCGATTCTGGTACTCGGGCCGCTGCTCGCCCGCTGCGGCGAGGCCCGGGTGTCCCTGCCCGGTGGCTGCGCCATTGGCGCCCGGCCGGTCGATCAGCACATCAAGGGGTTGCAGGCCATGGGCGCCGAGATCACCGTGGAGCAGGGCTACATCCACGCCCGGGCGAGCCGTCTCAAGGGGGCGCGCATCTGCACCGACATGGTTACCGTCACCGGCACCGAGAACCTGATGATGGCCGCCTGTCTGGCCGAAGGGGAAACGGTCATCGAGAACGCCGCCCGGGAACCCGAGGTGGTGGACCTGGCCAACTGTCTGGTGAGCATGGGGGCCCGCATTTCCGGCGCCGGTACCGACGTGATCCGCATCCAGGGGGTGGAAAAGCTGCACGGAGCGGAGCATGCCATCATGCCCGACCGAATCGAGACCGGCACCTACCTTTGCGCCGCCGCCGCCACCGGCGGCCAGGTGCGCCTGCTGAAGACTTCCGCCGCGTATCTGGATGCAGTGGTGGATAAGCTCATGGACGCCGGCTGCGAAGTTGGCATGGAGCGGGACGCCATCAGCCTCAAGGCGCCAGCCCGGCTCAAGTCCGTCAGCCTGCGCACTGCGCCCTATCCGGCCTTCCCCACCGACATGCAGGCCCAGTTCATGGCCATCAACTGCGTGGCCGACGGGGTTGCCACCATTCGGGAGACCATTTTCGAAAACCGTTTCATGCACGCCAGCGAGCTGCAGCGCCTTGGCGCCGACATCCAGATCGAGGGCAACAATGCGGTGGTGCGGGGCGTGCCGCAGCTGCAGGGTGCCACCGTGATGGCCACCGACCTGCGTGCTTCCGCCTCCTTGGTGATCGCTGCCCTGGCCGCCCAGGGGGAGACCGTCATCGACCGCATCTACCACCTGGATCGCGGCTATGAGCGCATCGAGGAAAAGCTGGCCCGTCTCGGGGCCCAGGTAAGACGCATTCACTGAGGCGCGCCACCTGCCCGCCATCCTGCCAGCCGGCCCCGGGCCGGCTGTTTCACACCTTGAGGAAGAGCGTCACCAGGGGTTCGTCGCCCACCTGGCGACTGCAGTGGCCGTGCACTTGCGGGTCGAAGGTCTCGCCTTCGGGCAGCAGGTCGTTGGAGAAGAAGTGCTCTCCGGGGCCAAAGCGCCGGGAGCTGCCATCCTGGAGACCGATTTCCATGCAACCGGAGAGGATGATGGTCCATTGGGGCGAGCTGGTGCAGTGGAACTCGCTGCGAAAGCCCACGGGGCTCATGCGCAGTTGGTAGCCGCTGGAGGGGTGGAGGGCGGACAGGCGGACCTGAGGGGTGCCTTCCAGCAGGGCTACCTGTTCCTCCCGGAAACGGGCGCGGCCATCCGGGCCGGTGTAGAGGACGACTTTGGTGAAGGTGTTCATGGCGGGATTCCTGGGTCAGGAAGCGGTTCTGGATTCAGACGGAGGGTGGCCGGTCGGGATGGCCGGGGCCAGGGGCAGTTGCTTGAGGCCGTCGATCAGGGCATCCCGGAGAGCCTCGAGTTCGCTCAGCCCGGATGCGATCTGCCGGATCCTGCCGGCGCGGTTGTCGGCCATCAGGCGGTCCCCCAGCGCATGCAGGCGCAGGTGCAGCTTGCCGAGGCGGGCGAACAGGGCTTGTTCCCCGTAACGCCGGGCAGCGGCGCCCTCATACCAGCGGCCGAACCGGCATTCCTGCTGGGAGAGGAGGGGCGGGGCGGGCAGGTCGCCGCGCAGGTGCAGTTCCAGGGCCCGGCACCAGTGGCGCAGGTCCACTTCCGCATAGGCGGTGCCCATGTCCTCGCGGTTGAGGGGCAGCAGGCGGGCATCGGCCCAGCCGGGTTCGGGCTGCCAGGACTGGATCCAGGCCGGCAACTGCTCGGCAGGCATGGGCCGGGCGATGCCGTAGCCCTGGGCCAGCTCGCAGCCCAGGCGTAGCAGCAGGTCCGCATGGGCGGCACTCTCCACGCCCTCGGCGATCACCTGGCGGCGGAAGGCGGCGGCCAGACCGATCACCCCTTCGACGATGGCCAGGTCCTCCGTGTCCCAGAGCATGTCGCGTACGAAGCTCTGGTCGATCTTGAGCACGCCGGCGGGCAGGCGCTTCAGGTAGGTGAGGGAGGAGTAGCCGGTACCGAAGTCATCGAGGGAGAAGGCCACCCCCAGGGCCTTGCAGCCTTCGATGACCCGGGAAACATGGGCGATGCCCTCCAGGGCGGCGGTTTCGAGCACCTCCAGTTCAAGCCAGGCGGGGGGGATGTCCGGGTGCCGGGCCAGCTTGTCGCGCAGGCGCGGCAGGAAATCTTCCTGCTGCAGGTGGTGGGCGGCGATGTTGACGCTCACCGGGAGCTTCAGGCCGTTCCGGTGCCACTGGCTCATCTGGGCGATGGCCTTGTCCAGAGCCCAGTCGCCGATGCGGGCGATCAGCTCGGTGCCTTCGAGCACCGGCAGGAACTCCCCGGGCGATACCAGACCCCGTTCCGGGTGGCGCCAGCGGAGCAGGGCCTCGGCCCCCACCACCCGGCCCTGGCGCATGTGCACCTTGGGCTGATAAAACAGTTCGAATTCTCCCTGCTCCAGGGCATGGGTCAAGCGGCTGATGCTCTCCCAGTGCGTCTTGGCCTGCCGGTCCCGTTCCGGGTCGAACAGGTGGTAGCGGTTGCGCCCTGCCTGCTTGGCTTGGTACATGGCCTGATCCGCGTGGCGCAGCAGGGTGTCCGCATCGCTGCCGTCGTGGGGGTAGAGGGTGACGCCCAGGCTGGCGGAGAGCTGTAGCGGGATCCCCTTGATCTGGAGGGGGGAGGCTGCCGCCCGCAGCAGGCGTTCCAGCACCCTCTCGCATTCCTCCATGCTGCTCAGGTCGGTCAGCACGGCCACGAACTCGTCTCCTCCCAGGCGGGCCAGGGTGTCTCCCGCCCGCAGGGTGTCGTTGAGGCGCTGGGAGATGGCAATCAGCAGTTCGTCGCCGGTTTCGTGGCCGTGGGTGTCGTTGACCTCCTTGAAACCGTCCAGGTCGAGATAGACCAGGGCCATCAGCCGGTCGTCCCGCCGGGTGCGGGTAATGGCTTGCTGCAGCCGATCGGCGAGCAGCACCCGGTTGGGAACCCCGGTCAGGGCATCATAGTGGGCGATCCGTTCGAGCTGGCTTTGGTGCTCCTTGCTGGCGGTGATGTCCGAGAACAGGGCGACATAGTGACGGACCCGGCCTGTTTCGTCGCGCACGGCAGTGATGTTGAGCAAGGCGGCGAAGTGGCCGCCGTCCTTGCGCCGGTTCCAGATTTCGCCTTGCCAGTGGCCCTTGTGGATCAGATCGTACCAGAGGCCGGCGTAGAACTCCGGCCCCTGGCGGCCGGAACTCAGCAGGCGGGCGTTGTGCTGCAGGGCTTCGCCCCGGCTGTAGCCGGTGATCCGGGTGAAGGTGTCATTGACCTCGACGATGGTGCCTTCGGGGTCGGTGATCATGATGCCTTCCTGGGCGTGGGTGAACACGCTGGCGGCCAGCTGCAGCCGGGCCTCGGAGGTCTTGCGTTCGGTGATGTCGGTAAAGGAGAAGACCCGGCCGATGATGAAGTTCTGCTGCCGGGCGGGGCGGGACTTGCGTTCGAAGAACTGGCCGCTGGCCAGTTGCAGGATGTCGTGGGTTTCGTCCTCCCCGTCCGGGCGGATCTCGGCCATGCGGCGCCGGTAGGCTTCGGGGTCGGCCATGCGGCTGGCCAGGTAGTCCTGGATCGCCTGGTCATCGTGGGCCAGCAGCAGGGGGGCGGGAATCTGCCAGAGGCTGGAAAAGCGCTGGTTCATGTTGAGGATGGCACCCTGGCGGTCCACGAGCAGGATGCCGTCCGCCGTGGCTTCCAGGGTGGCGCGCAGATGCGCCCCCGTGTCGGCCAGCTCGGCCTCGGTGCGGCGCAGCTGGCCGACCGGTGTGGCGCAGATCACCAGCAGGCCGGAATTGTCATGCGCCCGGGAGATGTTCTTGGTGGCGCTCAAGAGCTCGCCGCTGGCCGTCAGGTAAGAGGCTTCCGCATCCCGTACCTCGGGGGCGATGCCCTGGCGCACGTCTTCCCAGAAAAACACGTCCGAGAGGGAGCACTCGATGTCGGTGATGGGGCGGCCCAAGAGTTCGGCCTCGTTGTAGCCCAGATGCCGCAGGGCGCCGCGGTTGGCCTTGCGGATGGTGAGGCTGGTTCCGTCCACCAGCAGGAGGATCTCGTTGCAATGCTCGAGCAGCAGGCTTTCCGGAGAGGTGGGGACGCGGTGGCTCATTCCTGGCGGGCGGGTGCGTTGCTGTCGAAGAAATAGGTCACATGCCGGCGCGGGCTCAGATAGGCGTAGGTGCGCGGCGGTAACATCCCCGGCCGGATGGCCTTGCTGATGTTGAGTTCGGTGTTTTCCTCCAGATCCAGGATGGGAGCGGCTTCCCGGGGGACGGACTCGTCGTAGAGCATGACGCAGGGGCGCAGGGGCTTGGCCGGATTCACCGACATGACCATGGCGATGGCCTCGTTGGAGAGGCTGACGATGGAGCCGGGCGGGTAGACCCCCAGGCAGCGGATCAACTGCTGCAGGATCACCGCGTCGAACTTGTTGCGCCGCTGGGCAAACATGAAGGACAGGGCCTCGTGAGGTGTCATGGCGTCGGCCAGATCCACAGGGTTGCAGAGGTTGTCGTAATAATTCACCAGGGCGACTACCCGGGCCGGCTGGCTGATGCGTTCCAGTTTGAGCCCCTGGGGGTAGCCGGAGCCGTCGGCCATTTCATGGTGCTGATGGATGATGGACAGGACTTCCGGGCCGAGGCCCAACTGCTTGCCGATCTTCAGGCCGTAGTCGCAATGCAGGGCGCGCAGATCCCGTTCCGGCTTGGTGTATTCCGAGGGTTTTTTCTTCAGGACCCGGTCGGGCACTTCCATCAGGCCGATGTCGTGCAGCAGGGCGCCGAGGCCCAGGATGCGGGCTTGCTCGGGGCTGAAGTCGAGCCCCTTGGTGAGCATCATGGACAGCACCGAAACGTTGAGGCTATGCACATAGGCTTCGTCGCCTCCGCATTTTTCGCCCATCACGTGCAGGGTGACTTCCGGGTGTTCGAGGAAGGCGAGCACCATCTGGTCTACCAGCCGGCCCATTTCCTGCAGGGTTTCTGCGGGCTTTTGCAACAGGCTGCGGTTCAGGTTGCGCAGGATGCCGCTGGCCTTGAGGAAAGCCTTGTCCACCTGCTCGATGCGCTGGCGGTACTCGGCCAGGCGGCGTGCATGGGGCGATGCATTCGTTTTGCTGGCGGGCGCGGCGACGGGTGCCGGGGCCGGCTCTTGCGCCGGGGCGGGCGCCGGAGGCGTGGCGGGCGGGGTTTCCGGCAGGGCATCGCTGCGCCGCGGATCGTAGCGGAAGCGGGGCTCGCCCAGGGCGCGTAGTTCGCGGATCTGGGCGTCGCTGCCGATCTTGAAGCTGTTGAGGGTGAAAGGATGGTGGAACCAGGGCAGGTCGATGAAGATGTAAAGGCCGACCCGCAACTGGTCGGCTGTCACGTAGGGAAATTCCCGGGCTTCGCTGTCTTTTGCCACAATCCTCCTCCTTGCCGCCCATTATCGCCAATTTATGCCGCCGGGTGGCGTCCGGCGGGGGGTGGTTTCTGCAGTGCACAAGCTTTGCGCTAAAATTATGCCTTTAGCCCGCCCGGACAAACCTGTGAACGGTATCACCATCGCCCTCTCCAAGGGCCGTATCTTCGACGAAACCCTGCCCCTCCTGGCTGCCGCCGGCATCGTGCCGGGCGAGAACCCGGAAAGCTCCAGGAAGCTCATCATCGGCACCAACCAGGCGCATGTGCGCCTCGTGATCGTGCGCGCTTCCGACGTGCCTACCTATGTCCAGTATGGCGCCGCCGACATCGGCGTGGCGGGCAAGGATGTGCTGATCGAGCACGGCGGAGCCGGACTTTACCAGCCCCTGGACCTGAATATCGCCAAGTGCCGGATGATGGTGGCCGTGCCCGAGGGCTTCGACTACGCCAGTGCCGTGCAGCAGGGCGCCCGTCTCAAGGTGGCCACCAAGTACATCACCACGGCCCGGGAACACTTTGCTGCCAAGGGGGTCCATGTGGACCTGATCAAGCTCTACGGCTCCATGGAACTCGCGCCCCTGGTCGGCCTGTCGGATGCCATCGTGGATCTGGTGTCCTCCGGCGCCACCCTGAAGGCCAACAAGCTGGTGGCGGTGGAGCACATCATGGACATTTCCAGCCGGCTGGTGGTGAACCAGGCGGCCCTGAAGCTGAAGCGGGACATCCTGCAACCCATCATCGACGCCTTTTCCGGCGCTGTGGAGAAATAAATCATGGTGGCGATCCAGCGGCTCGACAGCCGGAGCGATGACTTCCAGGAGCAACTCAAGGCCCTGCTGGCCTTCGAGGGGGCTCAGGACGACAAGATCGAACAGACGGTGATTGCCATCCTGGCGGACGTGAAAGCCCGGGGTGACGCTGCCGTGGTGGAATACACCAACCGTTTCGACCGTCTTTCTGCGGCTTCCATGGGGGCCCTGGAACTACCCAAGGCCGAATTACAGGCCGCCCTGGACGGGCTTTCCGCCGAGCGCCGGGCGGCGCTTGAGACGGCCGCCAGCCGTATCCGCGTCTTCCATGAAAAGCAGGTGCAGGAAGGTTGGCGCTATATCGAAGCCGACGGCACGATGCTGGGCCAGATGGTGACGCCCCTGGACCGGGTGGGCCTCTACGTGCCCGGCGGCAAGGCCGCCTACCCTTCCTCGGTGCTGATGAACGCGATTCCCGCCAAGGTGGCCGGGGTCAAGGAACTGATCATGGTGGTGCCCACCCCTGGCGGCGAGAAGAATGCCCTGGTGCTGGCCGCTGCCTGTTTGGCCGGGGTGGATCGTGTCTTCACCATCGGCGGCGCCCAGGCCGTGGCGGCCCTGGCCTATGGCACCGAAACCGTGCCCCAGGTGGACAAGATCGTCGGTCCCGGCAATGCCTACGTGGCCTGTGCCAAGCGCCGGGTGTTCGGCATCGTCGGCATCGACATGGTGGCCGGCCCCTCGGAAATCCTGGTGCTGGCCGACGGCACCACGAACCCGGATTGGGTCGCCATGGACCTGTTCTCCCAGGCCGAGCACGACGAACTGGCGCAAAGCATCCTGATCTGCCCGGACGCGGCTTACATCGACCAGGTTCAGGCCAGCATCGAGAAGCTGCTGCCCACCATGCCGCGCCAGGAAGTGATCCGCACTTCCCTGGAAAACCGGGGCGCCCTGATCCTGGTGCGGGATCTGGAAGAGGCCGTGGCCCTGGCCAACCGGGTGGCGCCCGAGCACCTGGAACTGTCCCTGGCCGAGCCGGACGCCTGGGTGGAAAAAATCCACCACGCCGGCGCCATCTTCATCGGCCCCTACACCTCCGAATCCCTGGGCGACTACTGCGCCGGTCCCAACCACGTGCTGCCCACCTCAGGCAGTGCCCGCTTCTCTTCGCCCCTGGGGGTTTACGACTTCCAGAAGCGCACCAGCCTGATCCGGGTTTCCAAGGCCGGGGCCCGGACCCTGGGCCAGGTGGCAGGTGCCCTGGCGGATGGTGAGGGGCTGCCTGCCCACGCCCAGTCGGCCCGCTATCGGCTGGACGCTTGAGGCCATGCCGCGCGTGCCGGCAGAACCGGAAACGCCCCAGCCCGCCGCTGGGGCGTTTTCCTGTACCCCTCCCAGCCTCAAGGAGCTTTTCCTCGGTTTTTCCTCCGTGGGCCTCTCCGGTTTCGGCGGTGTCCTGCCCTTTGCCCGACGCATGTTGGTGGAAGAGCGCAAGTGGCTGTCGCCTGAAGACTTCAATTCCCTGCTGGGGCTCTGCCAGTTCCTGCCCGGGCCCAATGTCATCAACCTTTCCGTGGCCGTGGGCGCCCGCTACCGGGGTGTTGCCGGTTCGGTGGTGGCGGTGCTGGGGCTGCTGGGCGGGCCGCTCCTGATCGTGCTGGCGCTGGGCGCCCTCTACAGCCGCTTTGGCGATCTGCCCCAGGTGCAGGGCATGTTGCGCGGCGTGGCGGCGGCAGGTTGCGGCCTGCTGGTAGCCACCGCCTGGCGCATGGGTCTGGCCGTGAGCGCCAAACGGGTTTTCCTGCCCTTTGCCCTGCTGGTTTTCGTGCTGGTGGCGCTGCTGCGCTGGCCGATGCCGGTGGTCATGGTCGGGCTGGTACTGCTGGCTGCCACGGTTGCGCATCTATACCGAAAGCATCATGGCGCTGCTGGCTGATCTTTTCTTCCAGTTCGCCATCCTGTTCTGCGTCGCCTTCGGTGGCGCCTCGGCTCTGCTGCCGGAAATGCACCGGGTGGTGGTGGAGCAGAAACACTGGCTCGACGATGCCACCTTCACCCACCTCTATGCCATCGCCCAGGCGGCGCCCGGACCCAACGGCCTGGTGGTGACCCTGATCGGCTGGGAGGTGGCGGGCCTGCCCGGCGCCCTGGCCGCAACCCTGGGCATGTGCTTGCC
The DNA here is from genome assembly GCA_002340095.1 of Betaproteobacteria bacterium UBA2592. Classification (GTDB taxonomy): domain Bacteria; phylum Pseudomonadota; class Gammaproteobacteria; order Burkholderiales; family Rhodocyclaceae; genus Azovibrio. The sequence goes on from DDKS01000063.1 coordinate 19,275, forward strand.
CATGAGCATCGTCATTTACCTGCTGATGCGCCACTGGCACCGTTTTGCCGGGCATCCGGTGCAGCTGGCGGTGCAGATGGGGGTGGCGCCCCTGGCGGTGGGGTTGGTGGCCGCCGGAGCCTTCATGATCGGCCAGGCGGCTGGCCTGGCCTGGGGTGGCCTGGTCCTGGTAGGGCTGGTGGCGCTGCTGCAGATGCACACCCGCCTGCACCCCCTGTGGCTGATCGGCCTGGGGGCGGCGGCGGGTTTGTTGGGTTGGGTCTGATTATTGGGAATTGCTCTCAAGAAACAATTGATATAAATTATCATCTCTATCGGGGCGAGCCAGCCAGACGCCAGCCAGCCTGAATTCAAGCCCACAATTCAGGAGTATGTCTGATGAAGTCTGATCCCCCTGCCTTTTCCGGTGCGGCCCCTTGCCCGACGGCTCCACAGGTCAAGCTGCCGGCCAGTTTCCGGGTCCAGGCCCAAGTTCCCGCCTCTCTGAAGAAAAGCAGCATCGCCCTGGGAATTTCCACGGCCATGCTGGTTCCCGCCATGGCCCTGGCCGAGCCCGAGGCCGCTCCTGCCGGCGAGATCGAAATGAAGGGGGTCACGGTGGTGGAGCGGGTTATCGATCACAATCCCTATGCCGAGCCTGGTGCGCCCTACAAGGCCAAGTATTCCGGTGATGCCCGTCACACCCGCCCCCTGGCAGAGACGCCGGCGAACATCTCGGTGCTCACCAAGACCCAGATCGAGGATTCCGGTTACACCGACCTGCGCGACATTCTCGACGCCCAGCCCGGCATTACGCTGGGGACTGGGGAAAACGGCAATGCCTTCGGCGACCGGTACATCATCCGGGGGCAGGAGGCTAGGAGCGATGTGTTCGTGGATGGCTTGCGCGATCCGGGCATGACGATCCGTGAGAGTTTTGCCGTTGAGCAAGTGGAGATCACCAAGGGGCCCAATTCCAGTTTTGCTGGCCGGGGCACGGCGGGCGGAGCGGTCAATGCGGTGACCAAGCAAGCCACGCTGGATTACGAGTTCACCAAGTTCTCGGCAGGCTTGGGTACCGATAAATACCGGCGCTTCACGGTGGATACCAACCAGGTCGTTTCCGATACCCTGGCATTGCGGGCCAACGCGCTCTACGGTAGCGAGGATGTGCCGGACCGGGCGCCTGCTGATCGGGAGCGCAAGGGGCTGGCCGTTTCCGGCCTGATCAAGCCCAATGCCGATCTGGATGTGATCCTCGACTACTACGGCCTGCGGGCCGACGACAGGCCAGACCTGGGCAGCTATCTGGTTGGAACGGTACCGGATCGCAAGCCGGCCAAGGATGTGCCGGTTTATGCGCAGCGGCAGGATTTCCTGGAGTCCGACGTGGATACCGTGACGGCACGCATCAAGTACCGTTTCAGTCCGGAACTGCGTCTGACCAATGCCACCCGCTTCGGCAAGTCCGACAATGGTTACGTGGTGACTGGCGCTCGTCAGGCCACGACCGGGCCCAACAACCCGGGGGGGCGGTACACCACTGCCACTTTGAGTACCCATAACGGCTGGCAGGAAGTGGAGTATGTGGCCAACCAGACCAACCTTTACTGGGACAAAACCCTGGGAGGGATGAAACATGAATTCATCTTTGGCCTGGAGTTCAGTGACCACAAGGTCAAGAACGGGGTCTACAACGTCAGCAATTCCGGGCAAAACTGTATTACCGGCAACGGTACCAGCCTCAATGCCTGGTGCATCTTCACACCCGGCGGCGGCACGGTGAGTGGGTTGAATGACTTGATGCACCGCAACATCAAGAAAGGGGGGTGGGATCAGGACTGGCGGGCCCGGACCGTCTCCGCTTCGATCATGGATACGGTGGATCTGAGCGAGAAATGGACAGCTTTCGGCGGCCTGCGCTACGACCGGACCACGCTGTCGTTGAAAACCCAGAACGCCACAACCGGGGTTTTGACGGGGGATTACGAATATACGGATGGGATGTGGAACGGCCACCTGGGTCTGACCTACAAGTTTTTGCCCTATGCCAATGTTTACGTGACCTATGCCACCGCCCAGGATGTGAATGGCGGAGAGTCCGACGTGGGCACCAGCGGGGGGTACGGCGGCCTTGTGACCTACAACGGTCAGGCGGCCGGGGCCAAGCCCGAAAAGAGCGAGAACATCGAGCTGGGGACCAAGTGGAACCTGCTGGGAGGCAAGCTGTTGGCGACCGCAGCGGTGTTCCAGATCACCAAGTCGGATGTGATGGAAGGGGCCAACTATGACTCCGCCGGTACGTTCAACACCGGCAAGAACCGGGTCAAGGGGGTTGAATTCGGTCTGGCGGGGAACATCACCGACAAGTTGAGCGGTCAGGCAGGGATCACCCTCATGGACTCGGAGGTGCTGGAGTCCTACACCCCGGCCAACGTTGGCAAGACGCTCAGCAACTTTGCCGAAAAGAGCGCTTCGGCCCTGCTGCGTTACCAGCTCACTCCCAGTTTTGGTTTCGGCGGTGCGGTCAAGTACGAAAGCAAGCGCTATGCCGGTCAGCCGGACACGGCGGCTGCTTACGATACGGCCGGGCGTTACACGCAACCCGTTCCTTCCTATACGGTCTGGGATCTGTTTGCGGACTACCGTATCGACAAGCGCACCAAGGTCCGTCTGAATGTGGCCAACCTGTTCGATAAGGACTATTACCTGGCCGCCTATCGGTCGGGCTCCTTCCTGTACAAGGGAGATGCCCGGAACGCCAAGCTAACCTTGAATTACGAGTTTTGAGCGTTTCCACTTTTCTGGGGCGGATCGAGGGATCCGCCCTGTCGCCATGAGTACGGCCACCTTGCCCCTCTCCCCTTTGCCGCACATTCCCGCCGAAGTGCGCTGCGCCCAGGATTACGAAGACCTGGCCCGCCATTTCATTGCGGCCCCCAGCCTGGCTTACATTGCCGGGGGATGTGGGCGGGATTCGAGCGTGCTGGCCAATCGCATGGCGCTGGAAGAACTGGCCATTGTCCCCCGGCTGTTGCGTGACCTGAAGGCTGGGCACACGCGCCTGGACTTGCTGGGGCGATCCTTGTCTCATCCTCTGCTGCTTGCTCCGGTGGCCTACCAAACCCTGGTACATCCGCGCGGGGAACTCGAAACAGCCCGGGGGGCCGCAGCCATGGAGGCGGCCCTGATCGTCAGCACGCTAGCCAGTCACACGCTCGAAGCGATTGCAGCGCAGGGTCCAGGTGAGCGCTGGTTTCAGCTTTACTTTCAACCGGATCGAGGCGTCACCGAGGACCTTGTGCGCCGGGCCGAGGCCTCCGGCTATCAGGTGCTGGTGGTAACGCTGGATGCAAGCATCAAAACCCCCAGTTTGAGTGCGCTAAAAGCCGGCTTTGAAATGCCGGAACAGGTTCGCGCCGTCAATCTCGATCCCTATCCGATGCCACCCCCAATCCAGTTGATGCGTGGACAGAGCCGGATTTTTCAAGGCGTGATGGCTTTTGCACCCGGCTGGGATGATCTGGCCTGGCTGGTGGATCGGAGTCGGCTGCCGGTGGTGGTCAAGGGGGTCCTGCATCCCGACGACGCGCGCCGCCTCAAAGCCATGGGCGTGGCGGGCCAGGTGGTCTCCAATCATGGCGGACGGGCGCTTGATGGGGCTGTCGCCAGTGTGCGCCTGCTGCCCCGGGTGCGGGCGGCGGTCGGCGAACACTACCCGCTGCTAGTCGATGGGGGGGTGCGATCCGGCGCCGATGTATTCCGGATGCTTGCCCTGGGGGCGGACGCGGTGTTGCTGGGCCGGCTCCAGCTGTATGCCCTGGCCGTGGCCGGCAGCCTGGGCGTGGCGCACATGCTGAAGCTGCTGCGCGAGGAACTGGAGCTGTGCATGGCTCAGGCGGGCTGCGCAAGCTTGGCGGACATCCGGCAGGACATGATTTATCGGGAACGCGACGAGGCATAGACGATGTTGATTCCAATCCAAGGCGTCCTGAGCAAGGACGAAGTGAGGCAGTTCCGCAGCCATCTGGACCAGGCCGAGTGGCAGGACGGGCTCAAGACCGCCGGCACCCTGGCCCGGGCGGTGAAACGCAACCTGCAACTGGAGGATGGCAGTCCCCTGGCGGTGGAGCTGGGCAACCACATCCTGCGCAAGCTGGGTAGCAATCCCCTGTTCATCTCCGCAGCCCTGCCGAGCCGGATCTACCCTCCCAAATTCAACCGCTACCAGGACGGCGGCACCTATGGGGCCCATGTGGACAGCGCCGTGATGCAGGTGCCCGGGACCCACATCTCGGTGCGCAGCGACCTGTCCGCCACCTTGTTCCTGGCCGAACCGGAGGAGTACGACGGGGGCGAGCTGCAGGTGGAAGGGCCCTTCGGTATCCAGGCGGTGAAGCTGGCGGCCGGGGACATGGTGCTCTATCCCTCCAGCAGCCTGCACCAGGTCACTCCGGTGACCCGGGGGGCGCGCATTGCCTCCTTCATGTGGATCCAGAGCATGGTCCAGAACGACAGCTCCCGGACCCTGCTGTTCGATCTGGACCAGGCGATCCAGGGCATGACGGGCGTTGTGCCCCCCGACGATCCGCGCCTGCTCAAGCTCACCGCCGTCTATCACAACCTCCTGCGCCTCTGGGCCGTCACCTGATCCATGGGAATTCCGGCATGAAACGCAACATCCTCTGGGGGCTGCTGGCCACCCTGGCGGGCCTGGGGCATGTCCTGGCCGCCGAACCGGTACTGAACCTCTATTCCGCCCGCCACTACCAGGCCGACGAGGCCCTTTACGAGAACTTCACCCGCAAGACCGGGATCCGGATCAACCGCATCGAAGGCAAGGCCCAGGAACTGATCGAGCGCATCCGCAACGAGGGCAGCAACAGCCCTGCCGACGTGCTCCTCACGGCCGATGCGGCCAGCCTGGCCGTGGCGGACGCCTGGGGCCTCTTCGCCCCGGTCCGCTCTCCGGTGCTGGAGGACCGGATTCCTGCCCATCTGCGTTCTGCCAACTGGTACGCCTTTTCCACCCGGGCCCGCCTGATCATCTACAACAAGCGCCTGCTCAAGGCCGAGGATGTGTCCACCTACGAATCCCTGGCCGATCCCAAACTCAAGGGACTGGTGTGCAGCACCTCCGGCGGGCATATCTACAACCTCACCCTGGTGGCCTCCCTGGTGGCGCACGATGGCGAGGCCAGGGCTGAGGAATGGGCCCGGGGCGTGGTGGCAAACCTGGCCCGCAGTCCCCGGGGCGGTGATACGGATCAGATCAAGTCGGTGGCCACCGGCGAGTGCGGCGTGGCGGTTTCCAACAGCTACTACCTGGCCCGGCTGATGGCATCCGAAAAGGTGGAGGAGCGCAATCTGGTGAAGCGCTTGGGCGTGGTCTGGCCGAACCAGGCCGACCGGGGCACCCATATCAACGTTTCCGGCGGCGGCATGGTGAAGACCAGCAAGCACCCGGAGGCGGCGCAGAAGTTCCTCGAATACCTGGCCAGCGACGAAGCCCAGCGTTATTTCGCCAAGGGCAACAACGAGTGGCCGGCGGTGCCTTCGGTCCAGGTGGATAACGAGGAACTGCAAGCCCTGGGCAGCTTCAAGGCCGACAGCGTTTCCCTGGTGAGCGTCGCCAGACAGCTGCCCAAGGCCCAGAAAATCCTGGACCGGGCCGGTTACCGCTGACAGGGAGCAGGCTCAGGGGCTCCTTGTGGATGGGCTCCGGGCGATGTCGTCGGGGCGGATGCCGGCCTGGCCCCAGGTGGGCCATGAGGCGGAAAGGGCTGCTCCGTGGGGAATCAGTCGAAACCGCGAAAATCCGTGAAGTTTTCCACGGGCTCCCGCTCCGTGATCAGCTGGTTTTCCGGGGCATCCGGGTTGGCGTAGCCGAGGGCCATGCCGCACACCACTCGTTCGTTATCGGGCAGGCCCAGGTTCTCGGCCACGGTCTTGGGATAGTCGGCAAAGGAGAGCTGGGCGCAGGTGTCCAGGCCCCGCGCCCGGGCGGCGATCATCAGGTTGGCCATGAACATGCCGAAGTCGAGGAACATGCCCTGGCCCAGGCAGCGGTCCATCGTAAAGATCAGGCCCACAGGGGCATCGAAGAACACATAGTTGCGCCCGGTCTGGGCCTTCATGCGCGCCTGGTCGTCCTTGGCGATGCCGAGCAGGCCGTAGAGGCCCAGACCGATCTTCCGGCGGCGGGAGAGCCAGGGCTCTTTCCATTCCTTGGGGTAGTAGTCGAACTCACGCCCCTCGTGTTCTCCCCGTTCGTATTTTTCCAGGATGGCGGCGGAGAGGGCCGCCTTGGGGGTCCCGGTCAGGGCATAGACCTTCCAGGGTTGCACATTGGTGCCCGAGGGCGCCCGGGCGGCCAGTTCCAGCAGTTCGGCCAGCGTTTCCCGGGGCACCGGGTCGGGCAGGAAGTTGCGGATGGAGCGGCGCGAGCGGATGGCGGCGTCTACGGCCTGGATGGCGGCCTGGATGGCGGCGGAATCATTCATGGTTCAGGCGAGAATCTCTACAAGGGCGGTAAGCAGGGCGGCGCACTCGGTCTCGGTGCCGATGCTGATGCGCAGGAACTGGTCGATGCGGGGCAGCTTGAAGTGGCGCACGATGATGCCGCGTTCACGCAGCCGTTGCGCCAGCCCGGCGGCGTCCCGGTCCGGGTGGCGGGCGAAGATGAAGTTGGCGGCGGAGGGGATCACCGTGAAGCCCAGTTCGGCCAGGCGGCGGCTCAGCTGCTCCCGGCTGTTGATGACAGCCTGGCGGGTCTGCTCGAACCAGACCGTGTCTTCCAGGGCGGCGACGGCGCCTGCCAGGGCCAGCCGGTCCAGGGGGTAGGAGTTGAAGCTGTTCTTGACCCGGTCCAGCCCCTCGATCAGCTCCGGGTGGCCGACGGCAAAGCCGACCCGGAGGCCGGCCAGGGAGCGGGACTTGGACAGGGTCTGGGTGACGAGCAGATTGGGGTGCTGGTTGACCAGGGCAATGGCGGTGTCGGCGCCGAAATCCACATAGGCCTCGTCGATCACCACCACCGAATCCGGATTGGCGCGCACGATGCTTTCGATCTCGGCCAGGCTCAGGGCCCGGCCCGTGGGAGCGTTGGGATTGGGGAAGATGATGCCACCGTTGGGCTGGGCGTACTGCTCCGGGCGGATGGCGAAATCCCCGTCCAGGGGGATGGCTTCGTACTGAATGCCGTACAGGCCGCAATAGACCGGATAGAAGCTGTAGGTGATGTCCGGGAACAGGATCGGCGCCTCGTGCTTGAGCAGGGCCTGGAACACATGGGCCAGCACCTCGTCGGAGCTGTTGCCGACGAAAACCTGCCGGGGGCTGATGTCATAGGCGCGGTAGTGGCGGGCCACGGCGGCCTTGAGGCTGTTGCCCTCGGGATCCGGGTAGAGGCGCAGGCGGGCGCCATCCTCTCCCAGCTCGGCCTGGATGGCGGCCACCACCTTCGGTGAGGGGGGGTAGGGGTTCTCGTTGGTGTTGAGCTTGACGAGGTTGGCGAGCTTGGGTTGTTCGCCCGGGGTGTAGGGGGTCAGGCCGCGGACAACGGCGCTCCAGTACTGGCTCATGGGGTGGTGCTCGGGGGCTTTGCTGAAAGCGTGAAATGGTATCATGGCCGCCTGTTCAAACCCCTTGGGCCAAAGCGTCATGCGCCAAGTCGAAATTTCCCGCAACACCCTGGAAACCCAGGTCACGGTCCGGCTCAATCTGGATGGCAGCGGCCAGGGCAGGTTTGCCACCGGCATCCCCTTCCTCGATCACATGCTGGACCAGATCGCCCGGCATGGCCTGATCGACCTGGACATCGAAGCAAGCGGCGACCTGCACATCGATGCCCACCACACGGTGGAGGATGTGGGCATCACCCTGGGCCAGGCCCTGGCCAGGGCCTGGGGCGACAAGAAGGGCCTGACCCGCTACGGCCACGCCTACGTGCCCCTGGACGAAGCCCTGTCCCGGGTGGTGATCGACCTGTCCGGGCGTCCGGGCCTGTGCATGGAGGTCGAATTCACCCGCGCCAGCATCGGCGACCTGGACACTCAGCTGATTCCCGAATTCTTCCAGGGGCTGGTGAATCACGCTGGCATGACCCTGCACATCGACAACCTGAAGGGCAGGAACGCCCACCATCAGGCCGAGACCATCTTCAAGGCCTTCGGCCGGGCCCTGCGCATGGCGGTGACGCCCGATGCGCGCATGGCCGGCGTCATGCCCTCCACCAAGGGGGTGCTCTGATGAGCATCGCCGTCATCGACTACGGCATGGGCAACCTGCGCTCCGTGTGCCAGGCCCTGGCCCACGTGGCTGGCGACACGCCGGTGGTCGTCACCTCCGACCCGGAGCGGGTGGCGGCGGCGGAGCGGGTGGTGTTCCCCGGCCAGGGGGCGATGCCCGACTGCATGGCCGAACTCGAGGCCAGGGGCCTTCGGCAGGCTGTGCTCGATGCCGCCGCCCGCAAGCCCTTCCTCGGCATCTGCATCGGACTGCAGATGCTGTTCGAGCACAGCGAGGAGGGCGATGTCCCCGGGCTGGGCATCTTCCCGGGCCAGGTGCGGCGTTTTCCCGCGGCGCGGATGGTGGCTGCCGACGGCTCCCGGCTCAAGGTGCCCCACATGGGCTGGAACCAGGTCTGGCAGAAACCCCATCCCCTCTGGGCCGGGATCGGGGACGGTGCGCGGTTTTATTTCGTGCACAGCTACTGCGTTCACCCCGAGGATCCGTCCCTGGTGACCGGCACCTGCGAATATGGTGTGCCCTTTACCTGTGCGGTGGGGCGGGCTAATATCTTCGCCGTCCAGTTCCACCCGGAAAAGAGCGCCCGGGACGGGCTGCAGCTCCTCAAGAACTTTGTTTCCTGGCAACCTGCTGGCTAATCTGACCCGGAATCCCCGGTTTTCACGCGAAAAATCCCATGCTCATCATTCCCGCCATTGACCTGAAGAACGGCCAGTGTGTCCGTCTGAAACAGGGCCTCATGGATCAGGCCACCGTATTTTCCGAAAATCCGGCCGACATGGCCCGCCACTGGCTGGATCAGGGGGCGCGGCGCCTGCATCTGGTGGATCTGGACGGGGCCTTCGCCGGCAAACCCAAGAACGAAGGCGCCATCAAGGCCATTCTCGACGAGGTGGGCGACCGCGTCCCCGTGCAGCTGGGTGGGGGCATCCGCGATCTGGACACCATCGAGCGCTGCCTGGACGATGGCCTCACTTACGTCATCATCGGCACGGCTGCCGTGAAGAATCCAGGCTTCCTGCGCGATGCCTGCGTTGCTTTCCCCGGCCACATCATCGTTGGTCTGGACGCCAAGGACGGCAAGGTGGCCACCGACGGCTGGTCCAAACTCACTGGCCATGAGGTGATCGACCTGGCCAGGAAGTACGAGGACTACGGGGTCGAAGCCATCATCTACACGGACATCGGCCGCGACGGCATGCTGTCCGGGGTGAATGTGGAGGCCACCGTGCGGCTGGCCCAGGCCCTGACCATTCCGGTCATCGCTTCCGGCGGCCTGTCCAGCCTGGAGGATGTGAAGGCCCTGTGCGCCGTGGAATCCGAAGGGGTGGTGGGTACCATTGCCGGCCGGGCCATCTACGACGGTTCCCTGAGCTTCAAGGTCGCCCAGGAAACGGCCGATCAGGCCTCCCGCTGATGCTTGCCAAGCGCATCATTCCCTGCCTCGACGTCACGGCCGGCCGTGTGGTGAAGGGCACCAATTTCGTGGGCCTGCGCGATGCCGGCGATCCGGTGGAGATCGCCCGCCGCTACGACGACCAGGGGGCCGACGAGGTCACCTTCCTGGACATCACCGCCTCCTCCGACCAGCGCGACATCATCCTGCACATCATCGAGGACTGCGCCCGCCAGGTGTTCATTCCCCTCACCGTGGGCGGCGGCGTGCGCAAGGTGGAGGACGTGCGCCGGCTCCTCAATGCCGGGGCCGACAAGGTTTCCATCAATACCGCCGCCGTGACCAACCCGGACCTGGTGGCGGAAGCCTCCGCCAAGGTCGGCTCCCAGTGCATCGTGGTGGCCATCGACGCCAAGCAGGTGGCCCCCGGCCGCTGGCACGTGTTCACCCATGGCGGCCGCAACGACACGGGCCTGGATGCCGTCGAGTGGGCCCGCAAGGTCGAATCCCTGGGGGCGGGCGAAATCCTGCTCACCAGCATGGACCGGGACGGCACCAAGAATGGCTTCGACCTGGCCTTGACCCGTGCCGTGGCCGATGCGGTACAGGTTCCCGTGATCGCCTCCGGCGGCGTCGGCAACCTCGATCATCTGGCCGACGGCGTCAGCCTGGGCCGTGCCGATGCGGTGTTGGCCGCTTCCATCTTCCACTTCGGTGAATACACCGTGCGCCAGGCCAAGGAGCATATGGCCGCCCGGGGTATCGAAGTGCGGCTGTAAGAGCATGAGCTGCGACATGGATGCCAGCCTGCCCTGGCTGGACGCCCTCAAGTGGGACAAGGACGGGATGATTCCCGCCATTGCCCAGGACGAGGCCAGCGGCCGGGTGGTGATGTTCGCCTGGATGAACCGGGAGTCCCTGCTGGAGACGGTGCGCACCGGCAACGCGGTATACTGGTCCCGCTCCCGCAGCCGCCTGTGGCGCAAGGGTGAAGAATCCGGCCACTACCAGAAGATCCGTTCCATCCGCGCCGACTGCGACGGGGATGTGCTGCTGCTGCAGATCGAGCAGGAGGGTGGCATCGCCTGTCACACGGGGCGGCAAAGCTGCTTTTACTTTCAGTTGGACGGGGAACGCTGGGTTCCCGTCGACCCGGTATTGAAGGATCCCAAGGAAATTTACGCAAAATGAGTACTCACGACATCCTGCACCGTCTTTCCGAGACCCTGGCCTCCCGCCGCAACGCCGATCCGGAAACCTCCTACACCGCCCAGCTGTTCTCCAAGGGGCCGGACGCCATCCTCAAGAAGATCGGCGAGGAATGCGCCGAGCTGATCATGGCCGGCAAGGAAGGCAAGCGCCTCAACATCGTCTGGGAGTCCACCGACGTGATCTACCACGTGCTGGTGCTGCTGGCCTTCTACGGCCTCTCCATCGAGGACGTGTCCCAGGAAATGCGGCGCCGGGAGGGCATTTCCGGCATCGACGAGAAGAAGGCTCGGGAAATCAGCAAGTAAAGGATCGGTCATGGACAACTGCATTTTCTGCAGGATCGTGCGCGGCGAGATTCCCTCGAAGAAGGTCTACGAGGACGAACTGGTGTTTGCCTTTCACGACATCCAGCCTCAGCGCCCCACCCATATCCTGGTGATTCCCAAGCGCCACATCGCCTCCCTGGCCCAGGTCACGCCCGAGGACGAACCGGTGCTGGGCCGGATGCTGTCCGTGGCCCAGCAACTGGCCCGGGACAACGGCAGCGCCGATGGTTTCCGGGCCATCATCAACACCGGCCGGGTGGGTGGCCAGGAAGTGGCCCACCTGCACATGCACATCGTGGGCGGCCCCGACCCGGTCGGTCCCATGCTGAAGAAGATTTGAGATTCTAGGAGACACCATCATGGGTACTTTCAGCATCTGGCACTGGCTCATCGTCCTGGTGATCGTCATGCTCGTGTTCGGCACCAAGAAACTGCGCAACATCGGCCAGGACCTGGGCGGTGCGGTGAAGGGCTTCAAGGAAGGCATGAAGGAAGCCAGCGACTCCGGCAAACCCGCAGAACAGGTGCCGCCCCAGCAGGTGAGCGGCCAGACCATTGACGTGGAAGTGAAGGAAAAGACCAAGAGCTGATGCCGCAGCCCGGGCTTTTCGTCCCGGCTGCCGAGTTCCTGTCTGAACTTGCATGTTTGATATCGGCTTTTCCGAGTTTCTCGTCATCGGCATCGTGGCCCTGGTGGTGATCGGTCCCGAGCGCCTGCCCAAGGTGGCGCGTACGGCCGGACACCTGCTGGGCCGTATGCAGCGCTACGTGAACGACGTGAAGTCGGACATCAATCGGGAAATGCAGCTGGATGAGCTGAAGAAGCTGCAGTCCCAGGTGGTGGAATCTGCCCGTACCCTGGAAAGCACCGTGCGCCAGGAATTCGATGCGGCCCGGGGGACCTTTGCCGGTATTGGCCAGGAGGCCCACTCGGCCCTGGCGGAATTGCAATCCCCGGCGACACAGCTGGAAACGCCCGGCCTGGAACGGCCAGACCCGGCGCCGGCCGCCACCATGCCCGGTGCTGACGCCACCGTCGCGCCCGTGCCGGAAACCGCCAACGCCGCAGCGCCCCGTAAAATCGACCAGACCACTCCCGTTGCATGAGCGCCGCCCAGGAAGAAACCTTCATTTCCCATCTCATCGAATTGCGCGACCGGCTGATCCGGGCCGTGCTGGCGGTGCTGCTGGTCTTCATCTGCCTGTTCCCCTGGGCGAAGGATCTTTATGCGTTCATGGCCCAGCCCCTGCTTGCGGCCTTGCCCCAGGGCGGGCAGATGATTGCCACCGACGTGGTCGGGGTGTTCCTGGTGCCCATGAAGGTGGCCCTGATGGTGGCCTTCCTGATCACCCTGCCCTACGTGCTCTACCAGGCCTGGGCCTTTGTGGCGCCAGGGCTCTACCAGCATGAGAAACAGCTGGTCCTGCCCCTGGTGGTGGCCAGCGTGCTGCTGTTCTTTGCCGGGATGGCCTTTGCTTACTACCTGGTTTTCCCGACCGTGTTCCGTTTCATGTCTTCGGTCGCCCCCGAAGGCGTGGCCTGGATGACCGACATCGACAAATACCTCTCCTTCGTGCTCACCACCTTCATGGCCTTCGGCCTGACCTTCGAGGTGCCGGTGGTGGTGATCCTGCTGGTCAAGGCGGGGATTGTGGACATCGCCAAGCTCAAGGAGGCACGTCCCTACGTGATCGTCGGCGCCTTCGTGATCGCTGCTGTATTCACGCCGCCGGACGTGCTCTCCCAGTTCATGCTGGCCGTGCCCATGTGCCTGCTCTACGAACTGGGGATCTTCCTGGCCGGCTTCGTGGCCCGTCCCCGGGCCGCAGGGGAGGCCGCCATGAGTGATGCCGAGCTGGAAGCCGCCCTGGACGAGGCCGAGGCGCAGCACCGCAAGCTGGAGGAGAAGTAAGCCGCCGCGCCTCCTTGCCGGGTGCCTCCGGGGTGCCGCCTGGCCTACCCGGGCGGGTCTGTTATTCCGTGTTGCGGCGCAGGGGCGGGCGTTGGCCGATTTTTACCTTGAGTTCGGTGATGCCCTTGGCCCGGCGCAACCGGAAGGCGGCATCCTGGCCCGGGGTGAGGGCGGCGATCACGTCCAGCATTTCCTGGGGATCCCGGATGGCTTTCTGGTTGACTGCCAGGAGGACATCCCCGGGCTGGATGCCGGCCTGTTCGGCGGGGCTGCCCCGCACCACGCCGGCAATCAGGGCGCCGTCCGTGTCGGGCAGACCGAAGGATTCGGCCAGCTCGGGGGTGATTTCCTGAGCCTCGACACCGATCCAGCCGCGGATCACCTGGCCGTTCTGGATGATCTGCTCCATGATGTTCTTGGCCGAGGAAACCGGAATGGCGAAGCCGATGCCCAGGGAGCCGCCGGTGCGGGAATAGATGGCGGTGTTGATGCCGATCAGGTTGCCCTGCACATCCACCAGGGCGCCGCCGGAGTTGCCGGGGTTGATGGCCGCATCCGTCTGGATGAAATTCTCGAAGGTATTGATGCCCAGATGGGTGCGCCCCAGGGCCGAGACGATGCCCATGGTGACGGTCTGGCCGACGCCGAAGGGATTGCCGATGGCCAGCACCACGTCGCCCACGTGCACTTCGCTCATCTGGCCGAAGCTGATGGTAGGCAGCTTGTCTGCCTGGACCTGCAACACGGCCAGGTCGGATTCCGGGTCGGCCCCCACCACTTTCGCTTTCATCTTGCGGCCGTCGGCGAGGGAAACCTCGATCTGGTCGGCAGCCTCGACCACGTGGTAGTTGGTGAGGATGTAGCCGCTGGGGCTGACGATGACGCCGGAGCCGAGGCCCGAATCCCGCCGTGGCGTGTCATCGAAACCGTCGCCGAAGAAGTGGCGGAAGATCGGGTCGTCCAGCAGCGGATGGCGCGGCTGCTTCACTTCCTGGCTGGTGAAGATGTGCACCACCGCCGGCACGGCGCGCCGGGCGGCATCCCGGAAACCATGGGCGGCCACGTATTCGCCCGGCACCACGGCTTCCTGCAGGGGCACCACGGTGGTTCGGGGTCTGCCCAGCCACTCGGGCTTGAGGGTGCCCACCACGAACAGGACGGCCAGCGCCACCGTCGTCGTTTGTGCAAAAATCAGCCACAGCTTGCGCATAGGAGAGCCCATGAATCGTGATGAACTGGTGCGTTGCCTGGACGAGATCCTGGACAGCGCCAAATTTGCCGATTATTGCCCAAACGGTCTGCAAGTGGAAGGACGCCCCCGGGTCGAACGGGTGATCACCGGGGTGACGGCCAGCCAGGCGCTGCTCGACGAGGCCGTGCGCCGGGGGGCGGACACAGTGATCGTGCACCATGGTTATTTCTGGAAGGGGGAAGACCCCCGGCTGACTGGCTTGCGCCGTCGCCGCCTGGGCACCCTGATCCGGCACGACATCAACCTGATCGCTTACCACCTGCCCCTCGATGCCCAGCCGCAGTTGGGCAACAACGCCCAGTGGGCCCGGGCCATGGGCTGGCAACCCGAAGGCCGTTTCGGCAATCAGGACATGGGCTGGTGGGGGAGCCAGGAAAGCGGCTCCCTCGGGGACCTGGCCCGGCGCCTGGAGCAGGTGCTGGGGCGGCAGCCCCTGGTGATCGGGGAGCCGGAGCGTTCCATCCGCCGCATCGCCTGGTGTTCCGGCGGTGCGCAGGGCTACATCGAAGCGGCCGCTGAACTCGGGGTGGATGCCTATTTGTCGGGCGAGATTTCCGAGCAGACTCCCCACCTGGCCCGGGAGTACGGCATGGCCTACCTGGCTTGTGGACACCATGCCACGGAGCGTTTCGGAGTGCGGGCCCTGGCGGAGTTCCTGCGGCGGGAAAAAGGGCTGGACTGCGAGTTCGTGGACCTGGCCAATCCGGCCTGAGCCGGGGAATTCAGCCCAGCCGCAGGCTGGCCAGGTAGCGGTCCACCTGTTCCAGCAGCTGTTCCATGGCCATGCCGTTGAGCATGAAGGCGATGATGCCGTTCAACTGGCGCTGCTCCAGTAGCAGGTCGATGTGCAGCAACATCACCAGATTACCGTCATCCCGGGCGTGGGGCAGCAGGATTTCTTCCGGGGTGCCGAGCTGGTAGCTGGGCAGGGAGCTGTTGAGGCGGCTGGCGAAGAGCTGGGCCACGGCGCTGGTGCAGGCGTTGAGCAGGATGTTGCCGATCTCGCTCATGGCATCCTGTTCCAGCTCGGTGAGTTCCTGCAGGCTCAGGGACTCGTTGAGCATCAGGCGTACCACCTCCATGGACTGCAGTTCGGGGAAGATGAGTAGCCCGGTGGCCTCGAAGGAGCCGGAAAACTGCTGGCTGACGGCGCAGATGCGTTCGGCGCCGCCAGCGCTGAGCTGCCTGCAGGCATCGAGAAACTGGACAAATTGGACCGACAGCACCGACAGCCGTACCGGTTCCCGGACGATGTCCGAGAGGCTCGCGGCGGCCTGGCCGATGCCCACGTTGAAGGCTTCGATCAGGGCGTCCTGTTGCAGTTCGTCAAGCTGGCGCATGGGGGCATTATGGGCAAGGTCGGGCGCTAAGGCCAGAGCGCCTTCAGGCCATGGCCCGGCCATAGGCCACGATGGCCCCGGGAATCTGTTCCAGGGGCATGATCTGATCGGCAGCCCCTAGTTTGATCGCCTCCTTGGGCATGCCGAACACCACGCAGCTCGCTTCGTCCTGGGCGATGGTCTTGGCCCCGGCGTCGTGCATCTCCTTGAGTCCCCGGGCGCCATCGTCGCCCATGCCGGTCATGATGATGCCCAGGGCGTTGGCCCCGGCGAACCTGGCCACGGAGCGGAACAGCACATCCACGGACGGCTTGTGCCGGTTGACCAGCGGGCCGTCCACCACTTCCACCACATACTGGGCACCGCTGCGCTTGAGCATCATGTGCTTGCCGCCCGGGGCGATCAGGGCGCGGCCGGGGATCACCCGGTCGCCGTTCTGGGCCTCCCGCACTTCCACCTGGCAGATGCCGTTGAGACGCTGGGCGAACATGGCGGTGAACTTCTCCGGCATGTGCTGGACGATGACCATGCCCAGGCAGGTGGATGGCAGGCGGGTGAGGACGGCTTCCAGGGCCTGGGTGCCGCCGGTGGAGGTGCCGATGGCGACGATCTGGTCCGTGGTCCGGGCCATGGCCGTGCTGCCGCCGTTGCCGGCGGGCAGGATCACGTCGGCGGAGAACTTGGGGCGGTTGCTGGAAAGGTCTGGCGCCGACAGATGGCGAGGCATGGCCTTGAGGTTGGCCCGGGCGGCGGTGCGCACGGCCTGGATGATGTCGTTGGAACTGTCCTCGAGGAAGTTCTTCAGCCCCACCTTGGGCTTGGTGATGATGGTGACGGCGCCGCTGGCCAGGGCTTCCATGGTGGCCTGGGCCCCCTGTTCGGCCAGGGAGGAACAGACGATGGTGGGGGTGGGGTGCTCGGCCATGATCTTGCGCAGAAACGAGAGGCCGTCCATGCGCGGCATTTCGATGTCGATCACCAGCACATCGGGCCACTGGATCTTCATCTTTTCCAGGGCGAAGAGGGGATCGGAGGCGGTGGCGATCACTTCAATGCCTGGGTCCTGGGCCAGGGCCTGGGAGACGACCTGGCGCACCAGGGCAGAGTCGTCCACGATCATTACCTTGATTTTGTCAGCCATGCGGACTCCTGCGATGAGCACCTTTGCCATTGGGAAAGGCCAGCCAGACGTGGCCGGTTTCCAGGTCAAAGGTCAGTTTGCGGCGGCCGGTGCCGCCCACGTGTTCGGAAATCAGAGGAATGCCGGCTTCCTGCAGCAATCGGCGGCCCAGGGCTACATTGCCGCTGCCGATATCGGGCAGGGTACCGGAGCCGGAGAACATGATGCCGCCGCCGAACAGCTTGGCCTGGAACTCCCCGGGCCGGCTGCCATGGGCATGAATCTGTTCGAGCAGCAGGGCGAAGGCTTCGTCGCCATAGCGGCCGTCCGCTGCATTGGCATGAGAGTTCTGGCGGCGTTGCAGCACGTAGTGGCACATGCCGCCGAGGTGTCGGCGTGGGTGCCAGAGGGCGATCGAGACGCAGGAGCCCAGCAGGGTGGCAATGCGCAGGGGGGCGCAGCCAAAGAAAAGTTCCCCGGGCTCGAGAAAGATCCGGGGGGGCGTTGGGGTGTGCGTCATGGCTTGCGGTAGATCGTCGGGCGCACCGTCTTCAGAGGCGTGGGAATGCCCGACAGGGTTTCGGAGTGGCCGATGAACAGATGGCCGCCCGGCATCAGCCGGGGCAGCAGGTTGTTGATCACCTTGGTCTTGGTTTCCAGGTCGAAGTAGATCATCACGTTGCGCAGGAAGATCACCTGAAACTCGCCGATGGCCGGGTCGATGGGCTGGGTCAGGTTGATCTGGCTGAAGCTGACCTTCTGGCGCAACTGCGAGGAGATCAGGAAGGTGCCTTCCTGGCTGCGCACGCCCTTAAGGCAGTATTTCTTCAGGAAGGCGGGTGGGATACCCTCGTTCCGGTCCATCGGGTAGTGTCCCTTGCGTGCCTTGGCCAGCACCTGGGTGCTGATGTCCGAGCCGAACACCTGCCAGTCATTGGAGGGCAGGTATTCGGCCAGCATCATTGCCAGGGTGTAGGGCTCCTCCCCGGTGGAACTGGCTGCGCTCCAGATGCGGAAGGGGGCGGTTTCCCGGTACTTGAGCAGGATCTCGTCGCGCAGATAGTCGAAATGCTTGGGTTCCCGGAAAAAGTAGGTTTCGTTGGTGGTGAGCAGATCCACCATGGTCTGCAACTCGTCCGGATGGTTGCCGCTGGCCAGGATGCGGTAGTACTCCCCGAAGCTTTCCAGCCGGAGGGCCTTGAGGCGCTTGCCCAGGCGGCCCACCAGCAGCACCTTCTTGGCGTCGGAAAGGTGGATCCCGGCGATTTTGTAGATCAACCGCTGGAACAGGGCAAATTCCTGGTCGGAGATGGGGGCGTTGATCATGATGTCGGGGTTCGCAGGGGGAGGTGGGAATCAGAAAAGTTCAATCTTCTTCTCCCTGCTGGCGCGACTGGCGATCTGGCGGGCCAGGGTGTCGGCGTAGGCGGTTTCCCGCTGGATCAGGGATTCGGTGGCCATGCTGGTCAGCATGCGGCGGCAATAGGCATCCCCGGTGTCGGGCACGAACAGGATTTTCCGGGACCAGGGGCCGAGGAAGTCGGAAGCCACCAGGGGAATACGCTCCCGCTCCAGCCATTCCTGGGCGAAGTCGGCATTGCGCTTGCCGATGTTCATGCCCTGGGCCAGGCTCTCGATGATGGTTCCGCCACCGAAGGCCTTGGCTTCCAGTCGCGCCTTCTTGGCGCCCCTGGCGAGCAGGCCGTTGAGCAGGGCTTCCATGCAGTAGTCACCGGCCAGCAAGGCATCCACCTCGCTGTTGGGAGTGCGCTGCAGGTTGGGCAGCATGAAATGGTTGAGGCCGCCGATGCGGGCCGCCTTGTCGTACATGCAGACCGCCACGCAGGAGCCGAGCAGGGTGGACAGGGGCTGTTCCGCCTCGATGCCCCAGGCACCCGGGGCAATGCTGCGGGACAGACGCTCGATCTCACGGCTGGGCAGGTGGGCGTAGCTCAAGGAAGCCTTCTTCAGAAGCGTTGAAATTCAGCCTCGTCGGGATTTTCCGAGGGACGCGCCATGAAGGAGACAGGCCGGTTCTGGACGCGCTGGCTGGGGGGCTGACCCAGGTGCTGGTGTTCCTGCCCCAGGTGGAAGAACCCCATGAGGTCCTGCAACTGTT
>DDKS01000031.1 GCA_002340095.1 Betaproteobacteria bacterium UBA2592
ACCTTTCATGCGATTGCCCTGGAAGATGAGCTTAGCCATGTGTCGTTCCGTGTGGAGCCGCCTTTTCCGAAAGCGCGGCTGTCTCTTTTGAGGGGAAAACCGGCCAGGAATTCCCGCAAGACCAGCCCTCGACGCCGGGCGCCAGGTTTTGCGGGCTCGGCGTCGGCAGGCCGGGAGTCATGCTGGGCCGGATTCTGCCGGGTCTTCGGCACGGCCGTTCAGCTGATGCTCGCGGGGAGTGTCGAAGGTGCTCCAGTGCTGCCCGTTCGGGGGGGAGGGCAATTCCTGGTCCGGGTGGGTGTGCAAGTAGGCTTTGGCCAGAAAATGGGCCGTGACCGGAGCGGTGAGGAACAAAAACAAGGAAATCAGCAGTTCGTGAATCGATACGGTGCCGTGCAAGGCAAGGAAATGGAGCATCGAGGCGAGGAGCGCACCGCCGACACCCAGGGTGGTGGCCTTGGTCGGGGCATGCAGGCGGGTCATCAGGTCGGGCAGCTTGATCATGCCGAAAGAACCCACCAGGGCGAAACTGGCCCCGAGGACAAGCAAGCCTGTCACCAGCAGCTCATGCAGAAATCCCATCCTCTCGTCCTCCTTATTCGATCACGTCGCCGCGCAGGATGAACTTGCAGTAGGCCACGGTGGAGACAAAGCCGAACATGGCAAACAGCAAGGCCGCCTCGAAGTAGTGGGTACTGCCTTGTTCGATGCCGTAGATGATGATCAGGGCAATGACGTTGATCACCATGGTATCGACGGCCAGGATGCGGTCGAGCCCGGAGGGACCCACCAGCAGGCGCCACAGGTTGAGTAACAAGGCGATGCAGATCGCCCCGTAGGCATAGAGCACGGCGTATTCGATCATGCAAAGATCTCCTTGAGGCGGGACTCGTAACGGGTTTTCATGTCCTGCACCGCCGCGGCCGCATCCGGTGCGTCGAGGCAGTGTACGAGCAGGCTCTTGCCGTCAGCGGCCAGATCGCAACTCACGGTGCCGGGGGTCATGGTGATCGTGCCCGCAAGGATGGTGATGGCTTCTGGATTCTGCAGTTCCAAGGGCAGCACCACCCAGCGGGTGTTGAGATTGCTGACCGGACGCAAGAGGATGATGCGGGCCACCTGCAGATTGGCCGCGATGATGTCCCAGATCACCACCAGCACATAAGCCGCCGCCTTGCCATAGCTGCGGATGTCGGGGCGATCCGGCCAAAAGCTGGCGGTGAGGCGGGGAATGACCAGCCCCAGGCCGAGGCCGAGCACCAGTCCGCCTAGATGGAAGCCATTGATGAGGAGCATCCAGACCAGGGTCAGGATCAGGGTCAGCAGAGGGTGGGGCACCCAGCGTTGCAGCAGGGGCCGGGTCGGGGAGTTGGGGGTGTGGGCTTGGGGCGTCATTCGATCTCTCCTGCCGGGGGGGAGTGCGTACGGAGCACCGCTGCAATGTAGTGATCGGTACGGAAGACCTGACTTGCGGTCGCATCCAGATAGCGGCTGACTGGCCCCGCGAATACGGTAAGCGCCACCGAACCCGTCAGGAGCAGGCCCACGGCCACATGGGCGAGACTGTCGCGCGCGCCCTCCAGCGGGAAGTGGCCGGATTCCCCTGCACTTTTCCAAAACAAGGTGCTGCCAGCCCGGCCGAAGCCGACGATGGCGATGAGGGAGGTGGAAAGGATCAAGGCCCAGATCCAGAGTACTGCCGCGTGGGGGCGGGCGGCCTCGAGGATGAGGAGCTTGCCGATGAAGCCGGAAAGGGGGGGCATTCCGGTTGCGGCAATTGCGGCCAGGAAAAAAGCCCCGCCCAAAAGACTTGCCTGGCGGAAACGGGGGGCCACCGAAAGTCCGTCGGCTTGTCCGGGACGGCGCCGGGCCACCAGGTCGGCGATGAGGAAGAGCACTGCCCCGGCCAAGGTGGAATGGAGCAGGTAGTAAAGGGCGGCCGCGAGGGATTGGGGGGTAAACAGGGCGACGGCGGTAAGCAGCGTGCCCATGGAACCGATCACCGCGAAACTGGCCAGTTGGCCCAGCCGTCGGGCTGCCAGGACTCCGACCATGCCCAGCACCAGGGTCACCAGCGCCACCGGCAGCAGCCAGGGGGCTGCCAGCCAGGCGGATTCCCCGGCTCCAGCGCCGAAAGCGAGGATGTACAGGCGGACGATGCAGTAGGCGCCCACCTTGGTCATGATGGCGAACAGGGCCGCCACTGGTGCCGGGGCATTGGCATAGGTGCCGGGCAGCCAGAAATGCACGGGCACCAGGGCGGCCTTCACCGCGAACACCAGCAGCAGGAGCAAGGCGCCGGTGTGCAGCAAAGCTTGATCGTGGGCGGCCACCTCGGGCACCCGCAGGGCGAGATCCGCCATGTTCAGGGTGCCGGTGACCGAGTAGATCATCGCCACGGCCATCAGGAACAAGGTCGAGCCTACCAGATTGACGATCACGTACTGGACCCCGGCCTTGACCCGGGCCGGGCCGCCACCATGGACCATCAGGCCGTAAGAGGCGATCAGCAGCACCTCGAAGAACACGAACAGGTTGAAGAAGTCGCCGGTCAGGAAGGCGCCATTGATACCCATCAACTGGAACTGATACAGGGCATGGAAATGCCGCCCCTGGCGGTCCGCGCCGTCGAGGGCATAGAGCAGGACGGCAAGGGCCAGACCGGCCGTGAGCACCAGCATCAGGGCCGAGAGCCGGTCCAGCACCAGCACGATGCCGAAGGGGGCGGGCCAGTTGCCCAGTTCGTAAGTCAGCACATCTCCCCCGGCGGCTGTCTGGAGCAAGCTGATCGCCAGCGCGAGGAGAGCGACACAGGAAGCGACCGAGAAAACCCGGGCGAGCACGATGTCGTGGCGCGCGCTCATTAGCAGTATCGGCGCCATCAGCGCCGGCAGTAGGATGGGGACGATGATCCAGTGGCTCATCGGCTGTCCTCCAGGATACCCGGCACCGATTCGAGGTTTTCGTGCGCTACCCGGTCGGGAACGCCATCCACGTGGTCGCTGCCGCTTTCCAGGTAGCTGCGCAGGGCCATCACCACGATCACGGCGGTCATGCCGAAGGAAATGACGATGGCCGTGAGTACCAGGGCCTGGGGCAGGGGGTCGGTGTAGCCCTGGGCCGTGGCGGAAATCACGGGGGGCATGTCGATGGCCAGACGACCCGAGGCAAAGAGAAAGACATTTGTGGCATAGCTCAGCAAGGACAGTCCCAGGACGACCGGAAAGGTGCGAGCCCGGAGGATGAGATACACGCCGGCGGCCGTCATCAGGCCCACGGTGCTGGCAAGAAGGAATTCCATCTCACGCCTCCTGCGCTTTGTTGAGGGTGGGAGAAAGGTCCGGGTCCATCGGGGCCTCGGGTACCGGCAGGCATTCGGCGCGGCGGCCGATGCGGGAAAGGTTGGCGAGCGTCAGCATCACCGCTCCGACCACGGTCAGGAAAACACCCGTATCGAAGGCCATGGCCGAGGCCAGCTCGAATTCACCCACCAGGGGCAGGTGGAAATGGTCGAAAGTGCTGGTCAGGAAGGGGTGGTCGGCCAGCCAGGCGGCGATGCCGGTAGCCCCGGCCACCA
This sequence comes from Betaproteobacteria bacterium UBA2592, assembly GCA_002340095.1. GTDB lineage: Bacteria > Pseudomonadota > Gammaproteobacteria > Burkholderiales > Rhodocyclaceae > Azovibrio. The sequence continues at coordinate 3,578 of DDKS01000031.1, forward strand.
GCACGCCGATGCCGATCAGGGCGTGGTAATCCACCTTCATGCGCTGGGCCGCCCAGCCGAAGCCGCTGGCCATGTATTGCATGATCAGGGCGATGGCCACCACCAGGCCGGCGATGAAGCCGCCGCCCGGCACGTTGTGGCCGCGCAGGAAGATGTAGGCTCCCACCATCAGGGCCAGGGGCAGCATCACCCGGGTGGCCACCACCAGCATCATCGGGTGCCGGTCACCGGAACGCTTCTGGTCGGGAACCCAGGCCGCCAGCTTGCGTCCCACGGCGCCTTGCAGGGCGCCATCGAGCAGGGCGTAGATGGTCAGGGCGGCAATGCCCAGCACGATGATCTCGCCAAAAGTGTCGAAGCCCCGGAAATCCACCAGGATCACATTCACCACATTGGTGCCGCCGCCGGGGACCGACTTGTCCAGGTAGTAGCTGGACAGGGTTTCCGCATCCCGGGTGATCATCGCCCAGCAGGCAGCGCCCACCCCCAGGCCGGCCAGGGTGGCCAGAATGCCGTCCCGCCACTTGCGGCCCGTGTCGCTTTCCCGCGGGGTTTCCTTGGGCAGCAGGTTGAGGGCCAGGAGCAACAGGATCACGGTCACCACTTCCACGGAAATCTGGGTCAGGGCCAGGTCCGGGGCGGAGAAATAGACGAAGCCGAGGCAGACGATCAAGCCGATCACCCCGACGGTCAGGAGCGCCACCATGCGTTGCCGGTGCAAGCGCACGACGGCCAGGCTGGCGGCTGCCAGCAGCAGCCAGCCGACGATGGCGACCGGGGTGGCCGGGAGCAGGGGGCGGCTGCCGGGGCCGTGGCTGGCCTCGAAGAAAGCGGTAAAGCCGAGCACCACGGCAGCGCCGAGCATGAAGGCCAGATGCCGTTGCAAGGAACCGTTGTGCAGACCATGGGTGAGCCTTTGGGCCAGGGCCACGGCGGCGGCAATGCAGGCCTGGAACATGGCCTTGGCCTCCGGATGGGGGGCGGTCTGCCAGGCGGCGCGCACCCCGGGGTAGCGCCACAGCAGGGTCAGGCCCAGGGCCACGGCGATGACGCTCATGAACAGCGCCGGGGTGAAGCCGTGCCAGAGGGCCAGGTGGTAGTCGGGCAGGGGGCCGCCGATCACCGCTGCGGCCACCGTGGCCACCAGGGGCCCGGCAATGAGGGCGGGGAACAGGCCGATCAGCACCACCAGCACCACCAGCAGGGCGGGCGGGCCCCAGAGACCGAAGGGCGGGTCGTGGGGGGGATGCGGATAGTCGTCCCGGGTCTTGCCGAAGAAGACATGGACGATGTAGCGGAAGGAATAGGCCACCGAGAACACGGCGCCCAGGGTTGCCAGCAGCGGCACCAGCCAGTCCTGGCCGAGCCAGATGGTGCGGGCGGCCTCTTCGAGCATCATTTCCTTGGAGAGGAAGCCGTTCAGAAGCGGCACCCCGGCCATGGAGGCGGCCGCCAGCAGCGCCAGGGTGCCGGTGATCGGCATCAGGGCCATCAGCCCGCCCAGGCGCTTGATGTCCCGGGTGCCGGCCTCGTGGTCGATGATGCCGGCGTTCATGAACAGGGCGGCCTTGAAGGTGGCGTGGTTGAGGATGTGGAACACCGCCGCCACGGCGGCCATGGGCGAGCCCAGGCCGAGCAGGAAGGTGATCAGGCCCAGGTGGCTGACGGTGGAAAAGGCCAGCAGTCCTTTCAGGTCATCCTTGAACAGGGCAATCCAGGCACCGATGACCATGGTGATCAGCCCGGTGGTGGCGACCAGGTAGAACCATGCATCGGTGCCGGCCAGTACCGGCCAGAGGCGGGCCATCAGGAAGAGCCCGGCCTTTACCATGGTGGCCGAGTGCAGATAGGCGGACACCGGGGTGGGGGCTGCCATGGCGTGGGGCAGCCAGAAGTGGAAGGGGAACTGGGCGCTCTTGGTGAAACAGCCGCCCAGAATCAGCAGCAGGGCCGGCAGGTAGAGCGGCGAAGCCTGGATTGCCTCCTTGTGCTGCAGGATCACGGTCAGGTCGTAGGAGCCGGCGAGGTGGCCCAGGATCATCATCCCGGCGATCATCGACAGTCCGCCGGCACCGGTGATGGTGAGGGCCATGCGCGCTCCCTGGCGGCCTTCGGGCAGGTGCTTCCAGTAGCCGATCAGGAGGAAGGAGGAAAGGCTGGTCAGCTCCCAGAAGATCAGCAGCAGGAGAATGTTGTCGGACAGCACGATGCCCACCATGGCGCCCTGGAACAGCAGCAGGTAGCTGTAGAAGCTGCCCATGGGGTCGTCCTTGGACAGGTAGAAGCGGGCATAGGTGATGATCAGGAGGCCGATGCCCAGGATCAGGCTGGCAAAGAAGAAGCCCAGGCCGTCCAGGAAGAAATTCACGTTGAGGCCCAGCTGGGGCAGCCATGCCCAGCCCGCCTGCACCACCTCGCCACGGAACACGGCGGGGGCATGGGTCAGCAGCAGCAGGAAGGCCAGCAGGCTGACCGAGAGGGTGCTGGTGGCACAGGCATTGCGCCCGGCGCGAATCATCAGCGCAGGCAGTAAGGCCCCCAGAAAGGGCAGCATCACGATCAGGGCAAGGCTCATGGGCTAGCTATCCGTAAAACACGACGTCCGGCACGAGTACTGCTCACATTCACGGAAAGCCCCGGTCAGGCCGGGGCTGCGGGGCAGTATAAGACGGTATCGCCGGCTTTTCCAAGCCGGGGGTTGACATATAGCCGGCAAATGCAATTTCAGAAATTGTGGAAAACCCCTCTTTTCTTTGTGGTTATTGCATGGCTGCCGTGCAGCCCGGCCCGGAAGGGCTTTCCCGGGACGTTGCCACCTGCCTTGCCGGGTGGCGATGCTGATGGACTGTCTGGCGGGCATGTCGGCCCGTTACCCCGCCGGGAGCCGGAATGCTGCTTCCCTATCGCAACAAATCATTACATTCCGGCACTTTTGGCCTGGGGTAGAATCCCCCGCCATGAAATACGCACCCAAAGCCAACGCCTTCGGCATTTCCGTGCGGGTCTATTACGAGGACACGGATGCGGGGGGTGTGGTCTATTACGCCAATTACCTGAAATTCTTCGAGCGCTGTCGCACCGAATGGATGCGCACCCTCGGGCACGACCAGTCGCAACTGGCCCGGGAGCACGCCATCCTGTTCGTGGTCAAGAGCGTCCATGCCGAATACCTGCGTCCGGCCCGGCTCGATGACCTGCTCAGTGTGGGGCTGGAGGTGGAGAAGCTGGGCCGTGCCCAGGTGGTGTTCCGCCAGCACGTGCGCCGGGGCGACGAGGAACTGGTGAGCGGCACCGTGCAGATCGTCTGTGTCGATCCCCTGAAGATGAAAACAACCGCCATCCCTGACTGGCTGCGTCAGAAACTGGAGTCCCTGCAATGAACGTTACCCAGGACATGTCCATCCTGCACCTGATCCTTCAAGCCTCCGCCGTGGTCCAGGCGGTGATGGCCATCCTCGCCGGGGTGTCCTTCATGTCCTGGTACTACATCTTCATGAAGTGGTTCGCAGTGCGGGATTCGCGCCAGAAAACCGAGGATTTCGAGAAGGATTTCTGGTCCGGCGGCGACCTCAACAGCCTCTACAACAGCGCCGTGAACGACCGCCACCACGCCGGCAGCATGGAGCGCATCTTCGAGGCCGGCTTCCGGGAATTCACCAAGCTGCGCGGCCAGAAGGGCCTGGACCCGAGCGACGTGATCGACGGCGCCCGCCGCGCCATGCGCGCCACCTACCAGCGCGAGCTCGACGCCCTGGAAGCCCATCTCGCCTTTCTCGCCTCCGTCGGCTCCGTCTCCCCCTACATCGGCCTGTTCGGCACCGTCTGGGGCATCATGCATGCCTTCCGGGCCCTGGGCAACGTGGGCCAGGCCACCCTGGCCTCGGTGGCCCCCGGCATCGCCGAAGCCCTGGTGGCGACCGCCATCGGCCTGTTCGCCGCGATCCCCGCCGTGCTTGCCTACAACCGTTTCTCCCATGACATCGACCGGCTCGCCACCCGCTACGAATCCTTCATGGAAGAGTTCTCCAACATCCTCCAGCGGCAGATGAGGTAAGCCATGCGCCGCGCCCGCCGCCTCAAGAACGAGATCAACGTCGTACCCTACATCGACGTGATGCTCGTGCTGCTGGTCATTTTCATGGTGGCCACCCCGATGATGCAGACAGGCTCCGTGGACCTGCCCAGCGTCGGCCAGGCCAACAGCCCCCCGGAAAATCCCCTGCGGGTTACGGTGGGCCCTGGTGGCGAACTGGCGGTGCTCGATGGTAGCGGCAAGTCCCGCAGCGTCAGCCGCAGCGAACTGGCGCCCCTGCTCCAGGCGGAGCTGGCCAGGAATCCCGAAACCGCCGTGCTGGTGGCCGGCGACAAGAAGGCCAGCTATGAATCCGTGCTGGTGGCCCTGGACGAGATCAAGGCCCTGGGCTTCAAGCGGGTCGGCCTGGAAACCTCGCGCAGCAAATGATTCCGGCAAGTCACCAGGAACCCGGCAGGGGCAAGGCCCTGGTCCTCGCCATCGCGGTGCACCTGCTGCTCGCGCTGGCCCTGTTCCTGGGCGTCCAGTGGAAAACCGAGGAAGCCGTGGTGGAGGTGGAGCTCTGGTCCCCGGTGCCGCGCCAGGCCACCGTCCTGCCACCGCCTCCGTCGCCTCCGAAGGAGCAGCCCAAGCCCGAACCCAGGCCCGAACCGAAGCCCGAGCCCAAGGTGGAGCCGAAACCCGAACCCAAGCCCGTGGCCAAGCCCGACATCGCGGTGAAGAAGGAAGAGAAGAAGCCCGAGTCCAAACCTGAACCGAAAAAGCCGGAACCCAAGCCCGAACCGAAGCCAGAACCCAAGAAGCCCGAGCCGCCGCAGGACCCGTTCAAGGATCTGCTGGATCAGGAGCTGAAGCAGACCCAGCGCAACAGCCAGACCCAGTCCCGGACGAGCCGGGAGGATCAGCTCAAGGCCATGGCCGCCGAGGAGCAGAAGGCCGCCGGCCGGCGCAGCGCCGAGAGCAGCTGGGTGGCCAAGATCACCGGCAAGGTGCGCGGCAACATGGTGTTGCCGCCCAACATCCAGGGCAACCCGGAGGCGGTGTTCGAGGTGCGGCTGATGAACGTCACCCTGGACGTGCTCGAGGTGCGGCTCAAGCGTTCCAGCGGCAATCCGGCCCTGGATGCCGCCATCGAGCGGGCCATCCTCAAGTCTTCGCCCTTTCCCAAACCCGATGATCCGTCCGTGGTCCGCACCCTGCTGGAAATCAAGTACCGGCCTTTCGATTGACGCCTTGGCCGCCCAGGGGCGGCCTGTATAATCGCCCGGAGAAAATTGCCCTTGAAGAACATGAACTTGCCTACTACCCGCCGTACCGCCCTCGGCCTGCTGGCTGCCCTGTTGCTGGGGAGCGCCGGCCTGGCCCGGGCTCAGCTTTCCATTCAGATCACCGGGGCCGGTGCCAACCAGATTCCCGTGGCCATCGCCGATTTCGGCGGCGATCCGGGCACCAGCCGCGCCCTGACCTCCGTGGTGCGCTCCGACCTGGAGCGCAGCGGCCTGTTCCGGCTCGTGGATGCCGGCGGCGCTGCCCTGACCGAAGCCTCCCCCGTCGATTACATGGCCTGGAAGTCCCGCGGTGCCGATGCTCTGGCTGCCGGCAGCCTGGGGGCCAGCCCCGACGGCCGTCTCGAAGCCCGCTTCCGACTCTATGACGTGAACCGCCAGAACAACCTGGGCGGCGCCGCCTACCTGACGGCGGTGCCCCAGCTGCGGGCGGCCGGGCACCGCATCGCCGATTACATCTACGAGAAGCTCACCGGCGAGCGCGGCATCTTCTCCACCCGCATCGCCTACGTGGTCAAGTCGGGCGGCCGCTACGAGCTGCAGATCGCGGACTCCGACGGCCAGAATGCCCAGACCGCCCTGGTCTCCCGGGAGCCGATCATCTCCCCCTCCTGGTCCCCTGATGGCAGCCGCATTGCCTACGTTTCCTTCGAGAACAAGAAGCCCATCGTCTTCGTGCACTCCCTGGCCACCGGCAAGCGCCACGTGGCGGCCAACTTCAAGGGTTCCAACTCCGCTCCGGCCTGGTCCCCCGACGGCCAGCGCCTGGCCGTGGTGCTCACCAAGGACGGCAGTTCCCAGATCTACCTGATCAATGCCGGCGGTGGTGCCGCCCAGCGGCTCACCAGTTCCGGCGGCATCGACACCGAGCCCCAGTTCTCTCCCGACGGTGCCTGGGTTTATTTCACCTCCGACCGGGGCGGCAGTCCGCAGATCTACCGGGTCTCCAGCAGCGGCGGCGCTCCCGAGCGGGTCACCTTCGAGGGCAGCTACAACGTCACTCCGCGCCCCTCCCCCGATGGCAAGAGCCTGGCCTTCATCGCCCGCCGGGAGGGCCGCTTTCAGCTCGCCATCATGGACCTGGCCAGCCGCCAGGTGCAGATTCTGTCCGACTCCCACAAGGACGAGTCGCCCAGCTTCGCCCCCAACAGCCGCATGATCCTCCTGGCAACGGAGATCGGCGGCCGGGGTGTGCTGTCCGCCGTGTCGGCGGATGGCCGCATCAAACAGCGCCTGTCGGTGGCGGCAGGCGATGTGCGGGAGCCCGCCTGGGGTCCCTTCAATAACTGACTGATCCAACCGACGAGATGGAGCCTTAAGCGATGAAACCCAACATGAAACTTTCCCTGGCCTCTGTGGCCTTTGCACTGGCCCTGACGGGTTGTGGCAGCACCGGCGACAAGGAGGGCGGCGCCCCCGTGGAGAGCCGTGATCCCAACGCCGGCGTGGCCCGGGTCGAAGCTGGCGGCGTCCAGGGCGGCAAGCTGCCCGCCGTGCTCACCGATCCCAGCAGCATTTTGTCCAAGCGCAGCATCTACTTTGCCCTGGACCGCTATGACGTGTCCGAACAGTACCGGGCTCTGGTCAATGCCCACGCCAAGTTCCTGGTCGAGAACCGCCAGTTCAAGATCCTGATCCAGGGCAACACCGACGAGCGCGGCAGCCGTGAGTACAACCTGTCCCTGGGCCAGAAGCGGGCCGACGCCGTCAAGCAGATGATGGTGCTTCTGGGCGTGCGCGAGGACCAGATCGAGTCCGTCAGCCTGGGTGAGGAAAAGCCCAAGGCCGAAGGCCATAGCGAGGAAGCCTGGGCCGAGAACCGCCGCGCCGACATTCTCTACGTGGGTGAGTACTGATCATGCTGCGCCGCCCGGTACTGCCTGCAGTCCTGCTGTGCGCCCTGCTGGCCGCGCCGGCGGCCCGGGCGGGCCTCTTCGATGACACGGAGGCCCGCCAGCAGATCGCCGATCTGAAGACCCTGTCCGAACAGCGTTTCGACACCCAGGCCAAGGCCCAGCTGGAGCTGGCCAGCCAGATCATGGCCCTGCGCGAGGAGCTGGCCCGCCTGCGCGGCCAGGTCGAAACCCTGACCTACGAGAACGAGCAGCTCAAGAAACGCCAGCAGGACCTTTACCTGGACCTGGACTCCCGCCTGCGCAGGCTGGAGCCCAGCCCGCCGGCCGCCCTGGGGGGCAGCCCGGCGCCGGAGGGAGGCAGCGGCGAGCCGGTGCCCACCGCCCGGGGCGGTGATCCGGTGGCCGAGTCCAAGTCCTACGAAGCCGCCCTGAACCTCTTCAAGGCGGCCAGATACAAGGAGGCCGCCCAGGCCTTCGAGAGCTTCGTCAAGGAAAACCCCCAGAGTGATCTGGCGCCCAATGCCCAGTTCTGGCTCGGCAATGCCTGGTATGCCCAGAAAGAATGCAAGAAGGCCATCGACGCCCAGCTGGTGGTGACGACCCGCTGGCCCGATTCGGCCCGTGCCCCCGATGCCATGCTGGCCATCGCCAACTGCCAGCGGGACTGGGGCAATATCCAGGCGGCCAAACGCACCCTGGGCAACCTGGTTGCCAAGTACCCCGATTCCAAGGCGGCAGCCCAGGCCCGGCAGCGGCTGGGGCAGAAATAAGTGGCCTCGGCAACGGATCTGGAAATCCCCCTGCGCATCAGCGAGATTTTCTTCTCCCTGCAGGGGGAAGCCTCCCGGGTGGGCCTGCCTACCGTGTTCGTGCGCCTTACCGGCTGCCCCCTGCGCTGCAGCTGGTGTGATACCGCCCATGCCTTCACCGGGGGGCAGAGCATGACGCTGGGCGCCATCCTGGCCCGGGTGGCGGAATTCCCGACCCGGCAGGTCTGTGTCACCGGCGGCGAGCCCCTGGCCCAGAAGGCCTGCCTCGACCTGCTCCGGGCCCTGTGCGACCGGGGCTACGACGTTTCCCTGGAAACCTCCGGGGCCCTCGACGTGAGCCAGGTGGACCCGCGGGTGTCCCGCATCGTGGATCTCAAGGCGCCGGACTCCGGCGAAGCGGAGCGCAACCGCTGGGAAAACCTGGCCTGCCTGGGCCCCCGGGACGAGCTCAAGATCATCATCGCCTCCCGGGCCGATTACGAATGGGCCAGGGCCCGGCTGGCCGAACACGAGCTGGACCGGCGCTGTCCGGTGCTGCTGTCCCCCGCCCAGGGCCGGGTGGAGCCCCGGGATCTGGCCGAATGGATCCTGGCGGACGGGCTGCCCGTGCGTTTCCAGCTGCAACTGCACAAGCTGCTCTGGGGTAACATCCCGGGCAGGTGAAACCCTGAAGCGAGGCACCCCATGGAAACGAACCGCCGCCAATTCTCCCGCATCCACTTCAATACCGACGGCAAGCTCTTCTTCCCCGGCGGGGAGGGCCCGGTGGAGATCGTCGACCTGTCCCTCAAGGGGGCCCTGATCCAGCTCAAAACCGCCGCCCGGCTGCAACCGGGGCAGCGCTGCACCCTGCGCCTGGGGCTGGCCGCCAGCGGCGAGGGCATCCGCATGGAGGCCCAGGTGGCCCATGTGGAAGGCGCCAACATCGGCCTGCGCTGCGTCGAGATCGATCTGGACAGCATCACCCACCTGCGCCGGCTGGTGGAACTGAACCTGGGCGATGAGTCCCTGCTGCACCGGGAGCTGGAGTCCCTCATCCGGCCCTGAATCCACTCCCGAGCGGCGGCGGTTTTCGCACTGCAACAAACGCGGTATAGTCCGCACCCATCATGCAGCCCAAAGCCGTCGTTCTCCTCTCGGGCGGACTCGACTCCGCCACCTGCCTGGCCGAAGCCAGGCACCGGGGTTTCGCCCCCTATTGCCTGTCCTTCGATTATGGCCAGCGGCACCGGGCAGAACTCGATGCCGCCGCCCGGGTGGCCACGGCCCTGGGGGCCGCCGAGCACCGCATCCTGAAACTGGACCTGGGCCAGTTCGGCGGTTCCGCCCTGACCGACACGAGCCTGGAGGTGCCGGTGGATGGCCTCCACCCCGGCATTCCCATCACCTACGTGCCCGCCCGCAACACCATCATGCTCTCCCTGGCCCTGGCCTGGGCCGAGGTGCTCGACAGCCGCGACATCTTCGTGGGCGTCAACGCGGTGGATTACTCCGGTTATCCCGACTGTCGCCCCGAATACATCGCCGCCTTCGAGACCATGGCCAATCTGGCGACCCGGGCCGGGGTCGAAGGCCACAGGCTCACCCTGCACACCCCCCTCATGACCCTCTCCAAGGCCCGCATCATCCAGTTGGGCCAGCAGCTGGGCGTGGATTACAGCCTCACCGTCTCCTGCTACCAGGCCGATGAACTCGGCCGGGCCTGCGGTGTCTGTGATTCCTGCCGCCTGCGCCGGGAGGGCTTTGCCGCCGCCGGGGTGGCGGACCCCACTCCCTACCGGAACTGAATGCCATGGAAGCAGCCACCAGCATCTCCTACTCCACCATCCTCTGGCTTGCCTTTGCGGCCGCCTTCGCCTTCGGCCTGATCGGACAGCGCACCCACTTCTGCACCATGGGTGCCATCTCCGACATCGTGAACATGGAAGACTGGACCCGTATGCGCCAGTGGGTCCTGGCCATCGCCGTCGCCATCCTCGGCAGCGCCGCCCTCCACGGCGCCGGGCTCATCGACCTGGACAAGAGCATCTACCGGGGCGCCAACTTCACCTGGCTGTCCTACCTGATCGGCGGCTTCACCTTCGGCATCGGCATGGTGCTCGCCTCCGGCTGCGGCTCCAAGACCCTGATCCGCATCGGCGGCGGCAACCTCAAGTCCCTGGTGGTCATGCTGGTCCTCGCTCTCTCCGCCTACATCACCATGCGCGGCCTCCTCGGGGTGTTCCGTGCCAACGTGCTGGAGCAGGCCGCCTTCACCCTGGAAGGCGGGCAGGACATCCCCAACCTCCTCGAGACCGGCCTGGGCGTCGCCCCGGGCATGGCCCTGGCCATCAGCGCCCTGGCGGTCGGTGGCGGCCTGCTGCTGTTTGCCCTCCGGCAGCGGGAATTCCTGACCTTCGACAACCTCCTGGCCGGAGTGGGCACCGGCCTCCTCGTCGTGGCCTGCTGGTACATCAGCGGCCACCTGGGCTACCTGCCCGAAGACCCGGAAACCCTGGAGGAGGCCTTCATCGCCACCAACTCCGGCCGCATGGAATCCCTGACCTTCGTGGCCCCCCAGGCCTACACCATGGAACTGCTCATGTTCTGGTCCGATGCGAGCCGCAAGGTCACCATCGCCATTGCATCCGTGCTGGGCGTCATCTGCGGCTCCTTCGCCTATGCCGTGGCCACACGCAGCTTCCGCTGGGAAGGCTTCCGGGACGTGGAAGACACCGCCAACCACCTGCTGGGCGCCGCGCTGATGGGCTTCGGCGGTGTCACCGCCATGGGCTGCTCCGTGGGGCAGGGCATCACCGGCTTTTCCACCCTGGCCCTGGGCTCCATCGTCACCTTCGCCGCCATCATCCTGGGGGCCTGGAGCGCCCTCAAGTACCAGTACTGGAAACTGACGCGATCCGAAGCCTGATCCCCGGACCCGGCTTCCGTGGTACCACCCGGGGCAATTGCATCAGCGACTTCGCCCTCGCTTGTCAGAACAGTTCTTGAAAATCGAGGATTTGTACGGTTTTGCTCACAGCTGCCGGATTTCTGTAGCTTTCTGCCTCTTGGAGATGGGCCATGGAGACGGAAGGCCGATTGCGGCTGGCGGAGGTATTCGTAGCGACCATTGACCCAAGGCAGCCCGGCAAGGTCGAGCACGATCTGGTCGAATTGCAGGTAGTGGTGATCAGCGCCGTGCAGGTGGGAGGCGATACCTGCGTCGAGATCGCGTTTCCGGGCGCTGGATCAAAGGCAAACTGGCGCTTCTACATCAGCAGCCAAGTAGATAGGCGAGGGAGCGAGCACCGCGCAACGCCGCAGGTGGCCCACCGCAGTGGTTTTTCAACGGCCTGCTATGGGGCTCAACGCCTCGGCTTGGGTATGACCTTCATGCGATTGCCCTGCGTTGACGGAAAAGGGTGGCATCCTTATAATAATCAGTCTTCAGGGGTCTGGGTCGGTAGCTCAGTCGGTAGAGCAGCGGACTTTTAATCCGTTGGTCGCGAGTTCGAGTCTCGCCCGACCCACCAGAAGTGGAAAACCCTTGAAAAGGGGCGTTAGCTCAGTTGGTAGAGCAGCGGACTCTTAATCCGTAGGTCGAGTGTTCGAGTCACTCACGCCCCACCACATCCCCAAAGCCAGCCTCGCGCTGGCTTTTTTATCGGCGCGCCGAAGACCAGTCCTGGTGCGGGTTTCCGGCGCATGCGGTGTTCCGGGCGGCGGCGACCGGCGCATTCTGCGGCTTTTCAGCGGCCGAAATCCTCTCTTTTCTCCATCCGACTGTAAGGGCGCGCGAATTTTGGCATTGATTAGCGCAATGTTTGGCATAAGCTGTCAATCAGCGCGCAATTTTGACCATCTGTCAGCGTTGAATTTTGACTAGGTCAGCGGGGTGAGCTTCCCTCTGTTTTTCGT
>DDKS01000060.1 GCA_002340095.1 Betaproteobacteria bacterium UBA2592
TGCGCCCTGCCGGGCGCACCAAAAGAAAACCGGCCAGAAAGGCCGGTTCGGATCCCCGCAGCCCCCTTGTCCGACTCAGAGGGAAAGCACCTGCCGATAGGAGGCAAGGCCGCTCTGGGCCAGCATGGGGCTGACATCCTGGCGGGACTGGGCCTGCATGTCCTGGCGAGCCCGGTTCTGCTGGGCCATGGACTCGGCCCGACTGGCGGACTGGGCTTGCGGCGGCTGGGCAGGGGCCATGTCCCGGGGGGGTTGTGCCGGGGCGGACGCGGCGACCGGCGTGGCAGCGACTGCCTGGGACTCGGGTGCCGGAGTGCTGGTGGGCCGGGTCGTGCTGGCCTGCTGCATGGGTACCGCCTCGGAAGTGCGCTGGGCGATGGCGGGCGCGGGGGGCGCGGCCGTGAAACTGGCGGCCTCATTGCGCATCCGGTCCGTTTCCCCCGTGTTCTGCACGGGCATGTTCTGGGGGACGGCAGCAGACTGCCGGGCGGCAGCCTGAGCGTCTTCCACGTTCTGCTGTTCCGCCGCCAGCATGGACTGGCCCGCAGCACTGAGCATGACCCGGGTGCTGGGCGCCGGCTGGCTGGCCGCAGCTTCCCGGGCTTCATCCCGGCCGGAGCCCCGTTCGCCGGTCGCACCGACACCCGTCGCGTTGCCCGCAGCGGAAGCACCAGGGGTTGCACCATACAGCGCTTGAAGACCCAAACGGTTGATTTCCATGATGTTGCCTCTCTTCAACACAGCTGCCTGCGCTTCCATCTTAGCGCAAAGCCCGGGCTTTCAACAGGTCTGCAATGTAAAAGGCGGGGGATGATCCCCCGCCTTTCAGGTCAGGCTGCGGGCCGTACTCAGAAGTGCAACGGACGCTTGTCGCAGGCCAGGGCGGCCTCGTGCACCACCTCGGAGAGGGTGGGATGGCCGTGGCAGATGCGAGCCAGATCTTCGGAGGCGGCACCGAATTCCATGGCCACCACGCCTTCGGCGATCAGGTCGGAGGCCCCGACGCCAATGATGTGCACGCCGAGGATGCGGTCGGTCTTGGCACAGGCCAGCATCTTCACGAAACCGTCGGGAGCGCCCATGCCCAGGGCACGGCCGTTGGCCAGGAAGGGGATCTTGCCGACCTTGTAGGCCACGCCTTCGGCCTTCAGTTGCTGCTCGGTCTTGCCAACCCAGGCGATCTCGGGGGCGGTGTAGATGACCCAGGGGATGGTGTCGAAGTTGCAATGACCGGCCTGTCCCGCCATCAGCTCGGCCACCATGACCCCCTCTTCCATGGCCTTGTGGGCCAGCATGGGGCCGCGCACCACGTCGCCGATGGCCCAGACGCCCGGCAGGTTGGTCTTGCAGTGGTCATCCACTTCGATCATGCCGCGCTCGTTGAGCTTGAGGCCCACGGCTTCGGCATTGAGGCCATCGGTGTTGGGCACGCGGCCAACGGAGACGATCAGGCGGTCGGCTTCGAGCTTGGCTTCCTTGCCGTCCTTATCCACGTAGGCAATGGCCACGCCCTTCTTGCCGGTCTTCACTTCACCGATCTTGACGCCCATCTGGATGGACAGACCCTGTTTGGTAAACAGCTTCAAGGCTTCCTTGGCCACGTCCTGGTCGGCAGCAGCAAGGAAATCGGGAGCGGCTTCGAGAATGGTGACTTCGGAGCCCAGGCGACGCCAGACGGAACCCATTTCCAGGCCGATGACGCCGGCGCCGATGATGGCCAGCTTCTTGGGCACGGCGTTGATGTCCAGGGCGCCGATGTTGTCGCAGATGATCTGGTTGTCCACGGGAATGCCGGGCAGATGGCGAGCCTTGGAGCCGGTGGCGACGATGACCTGCTTGGCCAGCACTTCCTCGGCGCCGACCTTGAGCTTCCACAGGTCGCCCTCCTTGCCCACGAAGGCCCCATGCCCGTTGAGCTGGGTCACCTTGTTCTTCTTGAACAGGCCCTTGATGCCCATGGTCAACTTGGTGACGATGTCGGCCTTGCGGGCGATCATCTTGGGCACGTCGATCTTGGGGGTGCCCACGGTGATCCCCTGGTCGGCAAAGGCGTGGCCGGCTTCCTCGAACAGGTGGGAGGTATGCAGCAGGGCCTTGGAGGGGATGCAGCCCACGTTCAGGCAGGTACCGCCGAGGCGGGGTTCACCCTTGGGATCGGCATAGGGATTGGATTCGCAGCAGGCGGTGTTGAACCCCAGTTGGGCGGCGCGGATGGCGGCCACATAGCCGCCGGGACCACCACCGATGACGAGCACGTCGAATTGTTTGGACATATCAAATCCTCAACTAACCACAGAGACACAGAGGCACAGAGTGCTCACGGAGGATTTATCTCCGCGTCTGTGTGCCTCTGTGGTGACAGGTTTTACACACCCAGCAGCAGGCGGGCAGGATCTTCCAGGGCTTCCTTCATGGTGACCAGGCCCAGGACGGCTTCGCGGCCGTCGATGATGCGGTGGTCGTAGGACATGGCCAGGTAGTTGATGGGGCGCACCACCACTTGACCGTTCTCGACCACGGCCCGGTCCTTGGTGGCATGAATGCCGAGGATGGCCGACTGGGGCGGGTTGATGATGGGGGTAGACAGCATGGAGCCGAACACACCGCCGTTGGAGATGGAGAAGGTGCCGCCGGTCAGTTCTTCGATGGACAGCTTGCCGTCCTTGGCCTTGGCACCGAATTCGGCGATCTTCTTCTCGATCTCGGCAATGCTCATCTGGTCGGCGTTGCGCAGGATGGGCACCACCAGACCACGGGGAGAGCCTACCGCGATGCCGATGTCGATGTAGCCGTGGTAAACGATGTCATTGCCGTCGACGGAGGCGTTCAGGATCGGGAACTTCTGCAGGGCGGCGCACGCAGCCTTGACGAAGAAGCCCATGAAACCCAGGCGCACGCCATGGGTTTTCTCGAACTTCTCGCCGTATTGCTTGCGCAGGGCCATGATCGGAGCCATGTTCACTTCGTTGAACGTGGTCAGGATGGCGTTCTCGTTCTTGGACTGGATCAGACGCTCGGCGATGCGGGCGCGCAGACGGCTCATGGGTACGCGCTGTTCGGCACGCTCGCCCAGGGGCACGGCCACGGCGGGAGCGGCAGCAGCGGCGGCCTTGGGCGCAGCGGCAACGGCATCTTCCTTGGTGATGCGACCGCCACGACCGGTGCCAGCCACATCGGTGGCGGCAATCCCCTTCTCCTCCAGGATCTTGCGGGCGGCAGGACTGGCCGTACCGGCGGGCGCAGCAGCAGCGGCAGCGGCCGGTGCGGGAGCTGCCGGAGCGGCAGGCGCCGGAGCGGCAGCAGCGGCGGGAGCGCCAGCGGAGGCTTGGGCGGCGGTATCGATCCGGGCGATCAGTTCGTCGGACACCACGGTCTCACCATCGGCCTTGATGATCTCCACCAGCACACCGGCGTCGGGGGCGGGCACTTCCAAGACGACCTTGTCGGTTTCGATGTCGATCAGGATTTCGTCACGGGCAACGGCTTCGCCCACCTTCTTCTTCCAGGCAGTCAGGGTGCCTTCGGCCACGGACTCGGAGAGCTGCGGGACTTTGACTTCGATGATCATTTTCACTCCTCGTATCTTGTTTTAGTAGTCGATCTTGCCCATGGCGGACTCGATCAGTGCCTTTTGCTGCTCGTTGTGCTTGGCCAGGTAACCCACGGCAGGCGATGCGGCAGCAGGACGGGAAACCAGGAGCAAATGCTGCTTGGGTCCCACGGAACGTGCCAGGTGCTGACGGGAAGCGAACCAGTACCAGGCCCCCTGGTTACGGGGTTCTTCCTGACACCAGACGATCTCGGTGGCCTTGGGATACTTGGCCAGCTCGGCAGCGAAGGATTCCTCGGGGAAGGGATACAACTGCTCGATCCGCACGATGGCAATGTTGTTGAGTTTGCGCTCGCGGCGGGCGGCCAAGAGATCGTAGTAGATCTTGCCGGAACACAGCACCACCCGGGTCACCTTCTTGGCGTCGATGGCATCCACTTCGCCGATGACCCGCTGGAATTCGCCATTGGCCAGCTCGTCCATGCTGGAGATGGCGTCCTTGTGACGCAGCAGGGACTTGGGCGTCATCACCACCAGGGGCTTCCTCTGCTTGCGCACGGCCTGGCGGCGCAGGAGATGGAAGATCTGGGCCGGGGTAGTGGGCACGCACACTTCCATGTTCATCTCGGCGCAGGCCTGCATGTAACGCTCCAGGCGGGCGGAGGAATGCTCGGGACCCTGACCTTCGTAGCCGTGGGGCAGCAGCATCACCAGACCGCAAAGGCGGCCCCACTTGGCTTCCCCGGAGGAAATGAACTGGTCGATGACCACCTGGGCACCATTGGCGAAGTCGCCGAACTGGGCTTCCCAGATCACGAGTTCATTGGGAGCGGCCGTGGCATAGCCATATTCGAAGGCGAGCACCCCTTCTTCCGAGAGCACCGAGTCGTAGCACTGGAAACGGCCCTGCTTGTCCTGCAGGTGAGCAAGGGGATGGTAGGTCCCCTCGGACCAGTGGGTACGATTCTGGTCATGCAGGGCGGCATGCCGGTGGAAGAAGGTGCCGCGACCCACGTCCTCACCCGAGATGCGTACCCCATAGCCCTCGGTCAGCAAGGTGGCGTAGGCCAGGTTCTCGGCCATACCCCAATCGAAGGGCAGCTTGCCTTCGCCCATGGCACGCCGGTCATCGATGATCTTTTTCACCCGGCTATGCAAGGTAAAGCCCTCGGGCACGGTGGTGAGGCGTTCGGACAAGCGCTGGATTTCCTTGACCGGGACACGGGTGTCGCAAGTCTCGATGTACTTTTTGGTCTGATAGGGCTTCCAGTCCTGGGCGTGGGTGCGCTTGTAGTCGGACAGAACGGGGTTGTACAGCAGCTCTCCCTTGTCCAGGTGGCTGCGGTACTCCTTGATCATGTTGTCCGGTTCGTCAGCGGCCAGGGTCCCCTCGGCCACCAGCTTGTCGGCATACACCTTGCGGGTACCGGGGTGGGCCTGGACCTTCTTGTACATCAAGGGCTGGGTCACCATGGGCTCGTCCTGCTCGTTGTGGCCCAGCTTGCGGTAGCAGTAGATGTCGATGACCACGTCCTTGCCGAACTGCTGGCGGTAATCCACGGCCAGCTTGGTCACCAGGGCCACGGCTTCCACGTCATCGCCATTGACGTGGAAGATGGGGGCCTCGGCCATCTTGAAGATTTCGGTGCAGTAGTGGCCGGAACGGTAGTCGCGGGGATCGGAGGTGGTAAAGCCGATCTGGTTGTTCACCACGATGTGGATCGTGCCGCCCGTACCGTAGCCCCGGGTCTGGGCGAAGTTGAGCATTTCCTGGTTCACGCCCTGGCCGGCCACGGCGGAGTCGCCATGGATCAGCACGGGAACGATCTTCTTCTTGCCATCGGGACCATAGCGCAGCTGACGCGCATAGACAGAGCCTTCGACCACCGGGTTGATGATTTCCAGGTGGGAAGGGTTGAAGGCCAGGGTCAGGTGCACCGGGCCGCCCGGAGTGCCCACGTCGGAAGAGTAGCCCATGTGGTACTTCACGTCGCCGGCGGACAGATCGGAAGCCTTCTTGCCTTCGAATTCGGCGAACAGCATGGAGGGTGGCTTGCCCAGGGTGTTTACCAGCACATTGAGACGACCCCGGTGAGCCATGCCGATGACGATTTCCTGGACACCATGGGTGCCGGCCACGCGAATCAGTTCATCCATGGAAGCGATCAGGGACTCGCCACCTTCCAGGGAAAAGCGCTTTTGGCCCACATACTTGGTATGCAGGTAGCGCTCCAGGGTTTCGGCAGCCGTGACCCGCTCCAGCAGGCGCTTCTTCTCTTCCTTACTGTAGGTGCCGCGGGCACGGATCGGCTCCAGACGCTCCTGCAGCCAGCGCTTTTCCTGGGTGGATGTCAGGTACATGTACTCGACGCCGATGGAAGCGCAGTAGGTTTCCCTGGCAGCCTCGATGATCTTGGACAAGGGCGCGTGATCCGTGCCCATACGGAAGGAGCCGGTATTGAAGCTGCGATTCAAGTCAGCGCTACTCAAGCCGTAATGGGACAGCTCCAGTTCGGGGATCACGGTCGGTTCCTGGCGCTTCAGGGGATCGAGATCGGCCTTGCGGTTGCCCAGGAAGCGGTAGGCGTTGATCAGTTGCAACACGGCAACCTGCTTGCCGTCATCGGCCGCAGCAGGGGCAGCAGGACGGAACCCCCCGTGCATGGCCTGTGCGGCAAAGGCGGCAATCACCGGCGCATGGGGCACGTCCCGGGCCACGAAACCGGGCTGCTGGGCCAGCTTATCGAAGTAGGCACGCCACTCCTCCGGTACGGAGGCCGGATCCTCCAGATAGTTTTCGTAGAGTTCTTCGACAAAAGGCGCATTGCCGCCGAAGAACAGGGAAGTTTCGAGCTTCTGCATCATCATCTAGCGTCCCCTTTTGGGATGGGTTCTCTCTTTTATGAATGTTGGCCGTTTCTGCGTGCCGGTTGGAAAAAAGGCGGCGCAGGCGCCGCCTTTTCCGCGTCGATCAACGCTTGTCCAAAGGTACCACATCTCGCTTGGCGGCACCGATGTAGAGCTGGCGGGGACGACCGATCTTGTATTCGGGATCGGTGATCATTTCTTCCCACTGGGTCATCCAACCCACGGTACGGGCCAGAGCGAAGATGCAGGTGAACATGGAGGTGGGGATGCCGATGGCCTTCTGGACGATGCCGGAGTAGAAGTCCACGTTGGGGTAAAGCTTCTTCTCGACGAAGTAGTCGTCTTCCAGGGCGATCTTCTCCAGCTCCATGGCGAGCTTGAACAGGCGGTCGTTTTCCAGGCCCAGTTCGGTCAGCACCTCGTTGCAGATCTTGCGCATCAGCTTGGCGCGGGGGTCGAAGTTCTTGTAGACCCGGTGACCGAAGCCCATCAGCTTGAAGGGGTCGTTCTTGTCCTTGGCGCGCTTGATGTATTCATTGACGCGGGACACGTCGCCAATCTCTTCGAGCATGTTCAGGCAGGCCTCGTTGGCGCCGCCGTGCGCCGGCCCCCACAGACAGGCGATACCGGCTGCGATGCAGGCGAAGGGGTTGGCGCCGGAAGAGCCAGCTAGGCGCACGGTGGAGGTGGAAGCGTTCTGCTCGTGATCGGCGTGCAGGGTGAAGATCACGTCCAGGGCGCGCACCAGCACGGGGTTCGGCTTGTACTTCTCGCAGGGGGTGCCGAACATCATCTGCATGAAGTTGGCAGTGTAATCCAACTCGTTGTCCGGATACATGAAGGGCATGCCGGTGTTGTACTTGTAGGCCATCGCCACGATGGTGGGCAGCTTGGCCACGATGCGGTTGAAGCTGATGTTGCGGTGCTCCGCATCGGAAAAGCCCATGGCTTCGTGGTAGAAGGCGGACAGGGCACCCACCACGCCAGTCATCACGGCCATGGGATGGGCGTCGCGGCGGAAGCCGTTGTAGAAGCGGGTCAGCTGATCGTGCACCATCGTGTGCTTCTTGATGGTGTTCTCAAATTCGGTCTTTTGGCTGGCGTTGGGAAGTTCCCCGTTCTTGAGCAGATAAGCGACTTCCAGGAAGTTGCATTGCTCGGCCAGCTGCTCGATGGGGTAGCCGCGATACAGCAGCTCGCCCTTGTCACCATCGATGAAGGTGATCTTGGACTTGCAGCTGGCAGTAGACAGGAAGCCGGAATCGTAGGTAAAGAGGCCGGTCTTGCCACCCAGGGTACGAATGTCGATGCAGTCGTTGCCATGGGTGGGGGTCATGATCGGAAAATCGACGGGAGCCTGCCCATCGATGCTCAGTGTTGCCTTGCGTTCGGTCGTCATAGTGTCTTCCCTGTTCAGGTGTTTGATTGCACTGCTAAATGAGGCAGGCAAACGCTCAAGTTAGAGCGCCTACCTTACTCAACTCTTACGCAACATGGCCACGATCGGCGCCAGGCGAGCATCTTCGCACTCTGCCTGACCACTAA
Source organism: Betaproteobacteria bacterium UBA2592 (assembly GCA_002340095.1). Lineage (GTDB taxonomy): Bacteria > Pseudomonadota > Gammaproteobacteria > Burkholderiales > Rhodocyclaceae > Azovibrio. The sequence goes on from DDKS01000060.1 coordinate 7,964, forward strand.
TCAGGTGCCACAACTCCAGGTCCTCATAATCTGCAAGCTCGGCGAACGCCTGCTGTTCTGCCTCGGACAGACGGTCGAAAGTCTCGTCAAGAAATCTTGTCAGGGCCAGATCCACTTCCAGCAAGCCCCGGCGAATGCAGCGCCAGCGCAGGCGTTCGTAAGCTTCCCTTTGCATCACACGTACCGCTTGACCATCATTTCCTTGATCTTGCCGATGGCCTTGGTGGGGTTGAGCCCCTTCGGACAGACATCGACACAGTTCATGATGGTGTGGCAACGGAACAGCCGGTAGGGATCATCCAGGTTGTCCAGACGCTCGTTGGTGGCCTGATCGCGGGTATCGGCGATGAAGCGATAGGCCGCCAAGAGGCCGGCGGGGCCGACGAACTTGTCCGGATTCCACCAGAAGGAGGGGCAGGAGGTGGAACAGCAGGCACAGAGGATGCACTCGTACAGGCCGTTCAACTCCTCCCGGTCTTCCGGCGACTGGAGGCGCTCCCGCTCGGGCGGGGGATCATTGTTGATCAGGTAGGGCTTGATGGAGTGGTACTGCTTGAAGAACTGGGTCATGTCCACGATCAGGTCGCGGATGACCGGCAGCCCCGGCAGGGGCCGCAGGACGATGGGCTGTTTCAGCTCGTCGATGTCGGTGAGGCAGGCCAGACCATTCTTGCCATTGATGTTCATGGCATCAGAACCGCACACTCCCTCGCGGCAGGAACGGCGGTAGGAAATGGTGTCGTCCTTGGCCTTCAGCTTGGTCAGGGCGTCCAGCAGCTTGCGGTCCGTGGCCTCAAGCTCCACGGAGATGTCCTGCATGTAGGGGCGCTCGTCCTTGTCCGGATCGTAGCGGTAGATGCTGAATTGAACCGTGCGTTTGCTCATGCTGGACTCCAATTAGTACGACCGGGTCTTCAGGGCGACCGTCTCGACCGTCAGGGGGTTGAGATTGACCGGCTTGTATTCGATCTTGTTGCCTTCGCGATGCCAGAGGGTGTGCTTGAGCCACTCCTGGTCGTTGCGGCCATTGGGGAACTCGGGGGTATCCGGTGCGTCATCGCGCACGTGGGCGCCACGGGATTCCTTGCGGGCTTCGGCGGAGATCATCGTGGCCTTGGCCACTTCGATCAGGTTTTCGGTTTCCAGGGCCTCCACCCGGGCGGTGTTCCACACCAGGGACTTGTCCTTGATCTCCAGGTTCTGGACCATCTTCTCGACTTCGAGGATCTGGGTGACCCCCTTCTTCAGCATGTCGGCGAAGCGGAACACGCCGGCGTGATCCTGCATGGTGCGCTGGATGGCCAGACGGGCCTCGTGGACACTGGCACCGCCCTTGCGGTTGTTGATGGCCTCGATGCGGGCCAGGGAGAAGTCGGCCGCATCCTTGGGCAGTTCCCGATGGGCCTTGCCGGCCTTGAGGTCTTCCACGGCGGAATCGCCGGCGGATTTGCCGAACACCAGCAGATCGAGCAGGGAGTTGGTCCCCAGGCGGTTGGCACCATGCACGGAAGCGCAGGCACATTCGCCAGCCGCATAAAAGCCGGGCACGACGGTGTTGTAATCGCCATTCTCGGGCACCACGACACGACCGGAGTAGTTGGTGGGAATGCCACCCATCTGGTAGTGACAGGTGGGCACCACGGGAATGGGCTCCTTGATGGGGTCCACGCCGGCAAACTGGATGGAGATCTCACGGATGCCAGGCAGGCGCTTCATGATGGTAGCCGGATCCAGGTGGGTGATGTCGAGCAGCACGTAGTCCTTGTTGGGACCACAGCCACGACCTTCCTTGATCTCGGTGGCCATGGCACGGGCCACCACGTCGCGGGAAGCCAGGTCCTTGGCATTGGGCGCATAGCGCTCCATGAAACGTTCCTTGCTGCTGTTACGCAGGATGCCGCCTTCGCCGCGCACCCCCTCGGTGATCAGCACGCCAGCACCGGCGACGCCGGTGGGGTGGAACTGCCAGAATTCCATGTCTTCCAGGGGAATGCCGGCACGCGCCGCCATGCCCAGGCCGTCGCCGGTATTGATGAAGGCATTGGTGGAAGAAGCATAGATACGGCCGGCACCGCCGGTGGCGAAGATGGTGGCGCGGGTGTGGAAGATCACGACCTGGCCGGTTTCCATTTCCATGGCGGTGACGCCGACCACATGGCCTTCGCTGTCACGGATCAGGTCGAGCGCCATCCATTCCACGAAGAACTGGGTGTTGGCCTTGACGTTGCGCTGGTACATGGCGTGCAGCATGGCGTGACCGGTACGGTCGGCGGCAGCACAGGAACGGCGCACGGGCTTCTCGCCGAAGTTGGACATGTGGCCACCGAACGGGCGCTGATAAATCTTGCCGTTGTCGGTACGGTCAAAAGGCATGCCGTAGTGCTCGAGCTCCACGACCACCTCCACGGCCTTCTTGCACATGAATTCGATGGCGTCCTGGTCGCCGAGCCAGTCGGAGCCCTTGACGGTATCGTACATGTGCCAACGCCAGTGATCCTCCTCGGAGTTGCCGAGGGAGGCGGCCACGCCACCCTGGGCAGCCACGGTATGGGAGCGGGTCGGGAAGACCTTGGAGAGCACGGCGGTCTTCAGGCCGGCTTCGGACAATTGAATGGCGGAACGCAGGCCGGCACCACCGGCACCCACGATCACCGCATCGAATTTGAGGACGGGGATATTCACGCTTACAGTCTCCAGAGAATCGAGGCAGCCCAGCCGGTGTAACCCACCAGGGCCAGGATGGTCAGCACATGCAGGGTCAGGCGCAGGCCGGTGGGTTTGATGTAATCCATCCACAGGTCACGCATGCCGATCCAGGCGTGATAGAACAGGCTGACGACGAAGAGGAAGGTGGCGAACTTGACGAAGCCATGGGCGAAGATGCCACGCCAGCTTTCGAAATCACCCGGCTGCACCAGCACCAGCACCAGGAGCATCAAGACGGAATACACCGCCATGACGACAGCCGTCGCCCGCTGGGCGATCCAATCCTTGAGGCCGTAATGGGCCCCGACCACGATACGATTTACCACAGCAGAACCCCCCACAGGATGACGGTCAGGGTCAGACTGACGGCGAACACGATGCCGGCAGACTGACGGGCGGACGGAAGATCAACACCGATGTGCATGTCCAGCAGCAAAAAACGGATGCCGGCGCAGAAATGATGCATGTAGGCCCAGATCAGACCCGCGAGGATCACCTTCACGAGCGGATGCCCGAGCACCGCCTGGAAGACAGCGAAAGTCTCGGGAGAAGTCACGCTGGCCTGGAAGATCCAGAGCAGCAGGGGCAGCATCAGGAAGATGCCGGCGCCACTGACACGGTGAAGAATGGATAGCCTGCCCGGGAGGGGCAACCTGATGGTGGTGAGGTCCAGATTCTTTGGACGCTTCTTGATGCTCATCTCTGCCATGAACGTCATCCTTAGAGATTGGGGAAGTGGCGGCAAACCGCCCGAACGCTACAAAAAAGAGCCGTAATTATATATTCAAAGAAGGCGGAAAGTGGCGTCCATCTTGCCTCCGGCTTCAGCTGAGCTCATTGAAATAGTGGTAATTCCGGGTGGCATAACGACCACGTCGCCACTCCACGGGCCGATCACCGTAGGTATAGGCCACCCGCTCCACCAGCAGCAGGGGGGCGCCGTCGGACACCCCCAGGAGACTGGCGGCCTGCGCATCCGCGGCAACGGCCCGGAGGCGCTCTTCGGCGCGGATCATGCGCACCCCGAATTGGGATTCAAAAAAACTGTAGAGGGAACGCTCGGACTGCCGCAACATCTCCAGGGTCAATCCGGCAAAGATGCTGGCTGGCAGGAAGATCTCGTCGAGCACCACCGGGTCGCCATCGAAGCGCAGCAAGCGCTCGAGCACCAGGACCGGGTCGCCCACCGGGATCTGCAGCACCTTGGCCACGGCAGCACTGGCTTCTTCCTGGCGACAGGCCAGGGGCTCGCTGCGGGCCTGCCGCACCTGGCCGTCATCCGGAGTGAGGCGCAGGAAGCGGTAAAAGGAACGGGGGTCGTTGTGGGAGGCGACGAAGGTCCCCTTGCCCTGGCGCCGCACCAGCAGGTTCTCGGCCGCCATCTCGTCGATGGCCTTGCGCACCGTCCCCTGGCTGACGCCGAACCGCACCGCCAGTTCCGACTCGCTGGGAATGGCGGCCCCCGGCGCCCACTCCCCCGCCCCCAGGGCCCGGACCATGAGTTCCTTGATCTGGCGGTAGAGGGGACTGAAAGTCGGCGACACCGCCGCTTTGCGGGAAAGTGGCCTGACAGGAGAGGTCCGGTTGGTACGAGGCATGGGCGGCGATTTCATCATAAAACCAGGACGCCGTCCAATCATTGCTATCTTATATAAGACACCGGACCATCCATTGACACTCCGGGGTCGAACTCCTACCATAATCCGCCTGTGCCCCGGGCTCTGCCGCGGGCCTGCCCGCGATCCCCGGATCGCCCAAACCAACCCATTTCCTCTACAGGAGTCAGTTACATGTCCAAAGCCCCCATGCGCGTTGCCGTGACCGGTGCCGCCGGCCAGATCGGTTATAGCCTGCTGTTCCGCATTGCCTCCGGCGAAATGCTCGGCAAGGACCAGCCGGTCATCCTGCAACTCCTCGACCTGCCCCAGGCCCAGAAGGCCGTGCAGGGCGTGATCATGGAGCTGGACGATTGCGCCTTCCCCCTGCTGGCCGGCGTCATCGCCACCGATGACCCCAATGTGGCCTTCAAGGATGCCGACATCTGCCTGCTGGTGGGCGCCCGTCCCCGCGGCCCGGGCATGGAGCGGGCCGACCTGCTGCAGGCCAACGGCGCCATCTTCACCGTCCAGGGTAAGGCCATCGCCGAGAACGCCAAGGAAGACGTGAAGGTCCTGGTGGTGGGCAACCCCTGCAACACCAACGCCTACATCGCCCGCGCCGCCGCCATCAAGGTGGGCCGCACCAACCCCAACAACTACCACGGCATGCTGCGCCTGGACCACAACCGCGCCCTGTCCCAGCTGGCTGCCAAGATCGGCCGCCCCGTCTCTTCCCTGAAGAAGATGGTGGTGTGGGGCAATCACTCCCCCTCCATGTACGCCGACTACCGCTTCTGCACCTCCAATGGTGAGAGCGTCAAGGCCCTGATCAACGACCACGCCTGGAACAACGACGTGTTCCTGCCCACCGTGGGCAAGCGCGGCGCCGCCATCATCGATGCCCGCGGTCTGTCCTCCGCCGCCTCCGCCGCCAACGCCGCCATCGACCACATCCGCGACTGGGTGCTGGGCTCCGATGACTGGGTCACCATGGGTATCCCCGCTCCCGCCGACAACGGCTATGGCATCCCCGAAGGCGTGGTGTTCGGCTTCCCCTGCGAGTGCAAGAACGGCTCCTTCTCCCTGATCAAGGGCCTGGAAATCGACGAATACTCCAAAGGCAAGATCGCCATCACCCTGAAGGAACTGGAAGACGAGCGCGCCGCTGTGGCCGACATGCTCAAGTAAGCCTTCCCGCTTCAGCCGGAAAGCCGCAGCCTGTGCTGCGGCTTTTTTCATGGGGCGTCCCGCCTGCGCGGCTGGCGTAGAATAGCGCCCTCCCGAAAGACCACGGATCTTCCGCATGCTGCGCCTCACCGAAGTCAAGCTGTCCCTGGATCACTCCGAAAGCGAGCTCAAGGCCGCCATCCTGGCGCGGCTGGGCATCGCCCCCGACGCCCTGGTCGCCTACCGGGTCTTCCGCCGCGCCTACGATGCGCGCAAGCCCTCCCACATCTTCTTCATCTACACGCTGGATGTGGAAGTACGTGACGAAGCAGCCGTGCTGCAGCGCCACCGGGGCGATCGGCACATCGGCCCGGCGCCGGACACCACGTACCGCCACGTCACCCGGGCCCGACCGGACGAGACTCGTCGCCCCATCGTCATCGGCACCGGCCCCTGCGGCCTCTTTGCCGGCCTGGTACTGGCCCAGATGGGCTTTAAGCCCATCATCCTGGAACGGGGCAAGATCGTGCGCGAACGCACCAGGGATACCTGGAGCCTGTGGCGCCAGGGCCGGCTCAACCCGGAATCCAACGTCCAGTTCGGCGAAGGTGGCGCCGGCACTTTCTCGGACGGCAAGCTCTACAGCCAGATCAAGGACCCGCGCCATCTAGGGCGCAAGGTGCTGGAGGAGTTCGTCCTGGCCGGCGCCCCGGAAGAGATCCTCTACGTGAGCAAGCCCCACATCGGCACCTTCCGCTTGGTAAAGATGGTGGAAAACCTGCGCGCCACCATGCTCGCCCTGGGGGCCGAAATCCGCTTCCAGAGCAAGGTGGAGGAAGTGCTGATCGACACCGATGCCACCGGCCGGCGCCAAGTGCGCGGCGTACGCCTGGCCGACGGTCAGGTGCTGGAGAGCGACCACGTGGTGCTGGCCGTGGGGCACAGCGCCCGGGACACTTTCCAGATGCTGCACGATCAGGGTGTCTACATGGAGGCCAAGCCTTTCTCCATCGGCGTGCGCATCGAACACCCCCAGACCCTGATCGACAAGGCCCGCTTCGGGCGCTTTGCCGGCCATCCCCTGCTGGGTGCCGCCGACTACAAACTGGTGCATCATGCCAGCAACGGCCGCACTGCCTACAGCTTCTGCATGTGTCCCGGCGGCCAGGTGGTGGCCGCCACCTCCGAGCCGGGCCGGGTAGTGACCAATGGCATGAGCCAGTACTCCCGGGCCGAGCGCAACGCCAACAGCGGCATGGTGGTGGATGTCTCGCCGGAAACCGACTTTCCCGGCCACCCCCTGGCCGGCATCGAATTCCAGCGCCATTGGGAATCCAAAGCTTTCCAAGCCGGTGGGGGCGATTACCGGGCCCCGGCCCAGCTGCTCGGGGATTTTCTCGCTGGTCGCCCGTCAACAACCTTGGGGAGCGTTCTCCCATCCTACCAGCCCGGCATCCACCTCACCGACCTGTCCCTCTGCCTGCCGGACTTCGTGGTCGAGGCCATCCGCGAGGCCCTGCCGGCCTTCGGCCGCCAGATCCGCGGCTACGACATGGCCGACGCCCTGATGACCGGCGTGGAAACCCGCACCTCCTCCCCGGTGCGCATCAAGCGCAAGGCCGACGACCTGCAGAGCATCAACACCCGGGGACTCTATCCAGCCGGGGAAGGCGCCGGCTACGCCGGAGGCATCCTCTCCGCCGGGGTGGACGGCATCAAGGTGGCCGAAGCCGTGGCCCTCTCCATGAACGGCCTCCCGCCTCTGCCCCCGAGCCGCAAGGCAGACTAGAATCCCGGTCACTCCCCTTTTTCGAGGTCAGTCCCATGCACCATCCCAACGACGTGCTGTTTGCCGGTGAAAAGCCTTTTCCCATCCTCCCCGTGGTGGACCACTACGCCGGCTCGGAAAAGCTCATCCTCAAGGCCATGAGTCTGCAGCAGGAAATGGGCCCCCTGTTCGACATCACCTGCGACTGCGAGGACGGCGCCCATGCCGGGGCCGAGGCCGAACACGCCCGGATGTGTGCCGACCTGATCATGGGGGAACAGAACCGCTTCAACCGGGTCGGCGCCCGCATCCACGACATCACCCATCCCCACTGGGAAAAGGACCTGGAAATCCTGGTGGGCGAAGCCGGCAGCCGCCTGCCCTTCATCACCCTGCCCAAGCCCCGTTCCGCCGACGACGTGCGCCGCCAGATCATGGTGCTGCGCCAGACCGAGGCCATCCACGGCCTGAAGCACAACATCCCCGTGCACGTGCTGATCGAGACCCACGGTGCCCTCCGGGAAGTCTGGCAAATCGCCGCCCTGGACGGGGTGGAGAGCCTGGACTTCGGCCTCATGGATTTCGTCTCCGGCCACCACGGCGCGATTCCCGGTAGCGCCATGCAAAGCCCCGGCCAATTCGACCACCCCCTGGTGGCTCGGGCCAAGTGCGAGATCAGCGCCGCCGCCCTGGGCTGCGGCGTGGTACCCACCCACAACGTCACCACCGAACTGAAGGACAGGGAATACATCCGCAACGATGCGCGCCGGGCCCGCCAGGAATTCGGCTACCTGCGCATGTGGAGCATCCACCCCAACCAGATCCAGCCGATCCTGGAAGCCATGCGCCCAGACTTCTCCGAGGTGGAGATAGCCGGCGAGATCCTTCTGGCAGCCCAGGACGCCGGCTGGGGCCCCATCCAGCATGCCGGCAAGCTGCACGACCGGGCCTCCTACCGCTACTACTGGGAACTCATCAAGCGGGCCCGGGCCACAGGCATGGAACTGGCGGAAGCCGTCAGTCAGCGCTTCTTTGTCTGACATCCCGGGCGGCCTTGTCCGACACCGTCTGCCTGCCATCGGACAGCCGGTCCCCTGCCCGGCCGCCGGACACACCCCTGGACATCCTCTACCGGGATGACCGGCTGGTGGCGGTGCACAAGCCCGCCGGCCTGCTCACCCACCGCACCATGCTCGACCGGCACGAGACTCGCTTCGCCCTGCAGCAGGTGCGGGATCAGATCGGCCAGCGGGTGTATCTGGCGCACCGGCTCGACCGGGGCACCTCGGGCGTGCTGCTCTTCGCCCTGGACGAGGAAAGCGCCCGCCACCTGGGGCGCCAGTTCGAACAGGGGCAGGTGCAAAAGCGCTATCTGGCCGTGGTGCGGGGCCACCCTCCCGCAACCGGGGAAATCGACCACCCCCTCTCCCGCCAGCGGGACGATTACGAAGGGGCCCGCCCCAACAGCAGCCAGGCGGCTCAGCCCGCCCTGACCCGCTACCGGCGCCTGGCCACCGTGGAACTGCCCTTTGCTGTGGACCGCTATCCCACCAGCCGCTACGCCCTGCTGGAACTGGAACCCCGGACCGGCCGTCGCCACCAGTTGCGCCGGCACCTGAAGCACATCGCCCACCCCATCATCGGCGACGCCACCTATGGCAAGGGCGTGCACAACCGCTTCTTCCAGCAACAATTCGGCTGCGGGCGGCTGCTCCTCGCCTGCCTGGAAATGACCCTGCGCCACCCCGACGACGACCGGCCCCTGCGGCTCCAGGCCCCCCTGGCAGCCGACTTCGCCCGCCTGCTCGCGCAACTGGGCTGGCCCCCGCCCGTTCCTGCGGCGGGTGCGCCGCACGACCCCATGCCAGCCCATCTTCCCCTCCCGGGCCTGGCCTTGTTTTAGGGATTTTTTATACCCGTGCCAGTAAGATGGACAAGGATCTGACCGGAATGCTGCCCTTGCCTTTCAACCCCTACCTGTTCGTTCTCCTCGTCAGCAGCGTCATCACCTTGCTCATGCTGCCGATCAAGGACCCCTCGTTCCTGCCCAACAACGCGCTGCTCTACGTGCTGCTGGTGGTGCTCACCGGCAGCGCCCTGGGCCAGCGGCCGGCCATCCTGGCGGCGCTCATCTCCTCCCTGCTCTACGCCCACGTCTTCGTCCCCCCCCATTTTTCCCTGGCAATCACCGAAATCCATTACCTGCTGAGCGCCGCCATCATGCTCATCGTGGCCCTGCTGGTGGGACACCTGACCGCCTCCCTGAAGAACACCGCCCGGCTGGTCCAGGCCCAGGAAAGCCGCACCCGGGCCCTCTATGAACTGGCGAGGAAACTGGCCGCCACCCTGACCCGCCAGGAAATCGAGCACACCACCTGCCGCTTCCTGCAAGAGGTGATTCCCGGCTGCCAGATCCGGGTGATCGAGCCGAATGCGGGCGACAGCCTCACCCCGCCCCTGCCGGCCCCGCTGCGCGATGCGCTGGAACAGCGGCAGCAAACCCTGCGCACGGAAAACGGCGACCCCGCCCAGGCCCGGCTGCTGGTGCCGATGCTGGCTTCCTCCGGCCTGCACGGCATCCTGGTATGCGATCTGCCCGCCGCCCAGGCCGAATCGACGGAACACCGGGAATTGCTGGAAACCATTGCCTCCCTCGCCGCCGTAGCCCTGGAACGCACCCACTTCGCCGATGCCGCCCACCAGAGCGAGGTCCGCCACTCGACGGAGGTGCTGCGCAACTCCATCCTGTCCGCCCTCTCCCACGACCTGCGCACCCCGCTCACCGGACTCATGGGCATGGCCGAGACCTTGTCCCGGGGCCGCATCTCACCGGAACGCCAGCAAGCCCTGCTGGAAACCCTGCGCACCCAGGCCCTGAACATCAACCAGCAGGTCACCAACCTGCTCGACATGGCCAGGCTGCGCTCCGGCACCGTGGAACTGAACAAGGCCTGGCAGCCGGCGGAGGAAGTGATCGGCGTCATCCTGCAGCAGGCCCGCACCCAGTGGAAGGACCGGCCCATCTCGGTCAGCCTCGAACCCGGCCTGCCCCCCCTCTGCTACGACGCGGTGCTGATGGAACGGGCGCTCTGGAACCTGCTGGAAAACGCCATCAAGTATTCCCCCGCCGGCAGTCCCATCGAGATCTCCGTGTGCCGCCAGGACGAGCACGCCCTCATTTCCGTCTGCGACCGTGGCCCCGGCCTGCCCGCGGGGCTGGACAGCGATACCCTGTTCAGCATGTTCCGCCGCGGCAATCCGGAATCGAACATTCCCGGCGTCGGGCTGGGGCTGGCCATCGCACGGACCATCGCCGAAGCCCACGCGGGAGACCTCCTGGCCGAAAACCGCCCCGGGGGCGGCGCCAGCTTCTCCCTGCGCCTCTCCCTGGCCCTTGCCGACTGTCCCGAAGAAGAACTGGATGAACAGCCATGAACACGCCCGAATCCATCCTGCTGGTGGAAGATGACCCGCAGATCAGGGAATTCGTCTCCATCGCCCTCGAAGGCGAAGGCTACGAAGTGCACGAAGCCTGCACCGCCAGCCATGGGGCCGCCCAGGCCGCCAGCATCCGCCCGGCCCTGCTGATCCTCGACCTGGGCCTGCCGGACCGGGACGGGCAGAGCTTCATCCAGGATTTCCGCACCTGGTCCTCCACCCCCATTCTCGTACTGTCCGCCCGGACCCAGGAAAACGAGAAGGTCAAAGCCCTGGACGCGGGAGCCGACGACTTCCTCAGCAAGCCCTTCGGCGTATCGGAACTGCTGGCCCGGGTCCGGGCCTTGCTGCGCCGGCGCCAGCAACCCGCCCTGGACACGGCACCCATCATTCAGTTCGGGGATTTCCGGATCGACTGCGTCCGGCGGATCGTAACCCGACGGGGCAAGCCCCTGCACCTGACCCAGATCGAATACCGGCTGCTGGTCTTCCTGGCGGCCAATCCGGGGCGGGTGTTCACCCACCGGCAACTGCTGTTCCAGGTCTGGGGCAGCCATGCAGTGGAAAACCACCAGTACCTGCGCGTCTACGTGGGCCACCTACGTCAGAAAATCGAGGCGAATCCGGCCCAACCCGAGCACATCCTCACCGAGATCGGCGTCGGCTACCGCTTCCAGCCCTGAATCCATGGGCGCAGGCGGAGCCACGGATAGAGCCCGGCTCCGGGATGCCGGTCAAAAAGAACTCCGGAAAAATCAGGAGGACTCGCCGGAGGCAGCCTGCTTGCTGGCAGCCCGTCCCGCTTCCGGGCCGGCCTTCTCCCGCTTGCGGCCCCACTGGACAGGGTGCGCGTGGCGGCTGATGAGAAAGTCGAGGAAAAACTTCATCCAGATGGTGCTGCCGGCAATCGCGCTCCAGGTCTCGTAGCTGAAGGCGGCGGTGACGATGCCGAGGATGGTGAAGACGATGATGACACCGGCGATGAGGTTGAGGGTGCCGGTATAGGGGGCAAACTTTTCTGGATTGATGGGCGGCTCGCCCCGTTTCAAGGCGACTTCGGAAAAATCCCGCCGGGCAAAGATGCGCCAGGCCCGTCGCAGCCAGAAGAAAGCGATGGGAAACAAGGCCAGGAACAAGATCCAGGTCATGGCAACGCTGACATCAAAAACCATTGAAGACTCCAGGAGGAAATGGCATCAGGGCGTTTGACAGCCCGGTATCCGGCAGAAAAAACCCCGCCAGTATAAACCCGGCGGGGTCCGCTGCCGCTGGCCCAGACGGGGCCAGCGACGAGCTCACGGCTTAGTGATGAGCGCCATCCACCATCTTGGAACCACGGGGAATGCGGACGCTTTCCACCAGTTCCTGGATGTGCTGGGGAGCTTCTGCGGTCATCTTGGAGACGATGATGGCCACGGCGAAGTTCACCAGGGCACCGATGGCACCGAAGGCTTCGGGGGTGATGCCGAAGAAGCTGTTGGGGCCACCGATCAGATCCACGAACTCGGTGCCCTTGACGAAGAAGATGCCCTTGTGCGCGAACACGTAGAAGCAGGTCACGAACAGACCCGCCAACATGCCGGCAATGGCGCCTTCCTTGTTCATCTTCTTGGAGAAGATGCCCATCATGATGGCCGGGAACAGCGAGGAGGCGGCAATACCGAAGGCAAGAGCCACGGTACCGGCAGCGAAGCCCGGGGGATTCAGCCCCAGATAACCGGCAATCACGATGGCGATGGCCATGGAGATCTTGCCTGCCATCAACTCGCCCTTTTCGCTGATATCGGGAACGAAAACGCCCTTGATCAGGTCGTGAGACACGGCAGCAGAAATGGCCATCAGCAGACCGGCAGCGGTAGACAGGGCGGCAGCCAGACCACCGGCAGCGACCAGGGCGATCACCCAGTTGGGCAGCAGGGCGATTTCGGGGTTGGCCAGCACGATGATGTCGGCGTTCACCGTCAGCTCGTTGCCCTTCCAGCCCGCGGCTTCGGCCTTGGCCTTGGCATCGGCGTTCTTGGTCTTGTCGTTGTAGTACTGGATGCGGCCGTCACCGTTCTTGTCCTCGAACTTCAGCAGGCCGGTCTTTTCCCAGCGCTTCATCCACTCGGGGCGGTCTTCGTAACGGATGCTGGCCTCGGTGGCGTACACATCGGCGTTGGCCTTCACGGTAGCAGGGTTCACCTTCAGGGTGCCATCTGCCGTAGTTTCCAGACCCACGGCGGTGTTGACGGTGCCGTGCAGGTTCAGCTTGGCCATGGCGCCCACGGCGGGAGCCGTGGTGTACAGCAGGGCGATGAAGATCAGGGCCCAACCGGCGGAAGAGCGGGCATCCTTCACGCTGGGCACGGTGAAGAACCGCATGATCACGTGGGGCAGACCCGCAGTACCGATCATCAGGGACATGGTATACACGAACATGTTCAGCGTGCTACCTGCGGTGGTGGTCGTATAACGGCCAAATCCAAGATCGGTCACCACCTGATCGAGCTTGGCCAGCAAAGTCACATCCGTACCGCTGATGGTGGAGCCCAGACCCAGTTGCGGCAGGGGATTGCCGGTCAGCTGCAGGGAGATGAAGAAGGCGGGCACAGTGTAGGCCAGGATCAGCACGATGTACTGGGCCACCTGAGTGTAGGTGATGCCTTTCATCCCACCGAACACGGCGTAAGCGAACACGATGGCCATACCGATGTAGATACCGGTATCGCTAGACACCCCGAGGAAGCGGGAGAAAGCCACCCCCACCCCCGTCATCTGGCCGATGATGTAGGTGATGGAAGCCGTCAGCAGGCAGATCACGGCCACGGTCGCGGCGCTCTTGGAATAGAAGCGGTCCGCGATGAACTGGGGCACGGTGAACTTGCCGAACTTGCGCAGGTACGGCGCCAGCAGCATGGCGAGCAACACGTAACCGCCGGTCCAGCCCATCAGGAAGAGGCCACCGCCGTAACCCATGTTGGCGATCAGGCCGGCCATGGAGATGAAGGAAGCGGCGGACATCCAGTCAGCGGCAGTTGCCATGCCGTTGGTGATGGGGTGCACGCTGCCGCCGGCTGCGTAGAACTCGCTGGTGGAGCCAGCACGAGCCCAGATGGCGATGCCGATGTACAGCGCAAAGCTGGCACCCACCACCAGATAGGTCATAGTTTGGAGATCCATTGTCACTGGCCCTTTCAGTCTTCGTGAACGTCGAACTTCTGGTCGATATCACCCATCTTCTTCGCATAGAAGAAGATCAGGGCGATGAAGATGTAGATGGCACCCTGATGGGCAAACCAGAAGCCCAGGGGATAGCCACCCAGATGGATGCCGTTGAGGGCATCCGCGAACAGAATGCCGGCCCCGAACGACACCAGGAACCAGACGATCAGGATCTTGGTCAGCAACCCGATGGTCGCTGACCAGTAGCCAGAGGCTTTCTCGTCCATTATTTACTCCTCCTTTGGTTTAAAGCTGCGTTGTGAAACTGGCTCGGCCATGCCGCAAGGCTTGAGCCGACAGCGCATTATTTGGCCGATCACTTACAGTCCCCTTACAGATATAAATTCCGTATAAACAATTTTTATCTGGTAAACATTCCATGAAATTTCCAATGAAAACAATGGACAATAAGCAACCGTCCCGGGAGAGCGACAGGCGCGCTCCTGGCCGGCCACCTGTCACGCCTAGGAAATTCCCATGAATCCTGACACCCGGATCATCACCGACCACGAACTGGACACCCTGCGCCGCCTCCCGCCTCTGGCGCAGCTGGAACCCGAGCTGCTGCAGGCTGTGCTGCAGGACAGCCGGCTCACCTTCCACCCCCGGGGCAGCCATGTCATCCACCCCGACCTGGGGGATGGCAGCCCCACCCTGTACATCCTCAAACAGGGCCGCATCGCCCTGCACGTACCCGACGCCCAGGCCGGCAGCCAGAGCGGGGAAGCGGAAATGGAGCTCGCCCCGGGCAGTCTGTTCGGTACCGAGTGGGCCCTGGGTCAGCGGACACCGGCTTACATCTACCAGGCCGAGGAAGACAGCTTTTGCTGGCAGCTGGGCCCAGCCGCGCGACAGGCCCTGGAACAATCGCCCCGGGTCTGGCAGTGGATGATGGAAGAATCCTGGCACAGCCTGGAGCAGCTGCGCAGCCGCCAGGCCCGCGACCGGGAAGCCCGCTATCTGGCCCAACAGGTGCTCTGCCTGCCCCTGGGCAGCCTGTTCCGGCGCGAGCCCCTGACCGTGCGCCCGGACCAGCGTGCCGCCGAGGTACTGGCCCTGATGGCTTCCGAACGGGTCGGCTCGGTCGTGGTGGTGCAAGACCGCAAACCCGTGGGCATCATCACCGAAACCGATCTGGTGCGCCGGGCCATCGCCATCAACGGCGGCCAGGAACTCAGCACCGCCGAAATCATGACCCCCCACCCCATCACCTTGAATGCCACCCATACCCTGGCTGAGGCCGCCATGGAGATGACCTCCCGCGGCATCCGCCATGTACCCGTGGTGGACGACGATGGCATCCTGCTCGGCATGGTGTCGGAACGGGACATCTTCATGCGTCAGCGGGCCGGTTTCGGCATCCTCTCCGCTCCCATCGAGCAAGCGGAATCGGTAGATGCCCTGGTGCCCATCGTCGCTGCCATCCGCGAAGCCGGCAAGGGCATGTACCTGCAGGGCATGGGCGCCGTGCAGCTCACCAACCTGATTTCCTCCTTGAACGACCGGGTGGCAGAACGCATCCTGCACCTGATCGAAACGGCTGCCCCACCCCCAGGCCAGTATTGCTGGCTGGCCTTCGGTTCCGAAGGACGGATGGAGCAAACCTTCTCCACCGACCAGGACAACGGTCTGATCTTCGTTCCCTCCGGCCCCGACACGGTGGAGGCAGAGCGGCAGCAATACCTGGCCTTTGCCGAGCGGGTGAACATGGCCCTGGACCAGGTGGGCTTCCCCCTCTGCAAAGGCAACATCATGGCCAGGAACCCCGAGTGGTGCATGACCCTGGACGAGTGGAAGCACCGTTTCACCCGCTGGATCCAGAGCCCGACGCCGGAAGCCCTCCTCAACGCCTCCATCTTCTTCGACTTCCGCGCCCTGCACGGGGATGGCGCCCTGGCCGAGGCCCTGCGCGACCATCTGTTCAAGCTCAGTCAGGAAAACACCATTTTCCTGCACATGATGGCCAAGAACGCCCTGACCGCCATTCCGCCCCTGGGCAAGTTCTCCCGCTTCAACACGGAAAAGGCCAAGCAGAACACCGTGGACCTCAAGACCATGGGGGTGCGTCTGTTCGTGGACATCGCCCGCATCTACGCCCTCAAGCACGGAGTTCGGGCCACCAACACCATCCAGCGTCTGCGTCTGGGGGGCCAGAAATTGAAGCGCAACCAGAAGCTGATCGAGGCCGACATTGCCGCCTTCGAGTTCATCCAGTCCATCCGCATGCGCGGCCAGCTGCAGCCGCGGGACGGCCTGGACCCGAACCGCATCGACCCCTACAGCCTCAATGAACTGGATCAGCGGGTGCTGCAGGAATCCTTCCGTCAGGCCCAACTGCTGCAGGAACGGCTGCGTCTGGACTACCGCGTATGATCTTCGGCACCCGATTCTTCCGCAGCGCACCGGCGCTGCCCCCCGGCCTGGAAGAGGCCGTGCAGATCCGTCAGGCCCTGCCCCGTCCGGACCCCCAAACCCTGTTGGGCAAGGCCTCCTTCGCCCTCGTGGATGTGGACGTGACCGGCACCAGCACCCGTACCGACCGGGTCACCGGCTTCGCCGTGGCCATCATCGAGGGGGATGGCCTGGACATGGGCCAGCTGCATCACTTTCCCTTTGATCCGGACGACCGTCAAGCCACCCTTGAGGCCACGGCCCGTTTCTTCCGCCAGATCGGCCGGCTGCCCCTGGTGACTTACAACAGTGCCTTCGTGGTGGCCATGCTGGACAAGCTGCTCGAACAACAGGGCGCTCCCACCCTGGCTCAGGAAAAATGGCTCGATCTGCTCTGGCTCATGCCTGCCCTGCACGGCGGTGAGCTTACCGAACATGCCGGACTGCTCGACTGGGTGCGTGAACTCGGCCTGCCTGTCATCGGCCAGCACCATGCCCTGGCAGACGTCTATGCGATGGCCCACCTGTTCCTGATCGCCCTGGAGCGGGCCGAGGCCCAGGGCATGCAGACCCTGGAAGACCTGGAACGTTCCCAGTCCAGCCGCCGCTGGCTGCGGGGCTGAGCAGGCTGCCTGGAATCCGGGGGTATACTGCCCAGCCCGGATTCCAGGAAATTTCCATGCACGCCCCCTCCGATCAGTACGTCATCGACGCCACCCGCCAGTGGCTGGAAAAGGCCGTCATCGGCCTCAACCTCTGCCCCTTCGCCAAGTCCGTCTATGTGAAGAACCAGGTCCGCATCGTGGTCAGCCGCGCCCGGCACCTGGACGCCTTTCTCGAACAACTGGACGAGGAACTGGACTTCCTCGCCGCCGCCGACCCGGAAGCCGTGGATACCACCCTGCTGATCCACCCCACCCTGTTCCCGGATTTCGAACACTTCCACGACATGGTGGGCATGGCCGAAGCGGCGGTGCTGGAACACGATCTGGAAGGCGTGCTCCAGGTCGCCAGCTTTCACCCCCTGTTCCAGTTCGAGGGCACGACGCCGGACGACATCGGCAATTACACCAACCGCTCCCCCTACCCCACCCTGCACCTGATCCGGGAAGCCAGCCTGGAAAAGGCCGTGGCCACCTACCCGGACCCGGAAGCCATCTACATGCGCAACATCGAAACCCTGGAAAAGATGGGCCTGGAAGGCTGGAAGGCCCTGGGCATTCCCACGGCAGCCGAAAAGCGCTGAGGGCGGACCTCGCACCGGCCGGGGCAACGGCCACAATCGGTTATCCTTGCGGCCCTTTCCGATTCCTCCGGGCAAGCTCAAAGCCTGCCCGTCCATCCTCAAGGCCCGCTATCTGAAGCAGGCCAGAACCACGCCCGGCAGTGCCGGCAAGGAAGGACCGCCTCTTTCCAGGCCAGGCCTCAACCCCGCCCCAAGCTCCACTTGCCCGCGCCCCCCAAAGCTGAGGCAAAGGCAACAAGCAGCAGGAACAAACCCTGCAGGTTGCCCAGCACCGGGGCTCCGTTCAACCAGCCCCAAATCAGTGGCCCGCCAATGATGAGGGCCAGCACAAAGCTGGCCACCGGCATCCACAGGCCCAGCACCATCAGCACCCCGCACAGCATCTCCGTCAGATTCAGGCCCCAGACCAGGGCCTGATCCAGACTGCCAGGGAAGGTCAGACGACGCAGCACCGTGGCCCCCTCCAGAAAGGCCATGCCGCCCACGGCCAGCCGCAGGCACAACAAGGCCCAGTCGATACGCGCTTTGGAAACCGCCATTTGCAATCCCGTTTCTGAAAAAGTCGGGCAGTATGTTGACCCCAAGGCCCGCCGGTCAAGCCCAGCCCGGAGATTGGCCACCAGGACCGGGGCGGATCGAGTAGGGGACGGGGTCGC
>DDKS01000061.1:0-13037 GCA_002340095.1 Betaproteobacteria bacterium UBA2592
GAAAAGAGGTTGCACAATCTCAGGCAAGGGTATATAGTTCCAAGGTAAGCATCATCAACAGTCCAGTGGAGGAAGTGCCGCAAATGAAACGTTTCCATCAGGGTTTCACCCTCATCGAACTGATCGTCGTGATCGCCATCGTCGGCGTTCTCGCGGCGGTTGCCTTGCCCCGCTTCATCAATGCCCAGCAGGATGCCCGTATCGCCAAGGCCCAGGGCTTGTATGGCGCGATCCGGTCGGCTGCCGCCCTGGCCCACTCCCGCTGCGAGCTCGACTTCGCACGCGGCCTCACCGGTGCTGGTACCTGCGCCAACAACCAGGTGAACATGGAAGGCGTCAACGTTGCCATGGTGAACCGTTACCCCACGGCCAATAATGCCGGAATCATCACGGCCGCCCAGCTCAGTGCCACCAATGACAGCCTCACCATTTCCGCCGGTGGCGGAGGCGCCGGGGCCAGCATCACCATCGACATCCCGGGGGCCGCGGTTGCGGCCAACTGCCGCATCACCTACACGGCACCCACGGCCCTGGGCAATGCCCCCACGATCAATGTGGTCACGACCGGCTGCTGATCCCTATCTTGTAAACAAGGAGATTCACATGCGTCATCAGAAAGGTTTCACCCTCGTTGAACTCGTGGTCGTCATCGTGATCCTGGGCATCCTGGCCGCCACGGCCCTGCCCCGGTTCGTGAATCTGACCCGGGATGCCCGCATCGCCGCCGTCAACGGCATGGCGGGCGGCTTGCGCTCGGCGGTTGCCGTGATCCAGGCACGCTACATGGTGACTGGCAACATGGCGGCAACGACCGTGACGACGGTCGATAGCACATCGGTGACGGTCAATGCCGGCACCGGCATTCCGGTGGGGACGGCCGCCGGCATCGGCGCGGCCCTGCAGTCGACGGAAGGTTTCACTGTTAATTACACCACGCCAACGGCCGTGACGTTCCGGCCCACCAACGGCGGTAGCGCCACGTGCCAGGCGAGCTACAACGGCACGACGGGCGCGGTGACGGTGGCGACAGGCGGTTGCTAACGTAAATCGCGCTCTTTGCCTCATCAGGGAGTGACGAAATGAAAGCGGGGGCAAATTCTGGTCGCACAGGCTTGCTCAGGCTGTTCCCGCTGCTGGCCCTCCTGGTCTTTCCGGCCGCCTCCTGGGCGGCCAATTACAATCTGGCCGGCGGTGGGCCGAACTGGAACAACTACCCCCCCTGTTCCGGTTCCTGGTCATCTTCAGGGACTACCCGGACCTGTTCGGGCACCATCACCCTGGCAGCCGGCGATTCCATCAGTCCGAATCAGAGCCGTACGCTGGTCGCCGAAGGAGGCTTCTCCTTCGCGGGCAACAACGTCATCGGCAGTAGCGATGACAGCGTGAATCTGCAGACCGGGTGGGGAGCCTTGCAGATCAGCGGTAGCGGCAATGTGGTTTATGGCAATGTCTCCTCATCGGGTTCGGGGAGCATCAGCCTGAGCAATACCACCGTCAATGGTGCCGTTAGCACCGGGGGGAGCGTGACGCTCACGGGCGGTTCGGTCACGGGAAACGTGACGGGCGGTAACGGGGTGACTGCCACCAATTCGATGGTGGGGGGGAGTGTTACTGCTGCGAATGGTCCGATAAGTCTGAGCGGCGGGTCCGTCACTGGTTCCGTCAGTTCCGGTTGCTGTGCGGTAAGCACCCAGAACACCAGCGTTTCCGGTGGCGTCAGCAGTACCAGCAATACCGTGACCATCAATGGCGGAACGGTGAGTGGTGCCATTTCTTCCGGCGGGGGGAGCGGTGTCGTCATCCAGAATGCCACCATTCCCAATGGCAGCGTCACGGCAACCGGGGTGCCCATCAGCATCAGTGGCAGCACCCTGGGTTCCATCGATTCCAGCGTCCATGTCAGTAGCAACAATGTGGTGACTTTGTCTGGAAATACCACGGTTTATGGCGATGTGACGGCAGGCGGCTGGCCTGCTCCCCTGGCCATCGACAATTCCAGCCAGGTTTCCGGAACCTGCACCCCGACGCATCCCCGCTGCAATCAGGCCGCGCTGGCTTGTCCCCCGCCTGCCTGGGCTCCGCCCGGTGTGACCTGTGTCTGCGACAATTTCAACCGGGCGAACCTCAATCCGTCCCCCATCTTCAATGCCAACTGGGTGGTCTCCACCTCCGATTCCACGGGCATCCTGGCTGGTATCGTTTCGAATCGCCTGCGTCTGACCAACAACACGGGCAACAACGCCAAGGCGGCCACCGTGCCCGGCATCTTCCCGGCGTCCGGCAACTACATTTCCGTGGATTTCAAGCTCTATGCCTATGGGGGTAGCGGAGCAGATGGCGTGGCCGTCACCCTTTCCGACTATGCGGTGCCCGCCGTTCCCGGTGCCTATGGGGGCTCCCTGGGGTATGCCCAGCGCTGCGGCGTCAACGGCTTTGCCGGAGGCTGGCTGGGCGTGGGGATCGATGAGTACGGTAATTTCCGTAACGACAAGGAGTGCCGCGGCGATGGGCCGCCCCCCTCGGGCCGGGTGCTGGATTCGGTGGCCGTGCGTGGTTCCGGCTCCGGCATGACGGGTTACCGGCTGCTGGGCTCCACGGCCAGCCTCTCCCCCGGGGTGGATCAGAGCGGGAGTACGCCTGCCCCGGGGCATCGCTACCGCATCGTGGTGGATCACTCCAACGACATCAATGCCATGACCTCGGTCTACCGGGATGCGGGCAGTGGTTATGTGGCCTTGTTCGGCCCCATGGATGTGAAAGCCTCTCCGGGCCAGGCGGCGGTGCCCGCCAACTGGCAGATTTCCTTCACCGGTTCCACCGGCGGGTCCAACAATATCCACGAAATCGATGACCTGAGGATCTGCGCCACCTACATCGCTCCACCCGGCGGTGGCGCGGCCAGCGGCTTTTCCGCCATCGATTCCGCCTATGGCAATGCCAGTGGTGCCTCCAAGTCTGCCATCCAGAGCTATCTGCAGGGGCATATCTACACCAAGTTGATGGGGGTTCCCTTCCGGCTCAATGTGGCGGCCCTGGACAACAACCAGGTGCAGACCACCTATGGGATGTCGGCCAACAAGTATGTGCAGGTGAAGCTGGTGGACAACACCGACGGGGTTTGCGTCCTGGATAGCAGCCAGGCCAACCATTGCAGTCATGCCTGCGTCAACAAACCTGCGGTGACAGGGGGGGCCAAGGTGCTCACCTTTGCGGCAGCCAATGCCGGACAGCAGCAAACGACGGATTTCACCCTGAATACGGCTTACCGCAATCTGGCCGTGGTGATGCGGGAGTGCACCACGTCGGCCTGCAGTGCCTTCACGACCACTCCGGCTGCCTGTGGGGTGGATGCCTTCGCGGTCCGTCCGCTGGCGATCAGCGGGCTTGCCTTCAGTCCGGGAACCCGGGTCACCGGCGTCCCGGGTTACGAGGCGGGCACGGCCTTTACCCTGACGGCCACCATCGATGGGATTGCCGGACAGCCCAACGGCTATACCGGCGCGCCCCGGGTGAACAATGCCGGCCTGTCGGCCCTGGCGCCGGCCACCCTGCCGGGCATCCTCACCGGAACCTTTGCCGCAGCGGTGCCGGGCACGCGGACGGCCACGAGCACGGGCAGCAATTTCACCTACAGCGAGGTGGGACGCTTCCGCCTTGCCGGCCTTGATCCGGCTTTGGATGGCATCAGAGGGGTCTACGATGGCGTCGTGGCCAACCCGGACTGCAACGGACTGACCGGGGCCCAGTGCGATGCCCTGCGGGCCGCCACCTGGACAGGGGCGGACAGCATCAGCAGCCGCAACGACTGCATTGCCAACAGTTTCAGCAATGTCCGCGACGATTCGGGCTCGTTTGCCACCAATGCCAATTACGGCAAGTACGGCTGCAACTTCGGCCTTGTGGCCGATGCGGTCGCTCCGGAGGTTTTCGTTCCCCACCACTTCAATACCGAAGTGGCCAACGCCTGCGGCAGTTTCACCTATTCCGGCCAGCCCTTCCGCCTGCGGGTGAGCGCCCGCAACGCGAGCGATGCCATCACCTTGAACTACAACAAGGATGCCCACGCCAAGGCAGCGGTTTTCTCCGATGCCAACGGTGCGGCGGGCGCCTTCTCTCCTTTGCAGGTGGAGGCGGGCCAGTTCGTGGCCGGGGTGGCGGACCTGGCGTTTTCCAACCTCTCGGACAGCCCCAGCGTCAAGTTCACCTTCACCAACAAGCTGACCGGGCCCGCCACACTGAAGGTCCGGGTCGTGGATGGGGATGGGGCCACCTCCGCCCATGGCACCGAGGGCACCACCCTCCTGCGCTCGGGCCGGCTCCGGCTCGCCAACGTCTATGGCTATGCGGCGCCCCTGCAACTGCCCCTGGAGCTTCAGTACTGGAGCGGCAAGTCCTGGATCACGAATGGGGACGATGCCTGCACGGCCCTTTCGGCCAGCCACTTTTCCGCCGGTGGCTGGACGGTGGGGGCACCCGCCTTCACCGCCGGCAGGGGCACGGTGGCGCTGACACCCAACGCCAGCCGCAACGTCAATGTCTGCGTGGACCTGGGGCCCGACCCCGTCGGGGGCGTGGCCTGCGCTGCCGCTTCCGGCGCCGGCCTGCCCTGGCTGCAGTCCAGGTGGCCGCCGGGCACGGGGTTCGACAACGATCCGGTGGCCCGTGCCAGTTTCGGCATCTTCAGCCCGGAAGGCCGCAAGGGCGTCTATAACCGGGAGTTGTACTGATGGCATCTGGCCATGGCAGGGCCGCTTCCGCCGCGGGTTTCACCATGGTGGAACTGGTGCTGGTGATCGTCCTCGTGGGCATCCTGGCCTTCGCCGCCCTGCCGCGCATGGAATCGGGGCAGTTGTTCCGTCAGGTGGCCTTCCGTGACCAGGTGGTCGCCACCCTGCGGCATGCCCAGAAAACCGCCGTGTCCCATCGTCGCCTGGTATGCGCCGACCTGAGCGGGAATCAGGTGAATCTCACGGTGGCCGCCAATTTCGGGGATGCCGCCTGTGGTGCGGGCCCGTTGCCGGGGCCGGACGGACGGTTGCCCGCTGCCGTCACGCCCAACGCGGCCATCACCCTCGCCGCGGTACCGGGCTCCCTGCTGTTCTTCCAGCCATCCGGCTCGGTGACGACCGATGCGGCGGGCACCGCCACGGCCACTTTCCAGCTGACCGTGACGGATCAGGCCCCGATCCAGGTATTCGGAGCGACCGGCCATGTGGAATAGGTGTCGTGGGCTGACCCTGGTGGAGCTGATCCTCGCCATCGTCGTGATCGGCGCCGGGCTTGCCGGCGTTCTGGCCGCATTCCAGGTGGCCGTGCGCGGTTCGGCGGACCCGATGATCCAGAAGCAGATGGTGGCCATTGCCGAGGAAATGGTGGAGGAGATCTCCCTGCGTCCCTTTGCAGCCACGCCGAACGCGGCGCCGGCGCCCTGTGCGCGCAACACCTTCAATGACGTCGACGACTACAACGGCTACAACGTGACGGGAATCTGCGATATTGCCGGCAACGCCCTGCCGCAGCTGGCGGATTATGGAGTGGCGGTGGCGGTGACCAATACCAGTCTGGCCGGGGTGGCTGCCAAGCGGATCGCGGTGACGGTCAGCATGGGGGCCCGGAACCTCACGCTGCTGGCGTACCGGACCAACTGGGCGAACTGATGATGGGCAGACACGGCGCAAGGAGCGCGGGCGGCTTCACCCTGGTGGAACTGGTCATGGTGATCGTCATCACCGGCATCATCGCCGTTTCGATCGCCATCTTCTTCCGTCCGGCCGTGGAGAGTTATTTCGATTCCCGCCGCCGGGCCGACCTGAGCGGCACGGCCGACACCGCCCTGCGGCGCATGGTGCGCGAGGTGCGCCGGGCGGTGCCCAATTCCGTGCGCATGCCCAACGACCAGTGCTTCGAATTCGTGCCGAGCCGGATGGGAGGGCTGTACCGCCAGGCGGTGGATATCGTCAATGCCGGTTCCGATGCGCTCGACACGACCGGGCCGGACGATGCGTTCGATGTGCTTTCGCCCCTGGCCCTGGCGCCGGCCGCAGGCGATTTCGTGGTGATCGGCAATCAGGTGGCCGACGATGTCTACAGCGGCGCGACGCGGGCAGCCATCCAGCAATGGCAGACGCCTCCGGCACCCGGGGGGGATGCGGTCGGCGTGGGCAGGATCCGGCTGGCGGCCGCAACCCAGTTCCCCGCTGCCTACAATGGGGGGCGTTTCTTCATCGTCGACCAGAACGAGCGCAGCGTCTTCTTCGAGTGTCGGGGCGCGGGGGAGGTGGGGGGAGAGGGTACGGGCGAGCTGGTTCGCATCGTCCGGGATTTCAACGGAGCGGCCCCCGCCGCCTGTCCGGGTGCAGGGGGCGTGCGTCTGGCAGGACGTGTGGCGGCCTGCGAGTTTGTCTACGATCCCGCCGCCACCGAGCAGTTCGGCTTTGTCTGGATGCGGGTGGAACTGCTGGAGGCTGGCGAGCGGGTCGCCCTGGCCTTCGGCGTGCATGTGAGCAACGTGCCATGAGGCGGAGGGAACGGGGTTTCGGCGCGATTGCCGCCATTCTGGTGCTGGTCATCCTCGGTGGGCTTGCGGCGGCCATCGTCAGTTTTTCCAGCGGTCAGCAGGTGGCCTCCGCCCAGGACATCCAGAGCACCCGGGCCTGGCTGGCCGCCTATGCGGGAACCGAATGGGGGCTGGCCCGGGCGCTGCAGGCCAATGACTGCAGCACGAACACCTGGACCCACCCGGATTATGTGGACATGCGGGTGACGGTGGCCTGCACGGGGCAGATTTACAACGAGGGTGAAACCGGGCCGGGGGTCGAACGCCGCATCCGGGTCTTCCGTGTGGTGGCCACTGCCTGCAACGGGACAGGGGCATGTCCCGACGCGACGGCGGTCACCAATCTTCTCTATGTGGAACGGCAGCGGGTCGCCGTTGCCTATTGCGAGCTGGACCCGGCGGGCAACTGTCTGCCCTGAGGCCGTGCAGACGCTCCGGGCGCGCTCCCCCGGCGCAGGGGAAGCCGGGTTGGCAATCCCGTGAATTTTTCGTGAAACACTGAAAAAACATAAATAAATAATGGGCTTGTACTTCACTTTTAAAGTGGATTGTGTTGATATTGCGGCTGTTGATATTTTTGGCGGAATCTCATTTCCATGCTGTCCATGTTCTTCTCGCAGCGCAGGCGTCTGAAGCCCGGGTGGCTTGCCGTCTGCATGGGGCAGGATGGCACGGGCCTGGCCGCGGTGCGGCAGGAGGCGGGGCAGCCTGCGGTCCAGTGGGTCGCCATGGAGGAGGGCGCTGACGCCGATCTGGCTGCCCTGACCAAGACCCGGGGGCTGGCGGGCTCGCGCCTGGTCACCCTGATGCCGGCGGGCAGCTACCAGATCGTCCAGATGAACGCTCCGGCGGTTCCCCGGGCGGAATGGAAGGATGCCCTGCGCTGGCAGCTCAAGGACTTCATCGATTTTCCGGTGGAGCAAGCCACTTTCGACGTGCTCGAGATTCCCACCGAGCCCTATGCCCCCGGCCGGCCTACGATGGTCTATGTGGTGGTGGCGGCAAACGCCCAGGTGGCGCCCCTGATGCAGCGTTTCGACAGCCTGCGCCTGAGCCTGGAGGCCATCGACATTCCCGAGCTGGCCCTACGCAACGTCGCGGCCCTGCTGGAGGACGAGAATCGGGGGCTGGCGCTTCTGAGCTTTGACCGGGGCGGAGGCTTGCTGGTCATCACCTTCAAGGGCGAGCTCTACGCCAGCCGTCGTATCGAAATTCCCCTAGAGCAGTTTGCCATGTCCGACCAGGAGCGGCGCCAGTCCCTGTTCGAGCGCATTGGCCTGGAGCTGCAGCGGACCCTGGATGCCTTCGACCGGCAGTACAGTTTCATTTCGATCTCGCGGCTGCTGCTGGCCCCCCGTCCCGAACTGGGCGGCCTTCTGGATTACCTGGCCAGCAGCCTGTATGTTCCGGTGGAGA
Organism: Betaproteobacteria bacterium UBA2592; assembly: GCA_002340095.1. Classification (GTDB taxonomy): domain Bacteria; phylum Pseudomonadota; class Gammaproteobacteria; order Burkholderiales; family Rhodocyclaceae; genus Azovibrio. Next base: position 7,973 of record DDKS01000061.1, read on the forward strand.
ACATGGATCTGTCCGGGTGCATCGACCTGTCTGCCGCAGCCGGGTTGCAGCAGCCGGTCGAGCAGTCCAGGCATCTGCTCAACATCGGGGCTGCCCTGCGCCAGGAGGTGGCCGCATGAGTCAGCAGATCAACCTGCTCAATCCGGAACTGCGGCCGAAAGCCGAGCTCCTCACCCTGAACCATGTGGTGTTGCTGGCCAGCCTGGTGCTCGTGGCGGTGATGCTGGCCGGCGCCTGGAGCCAGCATAAACTGAGTGCGGCCCGGGAGCGGGTGAGCACCCAGGAAAGGCAGCTCAAGGCGGCGCAGGCACAACTGGGGCAGCTCGTGGCCATGCAGGCCGGCCGGCGCCCCAGTGCGGCGCTGGAGCAGCAACTGGCTCAGGCCCGGCAACTGCTGACCGACAAGCAGGAGGTGCTGCGGATTCTGGAAAGCGGGGCCATCGGCCGTGCCGAGGGGTTTTCTTCTTTCATGGAGGCCCTGGCCCGCAGCGTTCCTGAAGGCCTGTGGTTGACGGGCTTCGATGTGTTGAGCGGCAACCAGCAGATGCGCATCGAAGGGCGCATGAATGCGGAATCCCTGTTGCCCCGTTTCGTGCAGCAGATGAATCTTCATCCCCGCTTGCAGGGCAAGGGGCTGTCCGCCTTGCAGATCCAGCAGCATGTGCCCCAGCCAGCTCTGCCGGGGCAGGAGGCTGCTGCGGCTCCGGTGGCTGTCAAGGAAGAGCCTCCGTACTGGAAGTTCGTGCTGGGAACCGAGTTCGACAAGGGAGGGCGGCCATGAAGTTGCTGCCCGCCAGCGCCCTGCAGCAATGGGAAAAATGGGCGGCGCGCTTCCAGGCCATGACCCGGCGGGAGCGCCTGATGATTGCCACGGCTCTGGTCGGCGGAGTGGCTTACCTGGGCGTGGTGCTCTGGGTGGAGCCGACCTTTGCCCGGGCCCGGCAGCAAGAAAAGCAGGCAGCGGCCCAGGCGGCGGAACTGGCGGGGCTGCAGGCCCAGATCCAGGCGCTCGGGCAGCAGGTGGCCCGGGATCCGGATCTGCCCTTGCGCCAGAACATGGCGGCCCTGGAGGAGCAGATGGCCGGGCTTGATCAGCGCATGGATGCCTTCAAGGGCAGTCTGGTGGCGCCAGGTGAGGCGGCCGTGCTGCTGGGGGATCTGGTAAGGCGCCATCCCGGTGTCCGGGTGGCGGGTTTTACGACCCTGCCTCCTGCCGGTCTGCTGGCCGGGCGGGATGCTGCCGGGGCAGGTGCGGCGGCCCAGGTCGCGTCCCCCTCCGCCTCTCGCATCCTGGATGTCTACCAGCATGGTTTTGAACTCAAGTTGCGGGGGAATTATCTGGACCTGCTGGCTTACCTGAAGGTGCTGGAAGCACAACCCAAGCAGTTGCTCTGGCATCGGGCCACCCTGGTGGTGCGGGAGTATCCCGAGTCGGAGCTGACCCTGCATGTCTATACCCTGAGCCTGGATAAACACTGGTTGTCCCTATGAAGCCTCTGCTCCTGATCCTGCTGTCCTGCCTGCCCACCCTGCTGTGTGCGGCGGGCGAGGATTCGCCGTTGCGGGACCCGACCCGGCCGCCTGGCCTGGACCCCGGCTTTTCCCAGGCTTCCGGAGCGCAGGGGCCGCGCCTGGATGCCGTCAAACGGATTCGCTCCGGCAAGGCGCTGGCGCTGATCAATGGTGTCCCGCTGCATGTGGGGGACGAGATCCAGGGCTTGCGCCTCGTGTCCATCACGGGAACGGGCGTCGTCCTGGAAGGGCCCGAGGGGCGTCAGGAGCTGCGGCTCACCCCGGCAGTCGAACGTTCCCTGCCAGGCAGGGGGGCGACCGGAGGTAAATGAAGATAAAGAACGGACGAACAATGCATCCTTTGACTCGGGGTCTGCTGGCCCTGGCGCTTGCGGCATCCCTGGCGGCTTGCACCCCCATGCTGCCCCGGGACGATACCTACGAACGGATTCAGGCCACCCTCGATCAGGCCAGCCAGCGCAAATCCCAGGAGCAGTCGGCCATCGATGCCGCCCTGCTGCCGCCCATGCAGGTGCCCCTCCCCGCTGCTGCCCGCCCCCTGGAGCCTCGTTTCGATCTGGCAGTGGTGGATGCTCCCGCGGCCCAGGTGTTTCTGGCCCTGGTGGATGGCACCCGCTACAGCATGTTGCTGCCATCGGATATTGCCGGAAGCCTGACCCTCAATCTCAAGAATGTCACGGTGCTCGAGGCCCTGGGCGTGATCCGTGAGCTCTATGGTTACGATTTCCAGGTGCAGGGCAACCGCATCCTGGTGCAGCCCAACACGCCCCAGACCCGCATCTTCCAGGTCAGCTATCTGGCCAGCAAGCGGGGCGGCACTTCCACCACCCGGGTGATCTCCTCCAACAGCACCGGCAGTACCTCCTCGCCCTCCACGGGGACCGGAACGAGCGGTGTTGGCGGCAGTGTCAATCAGGCAGTGGAAACCACCAATGTGTTTACCGGCCAGTCTTCCGATTTCTGGCTGGAGCTGGGGGTGGGCATCGCCACCGCCCTGGACTGCACCTACGAGATCACCGCTTCCGGATCGGTGGGGGCTTCCGGCGCAGGCGGGGCGCCCCTGATGGCCCAGATGATGGGGCAGAACCTGAGCAATCTCCGTTGCCCCGAGGGCCGGCGTTTCCTGATGAACAAGCAGTCCGGTGTGGTGATGGTGCGCGCCCTGCCTTCCGAGCTGCGGGAAGTGGGCGAACTGCTCAAGGCCATGCAGGCCGGGATCGAGCGCCAGGTGATGCTGGAAGCGAAGCTGATCGAGGTGGAGCTGAACGACGGTTTCCAGAGCGGGGTGAACTGGGCGGCGTTCGACAAGTTCGGCCGCCAGCGCTGGGGCGTGAACGCCAACAACAGCCAGTGGCCGGTGCAGAGCCAGGACGGGCAGTTGCGCCGCCTGACCCCGGAGACATATTCGAGCACCGATGGCATCACTCAGAACTGGGAAGGGGTGGCCCTGAGTGGGGCTTCCGGGCTGCTCAACAGCTTTTCTGTTCCCGGCGCCCTCGGGCTTTCCTTCCAGACCGGCGACTTTGCTTCCATCATCCAGTTCCTGGAGACCCAGGGTACCGTTTACGTGATGTCCAATCCTCGCATCGCCACCCTCAACAACCAGAAGGCGGTGCTCAAGGTGGGCTCCGATGATTACTACGTGACCGGGGTGGAGCCGGGGACCACTGCCGTGGGGAGCGGCAACAGCAACACCTTCAATCCGCCCACCATCACGGCCCAGCCCTTCTTTTCCGGCATCGCCCTGGACGTGACGCCCCAGATCGACGACAACGGCATGATCACGTTGCATATCCGCCCGGCGGTGACGGAAGTGACCACCAAGGAACTGGTGGTGAATCTGGGCAGCCAGGCCGGCGCCTACACCCTGCCGTTCGCTTCGAGCCGGGTCAAGGAAACGGACAGCATCGTCCGGGTGCGGGATGGCATGATCGTGGCCATCGGCGGCCTCATGTCCCAGGAGCAGTCCAGTGGTGAGAGCAAGGTGCCCGGAGCGGGCGACATTCCCCTGCTGGGCCATTTCTTCAAGCAGACCAACCGGGGTATGCGCAAGCGCGAAATGGTGGTCCTGATCAAGCCTACCGTGATCCGCGCGGATGCCGACTGGCAGCAGGATCTCGAGGCCATGAGCAGCCGCCTGCAGGAATTCGATCCGCGCAAGCTGCCCGATCTGGCCAATCCGGTGACTTCCATCCGCACCCCAGCCCATGGGCAGTAGCCAGAACCTTGCCGTTCCCGCGCCCCCCTATCTGGCCCATTTCGGCCTGCGGGAGGCGCCCTTCAGCCTGACACCGGACACCCAGTTCGCCTTTGGCACCCGGGCCCATGTGGAGGCGGTAAACACCCTGCTGGTGGCCCTGAACGGGGGGGAGGGTTTCGTCAAGATCGTCGGCGAGGTGGGCACCGGCAAGACCCTGCTCTGCCGACGCCTCCTCCGGGCCCTGCACGGGCGCGCCGTGACAGCCTACGTGCCCAATCCCCGGCTCTCGCCCACGGAACTGCTGGTGGCCCTGGCCGAGGAATTCCAGCTTGCCCTCGAAGGCAAGGACAATGCCCATCTGCTGACCAAGCAGCTCAACGATGGCTTGCTGGAATTCGCCCGCCTCGGACGTGGCGTCGTGGTCTGCATCGACGAGGCCCAGGCCCTGCCCCGGGAAAGCCTGGAGACCCTGCGCCTGCTCTCCAATCTGGAAACGGAAAAGCGCAAGCTGATGCAGATCGTGCTGTTCGGCCAGCCGGAACTGGACGTCCATCTGGACGATCCGTCGATCCGCCAGCTGAAGCAGCGGATTACCTTTCATTACCGGCTGGATGCCCTGCAACCGGAAGAGCTGCCCCTCTACATCGCCCACCGTCTCCAGGTGGCGGGAGCCAGCACCGGCGGCAACCTGTTCTGCAGCCGTGCGGTGCGCACCCTGTTCAAGGCAAGCGGGGGAACGCCCCGGCTGGTCAACATCCTCGCCAACAAGGCGATGATGGCAGCCTATGGGGAAGGGCAGGGGCAGGTGAAAAGCCGGCATGTGAAGGCGGCGGCCCGGGATACCGAAGGGGCCCGGTCAAGTTTCTGGTGGTGAGGACAGATCGTGAGTTTGATCAATCGGATGCTGCAGGATCTCGATCGGCGTCAGGCTGTGGGCGGAAGCCGCAACGGTCTGCCTGAACAGGTGGTGGTGCCGGTTCAGGCTGCTTCCGGGCGGCGCCGGCTGCCCCTCCTGGCGGGATTCCTGGCGCTGACCCTGGCCGGAGCGGGGGGCTGGACGTACTGGCAATGGCAGCAAGGCGCCCTGCCGCAACTGGATGTCTGGCTCGGGGGGCGTCCCGTGGCCCAAGCGGTTCCTGCCCCGGTAGCGGTTCCGGTTGTGTCACCCCCTGCCGCTCAGGCCACCGCCGTACCGGGCACAGATGGCGCCACGCCGCCGGCAGCCCCCGCCCCGGCCGCCGAACCGGCACAAGCGTCCGTGGCACCCCAGGCCTTGCCGGCAGACGCGCAGGCTGCTCCCCTGCAGCCTGCCGCACCCGCACCCGCACCCGC
>DDKS01000061.1:13203-16776 GCA_002340095.1 Betaproteobacteria bacterium UBA2592
CACCCGCACCCGCACCCGCACCTACGCCTACGCCTACGCCTACGCCTACGCCTACGCCTACGCCTACGCCTACGCCTACGCCTACGCCTACGCCTACGCAGGCTCCGGCCGCCGCGCCCGAGCCCGCTTCCCGCCCTGCCGCGCCGGCGCGCAGGGAGGCGGGGGATGCCGCTCCTGCCGTGGCCCGGACCGAGTCGCTGACTTCTCCGCCGCCACCGGCCCGCATCGACAAGACCCAGCGCCAGGCCAGCCCGGCCGAAAAGGCCGAGCAGCGCTACCGCATGGCAGTGGATCTGGCCGGGCGCGGCCTGCTGCTCGAAGCCGAGAACGAGTTGCGCCACGCGCTGCTGGGCGATCCCACCCATGGGCCGGCCCGGCAACTGCTGGTCAAGCTGCTGCTCGACCGGGGGCATGTGGCCGGGGCCATGGAGGTGTTGCGCGATGGCCTCGCTGGCAATCCCCGCCAGACCCAGTGGGCCATGTTGCTGGCCCGGCTTGAGCTGGAGGCGGGGGATGCCGGCCGGGCCTGGGCGACCCTGGAGCGGGCCTTGCCCGCTGCCGGGCGGGATGGAGAGTATCTGGCCATGGCGGGCTTGCTGCAGCGGCGCCTGAAGCAGCCGGAGCAGGCCGCCGCTTATTATCGCCAGGCCCTTGCCCTGGTGCCTCAGGAGGGCCGCTGGTGGGTGGGTCTGGCCTTGTCCCTGGAGGAGTCAGGGCATGGTGCGGAAGCCCGGGAGGCGTTTCGCCGCGCCTTGCAGACGGGAAGCTTGTCCGGCGAATTGCAGTCCTTCGCCGAGCGCAAGCTGCGCTGATTCAGTGCCGCAGGGTCCGTGCCACCACACAGGCGCTGACCTGGGCGGCCCCGTGCAGCTTCAGCACCCGGGCGGCTTCATCCAGGGTGGCTCCGGTGGTCAGCACGTCGTCCACCAGCAGCACCTGTGCTCCTTGCAGGTCCGTCACACAGGCGAAGACTCCCCGGAGGTTGTGCTGCCGTTCCTTGAGCGGCAGTTCGGCCTGGGGGCGGGTGGCCTGCGTCTTGACCAGACTGTGGCCATCCAGGCGGATATCCAGGCGGCGGGCCAGTTGGCGCGCGATTTCCAGGGACTGGTTGTAGCCCCGTTCGGCAAGGCGCCCGGGGTGCAGGGGCAGGGCCATGACATGGCTGGCGGGGTTGGTCTCCCCAGCCAGTTTTTCTCCCAGGGCTGCTCCCCAGTACCGCGCCAGGGACAGCCGTGCCGCGTACTTGAGCTGGTGCACCAGTTGATCGACGGGAAAGGCGTAGGCATGCAGGGCGATCACCCGGTCGAAATGGGGGGGACGCATCTGGCAGGCGCCACAGCGTTCGCCGTGGGTGGTTCGGTCCAGGCAGAGGGGGCAATGGGGATCGGGCAGGGCGGGCAGGTCGGCGGCGCAGCCCTGACACAGGGGGAGCGGCCCGCTCGCGGCCCCGCAGAGCAGGCAGGATGAGGGCAGCAAGGCGGTCAGCAGCCGCTCGGACAACTGCCGGAACCCCTGAGTGATCTTTCGGGTCGAAATTGACTTTCCCATGTTATTGGCCGATTATTCATAATTACACATTGCCGTCAGCCCGATCCGGCAGGCGCTCATCATCATCCGTAGGACTCCCGACATGCACGCAGTTTCCCCGGTTTCCGTGGCCCCGGCTTCGGAACAGTCTTCCGTTCAATCCCGGCACGTCTGGACCGTGGCCGAAGTGCTGGCCCTTTACGACCTGCCTTTCATGGACCTGGTCTGGCGGGCCCAGCAGGTGCACCGGCAGCACTTCGATGCCAATGCCATTCAACGCTCGACGCTGTTGTCCGTCAAGACCGGCGGCTGTTCCGAGGATTGCAGCTACTGCTCTCAATCGGCCCGTTACGATACGGATGTGGAGCGGGAGCGGCTGATGCCCATCGACGAGGTGGTGGCCGCCGCCCAGGCCGCCAAGGCGAAGGGGGCCTCCCGCTTCTGCATGGGGGCAGCCTGGCGGGGTCCCAAGGACAGCGATCTGGACAAGGTGCTGGAGATGGTGCGTGAGGTGAAGGCTCTGGGCCTGCAGACCTGCGTCACCCTCGGCATGTTGAAGGAGGGCCAGGCGGAAAAGCTCAAGGAGGCCGGCCTCGACTACTACAACCACAACCTGGATACGGACAAGGAGTTCTACGGCCAGGTGATCAGGAGCCATACTCACGACGACCGCCTCGATACCCTGGAAAAGGTGCGCGCTGCCGGGATCAGTGTCTGTTCCGGCGGCATCATCGGTATGGGCGAGTCGCGCCGCAACCGTGCCGCCATGATCGTGCAGCTGGCCAACCTGCCCCAGCCGCCCGAGTCCGTGCCCATCAACAACCTGGTGCCCATCCCCGGCACGCCACTGGGCGACCTGCCGCCCCTGGATCCCTTTGAGTTCGTGCGCACCATCGCCGCTGCCCGGATCACCATGCCCACTTCCTATGTGCGCCTGTCTGCCGGGCGCCAGGAAATGAGCGACGAGTTGCAGGCCCTGTGTTTCCTGGCCGGTGCCAACTCCATGTTCTATGGCGATCATCTGTTGACCACCGGCAATCCCGACGTTTCCCGGGACGACGCCCTGTTCGAGAAGCTGGGTCTGCGCGCCATTTAAGCGGGACCGTGACGGATTTCCTCGACCTGGAGCGGGTGCGGCACAATTTCCGCCGCGCTGCACCCGGCTATGCCCGGGCTGACTTCCTGGCCCGGGAAATCGATGGGCGGATGCAGGAGCGCCTGGACTACGTGCGCCTGACCCCCGAATGGATTGTGGATCTGGGCTGTGGTCCCGGGCTTTCCCTGCCCGGCTTGCAGCAGCGTTATCCCGCTGCGCGCTGTCTGGGGCTGGATCAGGAGACCGCCATGCTGCCCGGCGCGGCAAGGCCCCAGGGCTGGCGCCGCTGGCTGAGGGGGGGGCGGGAGCGCGAACCGGCTTATGTGGCGGGCGACGCCTGTTGCCTGCCGCTGCGCAGCCGGAGTGCTGACCTGGTCTGGTCAAATTTGCTGCTGCCCTGGCTGGAGGAACCACGGCCCCTGTTCCGGGAAGCCCTGCGCAGCCTCAAGGTCGGCGGGCTGCTGATGTTCTCCACCCTGGGGCCGGACACCCTGAAGGAACTGCGGGCCGGTTTCCGGGATGGTTACGCCCATACCCAGCGTTTTGCCGACATGCACGACCTGGGCGACATGCTGGTGGAAACGGGCTTTGCCGACCCGGTGGTGGATATGGAGGTCATTACCCTGACCTATCCTGATCTACCCGCCCTGCTGGCCGATCTGCGCGCGGCCGGCGCCACCTGCGCCATGCGCGACCGGCGCCGGGGGCTGGCGGGGCGAGGGTTGCTGCAGGGGCTGGAGCACCACTTCGAAAGCCTGCGCCGGGATGGACGCCTGCCTGTCACCTTCGAGATCATCTATGGCCACGCCTGGAGGCCGGAACCCCGTCAGATCGAGGACGGGCGCAGCATCATCCGCTTTGCCGGGCGTTGATCCCCGCTCTTGTGTCTAAGAGGGCGTTTACAATTTCAAGTAGTGAGTCTGCGCAGTAGCATGCGGGCCTCGGCGAGC
>DDKS01000038.1 GCA_002340095.1 Betaproteobacteria bacterium UBA2592
CTCTGTGTCTTTGTGTCTCTGTGGTGAGGTTTTTAGGATCAATAGATAGGCGAGGAAGCGAGCACCGCGCAACGCCGCAGATGGCCCACCGCAGTAGTTTTTCAACGGCCTGCTAAGTATCGCTGATTTTTCCCGGGCTTTTGCCACCGGCTTTCCCGGTGGCGGCCTTTTTGGACAAAAACAGCATGGACAAAGACGCGCAGGTCATAGATTATCCGCATATTTTGTTTCTCAACCCTATTGCCATGTCCCTCTCACGTTTCCTACCCATTGCCCTGGCGGGCTCCCTGCTCCTGGCCGGCTGTGCCGGCAATCCCCTGCGCAGCTACGATGCCGAGATGCAAAGCACCGTGACCCTGGTGCGCACCGGTCAGATCGACCAGGCCCTGGACCAGCTGGAAAAGAACAACAAGCCCCTGTTCGCCTCCGATGCCCCGAGGGACAAGGATGGCAAGGCCAAGGAGAAGACGGTGCTGGACTCCATCAGCGGCCGCGACATCCTTTATTACCTCGAAAAGGGCGAGCTGCTCTGCCTGAAGAAGGACTACGAGGGCAGCCGGGACAGCTGGCTGGTGGCCGACGAAATCGTGCGCACCTGGGAAGACGAATACCGCACCAACCCCACCAAGGTGCTGGGCGAGATCGGTGCCTTCCTGGTGAGCGACCGGGTGCGCCGCTATGACGGTCAGGATTATGAAAAGGTCTTTCTGTCCGCCAAGCTGACCCTGGACCACATCCTGCTTGGCAACTTCGACCACGCCCGCATCGAGATGAAGAAGACCTACGAGCGGGAAAAACTGATCGAGAGCTTCCGCGAGAAGGAATACGAGAAGATCAAGGAGGAACAGGACAAACAGGGGGTCAAGACCGACCTCAAGGACCTGGCCGCCAAGGGCTATCCCCTGGACGAGCTGGACAGTCCCGAGGTGCGGGAGCTGAAGAACGGCTTCCAGAATGCCTTTGCCCACTATCTGGCAGGCTACTTCTTTGAAGTGACTGGCGAGTATTCCCTGGCCGAGCCCGGCTACCGCAATGCCCTGGCACTGCAGCCCAACAGCAGGCTGATCAAGGAAAAGGTGGGCAAGGTGGGCCGCAACCAGCCAGGCCCGAACGAGGCCGACGTGCTGTTCGTGGTGGAAAGCGGCTTTGCCCCGGCCTGGAAGTCGGTCACCATTCCCCTGCCCATTCCCGTCAATGGCCGCTGGGTGGCGACCCCCCTCTCCTTCCCCGTGCTCAAGTCCGAAGGCAAGAGCTTCATGCCGAACAGCCTCAAGGTGAATGGCAAGGAGCTGCCGGTGGAAACCCTGGTGAATGTGGATGCCATGGCCCGTCGTCAACTGAAGGACCAACTGCCTGGCATCATGGGCCGCACCATGGTGCGCGCCATCGCCAAGTCGGCCCTGCAGTACCAGGCCCAGAAAAACGCCGGCCCCGTGGCTGGCCTGCTCGTCGGCATCGCTTCCGTCGTCACCGAGCAGGCCGACGAACGGGCCTGGCGCACCCTGCCTGAACGTCTTGCCGTGGCCCGGGCCATCCTGCCCCGGGGTACCGTGCCCATCGAGTTCCAGACCGGCGCCGGAGTCTACAAGACCGAAGTGACCGTGGGGGACCGGCTGACCGTGATCCCCATCCGCCTCGCCAACGGCGCCGTCTATGTGGGCCAGCCCCGGATTGAAGCCGGGGCCGGCATGTTCACCGAAGAGCCGGTCAAGCCTGCCAAGCGCAAGGCCAGGGCCGGTAAGTAAGGGAGTCCGACATGAAACAGATCACCATGACCGCCGCCCTGGGCCTTGCCCTGCTGGGCACCCCCTGCGCCCTCCAGGCTGCCGCCGAGGGTGGCACCATCGCCAGCAAGGTGGAGGAACTGGGCAAGATGTCCTACCTCAAGGTCACCGACATGCGTGCCGTGAAGCGGGATGGTCTGTTGCGCATCCAGGTGACCATCAGCAACACCGACAATAGCAACCAGCAGCTTTACTACCGCTTCCGCTGGCTCGATGACGACGGCTTCACCGTCTGGGACGAGGAGGCCTGGAAGCCCGAGATCATCTATGGCCTGCAGAAAAAGGTGATCCAGGCGGTTTCCCCCACCTTCAAGGCCACCGATTTCCGCCTGGAACTGCAAAGCCCCAAGAACGAGGGAGCACCGTTTTCCGGCAGCAATCCCCCCGGCGGCATCACCAACCAGTAATTTCCTCGCTTACCTTTTAACGGAGACCCTCCATGAGCCTGATCCGCAAACCCCAAGCCCTGCTCCTGCCCGCCCTGCTGGCCCTGTCCCTGTCCGCCTGCCAGACCACCTCCCCGACCGCTGCCGGTGACGGCAGCGTCAGCTACGGCGACGCCCGGGCCGTGGAAACGGTGACCACCGATCTGGGTTCCACCGACATCCAGATGATCGCCGAGAAGATGACCCAGTCCCTGCTGCAGACCCCGGAGATCCGCAACGCCATCAAGAAGCGCGAACTGCTGATGGCCTCCCCGGTGAAGAACAAGACCAGCGAGTACTTCGACACCCGCCTGATCACCGACACCATCCTCACCCAGCTGCAGAAGAACGGCGTCAAGTACGTGATCGAGGGCGAGGACATGCAAAATCAGGTAGACGAACTGCGTCGCCAGAACCAGAGCGGTCTGTACAAGAAGTCCAAGTCCGTGAAGATGGGCAACATGCAAGGCGCCAAGTACCGTCTGGATGGCAGCATCTCCTCCATCGTCAAGAAGGGCTCCAACGTCAAGGACGTCTACTACAAGATGAACCTGCGCCTGATCGAAATCGAGAGCGGCGTTGTGGAATGGTCCGAAGAGAAGGAAATCCGCAAGTCCGCCAAGCGCTGATCCGGGAGTCGCGAGCATGAGTGCCTTTCTCAAGAAACTGCTGCTGACCGGCGTATTGCTGGGCAGCACCCTGGCGGCCCAGGCGGCCGGCCCCCTCAAGGTGGCGGTCACCGATCTGGCCTACGAGGAACGGGTGCAGGAATACTTCCGCTCCATCAAGGCATCGGAAAAGTCCTCCCTGCGTGCCTCCGGGCGGGAAAGCGAACGGGAAAGCGATTACAGCTATTCCCGCCGTTCCAGCGGCTCCCTCAGTGCCCGTTCCGAATCGTCCTTCTCCTACGAAGAAGGCACCTACTCCTACATCGAGCGGGGCGAACTGCGCAAATTCACCGCCGACATCAAGGGGGAGATGCTCAAGTCCGGCTACTTCCAGGTGGTCCAGGCCAAGCCTTACACGGCCAAAAACACGGAAAAGCTCTACGACGTGATCGCCCGCATCAAGCAGGGCATGTATCCCGGCGCGGACTACGTGCTGTTCGGGTCCATCAACAGCATCGAATTCCGCCAGGAAGCCAACCCCATCGACCATACGGACACGGTCTCCCATACCCTGAGCCTGGAGCTGGTAGCGGAGTTCAGCCTCATCAGCACCAAAAACTATCAGGTCAAGGCCGCTTTCTCTGCCATGGGCGAGGGGCAGGACGTGAAACTCATGTCCTCTCGGGGCGGGCGCATCGTGCTCAACCGGGGCAAGGTGGTGTCCGAGGTTTCCAAGAGCCTGGGCCAGGACGTGATCAAGCAGCTGGAAGAACAACTGGCAGCCCTGAGCGGCGATTCCCTCCCGGTGCGGGAAAGCGTCATCCAGCAGGAGCGCAGCCGGGAAGAAGTCATCATCTTCCGCTGACCGGCGTGGCCGGCGCAAGAAAACGGCACCTGCGGGTGCCGTTTTTCATGGGCGGCGCTTCAGGCGAAGTGGTCGTATCCTTGCCGGTCCCAGGGGATCACCTGGCCGTCGGCATCCATCAGCAGCACTGCACCGAGGGGATTGGCGGCTTCCATCCTGCCGATGCGCCACAGGGGCACATCCAGATCGGTGGCAAGACAGCCCAGGGCCAGGCGCTGGCTGGCGGGGGCGGTGAAGCAGAGTTCGTAATCATCGCCGCCGGCCAGCAGGGCATCCAGGGCGGCGGCCCGGTCCACCCCTGCGGGCAGGTGAGGCAACTGGTTGAGGATCAGGCGGGCCTGGAGGTTCGAACTTCGGGCGATGTGGCCCAGGTCAGCCAGCAGACCATCGGAAACGTCGATGGCGGCATGGGCCAGGAGCCGCAGGGCCTGGCCCAGCTGGACCCGGGGTCGGGGCGCCTGGAGACGCTTGATGCACAGGGGCTGCCAGCGGGGCGGCAGATCCAGCCGGCCCTGCAGTTGGGCCAGCCCCAGGGCGGCCAGGCCGGGCTGGCCGGAAATCCAGATATCGTCCCCCTCCCGGGCGCCATTGCGGCGCAGGGCCTGGCCGGCGGGAACTTCGCCGATGGCCGTGACGCACAGGTTGAGGGGCCCCCGGGTGGTATCGCCGCCGATCAGGTCCACGTCGAATTCCCGGGCACAGGCGTGCAGCCCCTCGGCAAAGGCAGCCAGCCATGCCTCGTCGGCGCTGGGCAGGCTCAAGGCCAGCAGCCCCCAGCGCGGCCGGGCGCCCATGGCAGCCAGGTCGGAGAGATTGACGGCCAGGGTTTTCCAGCCCAGGTCGCGGGGATCGGTGCCGGGCAGGAAGTGAGTGCCTTCCACCAGCATGTCGGTGGTCACGGCCAGCTCCAGGCCGGGGCCGGGCTGCACCAGGGCGCCATCGTCGCCGGGGCCGAGGATGGCCCCGGGGGTGCTGCGGGCAAAGTAACGGGCGATCAGGTCGAATTCACCCATGCGGGAATCCACCTTGCGGCTGGCGCGGGGCTCACCGCTGCTTGCGCCAGGCTTGCACCTCGACGGTGCGCAGTCTGGCGGCCATCTTGTCGAGCACGCCGTTTACGTAGCGGTGGCCATCGGTGCCGCCGAAAACCTTGGCCAGTTCGATGGCCTCGTTGATGATGACCCGGTAGGGAGTTTCGGGAAAATGGGCCAGTTCGTAGGTGGCCATGAGCAGCACATTGGCCTCGATGGGGGACAGCTCGCCGAAGGGGCGGTCCAGGGCTTCCGCCAGCTGGGCTTCGAGCGTCTGGTGCTGGCGCAGCACACCCCGGATCAGGGTCAGGCAGAGGGTTTCGTCCGCCTTCTTGTAACCTTCCAGCTCCGGCAGGTGGGCTTCGATGGCGGCCTCGTCGGCCCCCCCGACACGCCACTGATAAAGCCCCTGCAGGGCGAACTCGCGGGCCCGGCGACGGGGGGATTTCTGGGAGGCTTTGGGGGGCACCTTGGGGGCGCCGGTCTTGGCTTCGGTCATGGGGTTTTCCTGGGTCAGATGCGGGCGGTACGGGCCTTGACCTGCGCCAGCAGGCGGGCCATTTCCACGGCAGCCTGGGCGCAATCGGTGCCCTTCTGCTGCATGCGCACCAGGGCCTGGTCGTCGTTCTCGCAGGTGAGGATGCCGTTGGCCACGGGTACGCCGGTGTGCAACTGGACCTCCATGATGGCGCGGCAGGAATCGTTGGAAACCACCTCGAAATGGTAGGTCTCGCCCCGGATCACCGCGCCCAGGGCCACCAGGGCGTCCACCTTGCCACTCTGGGCCAGGGTCTGCAGCACCAGGGGGATCTCCAGGGCACCGGGGACGGTACAGATCTGCATGTCGGCATCGGCAACACCCAGACGCTTCAGTTCGGCCACGGCGGCGGAAAGCAGTCCTTCGCACACGTCCTGGTTGAAGCGGCTCATGACGATGCCGATCTTCAGGCCGGCGCCGTCCAGGGTTTCGGGGTATTCATAGACATTCGCGAAGCGGGGCATGTCAGTTCAACTCCTCGGGAGACGAGACAAAACCGGTGACTTCCAGGGAAAACCCGGTCATGGAGGGTATCTTGCGCGGGCTGGAGAGCAGGCGCATACGGGTCACCCCCAGGTCGCGCAGGATCTGGGCGCCGATGCCGTGGGTACGCGGGTCCCACTTCTGGTTGCGCTTCTGGCTGCCGGGCTCGGCGGTAAGGCGGGCAAGGATCTCGGCGCTACCTTCGGAGCGGTGCATCAGCACGATCACCCCGTGGCCGTTTCTGGCGATGGCGGCCTGGGCCTGATCGATGCTGAACGAGGCGGGGCGGCTGGCCGGGTCGATGAAATCGAGCACCGACAAGGGCTCGTGCACCCGCACCAGGGTCTCGCCGCCCGCCGGGATCTCGCCCTTCACCAGGGCCAGGTGCGAGGCGCCGGAGGCCCGGTCCACATAGGCGTGCAGGATGAATTCCCCATGCGGCGTCTGCACCGGTTTCGAAGTGACGCGCTCCACCAGGGTCTCGGAGGCGGCCCGGTAGTGGATCAGGTCGGCAATGGTGCCCACCTTGAGCCCGTGTTTCCGGGCGAATTCGATCAGATCCGGCAGCCGCGCCATGGTGCCGTCTTCCTTGAGGATCTCGCAGATCACCGAGGCGGGCTCCAGGCCGGCCAGGAGGGCCAGGTCGCAACCGGCTTCCGTGTGGCCGGCGCGCACCAGCACGCCGCCAGGGCGGGCGGTGATGGGGAACACGTGACCGGGCTGGACGATGTCATCCGGGGTGGCATGTCGGGCCACGGCCACCTGGATGGTCCTGGCCCGGTCCTGGGCGGAAATGCCAGTGGTAACGCCCTCGGCAGCCTCGATGGAAACCGTGAAGGCGGTGCCGTAGGGGGTCTTGTTGTCCCGGGCCATCTGGGCGAGCCCCAGTTGCCGGGCCCGGTCTTCGGTAATGGTCAGGCAGATCAGGCCCCGGCCGAATTTGGCCATGAAGTTGATGGCTTCGGGGGTCACGTGTTCGGCGGCCAGCACCAGGTCGCCCTCGTTTTCCCGGTCTTCCTCGTCCACCAGGATCACCATGCGGCCGGCCTTGAACTCGGCGATGATCTCCTCGGTGGAAGCGATGGCGGGGTTGGTGGGAGACATCAGCGGCTTTCCTCTTTTTCCCAGGCCAGCATCCGTTCGGTATAGCGGGCGATCAGGTCGATTTCCAGGTTCACCCGGCTACCCGGCTTGAGGCGCTTCAGGGTGGTGACTTCCAGGGTGTGGGGAATCAGGTTGATGGTGAACACGTCGCCGTCCACGGTGTTGGTGGTCAGACTGCAGCCATCGACGGCCACCGAGCCTTTCCTGGCGATGTATTTGGAAATGGCGTGGGGGGCACGGATCTCCAGCAGGCGGTTGTCGCCCACCGGGTCGAAGCGCAGCACCTCGCCCACCCCGTCCACATGACCGGAGACCAGATGCCCGCCGAGGCGGTCGTTGAGGCACAGGGCCTTCTCCAGGTTCACCTCGCCGGGCTGGTCCAGGCCCACGGTGCAGGAAAAGGTCTCGGGGGAGACATCCACGCAGTACCAGCGGTTGTCGGCCGCCTTGTCCACCACGGTCAGGCAGACGCCGGCATGGGCGATGGAATCGCCCAGGGCCACGTCGGACAGGTCCAGGCCACCGGGTTCGACGGTGAGACGGAAACCCGCTTCCCGGGGCGTCAACTGGGTAATGCGGCCCACGGCCGCGACAATTCCGGAGAACATGATGGGGAAGCTTTCTGCAGGCTTGACGAGGGTGCCGATTCTAGCACGGGCACCCGGGACTCAGCGGGCCAGGGCCTGATCGAGAACCCGGACGAAGGTGGCGGCGTCCTGGAACCCCACCACTCGCAGCCCGGCAATTTCCTGGCCGTCCGGGTCGAAAAAGATGATGCCGGGCGGACCGAACAGCCGGAAGCGCTGCAACAGGGCCTTGTCGGCCCCGCTGTTGGCGGTCACGTCCGCCTGAAGCAGCACGAACCGGCCCATGCGCGCCTGCACTGCCGGATCGCTGAAGGTGAAACGCTCCATTTCCTTGCAGGAGACGCACCAGTCCGCGTAGAAGTCGAGCAGCACCGGCTTGCCGGCGGCACGGGCCTCGGCCACCTGGGCATCCAGGGCCTCCACACTGGCCACCCGGGTGAAGGGCAGGTGGGCGGGGGCCGCCTGGGCCCCGCCCTGGAACACGGAGAGCGGTTGCAGGGTATCGCGGCTGCCGCCCAGGGCGCCCAGGAGCAGGGCGGCGCCGGTCAGCAGCATGATGACCCCGACCCCCTTCCAGAAGCGCAGCCAGCCCTTGGCGTGGGGCGGCAGGGGGTCGAGGGCGTGCAGGTAGACGGCGGTGATGATCAGCAGCAGGGCGTAGGCCAGCATCTGGGCCACCTGGGGAATCACCGGCGACATCAACCACACGGCAGTAGCCAGCAGGGCCACGCCGAATCCCTTCTTCACCCCTTCCATCCAGGGGCCGGAGCGGGGCAGCAGGGTCCCGGCGGAAAGGCCCACCAGCAGGAGCGGCACCCCCATGCCCAGGGCCATGGCGAACAGGGCGGCACCGCCCAGCACCGCATCCCCGGTCTGGCCAATGTACAGCAGGGCACCGGCCAGGGGGGCGGCGACACAGGGCCCGACGATCAGGGCCGAGAGCGCTCCCATCAAGAACACGGTGATGCCCCGCCCACCCTGCAGGTGGCCGGACTCTTCCGAAAGCTTGCTCTGCAGGCCGGGGGGCAGTTGCAGTTCGTAGAAACCGAACATGGAGAGGGAAAGCAGCACGAACACCCCGGCAAAGGCGGAAAGCACCCAGACGTTCTGCAGGGCGGCCGAAAGCAGGGTACCAGTGAGGCCGGCGGCCACGCCCACGGCGGTGTAGGTAAGCGCCATGCCCAGCACATAGACCAGGGAGAGGGCGAAGGCCCGGCCCCGGGAGACCTGTTTTCCCTGCCCGGCGATGATGCCCGAGAGGATGGGAATCATCGGGAACACGCAAGGGGTGAAGGCCAGCCCCAAGCCGGCGATGAAGAAGATCAAGAGGTTGGTCCAGAACCCCGATTTGCCCAGGGTAGCGGCGATCAGCCCGCTTTCGTCACCGCTGCCGGTGGCTGTGCCGGCCAGTTCCATCGGCGCTGCCGGGGGCATACTGCCCTCGGCGGGGAGTTCGGCGGCCAGGGTCTGGGTCTGGGGCGGGTAGCAGACCCCCGCATCGGCACAGCCCTGGGAAGTGACCTGCAAGGAGAAGGCCATGGGGCCGCTGGTATTGCGCTCCACCGGCAGGCGGATCAGCGCCTCTTTGTAATACACCTGGACCCGGCCGAAGGTTTCGTCCTGCTTTTCCTTCCCGGGCGGGCGCTGGGCCTCGCCCAGGGTGACTGCGTCGCTGGCGAAGCGGAAGTTGTCCCGGTACAGGTAGTAGCCCTTGGCGATTTCGAAGCGCACTTCCAGGGTGCGGTCGTCCAGGGCGCGCACGCTGGGCTGGAAGGCCACCCGAGGGTCGAGGAATTCCTGGGCCTTGAGGGGGGTGGCGCCAAGCAGGGCCAGCAGCCCGGCGAAGAAGATCAGCAAACGGCCCATGGGCCCTCCGTTTCCTTGCTTACCCAGTCCAGGTAGGCGGGCAGGCCGCCACTGACCGGGAGGGTGATGATTTCCGGCAGTTCGTAGGGGTGCTGGTCCCGGATGGCCGCTTCCAGTTCCGGATAGCGCCCGGCCCGGGTCTTGATCAGCAGGGGCACTTCCGTGGCGCTTTCCACCTTTCCCTGCCAGCGATAGACCGAGTGGCAGGGGGCGAGGATGTTGACGCAGGCGGCCAACCCGTTTTCCACCAGGGAGGTCGCCAGACGCCCGGCGCTGGCCTGGTCGGGCAGATTGGTGAGGACAAGGAGAATGTCGGTCATGGCGCCATTTTAACGGGCATTCCCGGGCCCGGGTTCCTTGGGCCATAATGGTGTGGTTTTCGTTTCATTCATAAGGCATGTACCGACAGCGTCGTGATCCCGGCCATCTTTCCAGCGCCTTCCTCAAGCTGCCGGACACCCTGCTGCTGGTGTTCGACCGCCAGGGGGAGCTGAAAATGGTCAGCGATGCCTGGGAGGAGGCGCTTGGCTTCTCCCTGGAGGAGCTGCGCCGGCAGCGCTTCTTCGACCTGCTCTACGAGGGCGACCGGAAAGATTGCGAACGCCGCCTGGCCGGCATGGGTCCGGCCCAGCTCACCCTGCGCTTCGCCTGCCGCTGCTGCCGCAAGGGCGGCGGCTATCTGGGGGTGGTGTGGAACCTCACCTGGGACGAGGAGGAGGCGCTGTTCTACGCTTCCGCCCACGAAACCGCCGTACACCTCTGCGCCGAAGAGGCCCATCTGCCCGACGTGTTCGTGGACGGCCTCACCGGCCTGCCCAACCGCAGCCTGTTCCTGGACCGGCTCGAACACACCCTGCACCGGGCCGAACGGCGCCAGGACACCCGCTTCGCCGTGCTCCACTGCGGCATCGACCGCTTCAAGGTCATCAACCACAGCCTCGGGCACCGCATGGGGGATCTGCTGCTCATGAGCGTCGCCAACCTGATCCGCAACACCATCCGCCCGACGGACATGGTGGCGCGCCTGGCCGGCGATGAATTCGGCATCCTCCTCGAAGACATCCGCGACGTGAGTTCCACCCTGCATGTGGTGCACCGCATCCAGCAGAAGCTGCAACTGCCTTTCACCCTGAACGGCCACGAGGTGTTTACCACCGTCTCCTTCGGCATCGTCGCCAGCTCTCCCGAATACCGGCAGCCGGACGTGATGCTGCGCGATGCCAACCTGGCCATGGTGGGCGCCAAGGAGCAGGGCGGCGGCGCCTACATGGTGTTCAACAAGGACATGCACGACCAGGCGGTGCGCCGCCTGGAGCTGGAGATCGACCTGCGCCACGCCCTGGAGCGGGGCCAGTTCCAGGCCTACTACCAGCCCATCGTGGACCTGCAGCAGGGACGCCTGGCCGGTTTCGAGGCCCTGGTGCGCTGGAACCATCCGGTGCGGGGCCTGGTTTCCCCCCAGGAGTTCATCCCCGTGGCCGAGGAAACCGGCATGATCGTGCCCCTGGGCCGCTGGATGCTGCAGGAAGCCTGCCGCCAGCTGCGGACCTGGCACCAGACCCTGCCGGGGGCCGGCCAGCTCACCGTCAGCGTCAATCTCTCCAGCAAGCAGATCATTCATGCCCAGCTGCTCGGCCATGTGCAGGAGGCCCTGGAACAGAGCGGCCTGCCCCCCGCTTTCCTGAAACTGGAAATCACCGAGAGCGCCCTGATGCAGGACACGGACCGGGCCATCGCCCTGCTCGAAGCCCTCAAGGCCCGGGGCATCCGCATCCTGCTCGACGACTTCGGCACCGGCTATTCCTCCCTCTCCTACCTGCACCGCCTGCCCATCGACACCCTCAAGGTGGACCGCTCCTTCGTGCGCCACCTGCACGAGCGGGAAACCGACCGTCACTTCGTCGAGACCATCGTGCATCTCGCCCAGCGCCTGCAGCAGGAGGTGATCTGCGAAGGGGTGGAACTGCCCGAACAGGCCGCCATCCTCAAGGCCATGGGTGTAAGTTGCACCCAGGGCTTCCTCTACTCCCGCCCTGTCGCCGCCCACGAAGCGGAAATGCTGATCCTGACCGGCATCGGGCGAATTTGACGCCCCCACATGGAAGGGGCAAGCCCTCCGGCACCAGGCGCGGACATCAAACCCTTCCAGATCTTTTCTCAAAACCATGACGGTGTGGCAAAATGCGGCCTCCCGCAGCGCCTTTGCAACACACACTGCACACTGCGCTCGCAAGACCCGGGACACTGCTGTCAAGCGCGCTCACCGCCCTTGCTGGCCGTGAAAAGACGTGACAGTACACTTTTGCCAAAGGGCTTTGATCCTAAAAACCTCACCAC
>DDKS01000029.1 GCA_002340095.1 Betaproteobacteria bacterium UBA2592
CTTGTCGGCATCGGCCCGGGTGACCAACCGGCCTTCCACGGCGGCACGGGCCAGCATGGCGGCATCGTCGGTCATGGACTGGACGGCCTGCTGGACGGATTCCACGGCCCGCACGACCTCGCCCACTTCATCCTTGGCGTCGGACTTGAGATCGAACTTGAAGTCGCCGGCCGCCATCTTCCGGGCAGCATCCACCACCTGGGAGACGGGCTGGGTGATGGCCCTGGCCACGATGAACCCGACCAGGGCGGCCAACACCGTGGCGGCCACGGCCAGGGAGATGATCAGGGTCTGGGCGCGAGCCACGGTTTCCTGGGCGTCCTTGCCCTGTTGCTCCACCAGTTCGGTCTGGAAGTCGATCAGCTTCATGGCCGCATCCATGTAGGTGGTCTGGGTGGTGCGCAACTCGCCGAACATCAGGCGGGTGGCCTCTTCCCGTTTGCCGGCCTTGACCAGTTCGATGAAGTTGCCCAGATGAGCCCGGTATTCGCTGCGTGCCTTGCTCATCATGTCGAACAGTTCCCGGCCCCGGGGCAGGTTCAGGGTCTTGTCCAGGATTTCCATGTTTTTGGTGATGATGGCGCTGGCACCATCCGGGCCGGTGATCCGCTCAATTTCCTGCTTGATGTTGGCCTCGCTCGGATCGAGCAGCATGTTCCGGGTGGAGCGGGCCACGACGTTGATGTTGTCGATGATGGCGTTGGCTTGCACGGTCTTGGGGAAACGGTCGTTGACCAGGTTGTCCACCCCCTTGTTCAGTTCGTTCAGCTGGCTGATGCCGATGGCTGACACAGTGATGAGGAAGAGGATGGCAATGGCAAAGCCAAGGCCGATCTTCGTGCCGATTTTCAGGTTCTTGAGCATGATGGGGCTTCTCCGGTTGGCAGCAGGATTCGGATTCAGTTGTTACAGGCGGTGAGCAGGCGGTTGGTGTTGCGCATCCGGGCTTCTTCGGCATTGGCGCAGCGCTGGATGAGGGCCTGGACATCGAGGATCAGGGCGACCTCGCCACTGCCCAGGATGGTGGAGCCGCCGATTCCCTTGAGGTGCTTGAAGAGATTTCCCAGGGGTTTGATGACGGTCTGGAACTCCCCCAGCAGCTGATCCACCACGATGCCGGCCTTCTGGCCGGCGAACTGGACCACCACCACATTTTCCCGTTGGGGGATGTCGCCTTCGATGGCAAAGATTTCCCGCAGGCGCACGAAGGGCAGCACCTCCCCGCGCAGGTTGAGGTAGTGCTGGCTGTCCGGTTGGTCCTTGAGTTCGATGCATTCCACCACGGTGTCCAGGGGAATCACGTAGGCCGATTTGTCGACCCCGACCAGGAAGCCGTCGATGATGGCCAGGGTGAGCGGCAGGCGGATGGTGAAGGTGGAGCCCTGGCCCTCATGGGTGGTGACCTCCACCGTACCCCGCAGGGACTGGATGTTGCGGCGCACCACATCCATGCCGACGCCCCGGCCGGACAGATTGGAGACTTTCTCCATGGTGGAGAAGCCCGGTTCGAAGATGAGATTCACGATTTCCTGGTCGGACAGGCTTTGGCCGGGCTGGACAATCCCTTTTTCGATGGCTTTGGCCAGGATGCGGTCCTTCTTCAGGCCGCCACCGTCATCGGAGACCTCGATGACGATGCTGCCCGAGTCATGGTAGGCATTGAGGGCGACCCGGCCCTGTTCCGGCTTGCCGGCAGCGGCGCGCACGGCAGCGGGCTCGATGCCGTGGTCCAGGGCGTTGCGCACCAGATGCATGAGGGGGTCACCGATCTTTTCCACCACCGACTTGTCCAGCTCGGTTTCACCCCCGGAAATGACCAGCTCGATATTCTTGCCCAGTTCCTTGGAAACATCGCGCACCACCCGCTGGAAGCGGTTGAAGGTTTCGCCGATCTGCACCATGCGCAGCTGCAAGGCCGAGTCACGGATGTCTTCCACCAGGCGGGAAAGGATGGAGGTGGCTTCCACCAGGTCGGTCTGGCCGCTGCGATTGGCCAGCAGATTGGTGGAGGCCCCGGCGATCACCAGCTCACCCACCAGATCGATCAATTGGTCGAGCTTGTCGGCCTGGACCCGGATCATCCGGGATTCCTTCGCTTTTTTCTCGCTCACCTGAGCCTGCTTGCCGACGGCCGCATCCACCAGGCTCTTTTGCACCACCTTCTGTTCCACCAGGATCTCGCCCAGCTGGGGCGGCGGCGCTGCCTCCTTCTCGTTTTCTGTGGGCGCGCTGGCCTGCTGCTGCAGATGCAGCGCCTCGTCGAGTTCGGACTGGGTCAGGGCGCCGCAGCGCACCAGGATTTCTCCCAGGCGCATGTTGTCTTCCGGCAGTTCCTCGATATGTTGCAGGTATTCCGAAAGCTTGCTGTTGGGGGGCAGGATGCGCAGTTCGCACTCATCCTGAACGAAGTCGAAGACCCGTTCGATGTCGGCCTTGCTGGCCCGGGTCTGGAAGTGGATCTCGAAGCCCAGGTAGCAGGATTCCGGGTCCATCTCCTCGGCGTCGGGCATGGCGTCCGGCAGGGTTTCGATGCCGAGGATCTCGCCCAGGGTGGCGAGGTAGCGCAGGAAGGACAGGGGGTCCATGCCGCCGCGCAGGACGTTGGGGCCGAAGCGTATCGAGATGTGCCAGCCGTCGGTGATGACTACGCCGCCTCCCGACACTTCCACCGGGGATTCGTGCTCCACCGGGACGCCGGCATCGGCTGCGGCTGGCGTGCCGGCTTCCAGGAAACTGCCCAACCGGCCGGTCAGGCGCTCGCCCTGGCTGGCCACGTCGGGCGGGGGTTCGGGCTGGCCCGCTTCGAGCACGTCGATGAGCTGGCCCATGTGGTCGCAGCATTCGAGCAGCAGGGTGGCGAGGGGGCGCTGACGCTGATCTCCCCGTTCCGGAGCTTGTCCAGGATGTTCTCCACCTTGTGGGTGAAGGATTCGATGAAGCCGCACTCGATGACGCCCGAGGCCCCCTTGATGGTGTGGGCGGCCCGGAAGATGGCGTTGATGTTGTCGGCGTCCTCCGGGTTCTGCTCCAGCCGCAGCAGGCCGGCCTCCATGTCCGCCAGTTGTTCCCGGCTTTCCTGCACGAAGACGCTGGTCAGTTCATCCATGGCTTGCCTTTCGGAATCAATGGGCTTCCTTGGCCGGAATCACCAGGGGGTCGCCCAGGTACGCCGCCAGGTTGCAGAAGTCGATGACGGAGCGCACGGCCTGACTGTGGGCCACGATGGTGGCTTGTTTGCCGGCTTTCTGGGCCTCGCGCTTGAGGAGGATCAGAAGCTGCAGGCCGGCGGTGTCCATCTCCGCCACCTGGGACAAGTCGAGTTCCAGGGTGTCGGCCTGGGCCAGGGCGTCCAGCAACTGGCGCTTCTGTTCCAGGGCGTGGTAGATGGTCAGGTCTTCCTGCAGGGTGAGGCGCTGGCTGGTACTCATGGTGCTCCCTCAGAAAAGCTCGATCTTGCGGGTGGCTGCCGGGGGCTCCGTCCCGGTGGGGGCCAGACCGGCGGCTTCCTGGTGCGTCTGGCGCTGCTGCTCCATGACGTAGCGCTCGTACAGGGCCGACAGATGCTGGGCGATGGGGGTGTAGGTGAAGTCCGGGTCGTCGAAGGCCAGCAGCCGCTGGGCCAGCAGGTTCGCGTGTTCGTCCAGGTTGTTGAGGGCCCCGATCACCTGTTCCAGCTGCTGCCGGGTCACGTCCTGGAACTGGACGCTGGCCTGGGCTTCCATGAACATTTCGGCCAGCTTCGAACTGTTGCTCTTGATGGTGGCCAGGACGCTGGCTTCGTGCCGCATCAGTTCCTCGTAGCCATGGCTGAGGTCGGCCAGCTGCTGGGAAAACACGTTGAGCAAGGCCCGTTCCTTTTCCAGGTTGCTGTGGGAGAGTTTGTCCTGGAACTGGGTCTCGATGCTCTGGGCCACCGACTGGATGCCCTGGTTGATCTTGTTGACCGCGGCTTCGGTTTCGGTGGAGAGCTTGCGCACCTCGTCGGCCACCACGGCGAAGCCGCGGCCGGCTTCGCCGGCCCGGGCAGCCTCGATGGCGGCGTTCAGGGCCAGCAGGTTGGTCTGGCCGGCAATGTCGCGGATCAACTGCACCAGGCTGGCCAGGGAGCGGGCCTGCTGCACCACCTGGGTCACCCGCTGCTGGTCCTGCTCGGTTTCCTCCAGGCGTTGCTGGATGTAGCGGTCCATCTTCTCCACCGTGCTCTGGTTCTGGGCGATGCGGGCTTCCGAATCCTGCACCAGGGCGGTGGATTCGCTGCTGGTGGCGGAAACGAACTGGTCCAGCTCGGTGACCACGGCGTCGATGGTGAGCAGTTTCTCGGTGATGGCGAAGGCGGCTTTCTCGGTTTCTCCGGTCACGGCGTGCAGCTGGGCGCGGATCACGTCGTTGAAGTCATGGACGGCCTTGAGTTCGCCCGCCACCTCTTCGGAGACCTGGGCGAAGACTTCCAGCCGGGAGTTGTCCTTGGCCTGGGTACGGGACAGCCCGTACATGTAGTCCCGGAAGAAGGCCAGGGAAACCAGGCGCTGGGCCAGGTAGGCCACGACGAGGATGAGCACCGTGCCCACCGCATCGCCGAAGGGGGCGGTGAGCCCCACGGCGGGCAGCAGGACGTCGTGGAACCAGTCGTTGAGGAAATAGACCGTCAGCCCCGCAGCGGATGCAACGGCGATGAAGACCAATAGGGCGCGGCGGAAAAGGACGGATATTTCCATGGCGTGTCAGCGCAGGACCAGTTTGATGGTGTTGAGCAGATCATCGGCGGTGGCCGGCTTGACGATCCAGCCGGATGCGCCGGCGGCCTTGGCCTCCAGCTTGCGGGACTGCTGCGATTCGGTGGTCAGGAAGAGGATGGGCAGAAACTTGTAGGCTGGCAGTTTGCGCACTTCCTTGATCAGTTCGATGCCATTCATGCCGGGCATGTTGAGGTCGGTGATGAGCAGGTCGACCTTGATGCCGGACTGGAACTTCTTCAGGGCCTCCTCGGCGTTGGAGGCCTTTTCGGTCGCGTATCCCGCCTTGCTGAGAGGGTGTTTACAAAATAAAT
>DDKS01000037.1:0-312 GCA_002340095.1 Betaproteobacteria bacterium UBA2592
CCGAGGAAAAACAAAGACTTGTCCTGGAGGGCCAGGTCACTTTCTGGGTGCGCGTGGAAGAAAATGCAAGCCATTGTTTTTTTGAAGCTCTCTGTGTCTTTGTGTCTCGGTGGTGAGGTTTTTAGGTTCATTTCGCACCTCGCTTTCGTGTTTGACCCGCATTGCCGGGAGATGTCTCCCAGTTCAACACAAGCAATTTCCGGCCCAGGTTCCGGCTACCTCACGGCCGGGGCACTCCCCTGCTGCAGCTTCCGGTACAAGGTCCTGGGACTGACGCCCAAAATGGCAGCGGCTTTTGCCACATCGCCCTGA